>CAIMFH010000161.1 GCA_903840265.1 uncultured Schlesneria sp. | reverse complement strand
GTCTCGATGTAACATCCCGATTCCTTTCGGGGACAGGGTTCGATCCTTCCTTCTTTGTGGTTATTGAAAGAATGATCGAAACTCCTTGTTACATCGAGACTTCTTTCACGAAATGATAAAAGGGTTAACGGCGTAGGGTGCCACGGTCTTGGAGTCTTCGACATGGCCGTGGCATCGGTCGAAGTCACGTCCATCAAGTTGACGGTTGGACCGCGGGATTCAAACCAAATCCAAACATCGTGAATGCTCATCTAGAATTGCTATGGATTCGAATTCGTCTCACTCTGAAAAGACCTTACCCGCGATCGACGGGCTCAATGTTCTCTTGCGCTGTTTCCGGCAATATCTCAAGCGATGTTCGTTCGATTTCTGGCTGGTCGCGTTGGCCGGATTTCTGGCCTGGTCTTCGTTCCAGTTCGGCGAACGAGTCGCCATGCGCGATGGGCTTGGCTGGGACGGCGAAATCTATTGGAGTTGGGTAAAAGATTTCCCTCATGAAATCCAGGATGTCGGAATCGACGCCTATCGAATTCAGCGCATCCTCCCCTCATGCGTTTTGCACTACGGTTTTCGGCTGTTGCGAGTACGTGCGTCAATTCGAAATACCTTGCGCGGCTTCGCTGCAATTAACATCCTGTCGATCATGTTGGTGGCCCATTTCTGGTGCTTGACCGCAAATCATCTGCAGATCTCCGGCCGCGGAAAATGGCTGGGGTTTGTCGGCTTGATCTTGAATTTTGCTGTCCTCAAATTGAGCGGCTACTATCCCATCCTGATCGATATGGAGGGCTATGCGAGTGCCTCGGCAATGGCCTATTGCTATCTGACGGGGCGACGATTCGGCTTGGTGATCGCCACAATCGTCGGCGCGTTTCTCTGGCCGACACATCTCTACGTCGGCGCGATCCTGCTCTTGTTTCCCCGTGAAACAGATCCGATCCCAGACTCTGGCAAGAGTTTCTCGCAGCAACTGGCCGTGCTATGGCGAATTGACATCGTTCTGGCAGGACTGGCTGCGTTCTATATCACAGTCTGGTCACTCTATGCGTGCAACCGGATCCGAATTCCGCTGTTTGGCGGCTTATTTCCGATTCGGTCCGTCCTGGGGCTGAGTATTGTCGTCACGATCGGATACGTGTTCCTCGCATTAAGGCCACTCCTGAATGATGGCCGGCTCTATCGCCTGCCGCGATCGGTGACGTGGTCTCAAATTCGCTGGACGATCGGAACTTTGCTTCTCGTGGTGGGAGTAAAATTCGTCCAAGGCTGCATATCGAGTCGGCCCGGCTATTTCGGTTTCAACGTCTATTGTTTTGTCGTCGGCATTACGGCCGTGGCGAAGCCTGGCTTGTACTACTTGTCGCATCTTGTCTACTACGGGCCATTCTGGCTTTTGGCCGCGTTCCATTGGCCAGCAGTCTGTCGTCAAATTCATCGACAGAATGGAATCGGGCTGACCCTGGTGATCGCGATTGGCATTTGCCACTCGCTCGATGCCGAATCGCGACACATCATCTACTTGTTGCCGCTCCTCGTCCCCTTCGTCGTCCAGGTGATCGATCGATTGGATTGGTCGCAGAATCAACTGTGGTTCTTGACGATAATTTCGGTCCTGGCCAGCAAATTCTGGCTCACGATCGGCGGTCCCTTTCTCGACAACGGCAACCTGTATCCCGATCAATATTTCTGGATGAGCATTGGTTCTTTCATGACCGATCAATCGTACCTCTGGCAATTGGCCACCGCGATTGTTTGTGCGGTACTGATGAATCAAGTGCTGTTGCGCAATTCAACTGGCCCATCGCCGACCCGACCGTTGCTTGACGCAAACTCGACAACCGATTCCGCAGCCGTTCGTTCGTCATAGTCTCAGCCATCGGTAGCCCTAAGCATGATGACTGAGCCTCGCCTCCGCTTGATACCGAACTGCTTCACGCAAGATCGATTGGTCATCCTCGCGGCCTTTCTTGTCGGAACACTGGGCTACGTGCTGGCGGAAAAGATATCTATTGGCGGAGGCTTCGGCTGGGACGGTGTAACGTACGGCGAATTGGCCAGAGACTTCTATCGCGAGGCGTACGTGAATTCGATCGACGCCTATCGTGTTCAGCGCATCGCACCTCCGTTTCTCGTTCACTATGGCCTGAGACTGTTCGGTCTAAGCCTTTCCGACGCGAACATCATTCATGGTTTCGGCGCGCTCAACATCATCTGCGTCACTCTTCTGGCGTGGTGCTGGAACCGCATCGCTCGTGAACTGAAGCTCAGTTCGGGAGGCGTCTGGTTGGGATTCTGCGGCCTCTTTCTCAACTATGCGGTCTCAAAAAATGGAACGTACTATCCAGTGCTGACCGACATCCCCGCCATGGCGATCGGCGGGGCGATGCTCGTTTGTTACCTGGAATCGCATCGAATTCCTCTGCTGATGTTAGCGGGGATTGGTGCGTTCACCTGGCCAACGTTGCTGGGCCAGGGAGTGTTGTTGGCCCTGTTTCCACGAGAACCTGGGCGAAGCAGTCACCTGACGAAAGCGACCTGGCACCTGAACTCGGTGGTCGCCGGATTGGCCGCCTACTATCTTGTCATGCTCGATATCGGAATCATCAAGCTCCTGCCTACCACGGTCTGGTCTGGCGTCACGCCTATGCGGTCCGTCATCTGGTTAAGCGTTGCTGTGGCAGCCGTGTTTCTGTTCCAAGTGGTGTCCCGCTTGCTCGATTGGAACTGGCAACACGACATTCAAAAGTGCTTTCAGTTTTCATTTTGGACGAACGCCCTGCTCGTGCTTGGATTCGCCATCGCAGTCAAATTCATTCAAGCGACATGGGCTACCAAGCCCTCCATTCTCGCTCCCCAAACGTATCTGCTCCTCATTGGACTTTGGACGATCGCCAAACCGGGAGTATTTCTCCTGGCTCAAATCCTTTATTACGGTCCCTGTATCATCCTGGGGATGTTCTTGTGGAAACCGACGAGCCAACAGATTCGTGAAACAGGTCTGGGACTGACCCTGATCCTGTTGTTCGGCATCTCCCTGGGAATGGACTCCGAATCGCGTCACGTGATCAATTTTCTGCCAGCCTTCGTGGCCTTTGTGGTTAAGGCGACGGAACCGCAGCGTTGGACCACCCGGCAATACGCGTTTCTAGCCATATTGAGTCTCGTCTTCAGCAAGTGCTGGTTGACGATCAACGCTGGACCGATGGTCGGCAATGCTTTTGCTTGGCCAGACCAGCGCTTTATGATGACCTTCGGTCCCTATATGAGCGACGAGATGTACCTGTGGCAGGGTGCCATTGTTTTGGTCGCCTCCGCCGCTATTTACTTGGTTTGCTTTCGTCCGCGATCCACACAAGGTAACGTTGGCATTTCTGACGATCTCGAAAGACGGAAGCGTGAAGCGTCTCACGCTTGATTGTTGCCAATTCCGAGTAGTCTTGAGTCGACACCGTGCTGAAAAGCCTCGTTCCAAAACTGATCTGTCCGACTTGCGGGCAGTCCGATGCGATATTGTCGGCACATGTGTTCGACGACGGAGACGAGGGACATATCCGCAATGGGATCGTCCAGTGTCCTCAATGCTGCGCCATCTATCCAATCGAAGATGATCTCCTCGAACTGGTTTCGCCATCGCTGCTAAATCCCGAGGAATGTCGTCGGTTCAGCGAACGTTTTCGCGGACCGATGAATGAATTCGGCGTTTCCTTTACCTTGAGCTCCAATGAAGCAGACGCCACAGTCGGCGCGCAACTCAAGCAACGTGAGCATTTCGATTGGTACGCCGACAACCAGGAGCAGACGTATCACGACTACGCCCTGACACCCTTTTGGACGGCTGCGGATCGCCAGACCTTTCAACGCTGGAAAGCTCAAGTCTCTCCCGGAACCTGGCTACTCGATGTTGGCTGTGCCAATGGTCGAGCCTCGTATTCCTGGGTCGGCTTCCAGCAAATGACGGTCGTCGGCTTTGACATTTCCAAAAAACTGGTGCGGCAAGCGATCGAACGGTCGCGTGTTGAAGGCTCACTGGCCTCGACTTCGTTTCTGGTTGGGGATGGCAACATGCTGCCGTTCACTGACAACAGCTTCGACTATGCAATGACCTATGGAGTTCTGCATCACTTGCCGGATCCGGGTCTGAGCACCGCGCGAATCATCGACATCCTCAAACCCGGTGGGATCTTTTTCGGGTCCGAGAATAACCAATCGATCTTTCGCGGCCTGTTCGATCTGATGATGAAGGTGAAGCCGCTCTGGACGGAAGAAGCGGGTGCCGAACCACTGATTTCTCGACAAATGCTGCGAGCATGGACGGCCGAACGTCATGCGAAATTGTCGGAACGCTCAATCGTTTTCCTGCCCCCGCACTTGTTCAATCTGCTGGGACATTCTCTCTCGAATCTGGTGATGGGACTGTCAGATCGCGTGGCCGGCGTCTTGCCATACTTTCGCCATCAAGGGGGGCTGATCGTATTTGAGATCCAGAAGGATCATGCTCCCGGATCAAGCACCACCCCGGGGGCGAATTTGCAATCGCCAGTCACAGAGTCCTCGCGAAGCCCGTCCCCGGTTCTTGACGCGAAACGCAAACTTGCCAGTGAGCGCAATCCATGACCGACGAACTTACTCCACGACGGACTGTTTCGATCGTTGTCCCCGTCTATCACAATGCAACCAGCTTGCCCGATTTGCTGACGCAGTTTCAAAGCCTTGCCTCTCGAAATCCGCTGGAAGACTTCGAGTTCGTCTTCGTCGACGATGGTTCTCGCGATGCGTCGTATGAAGTCCTGTGCGCTCTGGGCCGCCGCGAACCGCGCATGCGAGTGATCAAGCTTTCGAGGAATTTCGGTTCGAATGCCGCCTTCGCCGCGGGACTGGGCCACGCGAAAGGCGATGCCGTCGCCTGCATCGCTGCCGATCTGCAAGACCCGCCCGAACTGATCGATGAGATGCTGGTCGCGTGGAGACGCGGTAGTAAGATCGTTCTGGCCGCACGGAATGGCCGCGATGACTCGCTCCTGACGAGCCTGCTGGCGAATACGTTCTATGCGTTATTCCGTCGGTTCGCGATCAAGACCATGCCCAAGGAAGGCTTCGATTTTTTCCTGTTGGATGGCCAGGCCGTCAAGCTGATCAATTCGATTCAAGAGAGCAACGTCTATCTGATGGGACTCATCCTCTGGCTTGGCTTTGAGCCGGAAGTCGTCTACTACCGACGACGAGACCGCGACGCCAAATACGGCACGTCGATGTGGACGTTGTTCAAGAAGATCAAGTACTTCATCGATGGATTTGTCGCGTTTTCTTATACGCCTGTGCGAGCCTGTTCGCTGCTGGGAATTCTCGTCAGCTTTTTCGGGTTGCTGTACGCGATTGGAATCGTCATTGGCAAGTTGATTTTTCAATTCCGAGTCGAAGGTTGGTCGTCATTGATGGTCGTCATCCTGATTGTCTCGGGTGTGCAAATGATGATGATCGGCGTGCTTGGCGAATACCTATGGCGCAACCTCGAAGAGACTCGCCGCCGCCCTAGATACATCGTCGAAAAGATCGTCGAAGGTGGTGACACGCTCTAGATCGCGCCGCGACTTGCGAGCGCAAGCTCAACTCGACGAAGGAAATACCAGAGCGAACGTGTCGGTGTTCTGGACCGATGAGCATCGGGAACTCGCTAGGCAAATGCTTCCGGCTTGTTTCCGGTAATCCAAAGATACGATGACTCCAAACATCAACGCATCTCTGGAGTTGTAGTACCCTGTCGTATCGATTTTGCCATCAATGTCTCGCGGATGTTCTCGAGTTGGTCTTTCATGGGCCACAGGTCTTCCGTCATTCCCCGTTTGCTACTTGGAATGTCGTCAACCACGACGGCAAAGCGATCCAGCGGGACATTAGCTTTTTGAGCCTCTGGAACCAACACTTGCAGCGTCCATTTACGGATAGATCGGTTGAGCAAGGTGGATTCGAGAGCCGCGGCCACAACCACACTCCCCGCTAAGGCGAGTCCTCCCCAGATCCAACTGCGAGTCACGAGCATGCAGATCAAAATCAGACCAAAGATCGGCGCCGACATGAAAAATGTCGGCGATCCCGACGACTTAGGAAATCCAATCGCCATCTGGCTCGCAAATCGCCAGGCTCGCGACAGCGACCCGATCTGCTCTTCCAAATCGTCCCGTTGCGACTCACTCAACTGAGGCCATTCGAGCAACTTCTGCAACAGATCCGAATGAAGCTTCCCCGGCCGCATTCCTTCGACGTTTTCATAAGCGACCGCAAATCGTTTATCGCCACCAAGCTCCCCAATCGTCTCTTTGAGACGAATTCGATCTGCCAAAATCGGATTGGTTTTCGTCAGGAGCTCGTTCAGATCCATCCCGCGGGCGTCCCGTAGCGGTACAACTTCCGCGTAGTTCCAGCGAGGCTTTCCCGGGAATGGCGTTAGACAATCCGTACACAGGCAGGAGCTTTGTCGCAACGGGTCCGTAATTTTCGCGAAGCAAATGTAATGACCCTGAATCACAATTCTCAACAGGCAACATCTGAGAGCGTTGCAATTCGGACAATGTTCTGCCACTGCACCCAAGTCTTTTATTTCGTTGACTGTTCCAAACAGAGTTCGCATCGAGTGCCGTCCTTGCAAGGTTGACCAAAATCGCCCGCGTATAGTGACCGATAAGACCTTCCTGTCAACCAAGAGGTCGGTTCTCGCGAGAACCTGTCGCCCATCACAAGCAGACGAGGCTTTATGACGAGCCCGTCTCAACGCCGAATGCGATCGTCCTATCGCTCGCGACGCTCCAATCAGGCTCTCTCGAATTGGATTTCCGAATGGTGGCCCATTGCGTCGGTCACATCGACGTCGCATCGACCGACGCGGGCAGATCTTTTAGCGGCATGATAGAATTCAGCCGATTGTTTCCTGTGTACACTACGATCGTTGGAAATCTGAATTGTCTCTTTTTTGTTCGCATCTCTCTATCGCTGGGGGCATGCACAAGGCCGCTGAAAAAGCTGCAGCATTCGGCATGAATGCCATCCAAAACTTGATACATTTCCCCGTTGCAGTGGATCGTGAAGCCAGTCAGACCAGCTGAAAAAGCAGACTCCAGATCTGGGCGGTTCTGAACGAAGGAGACGACAGCATGGAGCTTCTTGAACGATTGGATTGGGACACCCGTTTTTTTGGCTTTCCGATTGCCAAAATCACCAACCCAGCCGCCTCGATTTATGAACTGCGCGAAGCTCTTGGTTTGATGAAGACTCGGCAGATCCCTTTGGCCTATTGGGCGGCAGATCATCCTTCCGAGGACGTTCGCAGGGAGGCACTCCAACTGGGGGGCCGAGTATTCGACGAAAAGCTGACGTTCTCTGCAAAGGTGAGCAATACATCGAAGATCGATCCTCCGCAGACCGGTCTGGTGCAATCCTACCGAGACGGCATGTCGATCGACGATCTCAAGCAGTTGGCCGTGGATAGCGGGATCTATTCGCGCTTTGTCGTCGACCCCCGGTTTCCCCCAGACAAAGCACGAGCTCTGTTAGAAGAGTGGATCCTGCGCGCTCTCGATAAAACGCATGCGGATGATGTGCTCGTGATCCCTCAAGCGAACCGCGTCGCCGGCATGGCCACCATTGTGCAGAAGGACGGCTACGTCAGCATCGGACTCGTTGCCGTCGCGGAAGAATTCCGAGGCAGAGGATTTGGAGAAGCACTCGTCCGCGCCGCCGTAACATGGTGCTGCGAAAGAGGGATCCATCAGATCCAAGTCACCACTCAATCGGCAAATCAACCTGCTCGACGCTTGTATCTCAAATGCGGATTTGAACTGGCGAAGACCGAATTCATCTACCATTTCTGGTGTGACGTGACCAGTGACCCGCCGGCTCTGCAGAGATAGTTCAGGGGTTGATCGGTGTTTTCTCCCCCAACATTCCCGCTCAGACTGACCTCAGTCACGACGAACGTCCGAAGAGCCGTCGCATAACATATCTTGCCGAAACTGCCCGAATCCATTAATCCCTACTATCCCTTGGGTTGCCGCGAGAAGGGGCCGGACTTCGCTAGTTTGCGGCGAGCAACACCGGTATAGTGGTTGTCGGTAAGGCGATGAGATTTCTTCGCTGACGTTGCGTTGCGTTGACGTTTGGTCTCAGCCCAGTCGCCGTTTTGGTGTAGATGGATTTCCGAAAACATGGATGTTGTTAAATCACCTGTGCAGGTTGTTGACGTCTTCGGCGTCCGATCGCCAGCTGGTTTGGTAGTTAACATCCAAGGATTGGATCATCCATCGACGACCCGGAGGTTGCTCGCGGAATGACGTTGAACATGCCTAACCGGGCTGATGCCGTGCTGGAACCCTCCAGCGGTTGGAGTCGTCGCACCCGCTCTTTGCTGGGTGTGCAAATCGTCGGCACCGGTTCTTACCTGCCAGATAACGTTGTCACGAACGCCGACCTTCAGGCACGCTATGGCTACGACCCCGCGTGGATCGAGCAACGAACTGGAATCCTGACGCGTCGCCATGCCGTCGAGGGACAGGCCACGAGCGATTTGTGCATTGAAGCAGCTCGACGCGCGATGCGTAACGCATCCGTGTCGGCTCGGGACATCGATCTGGTTGTCGTCGGCACTTTCACGCCCGACTTCCACTGTCCCACGACGGCGAATCTGGTTCAGCAAGCCTTGGGGCTCGATGCGCCCGCGATGGACGTGCATGCCGCCTGTTCGGGCTTTGTCTATGCCCTGACCACGGCCGCTCAATTTGTTGCCACGGGCAACAGCAGGCTGGCACTGGTCATTGGTGGTGACTGCAACAGTCGGATCGTGAATCCGCTGGATATGAAAGTGGCTCCCCTGTTTGGTGACGGCGCCGGAGCTGTGCTGTTGGCCAAGGGAGATTCACATCAAGGCCTGGTCTGTTATCAGTTGGGATCCGATGGTGGCGGCGGATCGATGCTCGATCGTCCTGCCGGCGGCTCGCGACATCCAATGACGCATGAGGATCTGGACGCCGGACGCCACTATCTGCAGATGGACGGGCGCAGCGTCTTCAAGTGGGCGGTGAGAGCCGTCACTGATAGCATGGAACTGGTGCTGCGGAAGTCGGGCATGTCGGTGCATGACGTGGCTTTGTACGTGCTGCATCAGGCCAATATCCGCATTATCAACAATGTTGCGGAACAGATGGCCATTCCGCCGCACAAGTTGTTCAACAACCTGCAGGACTATGGCAATACTTCGGCGGGATCGATTCCGATCGCCCTGGACGAAGCGATTCAATCAGGACGGCTCGAACGAGGCGATACCCTGCTCATGAGCGGATTCGGAGCCGGTCTGACATGGGGTACCGGTCTGTTCCGCTGGTAGCGGTCCGCTGGCGACACAGCCTCGTTTAACCGCGTGGGCATCGCCCCGCGCGTCAGATGAACTTGCGACTTTCACATAGCGACCTATGTGTCTCATCGGTCGCATCAGTCCTATTTCCTCCGAATTTCAACGAAGTCGATGGAACCACAGGAAGCACTTCGACAGCATTTCGGGCACGACTCCTTCCGCGGCAGGCAGGAAGCGATCGTCCGACGAACGATGGCGGGCGGGCATTCGCTGGTGATTATGCCCACCGGCGGCGGCAAATCGCTGTGCTATCAGATTCCCGCGTTGTTGTATGAATCAAGCGGAACCACCGGCGACACAAAGGTTCCGCTGACGCTGATCCTCTCACCGCTGATTGCGCTGATGAAGGACCAGGTCGATTCACTGCGATCACGGCAGATCGATGCGGCCTTCATCAACTCGTCGCTGTCTCGCGAGGATCGCGAGCAACGCTACAAGAAACTGGCCGCGGGCCGCTATCGACTGCTATACGTCACGCCGGAACGGTTCCGCAAGCCAGAGTTTCTCGACGCGATTTCGAAGCGAAGTGTCCGGTTGCTGGCCGTGGACGAAGCGCACTGCATCAGCGAATGGGGGCATGACTTTCGGCCGGATTACACTCGCCTGCGTGAGTTTCGTAGCCTGATCGGCGACCCGACGACACTTGCTTTGACGGCCACAGCAACGGTCGAAGTTCAGGCCGACATTATCCGCCAATTGGGACTGCCCGCCGACACCGTGACCTTCCATGAAGGGATCGATCGACCCAACTTGCATCTGGCGGTGCAGGAAGTCTGGGGTGATCAAGAGAAACTCGAGCAGATCGTTGCGATCAGAAATCGGCACGCGGGCTCGACTGGTAGCGGGATCGTTTATTTCACCCTCATCCGGACCTTGGAACGGTTCAGCGATTTGCTGCGTTTGCAGCGGATCCCACACGTTTGCTATCACGGAGATCTCGACCGGCAGCAGCGTCGACGAATCCAGAACGAGTTCATGGATGGACACTGCCCGCTGGTTCTGGCGACGAACGCTTTCGGCATGGGGATCGACAAGGAAGATATTCGGTTCGTCATCCACGCCGAGATCCCCGGTTCGATGGAATCGTGGTATCAGGAGATCGGGCGAGCGGGCCGCGACGGACGGCCGTCAGACTGCGTCCTCCTCTACGAAGAAGCCGATCTGGCGACGCGGATGGAGTTCATTCGCTGGAGCAATCCCGACGCAGGATTCTACGAGCGAGTGTATGACCTGTTGGCACACGAGCGGGAACAACTGCGCTCCTTCGGGTATGAGTGGCTGCGAGAAAAGCTGCACGCTAAGCAAAAGCACGATCATCGCTTGGAATCGTCTCTGGCGATGCTCGAACGTTACGGAGCCATCGAAGGGACTTGGGAGCCGATGAATCTGGAAGTCACCGGTCCCATGCCCCCCGAGCTGCTCGATGCCGAACGACTGGCGACGAAGCTGCGTCGCGATCAGATGAAGTTGCTCTCGCTGGTGCAATTCGTCCGCCACGAAGGGGATCGACGAGACTTCTTGCATCAGTACTTCGGCGTGCCGGGAAACGCCGCCGCATTACCGTAAAGTGCCATGGATGATGCTGGAGACAAACAGAGTTCCAGCCACGGATTGAACACGGCATAAGTCCCGCTAGGGACGGCCGACCGGTTGACTGACGAGTTTCTAGACCGTGCGAGATTTTGCTCGCAGATTAAGTGACGGAGGTGCGATGTCTGTGGCAAGCCCTCTCATGCGTTTGATCCGAGTCGGTTACTCCAGATACAGCGCCGCGTTGCCAATCAGTAGCGTCTGACTGAGATCGCACCAGGCCCGCTGCTCTCCCCCTTCTTGCATTCGGTACTCTGCCGTTTGATCGTGCAGGAACCGGGTCGCAGACGAGATCTGCGGTTCTGTCGCCACTTGACCCGTGGTGATCAAGAACAGTCTCTGAATTCGATCCGATTCGCTGGCCGCCTCATGCTGAAGTCGACCGGCCAGACTCTGTGATCTCTTCAGCACGAACTCCGAATTCAAGAGGCTCAGTGACTGCAAGGGCATGGTCGATCGAGGCCGACGCGTGCTGTTGAACACAATGCTTGGGGCATCGAAAACTTGCAGTAGCGTGTGAACCTGCGTCCGCTTCTGCTGCAGGTAGACGGATCGCCGCCCGGCACCGGGGTTGTCTTCCGGAACGACCGTCTCGCCCGACCCTGCTCGCTGCGTCGGAACGTAAGCTCCGCACATGCGATCATCGAAATCTCCCGCCGCCACCAGCAAAGAATCACGGATCGCTTCCGCATCCAGGCGGCGAACAGGAAATCGCGACAACCGCGACGAATCCGGATCCAACGTCAATCGCGGCTCGTCAGCACGACTCTGTTGGCGATAGGCCGCCGATTGAACAATCAGGCGATGCACTCGTTTCGCACTCCAATTCGATCGTGCAAATTCAAGGGCGAGCCAATTCAAGAGTTCGGGATGAGTCGGGGGCGACCCGCTTAATCCGAAATTATCCGTGGTCTGAACGAGACCTCGTCCGAAGTGATGCTGCCAGAGTCGATTCGCCTGTACCCGAGCCAACAGCGCCGCAGCAGGTGATTCGGGCTCGGTGATGCCGTTTGCAAACCGCAACCGGCGGCCACTCCCGCGCGCAATGGGCATCGCAGAAACAGCCAATGACTTCCCCAGAATCTCAAACCCACTGGGACCAACGAGTTCTCCCGGTGATTTATAGTCGCCCCGCTGCAGAACATGGACTTCGGGAGCATCGACAACGTCGGTCGTCCAGGCGATGCGACCAGGCCGTTCCGATCCGATGGCGTTGCGGCGTTTTTGAGCTTCATCTAACGATGCCCGCTGCGTCTTGAGCTCTTTCGCAAAATCACCCAACGTGTCTCCTTGCTCATTGGGAGTGAATGATTCCACACAAATGTTGTCGACGACAAAACTGCGGCCGCAACAGAACTCGAAGCCAAATCCGCCGTCCGGAAGATCCGCTTCACTCAGCTTGATCGGCTTATCTTCCACCTGCCAATCAACCAGATGCTGCAGCAAGTATTTGCCACCCCCTTTGTTCGTGACGCGAACGCCGTAGTTGCGACCGGAGACATATCCGGTCGTTCCCAGAGTGCCCGCCTGCCGTGAATCGGTCCCGGGATAGTCGATGAACACAGCACTTCCCGTTGACGGGTGGCCGTCGATCAGGATGTTCCCCCCTTGCTTAGCACTATTGTCATTGAAGTCATGCAGCGCCACAAAGTAGCCGATTCGCTCGGCCGGCGCAGAGTCGCCGATGTGATGATCGACCAGATCAAACGTCACCTGAATCGAAGCCCCCGTCACGTCCGGAGTCCAATCAAATGCCTGCTGCGTCGACAGCCACTTGTCTCCGCCGACCCCGCCTTCAAAGATGTGCAACTGTCCCTCGAGAACGATCGCTCCCGGTGCTTCGCGGCTGTTCAGCTTGACCGCTTCGGTCCCGCCCGGCGCATCATCGCCGGGAGCGGTACTGCTCCACTTCGCTGCCAACGCGTCCGCCGCCTTGTTAAAATCGTCTTTGAACAAGGTCGTTCCACGCGGACGATGCTCGGCAACCCATTTCGTCACCTCCGCTGACAGGTGTTCGATCTCGTGATCCGCCTGCGCGACTTTCGCCTGCCAGGCTTCCAGTTCACCGGGCATAGCGGCATAGACGAAACGATCATTGGGTTTCGTCCAGGTCGCCGGTGGGAAGGCCGGTATCAACACGGCCTGAAAGCTGTAGTAGTCACGCTGAGTCAAGGGTTCGAATTTATGATCGTGGCACTTCGCGCACTGAATGGTCAGGCCCAACAGCCCCGTGGAGATGTTCTGCATCGCCGTTTCCAGGACCGTGTACCGGTCGACTCGAACTTCGTCCTCGTTCCCGTCACTCTCACCGGTTCCGTCCTGTCCACATCGCAAATAATGCGTCGCTTCGAGCAACCCGATTCGACGCTGCGCCTCCGCGGGAAGCAACATCGACAGATCGGCGGTCTCGCCATTTTTCGCGATGACCTCCGCCATCTCGTCACCAGCAATCTGTTCGCGAACGAACTGATCGAAAGGTAAATCAGCGTTAATGGCTCGAACCACATAGTCGCGATATCGATAAGCCAGAGGTCGGTCACTGTCGGCATTGAAGTACCCGTTCGAATCCGCATACCCGGCCGCGTCCAGCCACAGTTTTCCCAACCGTTCACCAAAATGCGGCGATGCTAGATACCGATCGACCATTCGCTCGTAGGCATCGGGGCGAGAGTCCGATTGGAACTCGGCAATCGCCTCAGGCTCGGGTGGCAGACCCGTCAAATCAAAGCTGATTCGACGAATGAGCCTGGCCCGATCAGCTTCGATCGAGATTGTCAGGCCATCCGTCTCCAGGTTCTGCTGGATGAACTCGTCCAGCGGCGACGAAGGAGTTTTCCGACTGACTGGAGAGCGAATCGTCTTCGGGAATCGTTGAAATGCCCAGTGACCGGCCACATCGTCGTTGCTCTGTTTCAAGCCCGGCGTCCCTGCCAGGATCCAGCGGCGAATCAGCGACTTCTCGTCCGCCGAGAGCGGAAGCTCGGGAGGCATCTCGTCGCTATCGACACGCTTCCAGAGCAAGCTCGCCGCGACATCGTGAGGCACCACGGCAGCACCCTCCGAGCCCCCTGTGATGATCGCCCCGGGCGCGGCCAGGTTGAGCTTCCCCTCCTGTTTCGTCGGCCCATGGCATTTTACACAGTGGCGTCTAAGTAACGGCGCAATGTCCCGATCGTATTGAAGAGCATCGTCCGCTTTCGCGCCGGCCCCGGCTTGCTGCAGGATCAACAGGAAGCACGCGACTTTGAACAAGACCTTGGTCATCAATTGCCACTTCCTCTCCGCGAATGTGGGCCGTGTGATGAATAGACTATTGCTGTGGAGTTTCTTCATCACCATTCCATGATTACGATCTGCGCTGTCTGATGCGAGGAATGTCGGCCAGAATATCTCAAAGGATCACTATGAGTTCGAACAAGACGTGGATCGTCGGGTTGCTCGTTCTGACGTCAAGCGTCTTCGCGCTGGGGGCTGAACCCGTCGACATGGGGGGCGTGACCGAGACGCACGAAATGATTCCGATGCGCGATGGCGTCAAGCTGTCCGCGTTCATCTACACACCTCCGGGCAGCGGCCCCTGGCCCGTGTTGTTGGAGCAGCGCTATGCCAACGGCAATGATCCCGGTACCCAAAAGTCGTTCGCCAAGTTGGCTCGAGGTGGCTATGTGACCGTCCTGGCCAATTTCCGCGGATCGCAGCAGTCCGAAGGAATCTGGTGAGGATACCGGCATCTCGCGTGGGGCGAGCAGCAGGACGGATACGACCTGGTCGAATGGCTCGCCAAGCAACCCTGGTCGACGGGCAAAGTCGGCACGTTCGGCAGCTCTCAAGCTGGCTTCGCGCAGAATTTCCTGGCCGTGACGCAACCGCCGCATCTGGTCGCTCAATACATGATCGACACGGGACTCAGTCTGTATCACGAAGGCTACCGCATCGGCGGCATTACACGCCCCGAACGATTCAAATCGATGGATAAAGTTGCACGCGTTCCCGAACACAACCGCGAACTCCTGGCCGAGTGGTTTCAGCATCCCACGAATGACAGCTATTGGGCCGCCGAAGACTGCACGCGTTACTTCGACAAGATGAATGTTCCGTGCTTTACCGTCGGTAGCTGGTACGACTTCATGTGCGTCGGCTCTGTCGACAGTTATGTCGGTCGCCAGCATCGCGGCGGTCCCAATTCGATCGGGACGCAACAATTGTTGATCGGTCCTTGGCTGCACGGGCGCTTCAAGGAAACCAACAAAGCGAACGAGATGGAGTATCCCGAGAACGCCAAGTTCGCGATGGACGCCCACATGCTGCGCTGGTTTGACCACTACCTGAAGGACGTCGATAACGGTGTCACCAACGAGCCGACAGTACGCTACTATGTCATGGGAGCGATCGGCGAATCCGACGCGCCGGGAAATGTCTGGCGAACCGCCACGGACTGGCCGATCGCTGCCAAGCCGACTCCCTACTACCTGCACGCCGATAAATCCCTGCGATCGAAACCGTCCGAGTCCCCCGATGACGCGGTCACCTGGCTGGCGGACCCGCAACGCCCGGCCCCCATCCCAACGATCGCCTTCCCCGGCGCCAAAGATGCGCGAGATTATGAGTCTCATCCTGAAGTGCGGACGTTCACGACCGATGTTCTTAGCGAGCCTGTCGAGTGGACGGGCAAAGTGCAGGCCGAACTGTACGTCTCGTCCGATGCCCGCGATACCGACTTCATCGTCCGTGTCAGCGATGTCTATCCGGATGGTCGCTCGATCTTGATCATGGACTACATCCGCCGGGCGCGTTATCGAGAAGGATTCGAACGCGAAGTCTTCATGAAGCCCAACGAAGTCTGCAAAGTCGCGTTCGATGTCGGCTGGCTGAGTCAGAACTTCAATCGCGGACATCGGATTCGCATCACCATCGCCATCGCCAGCACCGGTGCCCCATTCTACGAACCCAACCCGAATACGGGCGAGCCGCTGACAATCGATTTCCCGGAAAGCACAGTGGTCGCCCGGAATACAATCTATCTCAACCATCAGAACGCCTCGCGAGTCTTGGTCCCCGTGGTGACGACGACCACGGATACCACCAAGTAAGTTGCGATCGATTGCCGCTCACAAAATCTCAGGATCCACGATGCCCACATTGATCGCCGCACCGACTCAGATCACCGCCGCCGGAAACAAGCCCAAGCTGATTCGCGAATACATCGGTCGCGTGAATTCAAAAACCGATGTCGTCAGCGTCGCTCACATGTCGAGCCCCTCCGGCTGGGTCGAGCCCGGACAGACGCCTGAATTCGACGAATACACACTGGTGTTAAAGGGACTCTTACGGGTCGAACACAAGGACGGAGTGATCGACGTCCCGGCTGGACAAGCCATCATCACACACGCCGGCGAATGGGTCCGCTACAGCACTCCCGGTTCCGAAGGAGCCGACTACGTCGCCATCTGCCTCCCCGCATTTTCAATGGAAACCGTCCATCGAGATTCTTGATGCGGATGTCAGCAAAACTTTGGAGTGCGGTGGCTCGACACCGCTTTCGTTCCAATTCAAATTAAGGCAGGACCAAATCGAGCAGACGACAGACATAAGGAACAGCCCATTCGCGCCAGTCAGCACACGGCTGTCACTTCCTCTGTGTTCTCCGTGACTCCGTGATTCGAGTTCTTCTTTTTTCTGATTTGACCCTCTGTTGACTGAATCCAAACCTCCGTCGAGCTGGAGCACTCCAAAGCGCGACGCCAGCGTTGCGAAGGTAGTCGTTAATATGTTCCAATAGCGCGCGTGCGACACAGTTCATTTCGAAACGGCGCATCGACGATCAGCAACGAGATTCAACAGGAGCAAAACATGCGATACGGAACAGGGATAGCCGCGTGGCTGATGGCCTTGGCTGTCCTTAGCACAGGGGCCTTCGCCCAGGACGGCTGGGAATCGATTTTCGACGGCAAGACCTTGGAAAAATGGGACGGGAACCCTGAATTCTGGAAGGTCGAAGACGGAACCATCACCGGCCAGACCACGGCCGACAAGCCCACTAAGGGAAATACATTCATCATCTGGCGCGGCGGCGAAACCGCCGACTTCGAACTGAAGCTTGAATACAAGATCATTGGGGGCAACTCGGGCATTCAGTATCGCAGCTTTGAAGTCCCCAACGAAAAGTGGGTCATCGGCGGCTATCAGGCCGACTTCGAAGCTGGGGATACTTATTCGGGAATCAACTACGGCGAGCGATTCCGCGGCATTCTGGCTTTGCGCGGCCAGGAAACCGTCATCGGCGACGACCATAAGCCCAAGGTCGTGAAGGAAATCGGCAACACGAACGAGATCCAAACGAAGATCAAGAAGGAAGACTGGAACGAGTATCACATCACGGCCAAGGGATTCACGTTCACCCACAAGATCAACGGTGTGACCACGTCGATCGTCACGGACGAAGACAAGGCCGATCGCCGTGCCAAGGGTGTGCTCGCCCTGCAGTTGCACGCGGGCCCACCGATGAAGGTTCAGTTTCGCAATATCAAGCTCAAGCAACTGAAACCAGAAGCGTCGTCAACCAGCAGCACGGGGAAGAAGAAGATCCTGTTGCTGGCCGGCAATCCCAGCCACGGCTTTGGCGCACACGACCACCTGTCCGGCTGCTCATTGCTGGCCAACCTGCTGAATGCGAGCGGACTGCCCGTCGAAGCCGAAGTCCACTCGCTCCAAAAAGCGGGCTGGCCCAGCGACGAGAAGCTGGCCTCTGCCAACACGATCTTGATTTACTCCGATGGCGGGGGCGGTCATCCCTTTAACACCCACCTCGACCAGTTGAACGCGTTAACTTCGAAGGGAACCGGGATTGTCTGCATCCACTACGGCGTTGAAACGACCAAGGGTCCAGCCGGGGCAAAGTTTCTTGACTGGACCGGTGGATATTTTGAGCCGGATTGGTCGGTCAATCCGCACTGGACCGCTCACTACTCGAAGTTTCCCGATCACGCCATCACTCACGGCGTGAAGCCATTCGCGACCAACGACGAATGGTACTACCACATGCGATTTCGCGACAAAATGGAAGGGGTCAAGCCGATTCTGACCGACCTGCCAACCGAAGAGACTCTTTCCCGTGGCGATGGCCCACACAGCGGAAACCCAGCCGTTCGCACCGCGATCAAGAACAAAGAACCGCAGCACATGGCCTGGGCAACTCAGCGCGACGACGGTGGTCGCGGATTTGGCTGCACCGGCGGTCACAACCACGTGAACTGGGGCAACAATCAGTTCCGCAAGCTGATCCTGAACGCGATTGTCTGGACCGCCGGAGCCGATGTCCCTAGCGACGGCGTCCCAGCCGGAACCGTCACGGTCGACGATCTGCTGCAGAATCATGACGAGCCGATTCCGGCCGACTTCAACAAGGCTCGCTGGCAGGCGATCCTCGACGAGTACAACAAGCAATAATCTCGTGATCTCACGACGCGACCCGGTCACCCAGTGACCGGGTTCTACTTTTTGATGGCTTTACCCACGCTAAGTCACCAGCCCCGCGGGAGCTTTCTGCAATGATTCGCCGACATGTTGTTCCTTTCGCCGCCTATTGTGCCCTCGCCAGCATGGCCCTGGCGCAAGAGCCAAAATTCCAATCGAAAACGGTCAACACGTCGACGCCGGGAATGTCGGTCGACATCGACGTTGACGTGACGGGGGCGAAAGAACTCTACCTCGTGGTCCGCGATGGCGGCGATGGGTTTGCCTGCGATTGGGCCGATTGGGCAGAACCACGGCTGATCAGTGCAGACGGCGAGAAGAAGTTGACCGAGTTGAAATGGAAGTCGGCTGCAGCGGAATGGGGCAAGGTCGGACTGAACGTCAACGTCGGTGGCGACAAGCTGATCATCGCTGGCAAGCCGGTCGAATATGGAATTGGAACACATGCCAACTCGGTAATTGCGTATGACCTGCCCGCCGGAACCACTCGATTCAAGGCTGTTGGCGGCATCGACAATGGCGGAGCAAAGCAGGGGAATAGCAGCAGCGTTCAGTTCCTGGTCTACCTTCAGAAGCCTCCACTGCAAGTGGCCTCCGCTCCCAACGGTGCCGGAAGTCGCGAACCCAAGGATGCGATCCTGGGATTGGATATTGCCGACGGATTGGAAGCCTCACTTTTCGCCAGTGAAGCCTCGAACCCGCCGATGCTCAATCCAACCAGCATCGACATCGATCACCTCGGCCGGATCTGGGTTTGCGAAGTCGTCAACTATCGGCATCGCAACGGCGAACGCAAAGAAGGCGATCGCATTCTGATTCTGGAAGATACCAACAGCGACGGTATCGCCGATAAGCAAACGGTCTTTCATCAAGGCCACGATGTCGATTCCGCGCACGGCATTTGCGTCTTGCCGACTCCATCGGGCAAGGGGACGAAGATCATCGTCTCGTGCGGCGATAGCGTTTTCTTTCTGCATGACGACGACGGCGATCTGAAATCAGACCGCAAGGAACTGCTCTTCACCGGTATCGAAGGGGCTCAGCACGACCACGGTATTCACGCCTTCCATTTCGGACCCGACGGCAAACTCTATTTCAATTTCGGTAACAGCGGCCGTCGGATCAAAGACAAAGACGGCAAGCAGATCGTCGACTTGTCCGGTCGCGAAGTTCACGATCATCGCAAGCCTTATCAGGAAGGGATGGTCTTCCGTTGCAACATGGACGGCAGCGAGTTCGAGACCCTCGGCTGGGACTTCCGCAACAACTGGGAAGTCGCCGTCGACAGCTTCGGGACGCTCTGGCAGTCCGACAACGACGACGACGGCAACAGAGGCGTTCGCATCAACTACGTCATGGAATTTGGCAACTTCGGTTACCGGGACGAGATGACCGGTGCCGCCTGGAATTCTCCCCGCACGAACTGGGAGACTGAAATCCCCCTTCGGCACTGGCACCTGAACGATCCCGGCGTTGTCCCAAACCTGCTGCAGACCGGTGCCGGCTCACCGACGGGTATTTGTGTCTATGAAGGTGATCTGCTCCCCAAAGTCTTCCACAATCAGATCATTCATTGCGACGCTGGCCCCAATGTTGTTCGTGCTTATCCGGCAAAGAAAGACGGAGCTGGTTACTCGGCCGAAACCGTCAATGTGCTTTTAGGAGCCCGTGACAACTGGTTCCGTCCCTCCGACGTGTGCGTCGCTCCCGATGGATCATTGATCGTCGCCGACTGGTACGATCCTGGCGTCGGCGGCCATCGCATGGGCGATGCCGATCGCGGTCGCCTCTTCCGACTCGCTCCGCCAAATTCACCGTACAAGTCACCAAAGGTCGATGTCAGTACCGTTGAGGGCGCGATCGCCGCCTTGAAGAGCCCGAATGAAGCGGCTCGCTATCTCGCCTGGACGGCACTTCACGCTTTGGGTGCGAAGGCCGAGCCTGCCCTCACCAAAATCTTCGAAACCGACGCCAATCCACGAGTCCGAGCCCGCGCGATGTGGCTGCTCGGAAAGATCGAAGGCAAAGAAGCACATGCCGTTGCCAAGGCGATCATCGATAAAGATCCCGATATTCGGATTGCGGGACTTCGTTTGGCTCGCGAACTGCGAGGCAAAATGGAGCTCACGGCCGTGCTGCAAACATTGGTTAACGATCCCGCCGCAGAAGTTCGCCGTGACTGTGCGATCGCGTTGAACCAGTATGCCTCGGCCAAGCAACCCGAATTCTGGGCGACTCTGGCAAAACAATACGAGGGCAACGATCGCTGGTACCTGGAAGCGTTGGGGATTGGTGCTTACAACAATTGGGATGCTTGCATCAAGGCGTGGCAGGAACTGAAACCCAGTTCCGCAAGTACCACCGACCCTTGGTTGGATCCAGCCAAACGAGACATCGTCTGGCGATCACGTTCGAAGCAAACGCCAGCCCTGTTAGCGGCAATCCTGCATTCCGATGCGATCACCGCCGAGACGGCCCCGCGCTATCTGCGGTCCTTTGATTTCCTGACCGGTCCTGAAAAGGAAGATGCTCTCGTCCTGCTGGCGTTTGGCAAGTTTGGCGATGAGGCCAAAACGAAGTTCATCAACACCGAAGCGATCGGACGACTGAAGGGCTTCGATGTCACGAAAAATCCAGAACAGTTGGCCGCTTTGAATCGAGTCCTCACTGGGCTGAAGGGGACTCCTCAGTTCGTCGTCCTCGTCGATAAGTTCAGCGTTGCGGACCATTATCCGGAACTGGCGGCACTCGCCGCGTCGCACCCGGACGATCAAGTCGGACTGGACGCTGTTCGCGTCTTGCTCGCCAAGCACCAGTTGACCACAGTCGAAGCCCTGCTGAAATCGACTCAAGAGAAGGGACGCCTGGCATTGGGAATGGCCACTGCGCTCAGTAACTCGGGCGATGGCCAGGTGGCTGCTCTATTGTTGCCAGTCGTGAAAGATGAAAAGGCCGCGGGTGAACTTCGCCGCCAAGCCATTAAAGGTGCCACGCTGACCAAAGCCGGTGCGACGGAAGTTCTCAAGCTGGCCGAATCCAAGCAACTGGATGATTCATTTGCCCCCGCTCTATCAGCAGCTTTGCAGTCAGCACCGCTGGATGACGCTCAACGCACGAAATTGCTCGCGATGTTTCCTGCTCCCGCTGGCAAGAACGATAGGCCCCTGCCACCGCTCAGCGAACTTGCCAAGCTAAAAGGCAATCCGGGTCAAGGTGCCAAGCTCTTCGCCACCACGGGCAAGTGCAATACTTGTCACGTCGTCAACGGTGAAGGCAAGGAAGTCGGCCCCAATCTTTCCGAAATTGGAGCCAAACTAGCGCGTCAAGCCATGTTCGAATCGATCGTGTTCCCCAGTGCCGGCATCAGCCACAACTACGAGTCTTGGACGATGGCTCTGACCAATGGAACAACGGTCACGGGCATCGTCGTCAATGAGGACGATAACAAGGTCACTCTGCGAGGCAACGACGCGTTAGTTCGTGCGTTCGACAAGAAGGACATCGAAGAACGCGTGAAGAACAAGATCTCGCTGATGCCCGCCGATTTGGCAAAGTTGTTGTCTCCAGAAGAGATGGCCGATATCGTGGATTACCTCAGCACGCTTAAGAAGGCCAAGAAATAACGGCGACACAACCTGTTCCGTCGCCGATTACTTTCGGCGACGGGAATGGCAACGCGTTTGTTGCTTCGGATTTCTGAAGTGCCTCTCAATTGAGGGGCTGTTTGAGCGTACGTCACGGTACGTTCATGCAATGCTAATGGTGATTGGTCAAGATGTAACCTTGTCGTCCTTGCCACTGGCACAGGTCTGACCTACGATTGCAGACTGCTGCTCAACGATTCTTGGATCTGCCGAGGCCCCAATGCCACCCACTGAACATGCCGACAGCGTCGAAAAGACCATTTTAATTATCGACGATGATCGCGAAATCGCATCGATGCTGCACGGCGTCCTGCAAAACAACGGATACCGCGTTTTTCTGGCACCGAACGGTGCCGAAGGCCAGCGGCAGATCAATTCACTGAAGCCGGATCTGGTCATCACCGACATGATGATGCCTCGATTGGGTGGCTTCCCGGTGCTGGAATTTCTGAAGACGCTGGACACCCCTCCGCCGGTAATCATGATCACCGCGAACGAAGGTGGTCGACACAAGGCCTATGCAGAAATGCTGGGCGTCGCCGACTACCTGCGCAAACCATTCCCGATGGAAGTCCTGCTGGAATCCGTCCGCCGCATTTTTGCGACGAAGCCCGACGAAGGTAAACCGGCGCCTCTGAAAAAAGCGGTCCGCAAACGAGCAACCAAGACGGACGATGACGACGAGTGACCGGTTGTCGGTAGTTTTGGATTTGACTCGGTGTCACGGACTCGCCGTCTGCGGTGTGGCCGTTCTGATGTCACCCGTTAACATCGATACGAATACTCAGCGAAACAGCACGACATCACCACTCTTTGTCGTTGTCACCGCCACTCCGCTCCCGATGCTGTCGGCATAGCGCGGCAATCCATCCGTTTTGCCGCGTGGGTCATACAACTGCCAGCCGACTTTGTTGTCCTTTTTCCAACTGATTAACGTCCGCCCACCAGCGATCGGCAAGCCAACAATCCCGGTGCGCATTCCACACAGTCCCGCCGTTTTCACTTCTTGGGGTGCTTGCAGCGAACCGTCGGCATTCAATCTGGCAAAGTAGATCTCACCCTTTGTTGGCCACGCCGCCACAAATCCGTCACCGCTGCGCACCAGCGAATAGTACGTCATCGGACAGGAATCGATTTTCCAAGGGGTGGCACTGATCCGAGTCTTCGTCGCTTTGTTGGTCCTAGGATCCCAGAACCCCAGATACATATCGCGCTCGTTGTTCGATTCCTCGCGATACAGCACCGCCACTCGGCCATCGGCGGCATAGGCCGCGCTGGTTGTGCAGCAGTTGCAGGGATCCAACTTCGGATCAATCTCCATCGTTGGTCCGAACGTTTTGCCCCCGTCACTGGAGACATTCGCAAACAGCTTGTCAGCCATCCAGACTGCCGCCACGGCTCCGTCATCGCCAACAGCCAATGAGAACCCTTCGCTTGGCTTGCGATTCAGATTCCTGATTGCCTCGAACTCTGTCTCGCCCGGCATCAGACGCGTATACAGGTAGCCCCATTCGTCCTTGGGGAGTTTCAATTTCCAGGCATTCGTCCCCAGGACGACATGGACGGCTCCATTGGCAGAAACGGCCATGTCCCAAGTGATAAACTCCAAACCAGGTTTTCGCGACGCCGCGTCGACCAGCGGGATCGGGCGACCCAGAGTCTTCCCATCGTCGGTCGAGCGAACGTACTGCGGTCCCTCCGCCGTGTCGAATACCAGATGGATCGTCCCCTTGCCATCGGTCTTGGCCGCCATCGGCTTGCCGCCGCCAGGCACTGCGACCGTCGTCACCCTCCCTGCAGCTTGCAATGAACGACAACTAAGCGTCACGCCAACAGCGAACACCATGGTCCGCAACCACAGACTGGCAGTTCTCGAAAGCATGAGACCTCCCCATGAAACAATGGCGTTTACTCAAGACCCAGCTACCAAACAATCGTCGCCGATGCGGCATCGCCAATGCAAGTCAGGAGATACTCTGGTCTCAAAAAAGAAGGGAGCTGGAACGCAATGTCCCAACTCCCCTTCTTCCAAATCAGCATTCGTCCCGATCAATCAGCGGATCAGACGCTTTTCTTAACCTGTTGCTTGGCAGCATCCACCACGGCTTCGACAGTGAACCCAAATTTCTTCAGCAGGTCTTTCAGTGGAGCGGACGCACCAAACGAATGCATCCCGATCGAAGCTCCCGTCAGGCCCACGTAACGTTCCCAACCAAAGGTAATCCCCATTTCCACAGAAACACGAGCTGTCACCGACAGCGGCATCACGGTCTCGCGGTACTCCGGATGCTTCTTGCAGTAGTGTTCGAAGATTTCGAACGAAGGTACGCTGATCACCCGAGCTTGAATCCCGCTCGCGGCCAGTTGTTCCTGAGCTTGAAGGATCAGTGACACTTCGCTGCCCGAAGCCATCAGCAGCACGTCCGGCTTTCCGTTCGGAGCGTCGGACAGAACATAAGCCCCGCGTGTTAGACCATCTGCCGCGCCATACTTCTGCCGATCGACCGTTGGCAGCGCTTGGCGCGTCAGGATCATGGCGACAGGTTCTCGCTTCTGCTGCATGGCAAACTTCCATGCTTCCACCACTTCGTTTCCGTCGGCGGGTCGCAGTGTGACCAGACCTGGAATCGCTCGCAGCGCTGTCAAATGCTCAACCGGCTGATGAGTCGGACCGTCTTCGCCGACCCCGATCGAGTCATGCGTGAACACATAGATGACGGGCAGTTCCATGATCGCGGCCAGCCGAATGGCCGGTCGCATGTAGTCACTGAAGACCAGGAAAGTACCGCCGTACGATCGGATCTTGGAAACGGACATCCCGTTCAGAATGGCACCCATCGCATGTTCGCGAACACCGAAGTGCATGTTGCGACCACCAAAGGTCTGGGCCTGCATGTCTCCGGCACCGGCAAAAGTCAGTCGCGTCTTGTTCGATGGAGCCAAGTCCGCAGAACCGCCGACCAGCCATGGCACATTCTGGGCGAGAACATTCAGCACTTGACCGCCAGTCTCACGCGTTGCCTTCCCCTTGGGATCCGCAGGGTAGACGGGCAGGTTCTTATCCCAGCCTTCAGGCAACTCGCGACGCTGCATCAGTTCGATCTGCTTCGCTTCCGCCGGGAACTCGGCCTTGTACTTGCCGAACTCTGTCGTCCAGCTTTGATGCGAATCCTTTCCTCGTTTGCCAATCCCACCGGCAAAGTGCTCGTACACGCCGTCTGGAACGAGGAATTTCGCGTCTTCTGGCCAACCGTAGCCACGCTTGGTCAGCTTGATTTCTTCAACACCCAACGGCTCGCCATGAGCTCCGGCGGTGTCCTGCTTATTCGGCGAACCCCACGCGATATGGCTTTCGACAATGATCAGCGTGGGGCGATCGACAGACTTCTTCTTGAATTGAGCAAACGCTTGATCCAACTGATTCAAATCGTTTGCATCGCTGACTCGCAGCACATTCCAGCCATAGCCGGTAAAGCGCGTGCCCACGTCTTCGCTGAATGCCAGATCCGTTCCCCCTTCGATCGTGATCCGGTTGCTGTCGTAAATCCAGCACAAGTGTCGCAGCTTCAAGTGACCTGCCAACGATGCGGACTCAGCAGAGATCCCTTCCATCAGGCAGCCATCGCCACAGATCGCATAGATGTCATAGTCGATGACATCGTGACCAGGACGATTATAGTTGGAGGCCAGCCACTCTCGAGCGATCGCCATCCCGACACTGTTGGCCAAGCCCTGGCCGAGAGGTCCGGTGGTCGTTTCAATCCCGCTGGTCCAGCGGTATTCCGGATGCCCCGGACACTTGCTGTCGAGCTGTCGAAACCGCTTGATGTCTTCGAGCGGCACCGCGGCACTATCCAGGATCTTGTATTCGTCACTGACGGCCTTCGTCTCCGTCAGATGCAGCAGTGAATACAGCAGCATCGACGCATGGCCGGCCGACAGCACGAATCGGTCGCGATTGGTCCAGGTCGGATCGCTGGGGTCATATCGCAGATATTTCTGCCAGAGCACATAGGCGGTGGGAGCGATGCCCATCGGGGAACCGGGATGTCCCGAGTCCGCCGCCTGGACAGCATCCATGCTCAACGTACGAATTGTGTTGATCGCCAGACTCTCGATCGAGCCCACAGGATTCGACATAACTCTTCCTCGAATTCTTTCCAGATACGGCGGCCGCCCGACCGCGCTGATTCAAAAAACTTCAGTTCAACAACTTAACTTGGCACACATCCGAATCGCCGGTGATCCGCACTGCCATGTGACTTATCATTGATTCTTTTTGATTCATCTTGCCAGCGCTGGGTTTTGACTTCTGCCAGCGCCGCAAAGCTTAAGGCCAATTGTTCTGGCGCTCAAGGATAACAGCGCCGAAGATGTCTGAGCCGCTTTGGCATCCCTTCCGGTAAGGTGGAACGGTCAGCGAAAGTTTTCCAATCTGTCCGCACGCTGCGATTCGCGGCTGTTAAGGATCCCGAACATTACGATCTTCGCTGGAGTTGGCTGTCGCTTTGATGTAACTCCCTTCCAGCAAGCATTCTTCGGAAACTGGCCACCTTACGGTTCCGATTAAGCCGGATTGAACGAAACCACGGGTCGCGCGTATGGTCCGAGTTGTGAGTGGTGTGACTTGACGGACAGATCGTTTATGCATCGCATTCCGAGTTGGCCGATGTGAACGAAGACGCGGGTAATAATCCGACGCATGGACTGGCGTCGGTAGGCGAAAGCGAATCACGGAAGGTGGTGACAATATGATCAGGCGATGGCTCCTTTGCCTCACCGTGCTGTTGAGTGGCTTCATCGGCACGGACGGATTTGCTGCTGATGGGCCCCCTCTTCCAAGCCCAGACGCCCCGACAGAGGCCTCGGTGAAGGGTGGCATTACCCTTGAAGAATTGATCATGCTGGCGGAGTCCAACAGTCCCACGCTGCGACAGGCGGCTGCCGCGGTGGAAGCAGCCCGCGGGAATGCCGTTCAGGTCGGCCTGTATCCGAACCCCTCCCTGATCGGCGGGGCCAACCAGATTGTCGGTAACCAGAGCCAATACTATGCCGCGTTGAGCCAGGAAATCGTCACCAAGCACAAGTTACAGCTAGACCGGGCAGCGGCAACGCAAGCAGCATTGCAGACGGAGCAGGAATTCGTCCTGACGCGTTTTCAACTGCTGACCAACGTTCGACAAGGTTACATGATGGCGCTGGCCGCCCAGCGACGTAACGAAGTGCTGATCAGGTTGGTCGAGATCGCAACCAAATCAATGCAAGCTGCCGAACGTCTGCAGCAGGCTGGCGAAGGGACTCGAACCGATACGCTGCTCTTCGAAATTGAAGTGGAAAAGGCGGAAGTCGCCGTCGAGAACTCAGAAGCCAAGATGAAAGCCACGCGGCGCCAACTGGCTGCCATCATCGGCATCCGCGATATGGATATTGGCAGAATCAACGGCAATCTTCTGGAGTCGCTGGATCACATCGCTCAGCAGGTTCTGCTCGACGGCTATGTCCCGTTCAACGCCAGCGTCCAGATCGCCCAGTTGGAAATCGAGAGATCGAAGTACCTGATTCGCCGAGCGGAAGTGGAGCCGTTCCCCAACGTCACTGTTTACGCTGGATATCAACGTCAGATTGAACCCGCACTGCATAACATGGGCCTGCTAACACTCTCTCTCCCTGTCCCATTATGGAATCAGAACCAAGGTAACATCAGCAGCGCGTACGCGAACCTGACGAAGGCTCACGCCGATGTCGATGTGATCCAGAACACAATTTCGAAGCAGATGGCTGACGCCGGCGGACGTTACCGCATCTCCGATCAGCAGGCTCAACGCTTCGAACGAAAAATCGTGCCCAAAGCCCGCGAAGGCGTGAAAATCATCCAGGAAGGCTTCTCTCAAGGCCAGTTCGACTTCCTGCGTCTGCTGCAGGCTCAACGAATTCTGGTCGAATCCAACCTGGGCTTCATCGATGCCTTGGAAACTCGCTGGGGTGCCGCCGCCGACATGGCCGGCCTCGCCCAGATCGAAGAGTTCCCCTGATCAGTGAGGTCGACTAGGCAGGGTGCATGCCGTCTTCGGGTGCCACTGGTCGCCGCTCTGGGCTACCAGTGTCTTCGCGTCGGTGATGACGCTCCGATCGCGAAAAAACCCTATGAGATAATCGGCTTCACCACCCGCTATTAGCTATGATAAAGACGCCACCAATCTGTCATTTCAGATCCGAGGCGGCACTAAAAATCCCCACCGATCTGCTCCCCACCATCCCGAGTCACCAGCGCATCCACGATTTGCGGGCTGACATTCACGGACAGGAAGCGAACAGAGCCGTCAGAGAGCAACACATGAGCCCCCCCGGTATGTTTGCTGCTGATTCCATTGGGGTTGCCAATCGCGCCAACGGAATTCTCATCGATATCCGCGGGCTTCATCCAGGGGATATTCAGGCTACAAGCTTCCACCACCATCAACGTATTTGATGTTCCGTCCGTGATTTCGCGAATGGGGACGCATTTCCCTGCGCCCAGGACGGTGTGATCGCCAGCGATCGTCGCGTAACACGTATTGGTCGAACCCGGCGCCGAGTTGTACGACGGACAGAGATAAGTCCGCGGCGCTGGTGCCAACAAGGCGGCATTCGAAGCACCATCCCAGGTATCGCTGAAGTTGTATCTGTTGAAGCGTGACGCTTCGTCCATATAGGGCAGGATTGACACGCGCCAGCTCACTTTGCATTTCCCTGCTGGTCATTCAGATGCGCCGCCGGGAACAGCATATAGGTGTCATGATAGTTGTGCAGCGCCAGCCCAATCTGCTTCAGATTGTTCTTGCACTGCGTACGGCGAGCCGCCTCGCGCGCTTGCTGAACTGCTGGCAGCAGCAGCGCGACCAGTCTGCCCCCGCAAACGAACATCATTCCGAACACGGCGACCAACACGATGACGATTACGGAACTGTTTGAATTCTTGGATTTGACTTTGCGCTTCTTCGAACTCCCCTTGCTTGGAGCACCATCATCCAAGCTCTCTCCACAGTGAGGACATTCGGTTTCGTTTGCCGAAACTCGTTCGTCGCAGCTTGGACAGCGGGGCATGGGGTCGTTCCTGAAATGTGCATGAAGGCTGACTGGATCGGCAATTCAAATCAAAATACCAACACATGTCAAATCAGAGGCCAGAATAGCCCCCTCACCGCCCGGACGAGATCGCATCTTTCAGCGATCACCTTCGCTTTGGCCTTAATTCGCTCGATCTGTGTGGCCGTGTCGATCGCGGGTGGTCGCGAACTAGGTCGTAGTGTCCCTCCGACACTAACCGGGGGTTCTCCTCAAGATCCACTTTGACGTTCCCCACGATCTGATGCAGACGAACGATCAACGGACTGACGCTCTCTCCTGAGGTACCACACTTCTTCGTGGGATGGGCTTCAGTCGGCTTCCTCTTCATCAAACTCGGTTCACTCTCGTTCCCAAGCTCCAGCTTGGGAACGCAAGTCTTCGAAGCTCCGCTTCGTGTCTATCCCAACCGATCTCGAACCAGAAGTCCAACAGAAAGAGCCGACGGACTGGGGGGCGCGCGCCGACGCTTTGGGAAGGGCGTGGCCCAACAGCGACCTACTGCACCGTGCACAGTCTTGTCACGAGGTTGTGTCGGACAAGCCAGGCTAATAGTCAGTGCAACTCTTCTCTGCCGGGCTTCAGCCGGCTTCCCTTCGATGGAGTGAACAAACCACCAAGATCATGACCATCAGATACCTGAGATGAAGTCTTCCTCCGCAACCAGAAAGGGGAGCCAACCTTCAACCAGCAACAAATAAACAATGGTTATGGCAATCAGAAAAGTCTCACTCGTTCATCAGTTTATTGTTAAGGTTCTGACCATCGTCTATTCAGCCCTTGACGCGGGGGAACCCTGCGAAGTTCAATGCTGCAGTCCCTTCAGCCCGATCAATCAATCCCCTTCAGTTGATCGATAACCCCAAACACCCGTTCTCTCGAAAGTTTTTATGCCGGATTGGTTGCGCGAAGTCGCTTCGACGGGTTCTGATATTTCTCCGCAGGTCATTGCCGCTCGCCTGATTATCGCGGCGCTGATGGGCCTGGTCGTGGCCTGCATTTATCAGGCGTCCTATCGCAAGCAAATTGGAGATTCGTTTCCATTCATTGTCACGATGGTAATGCTGACGATTCTGGTCGCGATGACGACAATGGTTATCGGAAATAGCGTGGCGCGCGCGTTCGGGCTGGTCGGTGCCTTGTCGATCGTGCGATTTCGAACCGTGGTTGATGATACTCGAGACACCGCCTTCGTCATCTTCGCGGTCGTCGTCGGGATGGCCGTTGGAGCGGGGATTGTCGAAGTCTATCTGATCGGCATTCCCGTTGTGGCGTTAACTTCCACCTTCCTCAGTTTTCTGGGCACCAGCCTGCAACCTCCCAACGTGGACCGACGGCTCGAAATTCGAGTGGAAGGTGGACTCGATTCCGAAACACTGTTGTCTGCCATCTTCAAACAGCATTTGGTCTCACATCGGTTAACCGCAATTTCAACGGCCAAGCAAGGGGCGGCGATTGATCTGATCTACGCGGTCCGATTAATTCGAGCCGATTCGCTATTACAGTTTGTCCGATCGCTTGCTCAACTGGACGGGGTTCAGAACGTAGAACTGAAATGATCAGATTGCCGTCGTACTGGACATCAAGGCTCTGACCGGCAATCGATCAAGCGTGTTTGAGTGGGTCTCACCTAACTGTGGCGTCCCGCGAGCAGAAAACTGCTGAGTCTATCCGATGTTTCAACGCGACACGAAAGTGCTACCGCACTAGGGAGTGACGATGAACGGTTTCGTTTCTTGCCTCGTCATGTTCGCCGGATTGTTTCTTGTTCAAGATGCGGCCCCCGTGGCCGACAAGGTTGCTCGCAAACCCGACGCCAGAGATGCCTTCTTCAAAGGGGGAGCCATCCCCCAGCTTCGAATTCAGGTTTCTGAAGCCGAGTTGGAGAAACTGAAAGCCAACGATCGAACTTACGTCCGCTGCACGGTCGTCGAAAATCGCAAGACGACCTACCAGGACATGGCGATCAAGCTGAAGGGGGCTGCCGGTAGCTTCCGCGAATGGGACGACCGCCCGGCCCTCACCTTGAATTCAAACAAGTTCCGCAAAGGCCAGACATTTCATGGCTTGGATAAGTTTCATCTGAACAACTCCGTGCAGGATGAAACTTATGTACAGGAATGGTTGTGCGAAGAGATCTGCCGGAGTGCTGGTGTCCCTGCCACACGAGTGACTCACGCACGCGTCTGGCTGAATGATCGCGATGTCGGCCTGTACGTCTTAAAGGAAGGCTTCGACAAGACCTTCTTGCAGCGTCACTTTGAGAATACCGACGGGAGTCTGTACGACGGTGGCTTTGTCCAGGACATCGATGCCGATCTGGAAAAAGACTCCGGGCCAAATCCCGATGATCGCAGTGACCTGAGAGCATTGCAGGAAGCCTGCCAGGAACCCGTTATTGAAGAACGCTGGAAGCGAATCGACCAGACGTTGAACGTCGACGCCTTCATCTCGTTCATGGCATTGGAACTGATGACCGGCCATTGGGACGGCTACACCTGGAACAAGAATAACTACCGCATTTATTTCAATCCCACCGACAGCAAAGCCTATTTCCTGCCGCATGGAATGGATCAAATGTTCGGCGATCCAAACGCATCAGTCTTAGACATGCCAGGGCCGATCGTTTCTTCGACAGTCATGCAGAATCCAGAGTGGCGGGCACGTTATCGAAATCGTTTGAAGGAACTGCTGCCGTTGTTCGACCCGCCAACCAAGTTGCAGGGTCGTGTCGACTTTCTCCAACGGAGATTGCGACCGGTCCTGAAGGCGATCGATCCTCAATTGGCACTGGATCACGCCGAACGAGTCAGAGAATTCAAAGACCGCTTGGCTGCCAGAGCAGAAAGCCTGAAACAACAGAGCGAGCAGGAAGACCCCAAGCCACCAGAGTTTGATGAAAACGGCGTGATGCATCTGGACGGATGGAACACAGCTTCGGAAAGCGAAGACGCTGCTGTCGAAGAAGTGGATTCCGGGAAGGGCAAGATGGCCTATTCAATTCTCTGCGGGCCCAGCGGGCAGTGCGTCGCATCATGGCGCCGCCGAGTCCTGCTGGGAAAAGGAAATTACGTTTTTCATGCCAATGTGAAAACGAAAAAAGTCGCCAAGATTGAAGATGAAAAGGGAGTCGGTGCCGGTCTGCGGGTTTCTGGCGCGAACCGCACCAATTGCCTCTCGGGAACCTCGAAGTGGAAGCCGCTGGAGTTCGAATTCTCTGTCGACGAAGAGCTGCGCGAGGTCGAGTTGGTCGCCGAGTTGCGGACCACACGCGGGCAAGCTTGGTTTGACCCCGAGACTCTGCGTCTCTCGCGAAAGCCCGTGGAAGAGGCGCCGGCTCCAGAGTGACGAGTGCTTTGTCAATTGGGGCGGCTGGGGTGGAGGGCCTTGCCCGAACCCCCAGAATCTGAGGAGCTTGGATTGTTGGGCGGCAACCGGCTTGTGGCCGTTTCCGTCTGGAAGTGAACTACCCGGCAAATTGTGACGATAAGGAGGGTTGTGGGGAGGCAACAGAATCTGCTTCCAGTGCGAGAGCGGGATTCAAATAGCCAACGAAATGACGCCGCATGGCAGACTATCGCGTACAGCTCGATCTCTTCTCCGGACCGCTCGATCTACTGCTGTATCTCGTGCGGCGGAACGAAGTTGACGTTGCCGAGCTACCAATTGCCCGCATGACGCATCAGTTCCTGCAGTTTCTGGAAGTCCTGGAATTTCTCGATCTGGATCTGGTCGGCGACTTCATCGTCATGGCCAGCACGCTGGTCGAGATCAAAAGTCGGCAGGTTTTGCCGAGAGCCGAAGAGGAAGTCTCGGACGAGATCCCCATCAACGACGATCCGTCGAGCGAATTGATTCAGCAACTGATGGAGTACAAGCGGTATAAGGATGCCGCCCTGGCGATGGAACAGCGGGCGGCGGAGTGGCAGGAACGCTATCCACGTCTCAGTGATGATCGGCCGAGCGCTGGCAAAGACCACGCCGAGGATCCGATCAAGGAAGTCGAATTGTGGGATCTTGTCAGTGCTCTCTCCCGAGTTCTGCAGAAGAAGGTCGTCGAGCAATCGTCCAGCATCCGCTACGACGACACGCCGATCTCAACGTATATCGATCGCATCGGTGCGCGAGTTCGCGAAACGGGTCGCATCCCATTCTCAGAATTCTTCGAAGGAACCAACCTGCGCAGCAAGATCATCGGCATCTTCCTGGCCGTGTTGGAACTACTACGTCATCACGGCTTCCGAGCCGACCAGATCTCCGAATTCGGCGAGATCTATGTTCTGCCGCCAGTAGCAGGCGAACCCGAAATCGCAGCAACTGCCCCTGCCACAGAACCCGCACCGCTGACATCGGCCTGACAGAGCATCTCCGCCACTTCGTTGCGGACCGCTATTTCCGAAATAGCGATCAAATAGCTCAATTAGGGTCTGGATCGAGTCACCCCGAATCGAGGATATTGGCTGCGGAGATCAACGCCTCATTCCCGCAACGGCGAGGATCCAGACGATCTACACAGTCGTATTCAGTGGACCGTAACCAACGGCCACACCTGTCGATTGCAAAACAGCGATCGATGCGTGTGGCCGTTAGTCTTTTCATGGTCGAGCACACGAAATGCGATCGTGGTGAAGCGGACAACTGTTCTTTGACAACCTGATACGAGTGCAAGTGCCCCAATTTCTTGGCGAGATTAGCTAACTTGCGATCACGCTTTGACGACGCTGGCTGTCGCCTTCTCAGCAAAGCGTCCGATGGCTCGATCACGTTCGGCCTGAGTCATCGCATGGACGCGACGCAGCAGGATCTCTTGAGCAGAGGTCAACCGTTTGCTGCGACGTTCCATCGCGGCACGAGCGGTTGCCAATCCTTTTTCGAGCGGCAGACCGTCAATCAGTTCTCCATGCCAGATGCGCGAGAACGATGGCACATGCTTCGGCAACAACTCACCATCGGGCAGGATGAGAGACATGATCCCGATGGACGATCCGGTGTTAAACAGGCTACCAATCGCAGTCTTGGTGTGATCGCCGATGAAGCAGCCAACCTTGATTTCGCCGGACTCAATTGAATCGCCCGACAGGGGAACGCGAACGGTTGAATAATCATTCTTCAGATCACTGTTGGTCGTCAGGGCTCCCAGGTTCACCCATGGGCAGACATAGCTGTGCCCGAGAAATCCGTCGTGGTACTTATTGACGTAGCCATGCAGGATCGCCCCTTCGATTTCACCACCGACTCGGCAGACAGGACCGATTGACGTCCCTTCACGAACATTGGCACGAAACAGTTGAGATTTCGCCCCGACCTGACAGGGCCCTTCCAGGCGAGTGAACGCCTGAATCATCGCCCCTGCTTCGATCGAGACCGGGCCCTTGCGGGCATCAATCACGACGAACGGATCGATGCTGGCAGAAGGATCAATGAAGATCTGGTCGGCGGGACCGAGAATCGCGACATGTTGCCCCTGATCTTCAGCTTGGGAGAGGCCAAGATCTCGTGCCGCGAAGTCGGCTCGCAACTGATCAGGATTGTGATGGATCAAGTCCCAAGGATAGCGAGCCAGCTTGCCGGGCGCGTTCACGGGAGTGCGCGTGCGGGCGATTTGGGGCAGGGCGTCATCCCAGTTGTCGCCGGAAAGCAACGCCGCTTCCAGCGGATCCAATGTCAGGTAAGCCACTGTTCCATCAATGATTCCTACGGAATCGGGCCGAATCGTGGCATAGGTGGCAGGATCCGCCAACCAGCGGCCATTGATCAACAGAGTCGACCCTGCTTGCAGCCAATCCGAGTTATTCACGCGGCAGCCGGGGTGTTCTTCACGATAAACATCAGCCAGTTCTGGTCGAACGAACGCAGCCCAGTCCGAAACCGGCAAGAACTCCAACGAGCGTTCGCGAGCACTGAAATGACCGCAAAGCAGTTCAAACACGGGGCGTAGCAATGCGATCGGTGCAAAATTCGTCGCTGATTCATCTTCAAAAATCGCAATGCGCATCGCAGGCTCCTTCCCTGGAACTGAAACCGGTCTACTCCGGTATCCTTGGAATTTAGCCCGTCACGCGAAATTGGTGAAGATCAATGCGACGTCTGAATGTGATCGGAAGCGGAATGCGACATTTTTGCGGCGTATCCAGCGGAGTTATTGACGTAGTGGCGATACGTTGCGGCCAGTCGCGCCCGCTGGGATTCGCTCAACTCTTTGATCTGACGAGCCGGGCAACCGGCCCACAACGTATGGGGCGGGACAATTGTCCCTTCCATCACCAGGGCACCTCCCGCGATCAAGGCCCCTTCTCCGATGACGCACCGACTCAGAACGGTGGCCGCAATCCCGATCAACGCTCCGTCCCCGACGACCGATCCATGAACAATCGCTTTGTGACCCAACGTGACTCGGTCGCCGATGATGCAGGGGTAACCATCGTCGACATGCAGGATCGAGCCGTCCTGGACGTTCGATTCCTCGCCGACCTCGATCCATTCCTGATCGCCGCGCAGCACGCAGCCGTACCAAACCGAACTGCGAGCTTTCAGTTTGACGCGACCCAACAGGATTGCTCCCGGAGCGACCCAGGCGGTTGGATCGACCAAAGGACGGCTGTTGATCGCTCGCCAGTCCCAGTGTTCGTCCGGGTAGGGAACCGCAGGTGGTTCGGGCAAGGTCTCATTGATCAGCGGCCAAGTCCGCTTTATTTCGCGGGCGACGGAATCTTGATCCACCGACTCACTGTTACCGTCAGTCATCGCGTACCTGCTATCCCTTGGTGATCAACTCGTCCAGATTAAGTATCACACTCATCACGCTAGTCCACGCCGCGAACTCTGCCACGGGAAGTGATTCATCGCGTGCTGAGTCGCCGACGGCAAGCAATGCCTTTGCCGCCGCAGGATCGTTCTGCAATTTCTCCAGACGCTGACAATAGAGCCTTACAATCAAGTCTTTTTCCGCCTGCGTGGGGGAACGCGACAGCGCTGAACGAAACGCATAAATCGCTCGCGATTCGGCGTTGGCCCCGCCGAGCCGCATCGTTTTCTCGGCCAGCTTGCGGGCCGCCTCCAGATAGGTGGGGTCATTCATCAGGACCAATGCCTGCAGCGGTGTATTCGTTCGCGACCGCCTCGCCGTGCAGACTTCACGCTCGGGGGCATCAAACGTATTCAGGCCCGGCGGCGGGCAGGTTCGCTTCCAGAAGGTGTACATGCTGCGACGATACAATCCTTCGCCCTTGTCCTGCCGGTAGACAGTCCCTTCATAATCCGCACCGACCGCGACATCATCCCACAACCCGGCCGGCTGATAGGGGGACACACTGGGTCCGCCGACGTGATCGCACAGCAGGCCGGCGGTCGCCAGAGCGCTGTCACGGATCACTTCGGCCTGCAAGCGGAATCGCGGTCCACGGGCCAGCAACTTATTGAGCGGATCACGTTCAAGCAGGTCCGCCGAGACATTCGAGGATTGCCGGTAGGTCGCCGACGTGACCATCAGTCGATGCAGGCGTTTGACATCCCAACGCGACGAATCAAATGTGAGGCTGGACCCCGCAAAGCGTACCTGGGGGGATCCCGTTTCCATGAACTCCACGGCCAACCAGTTCAACAGATCCAAATGTGTGGGCCACTGACCTTGCGACCCGAAATCTTCGACCGTCTCGACCAGTCCCGCACCGAAAAACAGATTCCAGGCACGATTCACGGCCACTCGACTGGTGAGCGGATTGTTGGACGCCAGCAGCCAACGCGACAACCCGAGACGATTCCGTGGTGCCTCCGTAGGAAACGGCGGCAAGCTGGCCGGAGTGCCTGGCTGAACCTCATCCGCGGGCTGATCGTACTGGCCTCGCTTGAGCACGAATGCTTTCCGCGGTTGAGGCATTTCGAGCATCACCATGGCAGTGGAAACCAGCTTGTCGAGTTCGGCCTGCTGACGGTCTGTGTCCGTTCGCTTGGCCGTCCAGGCCTGATACTCTTGATCGAACCGGCCCAGATAAGCTTTTGCGAGCAACGTCTCCTGGTCGGCGGTCCGCTTGTCACGATCGATCGCCAGCAGATCTCGAACTCCATCCGTTCCGGCGACCGCCGCGACTTCGTCCGCGGAGAGCTCGCGATCGAAGATTCGCACGTCATCGATCAGACCGCGGCAAGGAGCCCCCGATGTTCGCCGCCCGATTCGCAACGGCTTGGTCGTGTGAGTGGTCTCGCTGAGGTGTTTGTTGGTGATTTCGACTTCCTGCAGCTTGCCATCAACGTAGAGTTTGAAGCCTTCCCCTTGCGAAGAGCCGTCGTAGGTGGCGAAGACATGCTTCCATTCATTGATAGGCACCTCGGCCTTCGTCACGACGTGCAAGGCATTGTCAGGCCACTGATGCACCAAATGCGCGGTGAGCTTGCCACCAACCAGAAGCAAGTCGAAGCCGCGATGCGAGTCGGCATCGTCCATCCGGGAGATGATTGTCGCGGCGTCCTTGCTGGCGACGTTGACCCAAGCCCCGTAGGAAAAGCGATCCGTCCGGTCGAAGTTGGCCAGATCACCCACTTCGATATGCGAATTGCCGTCGAGCTTGATCGCGCCACCAAACTTGCCTGTCGTCCAGTCGGCACGACCGACAACCTGCCCTTTTCGCATTCGATCCACTTGCTCCGCGACATCGCTGCCCGCCGCTTCATCCAGCGGCCAGTGCAGGATCGGTACTGGGGCCAATGCAGAGCTGCTGTACAATTCGCGAAGTTTTGGCTCCCACTGCGAGGCCGACAGCGTGGCGGTCGCCAGCCGTTGTTGGAGAGTCTCGTCGAGAGATTTCAATTGCTTGGAGAGCGCGATTTGACGAGTAGTCTGGTCGGCAGTCGGTGCTTTGATCGTCGGCTCCGCATTGCCGACCCGGCCTGCTTCGCCTTGCTCGTTCAAGTTGTTGAAGAAGGCGAAGAACTCGTAGTACTCGCGCTGCGTGAAGGGGTCAAACTTGTGATCGTGGCAGCGGGCACAACTGAGCGATACCCCCATTAAGATTGTCGCCGTCGTGTGGACTCGGTCCGCGACGTACTCGACGCGGTACTCTTCGGGGATGATTCCCCCTTCCGAGTTAATCACGTGATTGCGGTTGAATCCCGTGGCGATCCGCTGTTCCACAGTCGGCTCAGGCAGCAAATCTCCGGCGAGTTGTTCGGTGACAAACTGATCGAATGGCATTCCGGAATTGAAGGCGTTGATGGTCCAGTCGCGCCAGCGCCACATGTAGCGTGTCGTGTCATTATTAAAGCCGTGCGTATCGGCATAACGGGCTGCGTCGAGCCAGTCGAGGGCCATTCGTTCGCCGTAGCGGGGTGATGCCAGCAGTCGATCGACAACCTTCTCGTAGGCATCCGGAGCGGAATCGGCGAGAAAGTCGTCGATCTCTTCGAGTGAAGGGGGTGTCCCCGCCAAGTCGAATGAGACGCGGCGCAACAGACGTTCGCGATCGACTTCGGGCGATGGATGCAGATGCTCCTGCAACAGTCTCTCTTGGACAAAGTTGTCGATGGCATTACGTCTAAGGTGCCGGTTCGCACCAGGTGGAGGAACCATGGGGCGGGCGAGTGGTTCAAACGACCAATGCGCCTGGTACTCGGCTCCTTGAGCAATCCATTTCTTCAGCAGGTCAATCTGAGTGGCTGTGAGGTGCTTGCCGCTATCTGATGGCGGCATTTGTTCGCTGGGATCGGTGGCCAGGATGCGACGCACCAACTCGCTGTCGGCCACATTTCCAGGAACGATCGCGGACTTGTTTGACGCCAGCTTGAGTCGCGATTGCTCAGCCAGATCGAGCCGCAGTCCTCCCTGCCGCGTCTTTTCATCCGGGCCGTGACACGCAAAACAGTTGTCAGACAGGATTGGCCGGATATCGCGATTGAACTCGATGCGGTCCGCGCCAGAGGCAAGGGAGCGATTTAGTCCAATGACGACGAGAACAGTGAGCAGGATCCGGCAACACGTCATTGGTGGAACTCTGTGCGGTGAGACTTGAAGAATAGATGACGTCAGCTGATGGTCGCACCGGCTGATTCAGGATTGTCGAATTTCCAAAACAACGGGCGAGTGCAGGCCCCCAAGCTTTCCCGCAATCGGTTGGTGTTCGACTTCGATTTCCAAGAGATTGAAGGCTTCGAGCTTATTTGTGACATCGGCTTCCACAGAATCAGCGTCACTGAATTCTAACAGAGAATCCCCGTTCAGTCGAATTGTTCCACTCCCACCGACACCCGTCAGGACAATCAGGACTCGTTCATGGGGTTCCAAGTTGGTGGGACGGTGAAAGCGTCGAGAAAATGCGACTTTCCCTCCCCGCGAGCCGAAAATCGACTGCCAATCACAGGGCATTTTGATGGTCCCGCTTGCAGCCTTACCATCCAACTCTGCACCATCGCCAGTCGAGGTGCGCCAGGCGAATTCCCAAGGACCAATTAAGCGAATGCGATGAACCGACACAACAGCTCCAACGGGGGGACGGATCGACGTTTTTATTCGTGGCGTCAAATAGCAATTATGACGTGTTCCGAACGCTTCACACACCCTACTTGCCGAATTGCGACCGCCAGCAATGGGATGTTCGTCAGACCAAGGATGACGTATCGGCTGACGCCGCGTCCGGCCTGTTCTACAACTAAATCTTCAACAAAGCGGGAACGAGCCAAATACCTCCTCCGATTTACTGTAATCGTGAAGATTGTTTCATGTAAAGCGGAATGCAATCACCGACATCAAAGTGATGGCAACCAATGAGCGATTGGTTGCCGTCGCCTCAATTTCAACACTCGACACTCGATGCCCGTGCATCAAGAACTCTGTTGCTTGACTGTCGCCAGGCGTCGATCCAGGCTGTATGCGCCCGGTCCGTTCGCGACCACGAACGCCATGGTTCCCATCATCGACAAGTTCTTCATGAATTGGATCATCTGGTTCTGCCGATCTGCTCCTGAAAAATTCCAGAAGTCATGGAAGTAGTATGTTGCCAGGACGAGGAACACCAGCAGCAAGACCGCCCCGACGCGTGCCTTAAAGCCGAGTACGAGCGAGATGCTGCCGACGATGAGAAACACGATGGCCCCCACCAGCATCAACTGCGGAGCCGGAACGCCTTCACTGGCCATGTATCCGGACAGCGCGTTGAACTGGGGAATCTTGTTTCCAATCGCACTTAGCAAAAAGATCGTGGCAATCATGATTCGGCCACCCAGTGAGGTGACGCCTTGGGCAAATGTGTTCATGGTCATTCCTTCTAACTTCACGGATTCGGACATAGGTTAAGCGAGATCAAACAACATGATCTCGGCATCGGTCGTCGCTTGAATTTTCAATTGGGTCTCTTCGCTCACCGCAGCCCCGTCACTTGTCTGGAGAGACTCTCCATTCAAAGTCACGCTGCCACGCAGTACCTGCAGCCAGGCATAACGTTTGGCCTTCAGTTCCAACGCCACTCCTTTACCGGTCTCAATCTGCGACAAGTAGATCTTTGCATCCTGGTGGATCAGCAACGAACCGTTCGCCGCATCTCGCGAAGCCACGAGTTGCAGTTGATTCAACCTGCCTGCTTCGTCAAACCGCTTCTGTTCGTAGCTGGGCGTGATCCCCTTCTGTTCCGGGAACAACCAGATCTGATACAGATGCGTTGGCTCGGTCTTCGACGGATTGAATTCGCTATGCGTAATCCCGGTCCCGGCCGTCATCCGCTGGAATTCGCCCGGACGAAGAACTTCGCCATGCCCCATGGAATCCTGATGTTCCAGAGCCCCTTCCAAGACGTACGTCACGATTTCCATGTCATTGTGAGGGTGCGTACCGAACCCCTGGCCCGCCGCAACCCAGTCTTCGTTCATGACTCGCAGCGAACGAAAGCGAGTGTGCTGCGGATCCTGGTACGTCGAAAACGAGAACGTGTGATAGGTATTCAGCCAGCCATGATTGGCGTGACCTCGATCGGTGGCTTTACGAACTTGGATCATGATTTCCCTTTCCAATAACGCGACACAACAACTAATGACATATCATGTATCTGGGCAAAAAAAGAGGACTTGGATCACTCGCCGTCGAGTTGAATCTTCTGTCGCGCTTTCTCCAGTAATCGGCTCAGTTCAGCCAGTTCACTCTTCGACAAATGTCCCAGCAGGGCTCGATGCAGTTCGACAACCGGCTCGTCGAGCTTCGCCAGCAGTTGCTCACCTTGTTCTGTTAACACGATGAAAATGACGCGGCGATCTTCCAGGCATCGCTCACGCTGCACCAGACTTTGCTTTTCGAGTCGATCGATCAGCCCCGTCATGGCCGGCACCACTTGAATCATTCGTTCACCAATCTCCAGGCTGGGCATTGGTTTCCCTTCGCCGCGCAAGATCCGCAGGATGTTATACTGCGAAGGGGTGACTCCGTATTCGCGAAACAAGCGTAAAAAACGGTTCTGCAGTTGATCGTTCGTCCGCACAATATTGAGTGCCGCTTCTTGTTCCGGCGATTCGAACGGCCGCTTCTTCTTCAGTTCGTTTTGTAGCTTGTTTGTCGCCATGCGATTAGTTTACATGTGAACTATCGTCGCGTCAAGCGCCGAAGTTGAGTTTTTCGTGCCGGCGGGCAATTCCGATGGTTTAAGTGCCGGCAGGGATGACAGAAGTGCTTAACTGGGGACGCGATTACGTCGAGGCATTTCGGCACTTGTTCGCTCTATTGTTCGGTCAGCCAGCGCCACGAGAGCCAGCACAAGAGCGGGAAGAGTGCGAACACGAGGGCGATGGCGATCACGTTCGCTTTGCGTTCGTCCGGCCAACGAGCCATTGATGCTGCCTTTGGAAAAGATCACCGGCGCGTGCCGCGAGAGAGTGGATCGGAGTGAGTGGAAAGTAGAGAGGAGTGAAAAGCACTCTGCCACCCACCCCCGTCACTTCGCATTTGCACTGGTTGTCCGAAGCGGCCAACCAGTGGCACGCCTCTTGTGATTGGAGGCGTGGAAATCCCACTCGTTACGTTTCACTAGCCGATGATTTCTGGATCGGTTTCGGGGACGGCGTCGTTTTCGGGATCGAACCATTCTTCCTTGAAGACGATTCGTTTCTTGTGCTTCATGGCCAGATTGGAGGTCAGGGCCATGATGGCGTCTTTCATTCCTTGCTCGCCGGGGCACCGCAGTCCGCCGTCCTTGATCGAGCCGAAATTGTTGGTGCGGATGCAGTACGCGAAGTGTTCCATTTCTTCGGTGTAGCCGCGGCTGACCTTGCCGATATCGGCGACCGAAGCGGCCTTGGTGGGGCCCAGGCTGGCACTGGCGCTGAGGACCGGTTGGCCATCACTACCGTTGATCACGTACAGACGCTGATCGATGCCCCCTTTGGACGAGCCGCTGGCTTCCTTGTACAGAATCGCGTCCTGTTCCATCTTCATGATCAGTGTGCCGCGGCTGCCGAAGACGGTTTCGCCATACGGTTCGCTGCGGTTGGTGCTGATCGAGGAATACGTCACGATGCAGACATCGTTCTTGTCTTCTTCGTAGTGCTGGCCGGGGAATTCGAAGGTCATGTAGACGTGATCATCGATATCTCGATCGTCAGACTGCTGGTCTGGCGAACCGATTCCCTTGACGTGGTAGAAGTTCTTGCCGCCGTATCCCATGCAGGCGATTGGCTTCACTTTGTTCAGGAAGATGCTCGCCGCATCGAGTTGATGGCTGCCGAGTTCGGCCATCAATCCGCCGCCTGTGTTGTTGTACAGACGCCAGTTGACCAGACGCTGCATGGAGGGATAGCCGAAATCCTTCGCCAGAAACTCGTCCAGTGAAAGGTTTGCGGCCTTCGCGCGGTCACTGAGTTCGGCGATATCATCCTTGAACTTGCGATCGAACGATTGTTCGGTATATCCCCCCGGTCGCCAGCTATCGGATCCGGGGAAACTGTTGTTGCGATGCCATTGGGCACGAATGAACTTCAAGTCGCCCAGAAGGCCGGCGCGAATCAGGGCATTGGCGTTGTCGTACAGAACGTTGTAATGACGCTGGTGACCGACGGCTAACAGCTTTTTCTCTTGCCGGGCGACGCGGATCATCTCTTTGCATTGCATGACCGAGTGGGCCATCAGCTTTTCGGTCAGCACGTGCTTGCCGGCTTTGAGACAGTCGATCGCAACTTGTGCGTGCTGCACGAGAGGGACGGCGATGACGACCGCTTCGATCTCGGGATGAGCTGCGAGCAGCTCTTTGTGGTCGGCGTACAGCTTGATCTTCATCGCTGTTTCGCGGCCCAGCTTGCGGATCAGGCCCCAGCGAACGTCGTCGCCGTCGCCGTTGAGGGCCCGGACGCGGTTCTTGGCTCGCAGATCGGCGACTGCAACAATGTTCATGTAGTCTGGCGGATGCTGGGTGAGCAGCACCGACCCTTCGTCGCCGCTGCCGATGAAGCCGACTTTCACCGGAGAGCCCTGCAGGGCGGCATAGCCGAAGTAGGCTGCACCCAGCGTGGGAACGGCTGCTGCCGCGCTGACGAGGAACGCGCGGCGAGAAAACGCCACCGCCTCGTTGAAGTTCTCTTTGCCGAGTTGTTCTTGTTCTGGAGTCAGTTGCATGGCACGCTCCTTGGGGGAGTGAGGATGAAAGTTTGAATGTTGATCAAATTCGCTGGTAAGTCGTCTTGTGAATTCTAGTCACGTGATCGCTTGAACAGTCTGCCAAATAAACCCGAGATGATGGAGTCGGCACCGAACCATTTACCGCTGGGCAGCGCGGCGATAGCCAACAGCGCGACCATTTCGACGAAGACTTTGTTGACGATGACGTTGTGTTCGATGCTGGGGATTTCCTGAACTCCGGGCCAGGGTGGCATGGCCATGTAGAACATGAACAACAAGACTGCGCCACCCACTGCCGATAATCTGGTGAACAAACCCAGAATCAACAGCAGGCCGATGATCGTCAGTCCCCACATTGTACGCCAATTGATCTGCTGCATGGGGGAAGGTTCTGGCGGAAGTGGTCCGATTGCCAGTTGTTTGGCGGTGAGCAACTCTTCAGCACGGGTTTGCATTTCTTTCTCGAGGGCTTGCACGGGGCCCACGACATCGCGTCGCTTGTCCTGTAGTTCTTTCCATTGACGTTCGACGTGATCCCATTCGAATTTCGTGCGAGCCTTGCCGTAGTTCGCTTGGAATCGCTCGAGCAGATTCTTGTAGATCTGAACTTCGCCCACCTGCACGACCAGCGCGATTTGGCCTTCTTCGCGATCTTCTTCTGCCGTTTCGGTTTTTGCGGCGGCTTCGGTGGGCATCGTGGCCCCTTTGACCTGGATGATCACGCCCATGCGGTCCGGATCTTGCTTGAGCAATGCTTCCAGCTTCTCGTTGTAGGACAACCGGGATGATTGCTTGTAAACGCGGGCTAGCGCGGCGAGGAACTGATCACAGACCTTTTTGGCTTCCGGCTTCGCTTCGGCGATATTTTTGACGGCGGTGGCCAGCCGATCCTGTTCTGAGGGGAGCAGGTGTTTTTTGCCGTCCACGATGAGTTGAGATGACTCTGCATCGAAGCGGATCGCCTCTTTGTTGACTCCGCTGACCTTGGCCAGGTCCAGTCCCGGTGGTAACTGCTTGAGGTCGACTTCGAAAGAGTCGGGGCCCTCCGTCAGGACTCGGAAAGTCTCTTTTTGCTCGTCGTTCAGTTGATACTGGGTGACGAAGCGCTGACGCCAAGCCTGCCATTTTTGCGACATGAAGTCGTAGTCGAGCCACTTCAGATCGTCGGGATCGCCGGTCATCGCCCGGAAGCTGGGTCGCAGCGGCCCGGTGGAATTCTTGAGATACCCTTCGGCGGTCCACGGGGTCGAGGTGCGTTGCGTCCCCAGTTTCCACAGGCCTTCGTACATCAAATGCCAGCCGATGGAAATTCGCAGCAACACCAAGAAGATCACGGCGAGCAGCGAAACTTTGCGAAGATCACCTGGCACTCGTCAGCCTTTCCCACCAAGAGCAATTCGGCAATGGACCTGATCGCGTTGCCGGTTCGCGCAAACCGAAACGCAGGCGACGCCGTCAATTTCCGTGGAAAAAGACCCGCTCCGGCGAAACATTGTGGAACAGGGGTTCCAAGTTTCGGCCCTGTTTGGGAGGCGGGAAAAAGATGGCACCGACCATCGGGAAATTATCACAGCAAGCCAGGGCTTTTTCGACCCCGAGCACAAAAAAAGCCGTCGACAGTGCGTCGGCCAGCGCCGCATCGGGCGCAATCACGCTGACCGACATCATCGATTCGACCGGCCAACCCGTTCGCGGATCGAGAATATGTCCGTAGCGCTTCCCTTGGTGGCGAAACCATTGGACGGCGGTGCCGCTCGTTCCGAGCGCCTGATCTCGCAGTAGCAACGTGGCGAAAGGCTTGTCTGGAAGGAGCGGATTTTGGAGTCCCACGGGCCAGCCGTCGTGACCGGCATGACACCCGTGTGCCCGAATGCTGCTGCGGCCCCCATGGACCAGCCCGTTCTTGACACCTCGTTCCAGCAGCAGTTCGCCCGCCCGGTCGACGGCATATCCTTTTCCAATGGCCCCCAGATTCAACTCGACCCCCTGGCGGTCGAAGGCCACGGTGGAAGCGGCTTCATCCAGCAATAGGTGATGCGCGCCGACGCTTTCGATCGTGGTCGCGATCTCGGTTGCAGACGGGATCGTGTCGGCCCGGCGAGCACGTCGCCATAAGGAGAGCAGGGCTCCGGCAGTGGGATCGAATCCCCCCGCGGTCTGCTCGCTGATTTGTTTGGCTCGCTGCAACAACTTCCAGAGATCATCTTCGACCGGGACGGCACTCACCGAAGCGGTGCGGTTCACTTGCGACAGTGTCGCATCGTCCCGGTAGACGCTCATCAGTTGTTCAAGTTGATGGACCAGTTCGAGTGCATCGGAGGCGGCTTCCAGTTGGGCTCCCGCACCGTCGGGATTCAGCATGATGTCGAAGTCACAGGCCATCGCGACGGTACGCAACAGGAGCGTGGGACCGCGACTGGGAGTTGCGGGTGCCGCTGCTCGGTCCGCCAAATTCTGACCCAATCTTTGGATCTCTGATCGAGCTGACTGCCCCGACAGAAAATCGCGGCGACTGTGAAAGGGTGAATTGCTCATGGGGATCGATCACTGGTGTTCTGCGGAGGCATTTTCTGAACTCGCGATGAAAACCGAACACAAATTGAATCTTTATCTGTTCTTAACAATTGACTCACATCTCGTGAACAATTGTTTTGCAGTATCGGCCACCTGTACCGGGCTGCTGGAATTCAGCCCCTTTTGTTCTTTCAAATTGTTCAAGGAGTCGGGCCTGTGATTGCTCAAGCCAAAAGACGTTCCAAGGAGGGTTTCACCTCATCTAAGTCGCGCTGCTTGCCTGGGCAGCTCCATTATACTTTTTCTTCAAAGCAAGAGGGATTGTCCATGATTTATCGTCAAAAGCGAGAGCTACACCAAAGGCGGCGCGATGGGTTTACGCTGATTGAACTGCTTGTGGTGATTGCGATCATCGCCGTGCTAATCTCGTTGCTGCTGCCCGCAGTTCAGCAGGCACGCGAGGCCGCCAGACGGACGCAATGTCAGAATAATATGAAACAATTAGGACTGGCAGCCCTCAATTTCGAATCGACTTATAAGGCCATGCCGTACAACGCCATCACAAAGAACAATAGCCAGTTTCCGTATATTCCTTTTGACCCCAACGGTCCTGATGCCCCCACGCCGGGAGTTGTTGGTGGAACGCAGGGGCGATGCAGCGGGATGGTTCCGATTCTTCCTTTTTTGGACCAGACTGCCGTTGCTTCCGTCTACTGCTTCAACAAGGATTGGTCTGATCCATCGAATGTTGGTGCCTTAAACCTGCGATTCTCCATAATGCAGTGTCCGTCGACGCCGACGCCCGGTGTCGTAACGTATCCCACGAATGCGGCCAATTATATCACTCCCGCAAACTCCAATGCGGCATTCGCTCCCCCAGCAACCGGGTCGACAACGACGAACACTTTGGGTGCCACACTTTACGCAACAACTAAGACGACTCCCAGCGGATGGGTGGGTGACTATGCAGGCATGGGACAAATCAAGACAACCAAAAATGCCGCCGGAGCGGAGATCGCATTTACTAATACACTTATCAGTGTTCCCTTTGCAGGAACCGGCAGCAAGGGGGCGACGGCTCAAAACGGATTGACATCGCTTGGTGCGGTCACGGACGGGATGAGCAATACGACTCTCTATTCCGAGCGAGCCGGGAAAATGATGCAGTATTATTCGGCCCACGTTGCAGATCCTACCGTGGCAATCCAGACGGGAGCCATCTGGGCCGACGCCGATAATCGTATTACAGTCACAGGGACCTCCGCGGATGGCAAGAGTTCCTTCGGTAGTGGTTCCTGTATGATGAACTGTAACAACCAGCAAGGTGATGTTTACAGTTTTCATACGGGTGGTGCGAACATCGTTTTTGCTGATGGGCACGTGAAGTTCGTGTCTCAGAACATCGATATGAACGTACTCGTGGCGATGGTGACACGCGGTGGCGGTGAAGTTATCAGCATTGATTGACAAGGGCGCGCAATTTTGCCGAGGGCTCCGATTTGGCAAATACCTCTTGATCCTTGGCGAACTCACACCATCTCGCCAAGGATCGAGTTTTTGTATCAGTTCTCTTTCCCATGGAGCTTCCATGCGTCTCCGGCCATTTTCACTGGCATTTGTCCTGGGCCTGTCGCTCGCAGCACGCATTGCAGTTGCCGGCGAGCCCCGACTGATTGGGGAAATTGAGATCGCGGCCGCGTTGCCCGACCTTTCCGGCGAAGCAGGCACCCTCGAAGGGGGCATTCCGGCAAACCAATGGGGTGGCTATGGCTCAGGAATCGCCTGGCTTGGTCGCGGTCATCAGTATGCCGTTGTTTCCGATCGCGGGCCTGCCGATGGGAAGACGGCCTATCGCTGCCGGTATCATGTCATGGACATTGTTGTCAACGAAACCGCCTCTCCGAAAATCAACATCGAGTTGGTCAGAACGCAACTGCTTTCGACACGCGACGGCCTGCCGTTGATTGGATCGCTTGGTGCGTTGCCAGACGCGAAAGATCCGCGGGGGATCAGGCTCGATCCCGAAGCCATTCGAGCTATTCCTAATGGGCGTCTTCTGATTTCAGACGAATACGGACCCGCCATTTTGGAATTCACGACGGACGGTCGGCAGGTGGGACAGATTCCGATTCCAGCTCGCTTCACTCCGAGTCATTCTTCTGCAGACCCTGCCGCAGAATTGCCACCAACGAACTTGCAGGGCAGGCAGCCCAATCGCGGCTTTGAATGCCTGGCCGTTTCGCCAAAAGGGGATCAAGTCTTTGTGTTGCTGCAAAGCCCCCTGATCCAGGACGGGGCGCTGGATGAGATGAACAAACGCGTCGGAACGAACTGTCGGCTGCTGGAAATTAATCGCCTGACCGGTCAGACCCGTGAATACCTGTATCCACTGGATGCCCCGACGAATGGCTGCAACGAGATCGAATACCTCGCTCCAGGACGCTTTCTCGTGATCGAACGAGACAGCAAGGCGGGCCTCGAAGCCGCCGCCAAAAGAATCGTCGAGATCGATATCAGGTCCGCGACCGATATCAGCAATCTCAACTCGCTCCCCTCAACCGCGATCCCTCCGGGAGTGACTCCCGTCGCGAAAAAAACGTTTCTTGATCTCCTCGACCCGCGCTGGAATTTCGCCGGTGAGAAATTCCCGGAAAAAATTGAAGGAATCGCATTCGGTCCCAACTTGGCGGATGGATCGCGCGTTCTGCTGATTACCAGTGACAACGACTTTTTGCCCGTTCCCACGCGAATCTATGCATTTGCTTTTCGCGACGAATAGTGGGCAGACGGCAAGTGGCTGCTGCTAAAAGCCCGAAGGTGCCTCCCCAAACTGTTGCAGATCTTGGGATCGCTCTTCGGGCTATAGCGACAGGCCACGGTAGATGGCATTCACCAGCTCTGGTGGCAAGTCTTTGCGCCGCTGTTTCCGACGACCAACAACTGCGTTCGACGCCTCAATCTCTGTTCACACTGTCGCACGCAGCAGCCATGCCGCTGGCGTCTCGAGAGCCTGGCTCAACGTCTGCAGGAACCGAGCAGCCGGGGCACCGTCGACGATGCGGTGATCAAAGGTCAGGCTCACGCTCATTTGATCGCGAGGGACAATTTGATTGTCCACGACGGATGGTTCGCGCCGGATTCGCCCCAGCCCCAGAATGGCCGTCTCGGGTGAGTTGATAATCGGCGTAAACGCATCAATTCCAAATGCCCCGAGATTCGTTACGGTGAAAACGCCATCCTGCATGTCGGCTGCTTTGAGTTTTCCCTGTCTGGCCAATTCGATCAACCTGGTCGATTCAATGGTGACCTCGGTAAGGGAAAGTGATGTGACATCGCCGATGACGGGAACCAGCAACCCGGCTTCTGTATCGACGGCAAGTCCAATGTTTGTGACGGCCGGGATCGTCAACTGTTCCCCCACCCATTGCGCTGTCAGCAGAGGGTGTTCAGCCAGCGCCATCGAGACCAGTTTGATAATGATATCGGTATAGGATGGGACCACATTCCCGCCAGCCGATTTAAACTGTTGTCGCAGGCTGACGAGATTGGTCGCGTCGACGCGCGTCGTGAGTGTGACCGGTGCGGTGTGTTGGCTGCTATAACTCATTCGGTCCGCAGTCGTGCGGCGATGTCTCGTCAGCGGGATCGCGGTTCCAGCCAAATGCCCTGTCGAATGGGTTTGCGGTTGCCGCGCCGCAGTCTTAGCGGAAGCACTGCGAACATCTTGCTCGCGAACACGACCATTGCGACCAGTCCCCGCAATATTATCCCAGCTAACCCCCAGCTCCTTCGCGACGCGGCGTGCTCGCGGGCTTGCGACCGTCGATGTTGCCACCTGTGCTGCGGGACGGGTCATCACGTTCGGTTTCAGATCACTCGCTGTAATTCGACCAGCGGGACCACTTCCGGCCAAACTGGCCAAGCTGACTCCCAGTTCTCGCGCCATTCTGCGCACTGACGGTGCGGCAGGCGGAGCGGGCTCGGTGACGACGGGTTCGACAGCCTCCAAACGGGAAGCAGATGCAGGGGCCACAGCGGTCGGTCCGCTTTCACCGGCAGCCAGCAGGTAGCCGATGATCGATCCCACTGCGACAACGGTCCCCGGCTTGGGAGCCGTTGCAGGGATGCGCAGAACTCCGCCGTCGACGGCTTCAATATCCTGCGCTGCCTTCTCCCCCTCCAGTTCGAACAGGGGCTCACCCGGTTTGACCGTGTCCCCGTCTTTCTTGAGCCAGCGGACGAAAGTCCCTTCTTCCATCGACCAACCAAGTCGTGGGATCGAAATCTCGAAAGTCATGCCGTTCCCTACCAGTCGCAGAAGCCTGTTCCCGCGTTGATTTCATCAAACTCGATTATTCGTTCACCAGATCTCGAATGGCCTGAGCGATATCTTCCGCGTTGGGTACCACGGCCTTTTCCAGCGACGGGCTGTAAGGCGTGGGAGTAAAGACACCATTGATTCGCTTGATCGGCGCATCGAGATCGTTGAAGCCGCGATCCGCGACGTGTGCGGCCACTTCGCTGGCGATGCTGCAGGGACCAAACGCTTCATCGACGACCAGCAGTCGCCCCGTTTTCTGCACCGATTTCAAGATCGTGTCGACATCCAGCGGCGAAACCGTGCGGGGGTCGACCACTTCCACTGAGATCCCCGCTTTTTCGAGCTCATCGCAAACGGAAAGTGTCAGATGAACCATGCGTGCCAGCGCGACGACAGTGACATCTTTGCCCGGCCGCGCGATGGCCGCTTTGCCGAAGTCGATTTCGTAGTCACCTTCGGGGACCGGTCCCTTCACCGTCAAGATTTCACGGTGCTCGAGAAACATGACGGGATCGTCGCACCGCAACGCTCGCTTCATCAGTCCCTTGGCGTCGGCCGCATTCGAAGGGACGACCACGCGCAAACCGGGAACCTGCGCATACATTCCATAGTAGTTACCAGAATGATGCGTCGCCGCCGAGTGTCCGATGCCGATGCAGCCTCGCAGCAGCACAGGCATCTTCAGCCGCCCGCTGCTCATATATTGCATCTTGGCGACTTGATTGATGATCTCTCCGACGGAATCCAGGACGAAATCGGCGAACATGAAGTCGATGACGGGACGAGTCCCCGTCATGCCGGCACCGCAGGCCAAGCCGACAAACCCACGTTCGCAGATCGGTGTGTCGCACAGCCGTTCAGGGCCATACAGCTCATAGAGGCCCGCCGTCGTCTTGAAGTTGCCGCCGCGGACTCCGATCCCTTCGCCCATCACGAAGATCGTGGGATTGACCTTCATTTCTTCGGCCAAGGCTTCCTGAGTCGCCTGGGTCATCGTGATGGATCGGGTCGCTGGTGGAACAGGAGGTGCCGGGGCCCGAGCAGGCTCGGCGTAGACATGGTTCGAAGCGGTTTCCGAGGCTGGCGGAGGACTTGCTTCAGCGAACTCACGAGCTTCTTTCACCACTCCGGCAATCTCGGCGTCGATGGCGTCGAACTTGGCTGAGAGCGAAGGCGAGTCGTCTTCCTGCACGGTCTGACGCAATCGGACCAGCGGACATTTCAACTTCCAGGAATCAACATCCTCGCGAGTGCGATAGCCAAAATCTCCCATCCCTTCGGCATGTGGACGGGTTCGATAGGTTCGGCACTCGATCAGCGTCGGGCCTTCGCCGCTACGAGCCCGTTCAACAGCCTCACCGGCGACGCGATGAATCTCGAGAACATCATTTCCATCCAGCGTGAAGCTGGGCATGCCGTACATCGGGCCGCGCTCGCCGACATTGGTATTACCGGCGGCGTAGCTGAACGGGACTTCGGTGGCGTACTGGTTGTTCTCGCAGATGAACAGGACCGGCAGATTCCAGATGCTGGCCATGTTCAGGCCTTCGTGGAAGGCGCCATTGTTTGTGGCTCCGTCCCCGAAGAAAGCGACGGCGACGTTGTCGGTCTTCAGAATCTTGAAGCTGTATCCGCCGCCACAGGCCTGCAGGATACAGGGGCCGACGATGCCGCTGGTTCCCATCATGCCGATTTCAGGCGAGAACAAATGCATGCTGCCGCCGCGACCGCGTGAGCAACCGGTTTCACGACCGAAGAGTTCCGCCATCAGTTCACGCGGGGGCATGCCTTTCGCCAACGCGTGACCATGTCCGCGGTGAGTGCTAAACACAACGTCTTCGGGTCGCAGATGCGCGGCCACGCCGGTCGCGATGGCTTCTTCGCCGACGTAGGTGTGACACGCCCCGTGAATCAGCCCGCGCTGGTGGCAACGCGCCAGCTCCTCTTCCGTCTGACGAATGATCTGCATGACGCGATACAGGGACAACGCTACAGAGGTACTTGGCGGAGAGGACTCGGCGACTGACATGCTTGGTTCCTGGCACTTCGCTGATGGCAACGATGGCATTTCAACAGAGATAGATATTAGCTCTTACTTCGATCCGATTCCGCTCGAAACTCCTGAACGGTCGCCTGCGCATGTCCAGGAGTTCCTCCGGCGTTCATCGCCAGATTTCCTCCGTCCATCGGAATGATGGCTCCCGTGATCCATTCGGACGCATCCGATGCTAACAAGACGGCCAATCCCATGATGTCGCGCGGTTGCCCGAGACGACCTGCGGGGATTCCCTTGAGAAAGCGACCTTCCAGAGTCGGGTCTTGCTCCATACGGGCCGCCAGGCTGGGGTTCACAACTTGGGCAGGGGTGACGGCATTGACGCGAACGCCACGGTGGCTCCATTCGGTGCTCAGTTCGCGTGTCATCTGAATGACCGCCCCCATCGCCATGCTGTAGGCAATGTGACCGCGACCTAAGGCGGTGGAACTGGCCAGGGATCCGATATTCATGATAGAACCGCGTCCCTGGGCCAGCATGCGTCGTCCTGCCTGCTGACACATCGCGAACCGACCCACCACCAGATTTTGGAAGACTCGATGCAGATCGGCGATCTCCAGCTCTTCTGGTTTGGCGAGATGTCCATCGCCGGCAATGTTTCCCAGAAAGTCGACGCGGCCAAATTCGCGATCCACCTGGAGAAAGAGTTCGGCAATCGCGTCTGGATCGGAGACATTGCAGTTTGATGTCGACGCTTTGCGGCCGAGGCGACGAATGTCGTCGGCGGTAGCATTGGCTCCATCCAGATTGCGATCGATCAACATGACATCGGCACCGGAATGGGCGAGTGCCAGAGCTGTCGCCTGCCCCAGGCCTTGAGCTCCGCCGGAGACGACAGCGACTTTTCCAGTGAGATCAAACAGATTCATATTCGTAATCCGCAGTGCCAATCTGAAAGCTGTTCAAATAACGGTAGTGAAATTTCTAACTGACGAACATCGGCCAGATTTTGTAGCCAAACACCAATGCTGACAATCCCAAATAGAACATGCCACAAGCAATCACCCCCGTCGTGTTATACCACCGCGGCCGCAACGGACGTGGTAGCAAAGTGTGATTGACCCAGAGCAATTGGAACGACGTGATTCCCAACGCGACGTTATTCAGATTTGCGATGATCTCGGTCATCAGTTTGGGGGCGCCACGGAATAAGTAGGCACAAACAAAGGACCAGAGGATGTACATGCTGAGAATGAAGTAATAGATCCACTTCACCTGATGGGCATGCATGGAATCTCGGACGCGGCTGTTGGCGGTCCAGATCGTATCGGTCCAGCGCCGGCTAAAGTCATCGACGATCGCCATTTGACTGGGCAGCATCACCATCAGGCCGGTGAAGAGGGCGACGACCCACAGAACTTGGGCAATCTTGGGAGAGAAGAAGGCCGCGTTGCGGATGCCGTCCGCAGTGATAATGGATTGCGCGACTTGTGTCTGCTCAGGAGAAGTAATCGTCGAGTACTGAGCGAATTGCATCGAGAGCAGCGCGGGCAAGGCCATTCCCATAAAGCAACCGGGGGCCCAGATAATCAACTGATCCGTCAGGATGTATCGCCACCAGCCTTTCCAGCGACGCAGATTGTCGGAAGTCAGTTCGAAAACCTTACCGACGTGGCTAAGCGAGACCTGATGGCCACTGACCACGCTGGGAATCGCACCGACTTGCTGACCCATTCCCCAGCCTTTGTCGCGCACAAAATTGCTGTACGTGGAATTGGCCAGACCCCCGCCTCCGGCATAACCGGCGAACGCGCCCAGCATCACGATGTTGGCGACCGAAATCACGGGCCAGGCCCCCGTTTCCCAGCGATGTGCCACCGCATTGACGACGATTTCGCCCCCCTGGCTGTCGGTGACTGGCACATTGCCAAATTTCACGAATCCGCTGAACACATTCCACCAGCTTGAGTAGCTGACGCAGGTGACTCCGATGATCAGGCAAAAGCCCAGCACGACGAAGACCTTGGCGGTCATCACCGCCTGCAGCATGTTGTAGACTTTCCCGCCGATCAACACCGGCAGGGCGACGCCCGCCAGACAGATATAGGCGAGCGGATCGATGAGCCATTTATCTGCCGCCGTGGGTGGCCGGTCCAGATAGAGTGCAGCGATCATGGTCGCCCCGTGAGACGACAAGCCCGGAATCAGGGCCGCCGAATTCATCAGCATCATCAAGCCGATCCAGAATCGCGGGCTGGGCGGTAGCCGCATGAACCCGGTGAAAATCGGTTCACCGCAGTAGAGGGCATACCGGCCACATTCGATGTTGTAGAAGACCTGGGCGATGATCGCGACCGTCGCGAGCCACATCAAACCGCCGCCATAGCGAGCGGTGATCGCAGGACCGAACAGCCATTCGCCGCCGCCGATCTGGATTCCCATCATCACGATGCCGGGGCCGATAAAGCTGGCCCAATTCCGCAAGCCCAGTGGTTGGGGCTCCGGCAGGTCGGCAATCTCCCACGGAGGAATACCGCGTTGTGGTGGTGAGGAAGTGGTCATGAAATTCCTGAAGTTGAGCGTCAAACAGCGAGTCGTTTCAGTCGTCCGGCTGCAAAGCGAATTGATCGTGCAATGACAGGTTCGGAAGACACGGCCATGTCGAAGACTCCAAGACCGTGGCACCCTCGCTTCATGCCGGAGAAGGATCGTACACCCTCATCTAGTACAGCGCTAAAGCCCTCCCATAACCTCCGTGCAATCCTTGAATCTTGATCGGCGCAAACAAGAAGAAGGCTGGCTTATCGTGGATCGCTCCCACATTGGTCAGGAATTCAACTGGCAGAATGCCCTTGGTAGCAGTCAGCCAGGAAACCATCAGTGAATTCTCGCGATCGACTCCACCGAGCGTCGGTCCATCCGTTCCAATGCAGCGAATGCCTTTGGATGCCAGGAATGCGATTGCCTCTGGATCTGGTGCTGGCCAACCTTCTGATTTTCCGGCGAGCGGTGCGGTAAACACTTCTTCCAACTCGGGAGCTTCCGGCAGCGGCTTGAAGTGAGCGTCCGAATAGCCGGAATAGAAGATCACGACTTCACCAGCGCGGAAGGGGCGAGCTTGATCCTGTTGCTTGAGGAACTCGGCCGTGATGACTGGCGAAGCGGGCCATGCCGACGACTTCGTCGATCCCATGAGTTTTCGCACATCCACAACATGGGCTTCACCGACCATTTGATCCAGCGGAGCCTTCTCCAGAGTCATCGAACTATTGCCGCGGGCTCCATATTTGGCTTCGTATTTCTTCAGCACGGCTTGGACATCGGCGGAATAGTGGCTGTTGTCGAAGCCGGTGGGTGGCAGCGAGTAGCTCGGCATGACGACGTGTGTCCCGACCTGGCTGTCCAGGATGTGAGTCTTGGCGAAATAGGGGCCACGAACTTTGCTGAAGGCGTTCAGAGTCTTGGCGACATACCGAGTCGCTTCGTCACCGGGGCCGTATCCCGGCCATGTAATTGGATATTCCTCGTCGAGCGTCACCGACAGATCCGCGACACGCTTATTCTTGGCGCTGTCGTTGAGACGAGCCGCCAGCTTCAGTTCGGTGATCGCAATCTCGCGGCATTCACCACCCGATCCACCCGCATGTTTGGCGACGAGGAGTGCGGCGAAGGCACCGGTGGTCGGCAACGAACCCAGATTTGTCGAACATTCGGTCCAGATCATTCCCAGCTTACCACCAGCCTGATGCGTGGCGACCGCTAGATTAGGAAGCGGGCCCATACTGGCTCCGTCGAGTCCCAATGTTTTGACGCCTTTCTCACCGAGATAGGCCATCGTTTCGGGAGTCGGAGCGGGCCAACCGGGAGTCTCTTTGCGAAGCGCGGTGGTGACGAATCGCTCACCAGCCGGGAAGGGCTGATAGTATTTGTCGGTGTAGTCGCTTCGGAACAAGACGACGTCGCCGAACTTCAAAGGGCGATGCTGCTTTTCCCAGGCATAGACCAGGTCCGGCTTGATCAGATAGCTTTCGCCGTCTGGTGCGTTGTCTATATGACTGCGAACATCAATGACACAGGCTTCGCCGCAGAATTGCCAGGCCGGAACTTTCTCGCCGGTGATCAAGCCCATCGGACCCGCGCCGGCCAGTCCCGAATCTGGTGGTGGAACGAAGTGAGCGGGAGCATCCCACTGAGTTCCGGTGTGCTCATCGATTACGATCATGTCGCGATGATAGGCCCCCGGTCCGAACGTCCGGCTGGGGACGACCAGATGCTGAGTCATGCCGACCGGCCAGACGCAAGGGCGGTCGGGCGAGATTAGCAGTGTCAGGTCTTTGACCTGATCGGGTTGAAGCTGCGCCCATCCCGAGTTTGCCATCGAGCAAATCGAGAACAGGGCCACGTGACTGCGAAACAAAAGCGAAATGGTTGGCAGTTTCATGGATGAGGCCTCAAAGTGTGCTGCTGATACGACTCGCCGAGACACCGCCGGATCTGCGAAGTGACCCTAAGGGGTTGCGCGTGGTAGCCAGGCCGGATGCAGATCAACGTCATCCGCCAATCCGGCGAGCTTGCCGGCGACATCGGACGGAAGATCAATCCCGTCGACCATCGCCTTGCGGCGCCGTTTCCATTCTTTCTCGTGCGGAACGAGAACTTGCTCGACCCCATCCGCTGTCGGTGCGGCATGGATTTCACCGATCAAATCATTGATCCGAGCTTCAAAGACTTCTCGAGGCCCCATCGTCGCAATGTCGATCGCGATGAATGCCGCACCGTGACCAGTTGGCTTGGTGGCATCGCCCCAAATCCAGCTTCCGACCTGCCAAGTCACCTGCGCACCGGTGAGCAACCCACTGAGTGTTTCGATCAGCAGCGCGATTCCGTAACCTTTGTGGTTGGCAAACGGCTGCAGCGCGGCTTTGGCGGGGTACAGGCTGCTATCCGTTGAGGGACGCCCCTCTTCGTCGAGGATCCAGTTGTTCGGGATGGGTTCGCCACGCTGGTATGCGGCGTACACCTTACCCCCAGCAACCGTGCTGCTGGCCATATCCAGCAAGATCGGATCACCGCTTCCGGTCGGCACGGCATAGGCAATCGGATTGCTCCCCGTGACAGATCGACGCGATCCTGGCGCGGCGACACTGGGGATGTCGTTGGCCATCGAAACGCCAATCAATCCCTCTTTCGCGGCCAGCCAGGCGTAGTACCCGGCGGCTCCGAAATGACAGGAGTTACGCACACCGACGTAGGCAATCCCCGTTTTCTTCGCCCGCTCGATCGCCTGCTGCATCGCGAATACAGAGGTCACGTGTGCCAGACACGATCCACCGTCGACAATGGCCCACGCCGGACCACCGGCCACGACAGTGGGATCGGTGTCCGAACGGAGTCCGCCAGACTTCACTCGTTTGACGTAGTCTCGCAGTAATTTGGTCCCGTGGGTAAACGTTCCCCACGTGTCTGTCATCACCAGCACTTCGGCAACGGTCCGGGCGTGCGATTCTTTGGCACCGGCACGAAGCAGAGCTTCCACACAGAACGACTGCAAATCAGCGACGGAGACTCGCGTAGACATAGGAGCAGCTTTCGCGAATTTGGCTAAACGAATCGAAGCGACTGAACTACGAGACTCCGTTGACGACGTTGGGAAGCTTCTCGCCCCTCAGCGCTTTCGCAGCCAGACCAGCCGCCGTTTCTCGCAGCGTGCGGACCGCTTTGACGCTCGCCGAAGCGATATGCGAGGCCACGATCACATTGGGTAGTTGGCGCAACGGATGACCGGCCGGGATCGGCTCGGGATCACAGACATCGATGGCGGCTGCCCCCAATTGTCCGGACTGGAGTGCCTCCACCAAGGCATCGGTCTCGACGAGATCTCCGCGGGCGAGATTGATCAGGATCGACCCTCGCTTCATCTGGGCGATGGATGACTTATTGACCAGGCGTCGCGTCTGGGCTGTCGACGGACAGTGCAGAGTGAGGATGTCCGATTCGGCGATAATGGTCGCCAAGTCAGCAGGTTCGCAGCCGGCAGCTCGGATGGCGTCAGCGGGCACGACCGGATCGAAGACCAGTCGTCGACATTTGAACGGGGCCAGGCGAGCAACCACTTCACGGCCAATGCGACCAAAGCCGACGATGCCGACCGTTTGATCCCGCAGCGTCTTTAGTTGATCCAGGCCGAACGGAAGGCCCCAGTTGCCGGCTCGCACATGATTGGTGTTGGCCACGACTTGTCGCGTGGACCCCAGAATGAATGCCAGGGTATGATCGGCGACTTCATCGATGCAGTAGTCTGGGACATTGCAGACGGGAATCCCTCGTTGTCGGGCGGCTTCTAGATCGACGTTGTCGACGCCGATGCCATACCGCACGATCACTTTCGCCTTTTGCATGGCCGCGATGACATCGGCCTTAATCGGGGCAAATTGCGTAATCACCGCATCGGCATCTCGAACGAACGGAATCAACGTCTCGGGCGTTTTGCACTGCCCGCTGACCACCTGAAATCCCGCCGCCGCTAAGATGCCTTGTTCGACTTCCAAATTGGGAAACGAGAAATCTGTGATCGCGACCTGCATGGATGAGCACTCTTCAAGATGGATATCAGATATGCAGACTTGTGTGAGTCGGCACAATAATCACATCCGATCGCAGAAGCAAACGCACACCTGAAGTTGGATTTGTTAGTGGTGCGCGACGTGTGCCGGCAATGAGTGGCAGGCTGAATGCGCGAGCCGGCTCAGAAATCTCAGACGTTAACAGGGCCGCAAATAGCAGTCCGACTATTGTCGTCGGATCACAGGCGAAGGCTCTTTCTCGGTGGACAATTCGCCGACGCGAACCACACAGAGTTGCGGATGTGCCGACAAGTCGACCATCTGCGGGACGGGTGGGTCCACATCCAGATCCAGCGCGGCAATCACGGGTCGATCGACGGTCTCGGGGTTGCTGCGAACGACGCGTCCCACTCGACCATCATTCAGCCAGACGCACGATCCAATCGGATAGAGCGAGACGACTCGCAGCAGCGCTCGAACGGCGGCGGCTTCAAAGCGGCCGCGATGTGCCGCGAACAGAATATCTTCCATCGCGCGATACGGTTCATGCGCTTCCCGGTGCGGCCGGGGAGCGATCATGCCCAAGAACGTGTCGGATGCTGCGGCATATCGGGCCAGTCGATGGATCGCCGACCCCTTCACACCATGGGGATACCCACTGCCATCCAGACGTTCATGGATCTGAGCGGCGACGTAGCGCGCGGCCGGGGGAGCCTCCTTGAGCCGGGCCAGTGCTTCGGCGGCGGCCAGTGGGTGCCGCATCAGTTCGCGACGATCGCGCTCGGTGATTGGCCCAACTCCCAAGAGTCGACTTGGCACGAGCAGCATTCCTGCGTCATGGACCAGGCAGCCCAAGCCGATGGCTTCTAATTCATCGTCAGTGAACCCGGCGTCGATACCCATGGCCATCGATAACATCGAGGACTGCACGCTGTGACGGACCGGGTAGCCGTCGTAGAGCGGTTGCAGTGCGAGCGTCAACGCCGTGTCGAAGTCTTCGCTCAGATGCCGCCGCTGCTGTGCCACAACTTGCATGGCCACGGTCAAATCGAATTCGTTTTCGCTGACGAATCTGGTGAACAAATCGGCGGTACTGCCGATCGCCCCAATAAACTCCCGCCGCAATCTGGCGACGACAGAAGCGCCATCTGTCGCAGGGGTTTCAACTACGGTTGTGACTGACATTTCTGATCGCATCGCGAGGTCGAGAATCCGATCGCCGTGAACTTGACGGCAGACCGCGAAACTCTAGGTCAACGGACGCGATTTGGCTGAAATTCGAATCCCTCGCGGCGTGGGCATCCGCAAGCTGCGATTCGCCTTACCGACTTTCCTGATCGTATGGCAATGTTGCCGGGATGAGGTCATCGGTTTGAGGATGTTTTGCAACAACGATGATTTTCGGCAACGGCTTCAGTTGCCGAAAATCTGGCCAAACCAGCGTCAGGCGGAAGCAATCCGGACAGCATCGGCGACCGCAATCGTTCCTTCATAGATGGCGCGACCGACGATCGCGCCGATCAGCCGTGGCTCTTGTTTTGCCACGGCGGTCAGTCGCTCGATGTCCTTCAGCGTTGTGACGCCACCGGAAGCGATCACTGGCAGTCCTAGTCCAGCCAGAGTCACCATATCCTGGATGGTTCCTTCGTCGACGCCCTGCATCATCCCGTCATTCGCGATGTTCGTGTAGATAACGGCCGCGACATCGAAGCCAACAAATTGCCTTGCCAGTTCGATCGCTGAGGTCTGCGAGACATCCAGCCAACCGGCGGTCGCGACGAAGCCGTTGCGGGCATCCAGTCCCAAGGCCATGCGACCCGGAAACCGTTTGGTCATCTGCTGAAACCATTCGGGTTGTTTCAGGGCTTGCGTGCCGATGATGGCTCGTTCGACACCGATTTCTTCGAGCACCAGACGCAAGCTATCTTCATCGCGCAGACCCCCCCCCAGCTCGCAGGGAATCTTGATCGCCTTGACGATCGAGCGGATCGAGTCCACGTTGACTGGGCGGCCCGCTTTGGCTCCGTCGAGGTCGACCAGATGTAATCGCGTGGCTCCTTCCGATTCCCAGCGACGCGCCATTTCGGCGGGATCGTCGGAGAAAATCGTCTCTTGAGCGTAGTCACCCTGTCGAAGCCGAACGCAACGGCCACCACGCAAATCGATCGCAGGCAGAATTTCCATGGATAGTCCAGGGCGAGAGAGTAGATCGGTGTGAGTAGAAAGTAGAGGAGAGTGAACTTACCGTGCATCACGCGCGGGGCGGTGCCCACGCGGTTAAACGATCGTGCACTTACATTCTCTAAATCTTCGCGAAGTTTGTGAGCAACTGCAGGCCCACTTTTTGGCTTTTTTCGGGGTGAAATTGCGTTGCAAACATATTGCCCCGAGCCACCATCGATGTGAACGTCACGCCGTAGGTTGTTCGGGTCGCGATCACTTCAGGCTGACTCGGGACGACATAATAACTGTGGACAAAGTAAACCGAAGCATCGGCCGGAATCGAATCGAGCAATGGGATCCGACCTGTCGGCTCCAACGTGTTCCAGCCCATGTGAGGAACCTTTAAATCGGCCGAAGGCGGGAAGCGTACGACTTCGCCCGGCAGGATGCCCAACCCTGGCCATTCACCCCCTTCATAACTCTTTTTGAACAGCATCTGCAGGCCGAGGCAAATCCCTAAAAAAGGCTTGTCGCTTTGGATGTGTTCGCGAATGGGATCGACCAGTTCCAGTCGCTGCAGTTCGTGAATTGCGTCGCGAAATGCTCCCACGCCGGGCAGGATCAGCCGGCTGGCTGCGCGGACCTGTTCGGGGCGGTTCACGATCTGAGCCGACTGCCCGATCTTTTCGATGGCTTTCTGCACCGAACGCAGATTGCCCATGCCATAGTCAACGATCGCAATCATCGTACATCACAAACCGAGAGAGAGATAACAACACTAACGTCCACCGCAACGCCATTGATCGGAAAAGCTGGATCCGCGACCAGCCGCAGTCCCCGGCCAGGTTTGGGATCGTTGTTCGCCGCAGCCACAATCGTTTTCTTTATTTGCGTAAAACGCCAATTGATCGCCTGATCGCCATTCATCATCAAACACATTTTCTTCGGGCTCGCGATAGCCCAACAGACGCTTGATACCGCGAATCAGCACCAATGACACCGCCAGCAGCGCCACCATCATCAACGCTTGCAGGATGATCAGCGGTCCCAGCGAGAACCAGCTTTCAAAGTGTGAAAAGTAGGGTCGCCAGAAGAAAAGCACAAGCAGCGCCGCCAAGCTGAGGTAAGGCCCATACGGGATTTCGCGACTGCGGAACACTCGCAACGACGCGACCGTGGCCAGCAGTCCACAGAAAGGGGCGACGAAAAAGACCAGGAGCGTCGGTTGCCAGCCCAGGAAGCTGCCGATCATTGCCATCAGCACGACATCGCCGAACCCCATCACTTCGCGTTTCCAGGCCCACTGACCAACCACCCGCAGCAACCAGATGATTCCACCGCCAACGAACATCCCGGCGAGACTGGAAATCAATCCATGGAGGTGCGGGTGAGCTGCAATCCACGCCGGTCGATCAGGTCCAACGAGCATCCAGTGCATCCACGTCGGCAAGACGTACGTCAGCGTGTGCAGGGTCGACGACGATTGAAACCAGACGGGCCAGGGATGCAGGTTGCCAATGATGAATGATCCCAGAACACCCACGATCATGGCAGGAACTGTGGAGCCATCCGGAATGATCTGGAGGTCGAAATCGATGAACGTCGCAACCAGGAGTGCTTCTGCGAAAATCAGGTAGTAGAAGTATTGAGCGTTCAGCAAGAAGACGAGTTGATCGTGACTCCAGCCGGGATTGGCCAGGGGACATAGCACGGACCAGAGGCAGCTTTGTTCGACTTTCGCATGAAAGCCAGCGGGAACAATCGCCATGTAAAGCGCGACCCACAACAGCCCATTGCCGAGTTCGATTAATGCATATCGAGCAGGAATTGAGTGTCGGCAAGATCGACATCGTCCACGTAAGATTAACCAGCCCAGGATCGGAATGTTATCTCGACCCAGAATACGATGCTTGCAGTAGGGACAGGACGACGGTGGATAGTTCAGGCCCTTCAACTGAGCCCACAGGGACTCATGCTGAGGCAGCCGGTAGATGCAGACATTCAGAAAGCTGCCGATGACAGCACCGAATGTGAAGAGCCAAACCAGCACCACCCATTGAGGGACATCACCCGGTATCATCAACGGGCCTCCCGCAGCAGGCCACCCGGAAGTTGATCCACGATCTTCTCGACGATCTCTCCCAACCGCAGTCCTTCGGTATTGACCGTGACATGCGCGCATTCGGCATACAGCGGTTCACGTTTCGCCAGCACCTCGCGAATCTCCTGGATTCCGCCCGTCGTTAAATTGGGCCGCCGCGAGGATGTCGTGGCGTCTTGCAGAATCCGAGACGCGATCGTGTCGACTGACGCGACTAACCAGATGACGGATCCCGCGGCGCGAAGATCATTCCTCGTGTCCGAATTGAGGATCGCGCCCCCTCCGGTCGAGAGGACCAGATGTTCGCGCTGGAGCAACTCCGCGATGACATCTCGCTCCAATTGACGAAACAGAGGTTCGCCATCGGTGGCAAAGATCTCTTTGATCGTGCGTCCAGCTCGGCGCTCGATTTCGTTATCGGCGTCAATCCAGTCCCACTGCAGACGCCGGGCCAGCCGTTTTCCGACGGTGCTCTTCCCCGTTCCTCGATAGCCAATCAGGGAGAGCACACGGGTCATTGGAAACTTGCTATTCCGAAGTTAGGCGAACTCAAACGCAGGGTGGGAAAAATAGAGGATGCGGTGAACTCGATTCGACTGTCATCAAATCTATTGGCCGCAGCTACTTCGCGGCCGAAATGCTGGTTCGCAACGTCTCCTTGAGCATCTCGATCGGAGCGGGCTCGCCGGTGAATCGCGTGAATTGAGCAGCGGCCTGACGAACAAACATTTCCACTCCCGAAACGGTACGACAGTGATGTTCGCGAGCTTCCTTCAGTAACAGGGTGTTTTCGGGAGCGTAGATCGTGTCGAAGACGATCATGTCGTCGCGCATCCAGTTCGATTGAAACGGCGACTGATTCACGTCGGGATGCATCCCCACGGGAGTGCAGTTGATCAGAATGTCGGCGTATTCGGACCCGCGGTTCTCCCAGGTAATCTGGCGACAGCCCAGCGATTCCGCGAGGACGCGAGCTCGTTCGGCCGTTCGGCTGGCAATCGTGACCGCGGCCCCTTTGCGAGCCACACCCAACGCGATCGCTCGTGCGGCACCGCCCGCTCCGAGAACCAGCACCCGCTTCCCTTCCAGAGTCTCACCGGGCGTCAGCACGAGTTGCAGGCTTTCGAGTGCTGCGGCATAGTCCGTGTTGTCTGAACTCCACCCTGCGGGGGTGCGATACAACGTATTGGCTGCCCCAATCTCTTTGACGATTTCTTCGCAGTTGGGGTACTTGGCCAGCACTGCTTCTTTGTGCGGAATGGTGACGCTGTATCCCTGCACGTCCAGCCACTGGAAATCATCCAGCATTTTCGAGAGTTGGTCGCGCGTGACACGGATCGGCACATACACGCCGTTGAAGCCGACTTTCTGCATCGCCGAGTTGTGCAGGACGGGGCTGAGGCTATGTGCGATGGGATCGCCGAGGACACCGAACACCTTCGTGTCGCTCTTGATGTTATCGTAGTGATAGATCTCATTCATCTGCTGGAAGGTCAACTGGCCGGGCGCGATCTCGCGTTCTGCGCTGAAGGCGGCGTAGGTGAAGGGAGCACCATATTTGCCACACAAGACGCGGCTGAGAATGCCGAACTCACCCATGCAGAAGGCGATCGTCGGAATCTTGGCTCCGGAGACCAGTTTCAGCAGTCGTACACAGTCGCTGGGAGAATGCGCGGTCGTCACCAATTTGATGATGTCCGCATTCAATTCGGACATCTTCTTCCACAGCTCTTCGACATTGTCGGGTGTGGATTCGAAGTCGTGATGACTGATGATTCGCTTCGTCTTGCCGTATCGCGGAATCGATTTGGCAATATCGGATTCGATATCGACGTATTCCGCGCCGGAAATGATGGCCGTGCGTAAGATCGTTTGCCGCTCTTCCTCGGTCCCGGTCCATTTACCGCCATCTTCACGACGGCGACAGGTCACCACGACGGGGGTTGGACGGTCCTTCAACAGCCGTGGCACATCGGGCGCTTTCGACAACCAGTCGACGCGAAGTTCGACGAGCTTGGCGCCGCGTTGGGCCAGGGCAGCATGTTCGGCCATCACCATTTTGTGGCGGGTGCGTGCGATTGAGACACAGATCATCGTGGCGGTGAGTATTGAAAGAGGAAGGATTTAAGACGTTAAGGCGAGAACTCTACGGCTTTGGCATTCCAGAATCGACCCGGTTCACAAACCAGCCACCATCAACCAAGCCGACCGAACTGACGATCCAGTTCCATCCGACTAAGTGACAAGGCTGTGGGACGACCATGGGGACAATGGTGGGCATCATCCACCAGATGTCTTTGCTGCAGAAGACTTTCGATCTCCTCCTGGGATAGCCGCTGACCCGCTTTCACTGCCGCCTTGCAACTCATCATATGCAGCAGTTCATCCAGAATATCGCGACGTGCCGAGCTTTGCATCCCGGTCGCTCCGCCGCCGTCCAGTTTGACAAGCAGTTCGCGCAGAAGTTCGTTTAGATCGACCTTGCGGAGCATGGCTGGATACCGTGTGACCAGCACAGTGCCGTTCCCGAAGTCTTCCAGCCCGAGGCCAGCTCGATCAAACGCTTCCGATTGTTCCAGCAGGGCGGCGGCTTCGGTCGTGGTCAGTTCAATCGGTTGCGGAACGAGTAATCGCTGCGATTCCACCGCGCCGGCCAGGACTCGAGAGCGCAGGTGCTCGTAAACGATCCGCTCATGCAAGGCGTGCTGATCGATGACGGTCATGCCGTCCGGGGTTTCGAGGACCAGATAACAGTCATGAATCTGAATGGCCCTGGAATCCGGTGCCTGGATTGGTTGGGCGTCGTACGCCGCCTGCAGCGTTGTCGCTGCGGAAACATGTTCCGCAGGCGTCGCATCGGCTGAACCGGCTTCTGGATTGTCGACCGATGCCAATTCGGCGTCAGGTCCAAGGGCACGATTTTCGTTAACAGGCTGTTCGTCGATCGGCTGCTGTACTGACACGACCATTGATTCAGCGCTTGGGGCTCTACCAAGGTCATTTGCCGATACGCCGATGTTTGGCAATTCAGCAGGGAAGGGCCGGAACGGAGGGGTCGGACTCGCTCCGCCAATTCGCTGTGCGGCCCAGTCGCCAAATTCGGACGTCAACTCGCGCTGGCGGTTAACTGGCGCAGGCGGGGCAAACCCTGTCAGCCCGCCAGATCCGGCCCCGACGGCCGCTGGCAGGCGAAGCTGGCTTTGAATATCGAGGCTCAAGAACTTCGATCGAATCATCGACAGCAACTGCCGGAACAACTGCTGGCTATCGCGAAACCGCACTTCCACCTTGGTGGGATGCACGTTCACATCGACTCGATCTGGCGGCAGTTCGATGAACAGGAACGCCACGGGTTGCCGACCGATCATCAAGAGCCCGCGATACGATTCGGTCAGGGCATGCATCAGCGATCGATCGTTGATGCAACGCCCATTCAGAAACAGGTATTGCTGCTTGCGAGACGACTTGGAATTGTTGGGGTGACCGACATAGCCCCAGATGCGAGTCCCATCCTGCGTCGATTCGACCGGGATCAACTGGTCGGCGCCCTCAGCACCATAAAACAATCGAATGCGGTCCAAAGGCCGATCGGTCGCGGGCAATTCGTGAACGATCTTGTCGTTGTGACGGAGAACGAGGTGCAGCCGAGGATTCGCCAGCGCAATTTTTGCGAACTGCTCGGCGATGTGACCGAACTCGGTGGAGATTGTCTTCAAAAACTTGCGCCGCACCGGCGTGTTCTCGAACAGATTCCGGATCTCGATCTGCGTGCCAAACGGACAGCCACAGGATCGAGGGGCCTCGACGCGACCGAGGTCCACTGTCAACTCGACGCCGTGCGGTTGATCCTCTTGCCGACTCCGGATTCGCAACCGGCTGACTTCGGCGACGGACGCCATCGCTTCGCCGCGAAAGCCCATCGTCTGCACGTCGAACAGATCGTCAGCACTGCGAATCTTGCTGGTCGCGTGGCTGGTGACCGTCAGGATCAGGTCATCGGGGTGAATCCCCTCGCCGTCGTCGACGATGCGGATCAGCTCCGTTCCTCCGGCAACAACATCGACTTCGATCCGCGTCGAGAGGGCGTCCAGGCTGTTCTCAAGCAGTTCCTTCACGACGCTGGCGGGACGCTCGATGACCTCGCCGGCCGCGATTTTATTGATGACGCTCGGTGACAGTTGCTGAATGCGGGGCATGGCTGACGAATGAATTAATGGCACAAGTGAGTTGGACACGACGCCAGGAACGCCGTCCCTCCAATATCCCCGAAACTCGGCTCACTATCCAGTTACATTTCACTCTGATGATCATGCCCACGAAAGCGAACGGCCGCCTGCTGCCTGGCTTCGGCGAGCATGTGGATTTCGTTCTCGATTTCATGACGCTGGCGAGCGACCGCTTCGTCGAATTTCTGCAGCACCCCAAGTGCCTTATCTTTGGACGCGACGAGTCCAATCAACAGGTACTGACCGATCGCCACGCCGTAGCAAACCCAGCCCACGGTTTGATCGGGCCAGATTACTGCCAGAATCGCCAGCACCGGAGACGATCGGTTCAGGTGCTGGCAGATCAATCCCTTGCCCAGGGACGGCAGATATCGGATCAAGCTCCAAACCACCCGGCCGCGCTCTATTTTGGGAGGCTGCGGACCGGGGTAGATGAGGGCAAACAGCGACTGATCGGGCATCCCTTCGATGACACCGATCGCCAACAGCAGGCGACCGCCCATGAAAAATACAGACTCACGAGTTTCGGGCCGAACCCAAAAGAAAATCGTCGACTCCATATTTTGCGTCGCCAGCAGCAGCAGCAGGGCGCCGCGAAACCATTGCTCCAGATCTTTTTCCAGTTCCTCGTCCAAGTCGTTCACTCTGACGACACGACGCACAAACATCCGGAAAATCGGGATCGCGATCAGGCCGAGAAACAAGCGAACAAGCGGTTTCAGTAGCGGTTGCAACAGCCGCGTCGGCAGCAGAAGTTGCAACAGTTCGTTCACTGGAAATCCGTTCTTGTTTCAATTTGCCGTGGACGCGACTTAACGTCGCCAATCAATGCCATTGTAGATCTCAAGCAGCCGATTACCGCGAGCGGCATTCAGTTGTATCACATGTGCGATCCGACCACGCAAATGGGCCGCAAAATCGGCCACTCCCAGGCGGTTCTGCGTGGAAGGCCCTAAACGCACGCAATTTGTCAGGATCGCTTTCAGATGATCGAAGTCCGCGCGTTTGACGTTGGTCTTGATGTTGACGACGACCCCCGCGATCGATTGCCGCTGATTGGCTCGCAGAACCTGACGCTTCTGGCGATTCGATTGAAATCGCTCGCGCCGAATGACTTGCTCGACCAGCGGAATCAGCGTCCGCAGGCCGGCTGATAGTTCTACCGGGCCAGAGATCGTCAGGTCGTCCGCATACCGAGTGAACTGAGCTCCAAACGACTTCGCCATTCCCGACAGCCGGGCATCCAGGTGAAACGCAGACAGGTTTGCCAGCGCGGGTGATGTCGGAGCCCCCTGCGGCAAATGGCGCCGTAAATAGGGGAGCACCGCATATAGCTTCGCGCGGTCGAAGGGCAGGTTGCTGGGGACCGCCGTGGTGGTCAATAACCCTAGCCAGATCGCCGCTTCGCGTGAGTATCCCAACCGGCGAAAAATCGCGACCACGCGCGAGAAGCCGACGGTCGTGTAAAAGTTTGTCAGGTCGAACTTCACCACGATTCCCTGGCCGACGTGCGGAACCGCGTTCGTCACGATCGAACGCCCGGGGACAAACCCGTGCGCGGCAGGATGAGTCGCCACGCAATCCAGAATCTCGCGCAGAATCTTGACCTGAACCTGTTTCAAGGTCTGCTTCGGCGACTCAATCAGCCGGAATCCGCCCGATCGTTTTTGACGCCAGGTATAGTGATAGTGAGCTTTCTCTGGGGAGACCGCATGTCCCGCCGAGAAGCGATGCACCAGCCACGCCACCTTATTCAGTGGTAGGCCAAGCCAGTCGGCGAGTTGTTCGGGTGTATGAAAGACCGGCAGCCCGCATTGACCGAGCAGCGCTTCGTCGCCGTCGTCGCTCAGATCAAGGTACTGTCCGGTCCGCGATCCGAAGCGAGCGAATCGGTAGGGGGAGGCTCCGGCCACTTCGAGGCAAGGCTGCTTGACCTGTTGCCGTCTGCGCAAAGCCTCATGTTGAGCGGAAGGGACCAGCCGAGGCCGTGATCTGATCTTCGGCGGGAGTCGATTCGGCTTGCCGACCGCATCGGTCGACGTGATCCGTTCCGGACGTGTTGTCAGACTGCTATCGGGCTGGCGGTCCGATGTCTGCCCACTTCGTCCACCGAACAATCCGAACAGCCATGAAAATAACCCCATGAAGTGACATCCTGAGACACTTGGCGATCCATCCGAGATGCGAGATCTCGCTCACTCCGCAGGGTTACTAAACATCAAGTCGGCTCATGGGCCGCACAACCGATCCACTAGCGAATTGTCGTCACGGTCGTGTCGACCGTGACGACAATTCACACCACGAATCTCGAACAATTGAGCGACCGCGGGGTAGCCCCGCAGCATTCCGCACGCCCGGTGAAGGACGTGAGAATTAGTCTTATGCGACCCATGAGTCGACCGCGACATGGTAGCGGATCGAACAAACAGTGACTAGGGGATTGCCTTTCTGAGGGGGCGATCGTTTTTTCAATTTGGGTGGCACACTCTGAGGCTTTGCGAAGGGCGTGGTTATGAATGAAGCCGAAATTCCACGCCCTTCGAAGACTCAGGGCGTGCCACACTCATCGCATCTTTCGAGGCATCCAGTTTCACCGGGTTTCTTGTCGGTTCGTTTCACGCTACAGTCCGCTGGAATATTTGCCTGCCTCCGCGGAGATGCCGTTCGCCATGTTTGGTACCGAGCCGACCCCCTTTGACGTGCGCCTGCAGGCATTTCGCATTCCGATTCGCGTCCATCCTTCCTTCTGGATCGCCGGGGCTGCTTTAAGCTGGAATCCCGATCATTTGGATTTTGTCTTCCTCTGGGTGATGTGCTTATTCGTTTCCATCCTCGTCCACGAAATGGGTCATGCTTTGATGGCCGAAGCGTTCCGTTGGGAATCCGAAATCGTCCTCTACTGGGGCGGGGGACTGGCCATGTCGCAGCGCTACCACAATCGAACTCCCTGGCGCGAAATTGCCGTCTCCTTGGCAGGGCCATTCGCCGGTTTTGGCTTGTTCGCCCTGACGTTGCTGGTCGAGCCACTGCTGCAAAACCAGATGCACGACCGGCGAGTCAGCATGGTCATCGGCAGCCTGATTTACATCAATCTCTACTGGGGTCTGGTCAACCTGTTGCCGGTACTCCCTTTGGATGGGGGACAAGTGTGCCGATCATTTTTGACGTGGTGCCGACTTCGCGATCCCAACCGCGCCGCGGCGACAATCGGAGTGGTCGTCGCCGGACTGGCTGCGGCATTTTTCTTGACGCAATCGCGAAACAATTTTGCCGGAATCATGTTCGCGATGTTCTGCATGCAAAACATCGGCTACCTTCAATCCGAGCGCCGCTGAGGCAGCTAATCTATCTTGCCAAACAGGTTTCTCACCAATGATTCAGGTAATTCACGTTGACGCCACAATCTGGGTGCTGATACAAGCCTGTTGATTCATAATCGGTCAATTCCACGGAAGGAAACCATGACCCGTCAGGCTTGGACAATCGCGTTATTATTAGTCGCCGCTTTGGGAACTGCCGGATTGGGACTGCTGGCCAGCGAACCCGCCATTCCGCGACAACGAGTCTCTCCCAAGCTGCTGAAAGAGACTGCGGACCATCCCATCGTCGTCACTGCCACGGCGACGCATTCGGTGACTCGCACGCTTCAAGACCTGCGTTCGCTGGCCGACGACTTGGAAAAAGCCGGTCTGAAAGCAGAAGTCGCTCGTTTGAATACGTGCATCAAGGAAATCGTCCGCCGGAATGAGCAAGAACTAATGGAAAAGAAGGCTCACGCCGCTCGCCTATCTACGGAAATCGAAGACCTGAAAACGGCAATCGGTCAATAACCTCGCTCGATTTGCATCATTCATCAACTCATCGTGTGGGAGCATCGACATGGCAATTTCGGCGAAACTGGGCGCGCTGGCTATGGCCGTGACTCCCTTTATCTGGTCGGTCGTCGTCCATTCAGGAGCGGCTCCGACTCCACTCTCGATCACCGTTCCAGAGCGACCCGGCTTGGCGTTCCGCCAATACGCTGTCGATCTGGGGCCGATTCAGCCCACACCAGAAGCCCGAGCCACATTCGTGTTTGCGAACCGCGGCAAGTCGGCTGTCGACATCACGGCCGTCGATCCCAGTTGCAGTTGCCTAATTTCGCGTCTCGATCAAAAGCATTTTGAACCGGGCGAAGAAGGCCGGATCGTGCTGCGCATCCAGCCGATGAAAGAACAACCGGGGGTCAAGGAATTGTACGCTGATGTCTCCTATACTGATCCCGAACCGCGTCAGGTTCGGTTGACGTTCAAGCTCAGTATCCCCGAGCGCCAGATGACGGTGTCGCCACCGGCCCTGATGGTCTATCACCCTGTGGGGAGCGACAGCACGGACGCGACGTTCACCGTCACCGACGGTCGTAAGAAATCGTTCGAAATCACCGAAGTCGCCTCGACTTCGGAACTGGTTTCACCTGTGATCGGCGAACGAGCCTTAACGCCGACCGGTGAATGGACTCAAACCGTCAAGGTGACCGTTCCAGGAACACTGCCAACGGGAAAGCACCAGGTCATGATTCGAATCAAGACCTCGGATCCCGGCTACCCCGAACTTCGCGTTCCGATGATGCTGCAGGGACCGATCCCCGCTGAAGGTGCGGCGGACGAAGATCACGAACACGCTCATCCGGCAAAATGATCATTTTCTGCTGTAACAGCTCATGGCCGTCATTCCCTCGCTGGATGGAATGACGTTTTTCTTCTCATTTGCATTCGTGCTCCCAGCCCGCTACGACAATAGTGTATCGACTATTTCGGTCGACCATTGTCTCCAGGTTCGATAGCGTTTGGCTGTGGATATCCAACAATCCGATTCTGATCCGTGTCCCTCCGCCCGCACACGCTGGCGGCGCGGAATCCTCTGCTGGTTGACCTTCGTGGTCACGCCACTGGGTTGGTTCTGCCGCGGTCGCCTCATCCGACGGATGGAACCCGAACGATTGGAACATGGCTTGGTCATGGTTCTGACCGGCATCGAAGGCCGCAGCTTTCTGAACGTCGGCCTGTTGGCTGGCCTGATCGATGGCGGCGTTCGGAGCGCTATGGAGATTGTCGACTGGACCACGGGGAACAGGCTCCTCGTCCTGTTCCATCTGCGCGGTTGGAAACGCAACAACCGCGTCGCTCTGGAACTGGCCAATAAAGTGATTGCCTATCAGGATCAGTATCCTGGTCGCCCGGTCTGGCTCGTCGGGCATTCTGGTGGGGGCGGAATGTCGCTACTGATTGCTGGTGCTCTGCCTCCGGGGCGTAAAGTCACCGGAATCGTCATGCTGGCGACGGCGGTGTCGCCCCGCGTCGATTTTGGTCCCGCCCTGGCGAATGTGCAGACCAGCATCTGGAACTACTATTCCTGGTTCGATCTCTTTTTCCTGTGGTTCGGCACGACGGTCTTGGGGACGATCGACGGCCCGCACGGTCCCGCCGCCGGAGCGATCGGTCTGCGCAGCGACAAGGTGCAAGAGGCAGAGTCGACCGGCCGACTGATTCAGGTTCCCTGGCACTGGCGGATGATCAAACAGTTTAACCTCGGCGAACATTTCGGCTGCGTTCACCGCGTGTTTGTGGCGGAAGCGATTGCGCCTCTCATTCGAGCCAGCGAAGTCGGTGGGGATGACGTGGATGCCGACGAGGCGCGCAAATCGAGTCCGCAGTTGCATTTGGCGTGACTGTCGCCGTACCATCTGCACCCTGCGAGATCTCCCGCCTGATCCCTCGCCTTTTGCTTTTTGGACCGCGACTTTGCTGCTGTCTATCGACCAGACGCTGATCGAGCAACTTCGACGTGGCGACCGAGCGGCGTTTGCCGTCGTGATCGAACGCCATCAGCGCGCCGTCTTCGGCTACCTGCGAGCTCGCTTGTTGCAGTCGACCGACGCGGACGACATGACTCAGGAAGTCTTCCTGCGGTTCTACCTCTCGCAGGCTCGATTCGATTCCAATGCCCTCGTCCGTCCGTGGTTGTTGGGAATTGCTCGTAACCTGCTGCGGGAACATATCAAAGGAATGAAGCGGCGGAAGGAAGTGGCTTGGACCGAGCTGTGTCTGGAACTGGAATCGGTACTGCCACCCGACGCGCAGGGAACCGACGACGATGACGTGATGCGGCATTTGCCCATCTGCCTGGATGGGCTGGGGCCAGGTGCTCGCGAAGCGATCGAGTTGCAGTATCGAGGCGAACGTAAGCTTGCGGAGATCGGCCGGCAACTGCATCGCAGCGAAGGAGCGATCAAGCTGTTGCTGCATCGCGCCCGACAGGCCCTGAAGGACTGCTTGGAACGTCGAAAAAAGCAGGCGGAACATAATCAACGGACTTGATGACTGACAGGCAATATGACTGACCAGGAACTGATTCAACTGCTGCAGGAAAAACCTCCGGGCGAGTTTACTCCCGAGGAATTTGCGGCCCTGCGCACTCGCTGGACCCAATCGGCGGAAGTCCGGCAGGCGCTGATCGAACACCTGCATCTCGAATCGCAATTGACCGGGGCCTTTGGCCAGATCGATCTGGATATCGATAAGATCCTGAAGCGAGCGGCCGATGAACGTCGCCGCGCCCCCAACGGACGTTCGCCACTCTGGCGGTGGTCCGCAGTCTTGATGTTGCTTCTCGTGTTCGGAATCGGCAGCCTCTTCTGGTTCTCCAAAAAGCCGATTCAGCGTGATCTTGCCGATGGCCAGCCAGACCATCCGACTCAAATTCCGGACGCTAACCCGGCTGCTCAATCAGACGGGTCAGCGGAACCAGCCGACGCACTGGTCGCCATGGGGACTGGCAGTCCAGCGACGGCCACCCCGCCACAACCAAACGAAAATCCTACTCCCGCCAAGACCGAGCCACTTCAACCTGATGCCAACGAGCCTTGGTCGAAGACATTGGCGCGCGACATCGCCCCTTGGCCGGCCAACAGCGACAAGTTCACTCGCGACTTCAAAGCGTCCGGCCACGATGAGCTGTCCGAAGTCGAAGCGAAACGCTGGTTCACTCCTGTCGCCGGGCAACCGCTGAACTGGGGACAGGATGTCTACGGCCAACAGCAGCGTCGAGTCGCCCGGTTTCATGGTTTTGGACGGCTTCGATCCCCCTGGCCGGACGATGCGCTGCTGCGGATGACGCCGTTCGAAGCGACTGATCTGACCATCTATCTGTGGCGAGGTCCCAGTGGGATCGCCCTCCGTTTTTATACTCGGCGTGATCCTCACACCTGGGCCGCGTTCGAAGTCGTTCGCGAGAACTCGTCCCCTAAACCGATTCGCTGGGGATTGCTGACCACGGACAACGGCGCTTATGTTCGCGCGGGGACGGGGACGTTTGATCTGCGCTATCAGGACGGCGGTATCACACTGGCCAAGGGGGGAGTTCCTCTACTCACGGCTCCTTTGTCCGGCCGACCCGACGAAGTCTTTGTCGAAGGTCAGTTCCGACTACGCGGCATCTCGATTCATCGCACTGCTCCGCTCCCCACCGTTCCCGAAAACACGCATCCGCTCGTGGTCGGCGGACCACCCGCCAATCAACCTTGGGCGGCCTCCGTCGAGGCCCCCGCCGAAATCACCGGCACTCGCGATGGCTCGGCAGAATTCCGCGTCGATTCGCGAGATAAGCCAGGAATTGCCGTACTGCCATTGGCGCGCCGCGGCCTGTACGAAGTGATTGCCAAAGTGGACTCGGCTGATCCCGGAACCGGCATCTTTCTGGGTGATCTCGACGGACGGCCGATTCATCGCCTCGGCTTCTTCAAGGATGCGGCGACCGGTCGGACCACGATCGGGGTGCTGCGGCCTGGCGAAGTCCGCGATCAAGCCAACTTCGATTTCAACTCGTTCCCGCCCCCTTATCACACCTCCGCCCAATGGATCAAAATCGTGGCGGGCCTAGGGACCGTTCAAGTCCTCGTCAGTGGCGATGGTCGTCAGTGGGGCCACTTGACTGAAGATCCTGCGCGTGACCTGCCCGGCGCGGTCGGTAGTGTCGGTCTCTTCGGATTTCAGGGGCCTCAGGCCAGAGTCTTGAAGTTGGCAAGCCTGGAAGTCCGTTCGCTCTCTGGAATCACGTCGCTCGCTGACCCTCAACTCGTTGCGCTCGCGCCGCAGTTCACCGCCGAAGAGTGGAAAGATCCCGTTCGTTGGTCGCACCGAACCGTCGATACGACTCCCCCGGGCGTCGATCTCCAGCAGTGGATCGCGGCTTGCTCCGTCTCGTCTCTGACGCAGGGCCCGCCCCGCGAATTCGGCGTGAATGCGGTCAAACGTCTGTTGTCGGTCGCGATTCAATCCAACATCGCGACACTTCAAAAGCTGCAACTGCTCGACGATGTCAGTTTGGTCTGCGACATGTGGGAGGAGGCTTCCGCTCATGTTGTCGCCGATCATTACGATGCCATCGCTAATCAACTGGCGGCGGCTGGCGGCTTGCATCCTGTCGCAACCATTCGCGCCGCTGTTCTCCGTTCGCCGATGTGGACCAACAGCAAGCTCCGATTTGCGTGGGAGAAGCAAGTTTCGCAGGATCTGATCCGTTCCGTCTATCGCACCGATTGGCCCGACGCGATGCGCACCGGCCAGTCGGCGCTTTTCTGGAATGCCAGCGTGCATCCCGATTGGGTTCCTGTCGAACGAGCCGAAGTCGTCGCTCGACAAGCACGCTGGGTCAAATCGATCGCGGTCGAGAATGCGCCACAACTGGATGACGGCCAGGCGGGGATCATTCCCGGCAGTTGGCGTCACCCGCTGGCCTTGCAATGGAATAAAGAAGCCTACAACGTCCGCGCCGAACTGCAGGCCGCGTTGACGGGCCAAACGTACGAAGACGCCTGCCGCGTGGTCATGTCCATTAACGTGAGCGACGGCCCCGGGTTGTTGCCCGACATGGATGATCGCCAATTGTTCGTTTCGCTCCCCACGGCGGTCGCCTCAGCCATGCAGGTTCATCCTGAGTTTGCCAGGCTGATGACCGACAAATTTGGGCCGCTGGGTGTCATCCGCGTCCGCCAAGCCGTCCAGTCCGGAGACGTTCGCGGAGTCCAATCGGCCACCCTGCAATTCTTCGGAACCGAAGCCGCCGCCGAAGCTCATCAGTGGTTGGGTGATCGCGATCTTTCCGCTGGCCGGTTCCCCTCTGCCGAAGAACACTTCCTGCTGGGACTGGCACACTGCCTCCCTCGACAACGCGAAGGTCTGCAGTCTCGTCTGCAACTGGCGACGGCTCTCAACGGAAAACCGTCCGCAGATCCGGCAGTCGCCTCTGTGAATTCCATCGAACTGAATGGCGCCAAGATCTCTGCTGCTGAATTGGAAGCCTTGGTCAAATCACTGGCCGCTCGGCCATCCGCCGCGAAGCGATTTCAGCATCCTGCGATCGCCGCCGCCCCCGACTTGAATCCGCTGGCTTATCGTGTGGAACAGCGAGCGACGTTTGATGGCCAGCCGGGACTCAGTCCCGATCGCTACGAATTCCGCTTCGGCGACCCCTTCGGCAAACAGTTGGCGGCGGTCTCGGACAGCCAGCGAATCTACGTCAGCAATCGCTTCCAAGTGAACGCCTATGCGCTGCCCGGTGGACAGCAGCAGTGGGCGCAGGGCCTGGGGAGTGAACAGGGTGAAGCGCATGGTATGCCATTCACCCCAATGACTCCCTTGATCGCTGGCGATCGTTTGTTTGTGAGACGACTGGCCAAAGGGGGGACCGAACTCGCCTGTTTGAATGCCGAGAATGGCAGCGTCGTCTGGTCACAGCGACCCGGCTTGCAGGTACTCTCGGATCCTGTCTTCTGGAACGGCAGTTTGTTCGCGCTGACCCTGGCCAAAGTCGACGATGATCTGGTGCAGGTCGAAGGAACGCGGTTCGACATCGAGTCCGGTGCGGCCACCTCGTCGCAACCACTGTTCCGATTGCGCGAATCCAGTGAACGTTCGAATGCCGCTCAACTGACGGTGTCAGGTCGGTTGGCCGTCTGCTCAATGGCCGGGATTTCCGCCTGCTTTGACGGGGCGGGCGAGATCCACTGGCTGCGTCGACATCTGTGGCTTCCCAAGCAGGTTGATGATCTGGCGGACGATTTCCGGGTCGCACCACCGCTGATCCAAGGCAACCGTGTCGTCATGTCCGTCCCCGGCGTGCGGACGGTGACATGCATGGACCTGGAAACCGGCCGCCAACTCTGGACGCGCTCGCTGTCTGACCTCCGCGGCATCATCGCGATGCAGGGATCCAAGATCCTGGTCGATACCGTGAGCGCACTAACCGCACTGTCGGCTCTTGATGGTCAGGTTGCCTGGTCGCGACCGCTGGAATCCCGGTTGGAAGCGTTTCAGGTCAACGATCAATTCGTGGTGGCGTCTCAGCGAATTACCGTGGCTTCGAACAAAACCCAGTCCAGCCTCGTCTGGCTCAAGCTCGACACTGGCGTCGATGTCGCTCAGTCCGAACTGTTCGGCTTCGAACGCCCCGAATGTCAAATTGGCCCCATCATCTATGCGGGAAGTAAATGGTGGTCACTGGGAGGGCAGGGCTGGAAAGAAACCAAGCGCGAGCTATTTGAGCTCTCAACAGCCTCCCCATTGATACCCGGCCCCATCGCCAACGCTACGAATTGCTGGATGTCGGACATCCCCACGTCGCAACTGATTGACTTGGCACTGGTGCTTCCGGGTTGGCGTCCTGAAGTGAACTATGGAACCCGACTGCAGCTCACGCCCGGCGATGTCCGCGGAGAACAATTCGTGATAGCGGCCAAGCTTGAACAGCACAAAGACGTGCGCCTGATCCAGTTGATCGACATCCCCAAAGATCGCAAGACCTCACTCAAATTGCGATTTGGCAACGCGGCCGACCGACTTTGGGCATTGACGGTCCTTGTGGCGGGCAAGCAGGTGCTCGAACAAGTTGTCGAGGAATCTGGCAGCAACAACGGCTGGCGCGAAGCCATCGTCGACTTGACCCCGTTTTCCGGCAAGCAGGTTCCCGTGCAGTTGATCCAGACACTGCCCCTTCAGCAGCAGCCCACTGAGGCGTTGTGGAAGCAAGCGGTGATTGAGTAGTTTTCCCGTTGATGACCGGGCCAACACCTGTTTCACGTCATTCCCGTGCAGGCGGGAATTCAGGTAGTCGTCAAGGAGGAGTCGATGCGACACCCTTGCTGTGTCGTTCGATTCCCGGCGTCCGTGGAGACTCGATCCCAAAGAACTGGATTCCCGCCTGCGCGGGAATGACGAACAGAAGCACCCCTAGCGACCATCTTACTGACCCGTAGGTAACCTGGGCTAATTTATGTGCGTGGCAATCTTGTCTACGACCAGCTTGCCGACGTTTAGCGATGCTGTTGCGGCGGGGCTGGGGGCGTTGCAGACGTTGATGACGAGGTCGTTTTCTACGATCAGGAAGTCGTCGACCAGATTCCCGTCGCGGGACAACGCCTGAGCCCGCACGCCCGCTGGTGCCGACACTAGATGTTCACTGCGAACCTCCGGAACCAATCGCTGCAGCGCGGCGACAAAGGCGCCCTTGTTGAAGGATCGCCACAGCTCGTGAAATCCCATTCGCCAATGACGCATCGCCATTCTGATGAAGCCGGGATAGGTCAGCGATTCCAGCGTATCCATCAGATTGAAGCTGGTTTTGTAATAGCCTTCGCGCTTGAAGGCGAAGACGGCGTTGGGACCGCATTCGACGCCGCCGTGAATCATGCGCGTGAAATGGACGCCCAGGAATGGGAAGTCCGGATCGGGGACCGGATAGATCAGCCCTCGACACAGGTGATGCATCGACGGTTTGAGTTCGAAATACTCACCGCGAAAGGGAACGATCTGCGCATCGGGTCGCTGACCTGACAGCCACGCGACTCGATCCGAGAACAGACCGGCGCAGTTGACGATTAGTTTGGCTTCCAATTCACCCGCCGTACTCTGGATCAGCATGCGGCCTTCGCGGCGATACATCCCCGTTACTTTGGCGCTCGTCTTGATCTCGCCACCTGCTTCGGCGATTCGCAGAGCCAATCGTTCGCAGACTTGGCGATAGTCGATGATCCCCGCTTCAGGGACGTGGATTGCGCGGATGCCAGCCGCATGCGGTTCGATTTCACGCAGGCGAGCGCCGTCGATCATCTGGCAAGTCACGCCATTCGCCAGGCCCCGTTCGTAGATCTTGTCTAGCCGCGGAATCTCGTCGTTGTTGATCGCGACGATCACCTTGCCGCACAGTTGATACGGAATGTTCTCTTTGTCGCAGAACTCCTGCATCGCCCGCTTGCCGTCACGGCAATTTGTTGCTCGCAGGGATCCCGGTTTATAGTAGATGCCGGAGTGCAGGACGCCCGAATTGTGGCCCGTCTGATGCTGCGCGACTTCGCGTTCTTTCTCCAGCACCACCACCGTTTTACCGGGAAATCGTTCCTGCAGGCGATATGCCGTCGCCAAGCCGACGATCCCGCCCCCAATAATGGCTACATCTGCCTGCTGCATTGCTGTCGTTCCATCCGGTTGAAAAGATTCCGCTTTCGCTCCGAGCTAAAGTCGCGGCAGTATAATCGACGTGGATTGCCCGGACTAACCACTTGCCGCCGTTGGACGCGAAAGAATGCGAGAATCTGCCGGAACGCTGTTGTACCGACATCGCGGTGACAACCTGGAAGTGCTGCTGGTGCATCCCTCGGGAAACTACAACCGCAAGTCGCCGTGGTCGATTCCCAAAGGGGAACCCGACGCCGATGAGCCGTTGGAAGCAGCCGCTCGTCGAGAAACGCTGGAAGAGACCGGTGTCATTGCTGTTGAATTGGTCCCGCTGGGCGACATCATCTATCAAAAGTCTCGCAAGCGAGTCTACGCATTCACGGGGCTGGCATCGGCAGAGGCGAATCCGCAATGTGCTTCGTGGGAGGTGGATCGAGCGGAATTTCTGCCGATCGACCAGGCCCGCGACGTGATTCATCCCGACCAGCGGATTTTCCTCGATCGGCTGCTGGATCTGGTGCGCTCCAGTTGACCCGACTCCTAAAGGAGTTGCGGCGACGCTGGCGGATTTCAATTTCGCGATTTCCTCACTTCTCCTCGAAAATCTGAGAACTCCGCGACACTTCGCCTCGTCGAAGCGCCAATTGTTTTCGGAACGACAGCCCTGACTAACGAGATACCTCGTGCTTGATGAGCCTGACCAACAGGCCGTGATCTGCGGATTGCGGCTCGGCGATCGAGACGCCTGGTCTGCCCTGTATGACGGATACAGTGCAGATATCTGGCGGTACGTCGCACGACTGGTCGGCCCAGAAACCGCAGCCGTGGCAGATATCGTGCAAGAAACATTTCTGGCGGCAGCTCGATCAGCCCGGCAATTTGATCCGCAGCGAGGAACTCTGTGGGCGTGGCTGTCGGGTATCGCGCATCACCAGTCGGCCCTGTACTGGCGACAGATCAACAAGGTTCAGCGACTGAAGGAACTGGTTGAAGCGAGAGCCGACGAATTACGCCGCTGGCTGGAAACATCGGAACCGGCCGACGAACCGTGGGCTCGGCTGGAACTGGCCGATGCGGTTCGTGGTGTGCTGGCCGATTTGCCCGCGGACTATTCGGCGCTGCTGACAGCGAAATACCTCGACGAACGAACGCTCGACGAGTTGTCTCGAGAATCGGGGGGAACGGTAGATGCCATCAAATCAAAGTTGGCCCGGGCACGACGTGAATTTCGAGCCCGGATGGAAGTGTTAGTTCGCGAACCGACGATCCGTCGCAACGACTGCGAAGTTCGATAGACCTGTCCCGAAATGTGGCTATGACTCACGAGCCTGAACATCACCGAGACGAAACAGATCTGCGGGGGCTGCTGCGCTCCGTCGATCTCGATGCGCCTAGTCCTGATCTCGCCGCGCTGAACGCGCTGCGTCAACGAGTTGCCGAAGAGTTTGCCCGAGCGGCTGCAGTCGAAGGTCCAACGCCTCCGACTGCTGTTAGTCCAATCGATTCCACACCAACGATCCCCAAAGATCGGAGATCCTCCATGTTAGTCCTCGCGATTCGTGGTTCGCTCGCTCTGTCCGCTGCCGTCGCGCTGCTGGCCGTCTGGCTGAATCCGTTTGCTCCCCAGGTCGCCGGAGGATCGATCCCATTCTCCAAAGTGATGGAGGAACTTCGCGGTGCGTCGACGTTGCACCTGCAATTGGAGAAGGGGGGCCAGACCTCGGAAATCCTGGTGCGAGTTCCCGGCCTTGTCCGGAAACAGGATTCGCCACAGCGCTATCAAATCGCCGCCGGCTCGCGTTGGTGGAAAATCGACGAGGCCGAAAACACCGTCAGCGAAGGAGATTCGCCGTGGTTTCTTAGCCCCGAGAAACAGATTGATCTGCTGAAGCTGCTGGAAGTTGGCGTGAAAGACGCCACGCCGCTGCTGGTCGCTCGACCCTATCAGCGGACAACCTACGGCGGGCGCGACTGCTATGCTTATCGAGTCGACCTGCCGGGCGAGCAGGGTCGTGTCCATGTGGAAGCATTCGCCGACGTGACCAACAACCAACTCGTCGGTATCACGGCTCGCGATGTTGCTGACGAGAAGGGTGCGAAGCAACCTCTCGCCGAATTGCGGCTGGTGGCGGTCAATCAACCGGTGGCCGACGAACAGTTTGCCGTCGCGAAATCGTTGACCGAAGATGGTCGAATCGGCAAGGTGAGCGAAGCCCAAGGAATTGTTGTGCTACGTCCGATGCTCGCCAAACGCTGGACGCCGGTTTGTCGCGAAACGTTGTTGCGACCAGGTGACTGGCTGCGAACGGAACTGCGCGGCGCGAACGCCGTCAAAATCACGCTTGCTTCGGAAGTCGAACTCACGCTGGGACCGGGCTCGTTGATCGAATGCATCAGTCCGACGCAGGCCAGGCTGCACAATGGACAGGTGCAGGTGAAAGTTGGTGGGAAGCCGGACAAAGCGGCCTCGTTCACTTTGCTGGCGCCTCGCACTGGTGAACGGGCATTCAAGGCCGAAGACAAGCAACTGGTTCGCGTTGATCGCGAAGAGAAGTTAGTCGATGTGGCCCAGACGCCGGTGTGGCTCGCGGGATTCGAAGGCACGACCAGCAATGAATCGCTGGGGTCGCTGATCGTCAACCTGCCCGACGGTCGTAACGAGCCGCTGACGGTCGGTTATCACAAGGTTTCAGTCGAGATCCGTGATCAGATCGCGCGTACGACGATCGAAGAGTCTTTCTTCAATCATACTCCCGCTCGATTGGAAGGAGTCTTCCACTTTCCGCTCCCTCAAGATGCATCGATCAGCGGGTTCGGGATGTGGATCGGCAACGATCTGGTCGAAGCTGATGTCGTCGAGAAGCAGCGGGCTCGAGAGATCTTCGAAACGATCCTGCGTGAAAAGCGTGATCCCGGACTGCTGGAATGGATGGGGGGCAACATCTTCAAGGCCCGCGTCTTCCCCATCGAAGCGCATTCCGAAAAACGGATCAAGATTGTCTACACGCAAGTACTGCCGCTACGAACCAACCGCTATCGCTACTCATACGGACTTCGCAGCGAGTTGCTGCGAACGAAGCCACTGCGTGAACTGTCGCTGAACGTCACGGTGAATTCGGCGATCCCTCTTAAAGCCGTATCGTGTCCCACTCACACTGTGCGAACACAGCAGACCCCGCATTCGGCTCAAGTGGAATTCACAGCTCAAGAATACACGCCGACGCGAGACTTCGAGGTTGTCTGCGAAGTCGATGGCAAGCAATCCGATGTGGTCGTGATCCCGCATCGCCGCGGCAATGACGGCTATTTCCTGCTTCAACTGACTCCACCCGGGCCCGAAGGAAACTGGCAGCGAGAGCTATTGCCCGATGGCAAATCGCTGAATGTCGTGCTGCTGTGTGATACCTCGTCGTCAATGGACTCCGAAAAACGCCGCCAACAGGCTGAGTTTGTCAGCGCGGTGCTGATGTCGCTTAGCAGTGACGATCACTTCCAGTTGGCGTGCGCCGATGTCGGGACGGCGTGGCTGTCTGCCGAGCCGCTGTCCGTCAATGCCGAGAACGCAGCGAAGGCCAGAGCGTTCCTGGACGAACGAGTCTCCTTGGGATGGACCAATCTGGATCGTGCCTTCGCCGACGTGATTCAGAAGTCGCCGGCTGACGCACAGGTGCTGTATGTTGGTGACGGAATCGTGTCGGCGGGCTCAACAGACCCGGCGGCATTTGTCCAACGCTTGAAGCAATTGATCAGCAAAGCGGAAAAGCCCGCCAGTGGAACTCGACGAGTATTCCATTCGATCAGCGTCGGCAACTCGCACGAAGCGGTCGTCTTGAAGGGAATCGCCTCTACCACCGGCGGTTCATCGCGAGCCATCACCAATGAACAGACGCCGCAGATCATCGCGCTCGAACTACTGAACGAAATCGCTCAACCGGGCTTACGAGACCTGAACATCGAATTCCGCGGTCTGAAAGTGGCTGCTGTGTATCCCGAACAGCTTCCCAACATCGCCGCGGGGACTCAGCAGATTCTTGTTGGCCGCTATCTTCCCGAGGGGAAAGATCAGTCCGGCGAGATCTTGATTACCGGTATGCGTGGCAATGAGAAGGTAAAATACGCCACACATGTCAATTTGAAGGATGCCGAAGCGGGTAACTCGTTCATCCCCCGCCTGTGGGCTCGCGGTCACCTCGATCAGTTACTCGCCCAGGGTCAAAGTTCGCAGATCAAAGATGAAATCATCGGCCTGTCGGAAGAGTTTCACATCATCACTCCTTACACGTCGCTGTTAGTCCTGGAATCCGATGCCGATCGAGAACGGTTCGGGGTCAAACGCCGCTATGAGATGCGGGACGGCGAGAAGTTCTTCGCCGAAGGTCGCAGCAACGCCAACTTCGAACTGCTGCAGGCGCAGATGAAACGTGCAGGCGACTGGCGACTCGGACTGCGACGACAGATTCTTCTCGGACTGAATGATCTGGGACGCAATCCGCAACTGTTGCAGCAGCAACTTCAGCAAGCGATGAACCCCTACTACCGATCAGGTGGCTGGTACGACAACGCCCCTATGGGAGGACCCATGTCTTATTCAGGCCGCATGGGAGGAATGGGCGGCGGTATGGGATTCGGCGATTCTATGGACTTCGTCAATATTGACGCTTACCTCGGCGACCAGCCGGTGGAGCTCTTTGCCACCAAAAGTGATGACTTTGGCGTGATCAAGGACATGAAGGATGGGGAAGATCTGAGCCTGGCAGTTGCAGAGCCTCAATCGGCAGATCGAGACGATGACTTGAAGTCGTTGTCCGATACGACAGTATTTGACGGACGCATGGACTTCCAGGATGGGTTCGCCGATGCCATCTCGGTGAATGGCCTGTTGAGCAACGGACGCGCTATCGCGATTGGCGGCAAGCGGAGCAGCATGGATGCCAAGAAGACTAAGAAGTCAGAGCTTGGCAGATGGGCTTTTGATGCGCACGGGGACCGCAACCGGGGCCGTGTCTTTAAGCCCTATCGCACCTTGGGCTATTCGGGAGGTCCTGATTACACCGGCTGGCTCAATTCACTCTTCCCGACCTTGGAAGCCCGCCCACTGAACCGGCCTGCTGTGCGACCTGCCGATGCCTGGTCGGCGGATGCGATTGAGCTTTCCAAAAGTTTGTCGCGAACAGATTCACTCCGCAAATTTGAAGGAGGGATCGAATTCCAGCGCGTGGTAGATCAATTGGATCCCATCTGGAACCGCCGGTTCAGCCGCCATCGCGACCTCGTCCTCTATTCGCCGAGCGGATGGCTCACGAAGCCGCTCAATCCCCTTCAGCAGACCGTCATCCACTATTGCACAGGTCGAGAACGAGGTACCTATTCCAGTTCATTCCTGTTGGGCCGCCAGCGGTCGGCCGTTGACACCGATTTCGGCCCCGAGGCAATGGGACTTTACGACGGTTCCGTCTTTCCGTTGCATGAGCAATTCCGCGACCGCATCGCCCGAGTCGAACCCGCCGGCCAGGATCGCATGAAACTGATTTTGACGATGAAAGACTCGACCTTTGCCGAGCAGCTGCTGATCGACACCGCGAAGCATGTGCTGATCAAGCACGAATGGTTTGATGGCGAACGTCTGACAAGTTCCGAAACACGAGACGACTTCGTCGAAGTGGCCGGCTCGTGGTGGCCGCAGAAGGTGTCCCATCTGGACGATGCCGGTCGCAAGACATCGGAGACGACCTTCGATGTTCAAGGGCTTCCACGGCCTCGTTTCACCGAACGTCTCGATCAGGAACTTGCTGCCCGTTCTGCGGTGCAATTCATACATCTTCCCTTCGTCAAACTGAGTGTCGCTCGACAAAAGGTTGCCGACGGAACAGCCGCCTTCGACGATGAGCTGGCCATGATCCTGCATGCCGCCCAATCGCAGCAGTGGGAGCAAATGTGGAAATACGTCGACGCGATGGAGAAACAGACCGTCGGTAAACCCGGTCTGCGTTGGATCCGCACGATGTTGCTACAGACGATTCGTCGGAACGAAGAAGGCCGAGATCGACTGCTCGCAGAAGCGAAAGATCTGGTCGCGAAGCCTCAGCCAGAGGAACTATTCTTCACGACGTTCATCCTTGGTCAGGCTCAGAGCGTCTCTTCTTCCGCGGAACTTCTCGAGTTCGTGCAACTTCTGAAGCCCGTGTACGAGCGGCAGCCCGCCGAACTGGACATGATGCTGCAGTGGACCGGCTGGATGGCGACTTGTCAGGAGGGACTCGGTAACTACGAGCAAGTACTGGCACTGAAGAAGTCAATTGCCGAGCAAGGGCCTTGGAATCCGCATTGGCAAACCGACTACGCTCAACGTTTGTCACAAGCAGGCCAATTCGATGTCGCTCATGCCTGGTTGCAGAAGGAACTCGCCCGGCCCGTCAAACGGCGTCAAGAAGACGAGGAAGTACTTCGCTCGGTTGTCGCGGATCTGTATCGAACTCAGTCGCGATGGGGTGATCTGCTGAAGTTTACGACGGAATGGATCGCGCTGAAGCCGACAACGCATTCGTATAACTCGGCGTACGCGCAGCATCTGTCGGCGCTGATCTTCAATGATAAAGTCGACGACGCCTACGCCACGGCGCAACAGTGGATGAACGATTCGCAAGTCGAAGGGAAGCTGACTGCGGATCAGCAGATTCGTCTTGATGTGGCCGTCAACTTTGCATTGGGCAGTGCTTACAACCTCTCCTATCAGCGGATGGAAGAACGCTGGAATCAGCCACTCGGCAAGCTGGTTCGCTACTACGTGCTGCACGCGACACAGCTGGATATCGCTTCGCGCATCTTCTCACACCATCAGTTTCAGCAGTCCGACATCGCGGACCGGTTGCGAGGCGAATTCTTTGCCATGCTGCAGGCAGATACGGCGACGCTCTCGTCGGGATTGATCAACAACCTGGTGAGTTGGACGATGTCTGGACGAATGGAAGCCCCTGTCCCGATCTTGGGCCGGAAGCAATTGGATGCCTCAGAGATTCCAACGGCCCTCTGGAAAGAGATAGCGGCGTTACTGCGATCGCGTTGGGAGAAGTCGCAATCAAAATTCGAGAAGCAGCAATTATCAGAGGCCTTGAATTCGATCTACAGCAACCGCTTCCGCGACGACTTGCTGCTGCCATTCTTGCGAGAGCGTATCACCTCGGCACCCGCGGACCTCAAGCAAGCCTATATTTCGAGTCTCTTCGAAGCATTGCTGTTGGCTCAGTGGACGGACGCGATCGAACAGGAAGCGTTTGATCGCCTGAAAGAGTTGTCTGATACGCCAGATGCGAACGATCGGCTGATCGTCGAAGTTCCCGCGCTCTACCGTTTGGTCGACTCGATGCTCGCCAACCGGCAACGCATCGGGGAACGAAAGCTGACGGACCAGGGCGGCTTGGACAAATTGACCCGCAAAGAACTCGCCGCGAAAAAGCTGGAGATCCAGCGAGCCGGTAAGGCAGAACTGGCCGCTCGGCTTCAGCAGGAAGCGAAGAAAACGAACGGACCGCTCTCCAACTGGCTGAAGATCGAGCGAACGTGGATCGAGGTCAAGCTTGGTCAAGATCTGGCTGCCGTAGCAGAGACCTGCTGGAAGATCCTGGGTGATGCTCCCCCCCAGCCGGTGAACCATGACAACGATGTCGACGATGCCATCATCGCGAATGTCGAGCAAACTCCGCCTGTCGTCGACCCGAAAGAAAACGTGCGGCTGTTGGAATCGAACCTAAAGCAGCGGGCACTGACGACGGTCATCAAACTGGCACTCCTCAAGTCGGCCAAGGCAGATGACGTCGCTCGGATCATGAAGTTCATCGATATTGGCATCCAGCAGGGTCGAGCGGCCGCCGTGAAACCGGTTGAAGGGGATGCGAAACCTGCTGAAACAGTCGACGTGAACGAAGCAAGCCGTACCTGGCGCAATGCCAAGTTCCGCGTCCTGATCGCTCTCGATCGTGCCGACGAACTAGAGAAAGAGCTGCGCGCCTGGATTCGCGACGATGTCTCGACTGGCCCCTGGCGGCAGTCGCTGGCTCGGCTGCTGGCAGAACGGGGCAAACTCGACGAAGCGATTCAAATGTTTGAAGCTTGCCAGAAGGACAATCTGCTCTCCGCAAGCGACTTCAAACAACTGGCCGATTGGTATCTGGTGACGGACCGTCGGGATCTGTACGAACGCAGTCGGATCGAGTCCTACAAGGTGATGCCGGAATGGCAATTGAATCAACTCGTCTATCAACTGGCTCAGCGCTGGGAGCAACAAAACGCGGCATTGACGGTGCTCGATGAGGATACGCTGCTGGCGTTCAAAGCCCTCTTCGAAAAGTCCGCCGTGCCGGAAACCTACCTGTGGCAGCTTCGCAGTCTGTACGCGAATTCACGTGACTTCCGCACGCTCCAGATGATGCCAGATTCGCTCATGGGGCGGACGCCTCAGCAGATTTATGCGTTCTTGCAGCAGCTGAATGGGACCATTCTATCCGAAGTTCGAAACGAAGCTCCGGCCGACGAGATTCTGGCTCGGATCAAAGTTCTGCGAGCGGGCGAGCGAACCGTGACCGATCTGCGAGCCCTCGACTTGCTCGAAGCTCTGGTGGAGAGAAAGTCGTCTGAAGTCCTGAATCAGCCAGGTCCCCATATTGACGCGTGCCTCGCCGCACTGCGACGAGCCTTCGAACGACAATGGGGCCCAGGTGAGCCGCGGATGATGTCGAGCTTCCTCTTCAATCTGGGCGGCTTGCCCGAGAAATTGGCTGCCGAACAACTTCGCGAGATGAAGGAGCTCCAGAAACTGGCTCCCGCTCTCTCTCGGGATCACCTGAGTATCACCAGTGACCTGTGCCAGCTGATCGGCTCCACGTACAGCCGCCTCGACGAAGCCATTCGTGAGATGGCAATCGAAGTCCGCGATTACTCGCAAGCGAATGGCAATCAATGGCCGCATGCGGATATCGAAGCGTTGAACCGGTTCGTCTCGTTGTACGAGCAGGCAGGGCAATACATGGCTGCGGAATCGGTGCTACAGAAACTCCTGCTCAAGCCGGAGCATGCGGAGCAACGAAAGTGGCTGACAAACCGACTGATGCCGGTTTACAACCAGGCTTTGGAACACGACGGCGCGGTCTCGTTCGGATCGGGACGAAGCAAGCTGTTCGAACCGATCTACAAGTACGTGCTCAAGCAGATCGACGAATCGCTCGACGAAAACGAGCGGTACATTCTGGTCTCGCAACTCACGAGTACGTTTGAAATCGCCAATCGCCACAAAGTTACTGGCACCGCTGACATCGTCCGCAGCTTCGCCTTTGAAGTGATGCCCGTTCTGCTAAAGAAGCAGATCTCGCAGTATCGAAATACAGTCACATCTCCGATGCGCAGCATTGCGGATATCTGCGGACCGAAAGCCGCGTTGCGTTACGTTGTCGAGCGGATGGAGCAGTACCCGCAGCGTCTGGAAATCTCGTGGGAAAGCTGCTGGCAGTCGTTCGCCAATGAACTCGGCAGCCGTCGGCAGGCGGTCGGCGCGTCGGATCTTGATGACCGCGTTTTGAAGCTGGTGATTCGCGAATTGCAGCGAGACCTCAGGACGGGCGAACCCCGCAATCAGGTCATCTACTATCAGCACGACCAGCATTTCTGGAAAGAGAAGGCTGACGAATTTGCCAAAGCCGCCGAAGCGGTTCTCGCTGAATACAAGACCTCTGGACGACGATCGCAGTCGGTCGCTCGCTATTTCTGGAGTGGTTTGCCCAAACAAGACCGCGCGATTGAGATCCTGCTGATTGCTCACCGGCAGACACTGCTTGACGCCGCCGCCCAGCAGCAACTTGTGAACTGGTTGCATGAACGGCAGCGATTTGCCGAGTCGATACCAATCATAGAAGGACTGATCGCAATTCGGCCAGATCAGATCGAGTTTCGAGTCCTGTTGATGCAAGCCTACTTCCGCTCACAGCGACCACAACAGTTGGCAGAGTTGATTCAGCAGACTCATGACCATTTCCATCAGGAGGGCCGCTGGACCGAGCACAATGCTGCTGCACTCGGTGGTGGCTGTTCCAGTTGTAGTGACCGTGAACGCGCGGTGGGATACATGACCGAGGCCATTGCGCTGCATCAGCGAGCCAATCCCCGCAGCGGTCTGAATGACGGTACGCTCTCCAACTATTACGCGACGCTCGCCCACACGTATTCGGCACTTGGTCGGACGAAGGAGGCTGTCGATGCTGCCTCGGCCGCATTGATCTGCTGGGGGCCAACCAGTCAGCAGCGTGCGGATCAATTGAATACGCTGATGTCCGTCGTGAGATCCGCAGCAGACTTGGATGACTACGTGAAGCACCTCGATGCGGAAGCCGCCAAGAGTGGTCAGGACAGTGCCATCCTGCGAAAGGCGATCGGAATCGTCTATCAGGAGAAGAATGAATTTGCGAAGGCGATCCCACAGTTGCGAGTGGCCGTCGATCTGCAACCGAACGACGTGGCAATTCACCGTGCTCTCGTCGCGTGCTACGACGCCACCAACGATCGACCTGCGGGAACCAGGCAACTCCTGAAGTTGATCGATCTGCGTCGTAGCGATCTGCCTCTTTACCAGGAACTGGCGGATCGGCTGCAAGGTAACGAGGCTGAAGCGGAACGAGCCGCCACGTCGATTGTAGAGGCCTCTCCCAACGAAGCTGAGAATCAAGCCGTGATGGCCGAATTGCGGCAAAAGCAGGACCGCTGGGCCGAAGCGATCCCACACTGGGAACTCGTCGCTGAATTCCGAAAGCTGGAGCCAAACGGGTTGCTCAAACTGGCCGAAGCTCAGTTGCATCAGAAACAATGGGACGCCGCACGAGCCACCATTCTCAAACTGCGAAAGACAGATTGGCCCGCTCGATTCAACAATGTGCAGTTCCAGGCATCGGCGCTTGAATCGCTGATTCCGAAATAACGGAGGAATCAGGCCGTCACCTTTGAGGGAGTGGATCCAGCTTTATCGATCGAGTTCAACAGTGACGTTGGCGTGATTTGCGATCTCCTCCTTCGTAAACCAGGCCGATTTGAGGCGATGTGACGAATACAATTGGGCTTGGTCGAAGAAGTGAGGGGATTTGCGTCGTCCGCTCGAGCCGAACGGCATCACGCTGAGACTGCGAACCGGGTCCGCGAATTCAACCACCGACAGATACGAGGCTCCCACGACCGCGAAACGCTGAGGCCGCACTATGGGAATCTCTGGTGTGGAGTAGACGGTATGGATGATACCCAGTGGACCAGGTACTCCCGCGAGTGGCAGACTTCGCTCCACACCATTCACATAGATCCCGGCACTCTGCACTTCCGACTGGTCGGCAATTCGCTGCAATCGATGAGCTTTTCCCCATGGATGCTTCCAGTCACCATAAAGGCCCTTTAGCTTCCTGGCCGCAGTTTTCAATGCCACGAACCATCGCATGCGGTCGGCGTATTCGACCTTCAAGGTCTCGGCCGGATAGCCAAAACCGTAGAGTTCCTCGTACCAGGCGACACACAATGTCGTTTGTGTTGAGTCCAGAGACGACCTGCAGTCCCAATTTGCCAGGTGCTCCATCATCGGTGCGACTTCTTTCGCAAGTTCTGCGTCGGTCGTTTGTAGTCGCACAAAGTCCTCTCGCAGGCCAGGCAACTCCGTCAGCGGCCAATAGAGGGTCGTGTCGAAGGCCAGAACTTGCAGTTGCGCAATAGTCAGGCCTTGCATCTTGCCCAGCAACAGACGTGACATCTTCGCGCGTCTCATGTCGACATCGTGATCCTCCAGCATGTACTTGGGAAAGTTCTCCGGTCGTGGATCCTGATCGACATCGCCGGTGGTCGTGAAGGGGGAGGAATTACAGCTTTGCACGTAGCCACACTTGGGATTGAAGACTTGCGGCAATTGATCAAATGTGTGTGTGCCCTTCCAGTCGGTGCGAGCGTCGCTGCCGTCGACAGGTTGCATCCAGTCAAATGCGGGATCGCGTACTGGAATGGTTCCGTTGTAGGCGTAAAAGATATTTCCCGCGCGATCTGCATAGACGACATTGAACATCGGAATTGCGCAGTGACTCATCGCGGCCCGCCATTCCGCGTAGTTCGTGGCCAGGACCATTCCCCAGGCTTGGTCGACACGTTTCATGTCGAATAACCCCGCCACCTGGACTGCCAGAAACGTGGTGTCGTTCTCTTTGCTGACGATCGGCCCGTGATGTGTCTTGCGAAAAGTCAGTGGACGCTGAACCAAGACACCACCTTGGATGACACCCACGGTCTCCGTCCATTGAACCGCTTCACGATAGGCCCCATCAAATCGGTAGTGAAGCGGTCGGGCGGCGTCGTCGAACGTGACTCGCCAGGCATCGGCCACGTCGGGACTGTTGACCGTGTACGTCCAGCCGAGATGCTCGTTGTGTCCGATCGTGGGAAACGGGTTTCCAAAAAAGCAGGCTCCACTAAAATTCAGCCCTTCGTCGCTGCTAACGTGGACTTCGTGAAACTGCCCCATTCCATACCAGGGCTGATGAGGATTCACGAACAGCATGGCCGATCCCGATTGCGTCCTCGATCCGGCAATCGCCCACGCATTGGAACCGATCGCGGCCCGGACTTCGGCCGCGAATCCGGTCACGGAGGGACTCGGGAAACTCCAGGGGTCAGTGGCCACACTGGTCGCATCAATCTGTTGCGCACGTAACGCCACGTCTTGCGGACCGCGATCCGCAGGACGTTTGACATGAGAGCGACGATAGATGAAGTCGAGGATCATGTGGCGGTCCATCGCCAGGACATACCAGGGCTCAAAATGTTTCAGAAGCCTGGGCTTCGTTTCCACATGCGTGGTCAAATATCGATTGATCCCATCCGCATAGGCGGCTGCCCTTAGCTGATGTTCCGGCTTCAGTTTTTCAAAATCGTTCTGGGATCTTCGAGCAACTTCAAAGCTGCGATTCAAGATATCGCTGGAAATCCCGGCCTCACCCACCACCCCCGCGTAGCGACCAAGCGATCGTATGCAGGTGTCTTCCAACTGCCAGAAATAGTCTTCGGCTTGCACGTACCCCATGCCGAAGAACGTGTCGGTATGCGTTTTTCCATGAATGTGCGCCACACCCCATTCATCACGTGTGATGGTGACAGCCGCAGATTCAGCCGCCTCGGACAATCCGGGCACAACACATAGGAGAATTGCGAAACCCAGCAGGATGTTCGTCAAATACATGGCATGCATCGAAGAGCACACACGCCTGTCAACGTCGCGAATTAGCATGGTCTTCTCTTGAGAGGCCGCTTTCCCTGGGTCGCAATCCAATGAGCTGCTCTGCGATTCTCAGCCGTCACTGCTGAGATATCAATGCCAGCCGGTGCCACGTTCGAGGTCGTGTGCCGCTTGATGAAAGCCCCGCAATCTGCGATTGTTCCCCCCGCGTTCTTTGCTAAGACCTTCATATCACAGTATGACAACCGCGTTCCTGCGCCGGCCAACTCACGCAATGGTCCATAGTGACGAGTGCACTCGGCGCAGTGTCACATGGAATCAGGATCTGATCGATGCACAAGTCTGCAATGGATGATGCTCAGCGGTTTTCTGAGCAGTTCTTGGATTCGGAGCGCTGCTACCGTATTGCCGATGTCGGCTCGTTCGACGTGAATGGAAACGTGCGGCATCTTTTCCGTGGCAACAATTGGGACTATGTTGGATTGGATATCGCTTCAGGGCCGAACGTTGATCAAGTCCTTCGGCCTGATTGGTTGAATGTTGATCTCGAATCCTTCGATGTGATCGTCAGTATCTCAACCATGGAACAGATCCCCAAGCCGTGGGAATGGATTAAGAAACTGTCGAGTCGATTAAAACCGGGAGGTCTGATTTACATCAACACGCCGAATACCTGGCCCTATCATGGGCATCCCATTGATTGCTGGCGAGTCTGGCCGATGGGAATGAAAGCCCTGTTTGAAGAGGGTGGGATCCTTCCGCTGGAGACATATACGAATGGCAACGACACCATTGGTATCGGTCTGAGATGTCCTGTCGACGAAGAGGCGCGCATCCGGGGAATGTACGCCAAATCTCTCCGAATTCCGTCAGATATCAGCGAGCACCTGCCCTATTTGCGGCAGCTCGGTTCGCAGGTGAAGACGATCACGGAGTTCGGAACCAGGCACGGCGTATCGACGATCGCATTCCTGGCCAGCAAGCCCGAACGGCTGAGTTGCTACGACATTAATCTCACGCCTGAAGCGATGGGGATCTGGTCCAGTTCGTCACGCGTCACCATGCACAAGGCAAATGTCTTGGAGATCGACATCGATCCTGTGGATCTGCTTTTCATCGACACGTGGCATACGTACGACCAATTGCGTCTGGAGCTTCGCCGCCACTCAACGAAGGCCCGCAAATTTATCGTTCTTCACGATACGACATCTTTCGGAACACGAGGCGAAGATGGTGGCCGGGGGCTTTGGCCAGCGGTCGAGGAGTTCTTAAACGATCACCCCGAGTGGATCATCGAGCGAAAAGTCGAATTCAACAACGGATTGACAACTCTGCGACGGAACAACTCCGCAGAATAAGTCAACGCAATCGTAGCAACACCCTCCGTTCATTTGACCGGCACGAAGCGACCATTTGCGGTTGTCTTCGGTCGCCAGAAAGAGTGAGCCGTTCGAAATTCGCTCGTAGCTGTCACTCGACGAGCAGAGAGTGATCTTCATTATCAACGAATTTGAACGTTGCCTCACCGACTATGGTAAGCTCGCTCGCCTACGGGTTGGCTTGCACGTCTGTTGAGGCGAGGAAAACTTGACCAACAAGAGCGATACAAACAAAGAAGGAAAACCCGTGATGACAACTCACGCCGAAGCCGAATCGCGAGTCAAGCTTGTATTCTGGATTCACCTGGCTGTGTACTTAGTTGCCATCGCCGGAATGGTGTTTCTGAACTACACACAAAGCCCCGACAAGAAATGGGCCCTTTGGGTGGCGCTCGGTTGGGGAGCCGGGATCGTCCTCCATGGGGCGCTGTTGTATTTTTCCCAGACTCGTGAGAAGGCGATTGCTCGAACGCTCGCTCGCATGAATCGTCGTAGCAAATGAGAGTGAAGGCGACGCCGCATCGGTCATTCGTCAGCGGTGCAGGGCCGTGGTGGTTGAAAGCTCCAACCACCGCCGTTGATGCCGACTGTCCAAATCAAGGTTTGACCGCGGCATCGGCCTTCTGCTGGATCGCGGCGAAGATCGCGTTTGCGATGGCTTGCATTCCTTTATCACCAGGATGGGCGGCGACGCCCGCGTGATCGATCTTTCGCTCTGACGAGGCCGAATTGGACGGATCGCCGCCCAGCTTCGAGATATCGATGAACGTGGCGCCTGCGTCGGCACTCGCCTTGCGCATGATGTCGTCTTTCGCGGCATTCGCCCAGAACGAACTGCGTACGAAGAGGACCGGGTTTCCATTCCTCTTCAGCTCTGTCAGAAGTTTCGTAAACGCAGTCGCATACTTCGCTCTCGCCTCGTCTGTCGCCAGATCGGGAACGTTTTCCCCGATCGCAACGATGATCAGATCGGCTTGAAATGTAAGTTCCGCTTTGTATTCGCCAGCAATATCGAATTTGTCGTGGCCGCGTTCGAAATCGGCGATGTTCCGTGCCATCGTCTCCGGCTTCGCTCCTGCCGCCTTCGTAACGTCTGCCGTCACCAGATGAACATAATCCTTGTCTTCCGCACTGGCTGCCATTCCCCAGTTCCCCGTCCAACCGATGCTGGGTGCAGGACCATGCAAGGTAATGCTGTTGCCGAGGAACAAAACCTTCGACGCAGCCAACTTGCCGATCATCGGTTTCGCCGGCAATAGATCGGCCGCGTGAACGGCCAGCAATGGCGACAACAGGAGGATGCCTAATAGAAAGTTCTGCTTCATCGATCGAATTCCCTGGGTGTGTGACTCGTCAATTGCTGTTAGAAACGACCTTCTGCCGACTGACGCCTCGCCAACAGATGCGTCGACCAATAGTGAACGGTTTTCGCAATGGCCGTAATGACGTTCTTGATCTCGCGTTTGACCGTGAATCGCGGGCCAGCCGGTAGATAGAGGATATTACCTTCGCGACGAACCATGATGTTTTCGACAATGATCGCGCGCATCAGCCAGACTGACATCTCTTCGCTTTCGCAACGAACGCCCACCCATCCCGGTGTCTTGCTGGTGATGATGGGCAACGAGGTGACCAGCCTGATCCCTCTTTCGATCTCCGTCACGACAGCCTGATACTGTTCCGGTTCTGCCAGAGCATCCGCGGATGACACCGCTTCCAGCAACGTACCGCGATGCGGGGGACCGCCAGCCAGAGCCAGATCGCAAAAGCTTGTCCAGATGTCACCCCAGGCCACCTTGCCAGCGTCGTCGAATTTCAATGACGCCGTACCCATCGAGGTCGGTTTGACGCTTTCAAGCTGGCCCTGATACTCGGACGGCAGCATCGAATTGATTCGCCGCTCCAATTCTTGAAGCTCGAACGCGTCTTGCGGTGTGATCGCTGGTGCTACCGACCTGACCGTGCAATCAATCTCGGGGCCGATTTCCCCTGTTGCTGCGAATGGATGATTCTCATCCGAAACCGCGACGTAGTGGTTTGAAACGAGCAGATTCACCATGGCGGGATGGGCGAGAGTTGGCGTCGCCAGCTTCACATTGAGCCCGTCCACTCGAACAACGTAATCAATCTCCTTGGCAATTCGCTGCAGCGCTTCCTCTTGCGTAATCAGCCAGGGAACAACAATCACATTCTGGACACCAGACGCAGTTAAAGACAGGATCGCTTCGGGAATGTCAGGCCGTGTTGTTTCCAGGAACGAATATCCCACACCAGCGAACGGGCTTCCCTCCTGAACCAAATGGGCGAGACGAGCGAGATCAGCGTTAGCCAGCGGATTCCCGCTGGATTCGCCAACGATCAGAACGGCGGCTTGTTCCGGTGGAATTCCTGACTGGTTGGCAGCATCGAATGCTGTGACACGCAGCCAACCACTCCATTCCAACCACGTGAGCGGTGCGGCCACATGAATCGCCAGGTTCGGCCATTGGCGTTTTGCCAAGCCCAATGTCCGTGAGATGTTTCCGTTGGTAGAAACCGGCAATAATCCGAGTGGCATGACGACCAGAGACTGGTAGTCAGCCTTCACGAGATCCAGAATCGCAGCCGTCAACGGAATCGCATTCTCATCCGGAGAACAGACAACCACCGGCTGATTAATGCGCCGCTCCATTTCCATCGCAAGATCGGACGCTCGCTGTGATCCCCACCGGGTACCGATATCGCCAGGGATCAAGAGCGTCGCGGTGTATGCAGGCATGGCCATAAATGCGGAGATGTTCGTGATTGGGAGGGCGAGGCTCCTGCCGAGCCGCGCGTGTCGATGGACTCACAATAACAGGCGCGGCTCAGCAGGAACCTCGCTCTTTCAACAAAACGTTATATCTTAGCGCCAGGCGAACTGCCGTGGAATCGCGGCACCGACAATCTCGGGGCGAACCACCGCCCAGAAGTCGCGGACTTTTGCCTTCGCAGTCGCCGTTTCCGTCGCGACTACTTTGTAGATCAACCCCGCATCATGCGGCAGCCGACTCGCCCCAGCAGCCCAACCTTCCTCTTCATTGAAAACGGCCGGAACTTGTTCAAAGATGCGATCGGCGTGATCTTTCGGTGTCAGCAGGACGACATTGGCAAAGACATCGTAGTTCCCCATGACACCGACCTGCTGAACGGGCAGCTCATGCGGCCGGACAACGAACTTTTCGGTAAACAGCGGTGATTCATCTGGGCGTCTGGCTCGAATCAGCGACGAGAACAAATCGTACTGAAAGACCTCCCCGTCGCCGTGATACTTTCGCCCCGCCATCAGGATCTCGGAGTACAGCAACGTCGCCGAAGGATCGATGACGATATCGGTCCGGGAAAGAAACCGCGTGTGCTTGTGAGGAATCATCGGGTCCGGCAGGTATTCCAGATACGCGTCTTTCTCCAGCACGATGGTCTGGTCCTGCGCTGCGTAGTTCGCATCCATCTCATGGATCTTCGTCGCCGACTGAGTTGTGATGTGAGCCTGAGACCCTTCCTCGACCTTGATCGAGATCGTGTTCCGGTCCCCTTGCAGGATTGCACCGGCGTTCGAGATGATGAACACGCAAGGCATCGTGGGCATCTCTTCGTCCCAGTAGATCGCCTTATGAACGATCAGAGGGGCGCGACGATAGAGGTCGGCGAGGATCGTGCGTTCGCCGCGCCGCTGGAATCCCAGTCGCAATTCCGCCACCTTCCCGAATGAGCCGGTGGGCAATTGCTTCGGTTCGTCCAAATACGGTGCCAACTCGGGCAAGAGATGTTGCGGTGTCATTTCGTGGGTGCTGACAGTTCGAGATCGAAGAGACAGTTCTCGCGCAGCATTTGTGCCAGCTCGGTAAGACCTTCGCCAGTCTTACAGTTGGTGAACAGGAACGGCTTCTTGCCGCGCATCATCCGCGAATCGCGATCCATCACTTCCAGGCTGGCACCCACATACGGAGCCAGATCCGTCTTATTGATCACGAGAATATCCGACTGCGTGATGCCGGGACCATTCTTTCGCGGAATCTTATCTCCCGCCGCGACATCGATCACATAGATGAAGAAGTCCACCAGCGCCGGGCTGAACGTCAGTGTCAGGTTGTCACCACCGGACTCGATCATCACCAGGTCCGTTTCAGGAAACCGTGACTCCATGTCTTCGACGGCGGCCAGGTTCATGCTGGGGTCTTCGCGGATCGCAGTGTGCGGGCAGGCCCCCGTCTCAACGCCAATGATCCGCTCTTCCAACAGAATCCCCTTCAGGGTTCGCTGCACGTGCTTGGCATCTTCTGTCGTCACAATGTCGTTCGTGATGATCAGGATGCGCACACCCATCCTGATCAGCATCGGGGTCAGCGCTTCGATCAAAGCGGTTTTCCCCGACCCGACGGGGCCGCCAATCCCGATCCGCGTAATTTTCTTCATGGATTCGTCTCCGGCCTTCTTCAATTCATAAACATGCGAATTCGCGATTTGACATGTGTCGCGGCAAGGATGTCTAGCACGGGTGAGAACGTCGACATGTCGTCGAGTTGAGCCATGGCGACGCGCTGATACGCCGCCTGAGCCGACTGATTGATTTCAAACAGGATCGACTGAGTATCGAGGTAGCTGATTTTCATCAGCCGCAAGGCCGCTCCGAGCATCATCGATGCCACGCCATACTGCTGAACCGCGAACGTGTCTTCTTCGGTCAGGCCCAACGCTGAGAACACCAACGCCTGGGCCACGGGATAAGTTCCCGGAGATTCGTTCTGTTTGATCGCCGCCAACCAGTCGCTGACCAATGGCGGATCGGGAAGCACTTGCAGGGCCATTTCCCCCAACTTCCGGCCCATTCGGATGGTCATGGTCCGCATCTCTTCGTTGAGCTTGCGACAATAAACCGCCTGATCGGCCGCAATCACGCGACTGGGATCCTTCGCCTGCGCACCCCGATGTGCTTCCAACAGAGCGATTCCGTCGCCGGTCGCGGCTTGCTCGGCTGCCGTCTTCACAAATTGCCTCAAAGTCTCCAGATCATGGACGACATGCTCCTGAACAGCCGATTCTAGCCCGTTCGAGAACGAGAATGCGCCGACAGGCAGCATTGAGTCGCCAAACTGCAGGGCTCTCATGAGCTCAGGAATGCTCGTCACGGAAATCGAAACTCCGGTCGCTGACTGCGAAGATGGCGAGAAGTCAGTTGCCTTGCACGTATTGCTGACTGTGAGAATGCGGTGTCGAGTTGGCCCCGCCGAAGAGGCGCCGCGCCTCGTGCGGTGCCAGATACGGAATGACTTCCGTCCCCGGCACAAAGTCGTACGTGATCCCCGTGAACGCGTGCGTCTTCATCACCGATGCCATCACCTGGCGGGCGACTGTCAGCGGAACAAAGACTTTGGATCCGTTCACGACCGCCGGCCAATGCTGATTGCCAAGTGCATGCCCCAGTTCAAAGCAGGTCTGCGCAATTGCGCCACCCTGCTGTTCGAGGAGGGGGGAAAAATCGATGACCAGAACATCCTGCAACGTGATCCGAGCGACAACAGCCTTACGAGTCGCCGTGTCCCAAACCAGAATATCTCCGTTTCGCAAATGAGTATTTCGCTCCAGCGACAAAGCCAGTTCCATTCCCTTCTCGGTGGTCGTCCGAAACCTGTTCTTTTGAGCCTGCCACTGATCTAGATCGAGATAGTCGAAGGCGGCATCCGCCAACTCTATCTTCCAAGCATCATCGGTGGCGTTCCCGACGATCGTCTCCACAATAATCACATTGTTCTCCGCTCTTGGCGCACGAATTCCAGATCTGATTCTGGAAGGTCTCTGTTCTGTTCCTCGAATAGCCATTCGGCGAGGTCAGCATCCGTGGTGGATCAACTGAAAAAATAAAGTTGATTCAGCGCAATTGTCTTCGGGGCGCGTGCCGTGGCATGAACGCCGTCCACAGTCACAGCAAAAGTCTGCGGGTTCACCTGAATGTCGGCCAGGGTCGAGTTCCGCACCATGTCGCGTTTTGTGACAGTGCGCGTGCCGTAGACCGGCAGCACCATTCGCTGCAAATCATACTTCTTGGCAATGTCCAGGTCGTAAGCCGCCCGCGAGACGAACGTCGCGCACGTCTTCGAGAGTGCGGTCCCAAACGCACCGAACATGGGACGGTAGATCACCGGTTGCGGTGTCGGCAATGAGGCATTGGGGTCTCCCATGCAGGCCCAGTTGATCATTCCACCCTTGATGATCATCTTCGGCTTGGCACCGAAGAAGGCGGGTTCCCACAGCACAAGATCCGCCATCTTTCCGGGCGAGATCGAGCCGATAATGTGTCCGACACCTTGAGCAATGGCAGGATTAATCGTCACTTTGGAAATGAATCGCAGCACGCGGAAGTTGTCGTTGCCGGGAGCGTCTTCCGGCAACTTACCGCGTGCCTTCTTCATCGAGTCGGCCGTCTGAATCGTGCGAATCCAGTTTTCGCCCACACGTCCCATCGCCTGTGAGTCGCTGGTGATCATGGAGAGGATCCCCATGTCGTGCAGCACACTTTCGGCCGCGATGGTTTCGGCTCGGACGCGACTTTCCGAGAACGCCACGTCGGACGGAATCTTCGGATTCAGGTTGTGGCAGACCATGATCATGTCGAACAATTCGGCAACCGAATTCACGCCATAAGGCAGCGTGGGGTTCGTCGAACTGGGCAACACATTCGGTTCGCCAGCAATCTTGATGATGTCGGGAGCATGTCCTCCACCGGCCCCTTCGGTGTGATACGTGTGGATCGTCCGACCATCGATGGCGGCGATCGTATCCTCAACGTAGCCCGATTCGTTCAACGTGTCGGTATGAATCGCTACTTGGACATCGTATTCCTCGGCCACTTCCAGGGCACGACGAATCGCGGCGGGAGTTGATCCCCAGTCTTCATGAATCTTGAAACCCGTCGCGCCGGCCAGAACTTGTTCGACCAGCGGTTCGCGACCAGACGAATTTCCTTTCCCGAGCAGACCGAAATTCATCGGTAAGCCTTCGATGGCCCGGAACATCATTTCCAGGTTCCACGGCCCAGACGTGATGGTCGTCCCGTTGGTGCCGTCGGTCGGGCCAATCCCGCCCCCCCAGAACGTCGTAATGCCGTTGCTTAGAGCCGTCTCAACCTGCTGCGGGCAGATCATATGGATGTGAGAGTCCATGCCTCCGGGGGTGACGATCAGATGCTCACCACTGATGGCGTCGGTTGCTGGACCAACGGCTAACCCCGGCGTCACTTCGGCCATCGTATTAGGATTGCCAGCCTTACCGACGCCGACGATCTTTCCTGCCTTGATCCCGATATCGGCCTTGATGACACCTAAATAGGGATCCAGAATGGTTGCATTGGTAATGACCAGGTCCAACGCGCCGGCGGCACTGGTGAGGGTATTGTCCATCCCCATGCCGTCTCGCAGAGTCTTGCCACCGCCGTAGACCGCCTCATCACCGTAAGTGCGCAGATCCTTCTCGATCTCAATATACAGGTCGGTATCGGCGAGTCGGATTTTGTCGCCCGTCGTGGGACCGAACAGATCCGAGTATTCCTTGCGGGACATTCTGGACATGGCTGTGGCTCCTCTGGTCCGACGTTACTTCTTCGATGATTTCTTCGATTTGAACCCGAGCTCTTCGGCACGCTTGATCGATTCGCCATAGTTGGGCCGATAAGTCGAATCACTACCGCCGGTCCAACCATCAACCAGATTGGAGAACCCGTAGATCCGCTGCTTCCCGGCCATGGCGACCAGCGTCACTTCTCGTTCGTCTCCCGGTTCAAACCGCACCCCTGTGGTCGCGGGAACATCAAGTCGCTTGCCGAACGCCGCGGCGCGGTCAAACTCCAAAGCGCGGTTCACTTCGAAAAAGTGATAGTGCGATCCGATCTGAATCGGCCGGTCGCCTGTGTTGCGAACCTTGATTGTCACGGTCGGACGCCCAGCATTGATCTCGATATCACCTTCACCTAATACCAACCCACCGACAGGGGTCTTCTTTTCAACCGGGGCTTCTTTTGGCATTTCTTTCTTAGCCATTGGAATTGTCCTGTGGTTAGTGGATGGGGTCGTGAACCGTAATCAGTCGGCTGCCGTCCGTAAAAACAGCTTCGAGCTGGACGTAAGGGATCATTTCAGCGACCCCTTCCATCACGTCCTCGCGCGTTAAAACATGCGACGCCGTTTCCATGACTTCTTCCAGAGTTTTCCCTTCGCGAGCTCCATCCATGGCGGCGGCACAAATGATGGCCATCGATTCCGGGTGATTCAGCTTCAATCCTTTTGCTTTCCGCTTCAGCGAAATCTCGGCCAGCGAATAGATCAGGATCTTTTCCATTTCCCGCGGCGTCAGGTGCATGCTTTTTCTCCAGTACAGTCGCAGGCCCACGTTGTCGCGAAACGCTTCGGCCAGACGAAAGGGGTTCTACATTCAATGCTGTTGTTTCTCTGCGTGCAGCACAGCGTAGCGGCAGCATCTTGGCAATCGTGTTGGCTGAAAACAAGAGTGTCAGAGGTGTGGACAAAGACCATCCTCATTACCCCGGGTAGGCTGGTGATTGCGCTCCGTACAGTTTCCGATCCAGCTTATCCATGCCGATCACCGCCCAACAGGCGATGACGAACGGCGCGGTCAGAGTTGGTAGCCCGATCACCGGGAAGATCTCCGTGACAGGGACTGACAGAATGACTGCGAACAGTGGCAGCGTTACCGATCGCCGATACAGAGCCATCGCCATCGCTGCGAGTGCCGCGTTATATCCATAGATTCCCAGTGAGAGATTTGGTTCAGGGGCCGCGTGCGACAGTCCCGTCATCAGGCCCATCAGAGAACCGACGAGCGCCCACACCGCGCCACGCCACGAACGTAGTGCGATCCCCACGATGAACAAGATTCCGGTGAGCACATTCGCCTGAAACATCACTTCACTGACACCTCGCACCACAGCGGCAGCGATATCCAAAGTCCCTTCCGGTTCTGTCGGGTGGACGACCGGTGGAATGCTGAACTCCTGCGCCATGAAGAGCGCGACCCACGTGGTCACAATGAACGGTGTGGTATATGTGGGAAATGGGACGCGACGACGCATTTCGCGCGTGAGCATTGTCGACACCCCCGCTCCGACGATGATCAACAAGAACGTCAAGACATGTGGTTGATAGCGAGCTATCATCGCGATTCCCACCAGGCTCGCATTGAAGCCGTAGATGCCGTCGCGAATTTCCTGCTCGTCATACTTCAGCAACATCGCGGCCAACGTACCGACCAGTGCTCCCAATGCGGCACCGGCCGCGGTCACGGGGGAGACGATCGCAATGCCAGTCAGAAAGAACGCGCCGGTCCAAGCACTGTCCTGAAACATGATCTGACCCAACCCTGTCAGCGGAGCCAACCAGGGCGGCACGTTCTTCTTCGACTGTTGGTCAGGAACGGCGATTGAATCGGCTGTCACTAGGATCTCCACAATTTCTCAGAAAGAGAGGATCGAAGCGCCGCCAAAGCGACTGCGGAAGTGAATGAGACACATTACATCGACTTGCTCTGCAAGTCGCAACGCTTTCGCCCGCACCTCATCCGATCTGTTCGATACCTCACGATCAACTGCAGTATGATCGAGCAGCGGGTCGGGGTGAGTGTCACTCGATCACATCTTCGTTACTTCACGTGTTCATCAGTTGCCCACAGTTCAAATTTGATGTCGTCCGGCAGCGACTCCGATTGACCGCAAGTCGCCCGTGGCCAGCCAAAGGGATTTCCTTGAAAACGCGAGAAGTGGTGAATTTGTGTGAACGTTTTGAGGATCGGCTGCGTAATGTTAAAGAGGTGTTCTTCTCGCATCCATCGCAGCGATCAAGTGTGATGACTTCTGACGGGGACTCGCCTATTGCAAATTGAGAACTGGCGCTGTTAGAGAACGTGACATCACGTCGTCTGCGTCGGGCAATCGCCCCGGTGAAAACTTTGGGAAGGGCCAACTTCCTTAGGAGGGAGCCGATGTATGGCCAGCCTTGTCGTGATGGGCCCCCCACTGACGGGGACCACTTTTCCGCTAACCATGCAACACGAATGTGTCATTGGAAGATCAGGCTTCTGCGACGTTGTTTTGAATAAGAGATCGATCTCACGTGAGCATGCCAGAATCGTCGAACGGTTCGGTGAGTTCCTGTTGGAAGATCTGGACAGCGTCAACGGAACCTTCCTGAACGGCCGTCCGATCCACAGTCCCGTTCCACTGCAGGACGGTGACCGGATCAACCTGTATGACGTGCCGATCCGATTTTTTCGGTTTGAAGAGTCGAAGGCCCCCTCCAGCGGATCGATGCCCGCCTACCAGGATGTCGTCGTACCCACCGACGACCGGCAGCCCAACCGCCTGCGCGTCCGGTTGGACAACGTGCTCGGTATCATTCAACAACTCGGCCATAGCCTGGATGTCAATGTCATCCTGCCCAAGATCCTGGACATCTTGTTCCAGACGTTCCCGCAGGCGAGCAGTGGTGAAATTCTGTTGGTCGAGAAAGACGGTCAACTGTCGCCCCGCGCCACTAAGCACGGACACGACGCCGACGGATCGACAGCCACCGACATGCCCGGCGACTACTCTCTGTCTCGTCAAACCCTCGAAGAGGGAGTCGCCTCGATTCATAACTCAGGTGATGAAAGCTGCGAATCGGCACTCGAATCCACCTTCTCATCCACGATGTATGTCCCGATCGTAATCGGCCCCACACGATCCGCACTCGGTATCGTGATCCTGGAAACCGAGGATTCGCAGGCGAAATTTTGCGAAGATGACCTGGCCTTTGTCAGCGGTGCCGCCACCTTGGCCGCACAGGCCATCGGTTATGCCCGCGCGCACGAAGTTGTTGTCGAGCACGAACTGACGCGGCATCAATTGGAAACCGCGCGTCAAATCCAACTACGGATGCTTCCCACCGAATCCCCACAGGTACCGGGCTACTCGTTCGCCCAGTACTATTGCGCTGCTCAAATCGTTGGCGGTGACGCCTACATCTATCATCGTCTCTCTGACGGGCGGCTCATGCTGGCTGTGGCCGATGCCTCAGGCAAGGGGCTTCCCGCGTCGCTGCGCATCGCCGAATTCATCTCGGAACTGCGGCACTGCATTTCGAGTGCGACATCGTTGAAGGCGGCGATGGACGAATTGAACCGGTCCGTCTGTCGATCGGACAGCGATTTCATCACCTTCTGCCTGGTCGTGCTGGATCCCCAGAAGCACACACTCAGTATCGCCAATGCCGGCCATCCGCTCCCTCGACTGCGAAAACGGAATGGAACGGTCCTCCAGGTTGGTGAGAACCGCACTGGCTTCCCTCTGGGAGTGCTGCTCGACAATCCGTGTCATCCGGTCACGATCAATCTCGAGGGCGGGGACGAACTCGTGCTTTACACCGACGGAGTCAGTGAAGCATTCAATCCTGCGGGCGACATTTTCGGCATGGAACGGCTGGACGATTCCTTGCTGGATTCGGTGAGCAATGCCGCTGAGCGTGTCCGCAAGTTAATGGCAGCGGTTGATCGTTTTCGTCAGGGCCGCAAACCGAGCGACGATCTTTGCATCGTGGCCCTGACAAGGATGTCCTCCTGATCGCGAACGTCGCATTCGCTGGCTTCGAACTCAATGATCTGTCGCGAGCATTGTTCACCCGACGGGCTTCGCATATTGTTGGCATCGCAATCATTCACCAACAATCGCCATGCAGACTCGAAGGAACTCGCCATGCCGCTTCGCTCGCGTCATCATCGACTCTCGCTTTACGCAGTGCCGCTTTTCACACTGAGTCTCTGTGGCCGGCTGTTTGCCGCCAATCCGATCGTTCCGCCAGATTCCAAGCTCGAACAGCTTTTCGAATCGCACGTCCTGACCGAAGGAGTCAGCATCGCACCGGATGGCATGGTGTACTTCAGTGAGATCACGTTTTCGAATAAGTCTCGCGATGACACAGGAGCAATCGAAGCGGGGCACATCTGGAAATTTGATCCAGCCACCAGCAAGACCACAATCTTCCGTTCCCCCAGCGGCATGTCGAATGGGATCAAGTTCGACGCCGTCGGCGATATGATTGTCGCTGAAGGAGCCGACTACGGCGGCCGTCGCGTCACGCGGACCGACATGAAATCCGGCAAGAGCTATATCATCGCGGGTTTGTTCGAAGGTCGCCCGTTCAATGCTCCCAACGACATCACCATCGATGAAAAAGGACGAATCTATTTCAGTGACCCACGCTATCTCGGGCACGAGCCGCTTGAGCAACCTGTGATGGCGGTCTATCGCATTGACACTGACGGCACCTTGCATCGCATCATCACGAATGCCGGTAAACCAAACGGCGTTGCCGTCTCACCCGATCAGAACACTCTCTATGTCGTCAGCAACGACAACGGTGCCACGGGCTCCGAGCAACTCCAGACAGACGAGCCAGTGCGCAAGGGAAACATGGCACTGATGGCCTACGACCTGGCTCGCGACGGCACCGCGAAATTCAGGAAGACGCTGGTCGACTACGCGCCATTTGATGGACCGGACGGACTCACCGTCGACAAGCACGGCAATCTCTACGTCGCCGTCCGTGCAGAGAATCGACCGGGGATCTACGTCTATTCATCGGAGGGTAAGGAGTTGGACTATATCAAGACCGAAGTTCCAACCAACGTCGGCTTCGGTCGTGGCAAAGATGGCAACCTGCTCTACATCACAGCCGGGTCCAGCCTCTACAGAATTCGCCTGAACTGCGAAGGCTACCACCTGCCGGAAGTCCCCAAAAAATAGCAGGCACAGTCCATGTGCCGAGGATTTCCAGTCTTCTGCGCACGCTTTGCGCCTCCGCACGTCGAAGAGAATGCGCACGCAGAATGAAAGCAACACTCTCAATTCTGCGTGCCCGTCTCTCGACTCAATCAACTCCTGGAACGGATGGCACCGGCTCAAATGCGGTCGCATAGTTCTTCGGCAGCGGCGCGGGTGCGTCGGCATCGCTATAGGTCACCGGGTTGATCGAAGACGGCGCGGCAGTCTGATTATTCACAACCGTATGGGCCTGATTGCAGTGAGGACACGCGGCGGTGTAGCCACGTTGAGACTGACAGCCAGCGATGGCCAGAATTCCGATGACAGCAAATTCGAAACGCACGATTGCTCCTTCCACTCATGACACGAATGCCAGATGGATCTGATATCCGCAATATCAGGACTGGGCCGAATGTGTCAGATTGCATCGGCAAGCCGGTCTTGTCGCTTGCAACTGGAAGGCGCAAGCTAACGAACATGACGGAAATGCGGTCCGGTTATAGCGATCACTCCAAAAATGCGAATTCTCGCAGTTATTCGAACTAGCGAGGCGGCTTCGGATTTACCGTCCCATCGGCAGAATCGAGTGGTCATTGCCAAGACCAATTTACGAGGTACCGGCGCGACTCAATTCGCAGCGCAGCATGCCCTTGCGATCAAACGCACCTTCACTCGGTACTCACCATCGCACTGGCACGCTCTTGCCTCGCCAACGACCGCGGGTGAGCTTTCACTGCATGCCGCGGCGAAAACTCAGCGACGGCGGCCTGGACCAGAGCGGCATCCACCTCGTGCCGATCGTCGCTCATTGCCGCCAGCAGTGCCAAATCGCAGATTCGAATGACATCTGCCGGAATCCCCTGCGTCAGGTCTTGGACTAAATCGATCGCGTCTGGTGTGAAGATCTCTCGCTTTGCCCCCGCAGTTCGAGTGGCGTTCGACACAAATTGAGATGTCTCACGATGTGACCAGCCGCACAGCTCAATCGACAATTCGATCTGCTCTTGCAACTCGGGACTGGCCACGGGTTCTCTTGAGAAGAGCAAGACGGCCAGCGCCGCATCCAAGGATTCCGCCAGGTTCATCAATCGGCGAAGGACCTGCCCACAGTCTCGATGCGCCGAATCGATATTGTCGATCAAAATCACGGTCCGCTGCCTGACCAGCGCGCGGTTGGCAAGCTGCTGTTGCATGCGAGACCACGTCGCCGATGAACTCGCGCCGTCGCTATCGGCATGCAGCTGATCGGCAACCTGCATTGTGAGTTCCACAACATCCATGTTGGCCGCATCGACGGCAATGCACATCCGCCCCTGCCGTCGCGCATAATCCGCCGACCGCTGGAACAGGCAGCTTTTGCCGGTGCCGCCCGGTCCCGTCAAGGATGCGCAACGACGCTGCTCGTCAATCACGAACAACAGCCGAGCATACGCTTCTTCATGAGAAGCCCCGATCGCGGCATCGCTCGCAATCTGACGTCGCTGAAATGGCCAGTGCGAAAAGCCCCAATACGCCAGATCCATTGGCTTTCGATCCTTCCGTGGTCGCAACTCAGTCTGAGAGAGACTGGCCACACCGTCATACCAACCACACTCGGCGATCAGCGACAGCGTCACTTCGAATTCATCGTCAACACACCAACAGTACCATCACAAAGTCCGCTCGCTGAGCAGCCTCCCTCGCAGAAAACAAAAAGAGCAGACTAGGAAGGCTACGTTGGTTTCGGGAAATCGCCAGGCGCGGCAGACTGTTAGTGCAGTGAATCGCATGAAACTGATGCACGTCCAAACCGCTACGCGATTCTTGAATCTACCTTCTTCATCGGTGTTCAATCCGTGTTTCATCCGTGGCTAGCACTCTTCTTAATTCCCACGTTCGGAGAAATCATTGATGTCACAATTAGACTCCCATCTCTCGCGTCGTGATTTTCTCTCTGTCACGGTGGCAGGGTTGGCCGGGGCGACCATGCTCCCCACCGTTGACGTTGCCGCAGAAGAGGCTGTTCAACAGTCTCTTCCCTTTGCACCGGTGAAAATTCCCGACTGGGTTCGATCCGTCACGCGAATGGCATTCGTGACCCCTGGCGAAATTGATCGTGCGGCGGCGCTGGGTGTACAAGTTTGCCATGGCAACGCAGTCTGGCCCTATTTTCCTTTGCGCCGCGACGGAGGGGGACTTTCACCCGCCGATCGCAAGCTGATGCAACAGATCGTTGATCAATGTCACCAGCAAGGAATGAAGTATTGCCTGGGTCTGCCCCCGTTTCCTTCCGTCGATTGCGTGAAGGCTCATCCCGATTGGCGAATTCGACCTGATCTCTCGGACACGTCACTCAGAGTCGAGCCCCGTGAAGACAACCTGGGAACGCGCCTCGGCTGCAACAACGGCCCTTGGGGCCACTATCTGATCGATGTCTGCGCGGAACTGGTGGAAGACTTTGGCATCGATGGCTATTCGTTCGATGGCAACTATCATCCCGCGATTTGCTATTGCGACGCCTGCCAGACCAGCTACCTGCGCGACACGACTAAAAGGATCCCAGACCGCATCAACCTCGACGACATCGCCTATCGCGAATACCTGGTGTGGCGCGGCGACCGGTTGGAGCAACACTATGCGCGGCTTCAGCGGAGACTCAAAGCGATCAACCCGGATACGGTTGTGATGTCCTGGACCGTCAACGCCGGACGTTACGGCCATTTCCTGCATTCGCCACGAGCCATGCCCACGCGCATGAACCAGCTCTTCGATCTCCCCATGCAGGAATGGTGGCTGGATGAAACCAACTTCGGGGCCAGTGTCGCCCCGGCGTTTGGTGCGGCCTATTCACGAGCGGTCGCCGGCGATCGCCCCGCCGCCTCGGAAGCGTACCTCATGTCCCGCGGAAACCCCTATGGGACCGACAGCTTCCCGAAATACGAACGGATCACGCGCTCGCTGCTCGGGCTGACCAATGGCAGCGTCAGCGCGGAATCTCTCGGTTGGTCGGGACATCAGGAATCGATCGCCGCCGTCTTCGACGAGATCAAGCGGCGTGAAATTCTAATCGCACAGACCACGCCGCTGCGATGGGCGGCTCTGCTTGTCAGTGAACAGACCCGACAGTTTTACGCTTACCGAGACATCGCCGAGCGTTTCCTGCCTCATGTCTTCGGGGCTTTTCGAGTCGGTATGGAAGAGCACTTCCCATTGACACTAATCAACGATTGGGACGTGACTGACGACGCCCTCGCCGAATTCAAGGTCCTGATCCTTCCCTGTTCTGCCGCACTTTCGGATGCTCAGTTGGCTGCGATCCGCAAGTTTGTTCAACAAGGCGGGGGATTGGTTGCCACGGGCGAAACTTCGCTATGCGATGAGCTCGGACGACCGAGACCGGACTTCGGTCTGAAGGATCTGTTCGGTGTCTCCTATCGCGGTCGGCCCGCGGCACCCGTAAAGCGAGAAACTCTCGATGCGAATTTCGCAATCACAGTTGATGAAGCCTATTGGCAGCAGCGAGTCGGTGCCGCCACACTGCAATGGACAGAATCACCGATCTGGAACGATCCCACGCTTCGTGAACTTGTCCCGGGCCGAGTCGCCACGTTCAAGGGTCCGCAAGTCCTGGTGACCGAGCCACAGGCCGATGAAGTGATCGCTCGATTGACTCCGACTGCTGCCGGCACGACTCCGAACGCCGCGATTCCTGGCATCATCGCACGACAATTTGGAAAGGGCAGGGTGGCCTATCTTCCCGCGTGCCTGGATGCGGCCATGTGGAGTTATTCCTACCCCTACCAGCGCAGGATGCTGACCCGGTTGATCGAATGGGCCGCCGGTGAAGAACATCACTTCCCGGTCCGAATTGAAGCTCCCAAGTGCGTTCAAGTGACCTACTGGCACCAGCCTGCAATCCGATCCAACAAGCAACATCGACTGATCATCCACTTCTTCAACGGCCTGAACACCACCGCCAACCATGGACTGCCCGCCGTCGATGTCCCCCTTCGCGAAGAAACGATCTCGATCCACGGCATCAAGGTCCATCTCGGCAGTCAGGACTTCCAAGAAATGTTCGTTGAACCTGGACACATCGCCCCCAAGATCCTCAATGCCAACGGCCCTGTCTTAGAGCTACCCCCGTTAGAACTGCACCAGATGCTGGTTCTCGATTAACCCATTCATACGAGATGAGAGGCCCACCCGCGGCTTTGCGTTCCCAAGCCCAAATCACCAGACTTGACGGACAACGATTCCCGGTCGCCCTCAGGAACTACACCATGTCTCTTCTTCGTCCGGCTTTTGTCATGTTGTGCTGCTGCAGTCTGATCCAGGCCCAGGAGCAGACACCCAAGATCGGATTCGGTGATGCCGTCATCGAATCGCATCTCACGCTCGAAGCCACTCGCCTGAGTGAACGAATCCACGAAGGGGCCGAGTCGAAAGAGGATTGGGAAGCCAAACGCCCAGAACTCAAGCGAGAATTCTTCGACATGCTCGGCCTGTGGCCATTACCTGAACGGACTCCCCTCAACGCCAAGGTGACTGGGAAGCTGCAACGAGACGGCTACCGCGTCGAGAACGTTCATTTCCAGAGTAAGCCCGGCCTGTATGTCACTGGCAATCTGTATCTTCCCGCCAAAATCGAAGGCAAGCTTCCCGCGGTGCTGTACGTCTGCGGACATTCCGGCAAGGGTCGTGACGGCAACAAGACCGCGTTCCAGCATCACGGACAGTGGTTTGCAACGCACGGTTATGTCTGCCTGATCATCGACACTCTGCAACTGGGAGAGATTGCCGGGATACATCATGGCACTTACCGAGAGAATCGCTGGTGGTGGCAATCGGCCGGCTACACCCCGGCCGGTGTCGAATGCTGGAATGGCACTCGGGCGATCGACTATCTGATCAGCCGTCCCGAGGTCGATGCTGACAAACTGGCCGTGACCGGGATCAGTGGAGGGGGTGCGGCGACCTTCTGGATCGCCGCCGCAGACGAACGAGTCAACGTTTGCGTCCCCGTCAGCGGAATGAGTGACCTCGAGAGCTATGTCATCAATAAAGTCTGCAACGGCCACTGCGATTGCATGTTCTTCTACAACACGTATCGCTGGGACTGGTCGACGATCGCCGCCCTGATCGCTCCACGAGCCATGCTGTTCGAGAACTCCGGTTATGACCCGATCTTTCCGATGCCAGCCAACGAACGAATCCGCGATCGACTAGCGGACCTGTATCGCTGGTACGAGAAGAAGCCGGGCGACCTGTTCGATGTCGGTGTCACTCCCGGCGGCCACAACGACAACGTCGAACTGCGATTGATGGCCTATCGCTGGATCAATAAGCATCTCACAAACGACAACGGCGAAGTCAACGAACCTCCGCTTCCCAAGCTCGAAGGCAAAGATCTGCGAGTCTTCCCCGAGGATAAAGATCTCCCCGCCGACCGCATCAATGCCAAGATTGATGAATCGTTCGTGACGCTCGCCACCCCCGCATCGCCGAAGACGCGAGCCGAATACACCAAGTGGTCCGAAAGCCTGCGAGAAGAACTATTGGATCGAGTCTTCAATGAATGGCCCGATCAGGTCGCCGCCGCCCAGCTTCGCGAAGAGAACGAGAAGACCGGCCTGATGATGCTGCAGACCGAAGACGAAGTCATTGTCACGGCCAAGCGAACCAAGGCGGACACCGACGTCAAACGCTCCCCCGAACATCCCGAACGAATCTGGCTGATCATCCTGAATGCAGATGAACCCGAAGGCCAACTGCCGGAATGGGCCTCCAAGGTCATCCCGCATGGCCAGGCCGTTGTCATCGTCAGTCCCCGTGGCAGTGGCAGTACCACAAAATGGACCGCGACCAATCCGCCCAATTATGTCCAGCGGGCTCACGCCCTCGTCGGCCGCACCGTTGATATCGGCCGAGTCTGGGACATCCAAGCCGTCGCCCGCATGCTGCACGAAGTCGAAGGCAACGAACTGACCATCGGCGTCGCCGGTCGAGGCCAGGCCGGAGTCCTTGGCGCGTATGCCGCACTCAATGAAACCAGCATCGCCGAAGTCATCGCCGTCGATCCTCCCGCCTCACATCGCGAAGGCCCGATCCTGCTAAACGTCCTGAAAGTCCTGGATATCCCCGACGCGCTCGGCCTGCTGGCCCCGCGCCATCTGACGCTGCTGAACGCGAAAGACGAGTCCTTCCAGCGAACATCACAACTCTACGATGCCGCCGGTTATGGGAATCGTCTGAAAACGAAGTGAGCTGCTGGCATCTGCGAAAGGGACCTCGATTTCCTTTGCGTCTCTGCGCCTTTGCGTTAATTTCGCCGAAGCAGAGTCAATTCGACGAACTGCGAAGCGGTCATGCCATCCAGTGTCACCGCATCGTTAAACAGATTGGCGACCTGTTCAACATCTCGCAGTTTGCCAGCCGTGTTCTGCTTGAACTTCTCGACGAGAGCGGGTCGCGCTTCGGCGCGGCGACGGCGATGGCCAAGTGGATATTCGATCTCGATTCGCGACGTCTGAGTTCCGTCCGTAAACGTGACTTGAATGGCATTCGCAATCGATCGCTTGTCGGGATCGAGATAGTCACGTGAATACTCCGGCCGCTCGACGACCGTCATGCGGCCTCGAAGTTGATCCACCAGCGGGTTCTTCGCCGCCACGTCTTCATAGTCATCAGCGGTGAGTGTTCCCTGAATCAAACCAATCGCCACCATGTATTGGATGCAATGGTCTCGATCGGCGGGGTTATTCAATGGGCCGTACTTCGCAATAATGCGCACCGCTGGTTCCTGTGTCTCGATTTCAATCTTCGCGATGTGCTCGAACCGACCTTTCACCAGTGGATGCAATTTCAAAGCGGCTTCCACTGCGGTTTGGCCGTGAAACTCCGCCGGGAACGACACCTTGAAGAGAATGTGTTCCATCACATAATTCGCAAACGGCCGAGCCAACGTGATCGTCCGACCACGAAACATCGCATCCTGGAATCCCCAGGTCGGGGCGGTTAATGCCGTCGCATAACCCATCTCTCCAGACAAGGTCCAGAGAGCCAGTTGCACAGCCCGTCGAGTCGCATCCCCGGCGGCCCAACTCTTGCGTGAACCCGTATTCGGAGCGTGTCGGTAGGTTCGCAAGGGGCCACCATCGAGCCAAGCCTGGCTGACTGCATTGGCAACCTGATCTCGCGTGCCACCCAGCATCCGTGTTGCGACCGCGGTCGAAGCGACTCGCACCAGAATTACGTGATCGATGCCGACCCTGTTAAAGGCATTGTCGAGTGCCAGAATCCCTTGCACCTCGTACGCCTGGATCATTGCGATTAGCACGTCACGGATCGTAATTGGTGGTTGCGAGGAACCTGGTCGCTGATTCAGCCAATCGGCGATCATCAGAATGGCACCCAAATTATCGGAAGGATGCCCCCATTCCGCGGCCAGCCAGGTGTCATTGTAGTCCAGCCAGCGAACCATCGTCCCAAAACAAAACGCCGCTTGAATTGGATCGAGCGACAGATCCGTCCCAGGCACGCGTGCCCCGCTCGCCAGCGTTGCTCCCGGAACGGCGGGACCGATCAATTTGGTGCAAGCAGGAAAATCCAGTGCCAGCAGAGCACATCCCAGGCTATCCAACAAACAAAGCCGCGCCGTGTCCAGCGCTTCGTCGCTGAAGTGGGGGGCCGCACAAACATAGTCCGCGATCTGCCCAATGATCTCATCGGGCTCACGGATCTCATTCGATATCGCACTCATGCGTTCTCTCTCGACTCCAGGGTGTCCGTCTTCTCGTAGGACGGGTTTCCTTACCCGTCATTCTTCGCAGCTTGCGTTGAATCTCGAAGACAAAACTCAAGTGAAAGACCAAAACTAAAGCGACGGGCTAGAAGCCCATCCCACCAAAAGCCAGCCTACTTCCGCGACGCCAGCGGCACGAATGCTCGTGGCTCAGGGCCAACATAGTCGGCGGCGGGGCGTATCAGTCGATTGTCGCCTCGCTGCTCAATCACATGCGCGGCCCAACCCGAAATCCGCGAGAAGACAAACAGCGGCGTAAAGAACAGCGTCGGGATCCCAAGGAAGTGGTAGGCACTTGCGCTGTAGAAATCCAGATTCGGAAACAGCTTCTTCTCGCGACGCATCACCGCTTCAATTCGTTCGGAAACCGGGTAGAGCCGCGTATCTTTGACTTCAGCCGCCAACTCGGCCGCATACTTCTGAATGACATCCGAACGAGGGTCCGATGTGCGATAAACGCGATGGCCAAATCCCATGATCTTAACCTTCTTCCGTAGCAACTCCATCACCCCAGTTTCCGCTTCTTCCGGCGTCGTAAACTGGTCAATTAATTCAAACGCGGCTTCATTGGCCCCGCCATGCAATGGCCCACGCAAAGTTCCAATTGCCGCCGTGATGGCGGAATGAAAGTCTGATAAGGTCGAAGCCACGATGCGAGCGGTAAACGTCGACGCGTTGAACTCGTGCTCGGCATACAGAATCAACGACGAATCCATCACACGCTGATGGCTGGCCGCAGCCGCACGACCATGCAGCAAGCACAGAATCTGCCCGGCAATCGAATCTGCGTCAGTCTCGGTCTCAATCCGTGTCCCGTTCTTATGGAACCAGTGCCAGTACATCAGCATCGACGGAAACACCGCCAGCAGCCGATCGGCAATATCAAATTCTCCCTGCGAAGCCGTCTCCGTCTCCATGCAGCCCAAGGCTGAGCACCCTGTTCGCAGCACGTCCATCGGATGAGAAGTCGCAGGTAGTTGTTCCAAAACGCTCTTGAGCGCCGCAGGCAGTGATCGCAGGCCACGCAGCCTCTGGCGGTAGCCACTCAGTTGCTCTGCTGTGGGCAACTCGCCTCTCAGCAATAACCAGGCGGTCTCTTCAAAGGTCGCGTGCTCGGCCAAGTCTTCAATCGAATAGCCTCGATAAGTCAGCCCGCAGCCTTCTTTGCCGACGGTGCAGAGCGCTGTGCGTCCCGCCACGATTCCTTCCAATCCGCCACTCATGGTGCCACCTCCCAAGATCGATCAGACAGGTCAATCACTCGTTGCGATCCAGTTTCGCTTCGAGTTCGTGATAATTCAAAACGTCATACAAATCGGTCCGGCTCTGCATCGTCGAGAGCAGCGAATGCTGCGTCCCAACCGATCGCACGGTCTTATACACCTTCACTGCCGCCGCATTCATCGCCCGAAACGCGGTGAGTGGATACAAGACCATCCGCACACCAAGGTCGCGCAGCTCATCGACCTTCATCAGCGGAGTTTTGCCAAATTCAGTCATGTTCGCGAGCACGGGAACTTTAATGGCCTGCGTGAATTGGCGAAAGTGCTCAGGCTCGGTGAGTGCTTCGGCAAAGATCGCATCGGCCCCGGCTTCAACATACTTCGCCGCCCGTTCAATGGCCGCTTCCACACCTTCACCCGCCGCCGCGTCGGTCCGAGCCATAATAACCAGGCCACTATCGACCCTCGCATCGACTGCAGCCTTCAGACGCCCGACCATCACATCCGCTGTGACGAGCTGCTTGCCCGGTCGGTGACCACATCGCTTCGCATCGACTTGATCTTCCAGCTGGATCGCCGCCACACCTGCTCGCGACATCTCACGAATCGTCCTCGCGACCGTCAGCGGGCTGCCCCATCCCGTATCACAGTCAACCAGCAATGGCAGATTCGTGGTCGACGTGATCCGCCGCGCATCTTCAACGACATCGGCCAGGTTCGTCATTCCCAAGTCGGGTAAACCAAATGAAGCATTGGCGACCCCGGCCCCCGACAGGTACAGCGCACGGAACCCGGCTCGCTCGGCCAGCCGAGCACAGTACGCATTGATCACTCCCATGATCTGTAGCGGTCGCTCTGCTTCTATCGCTTGTCGAAATCGTTGTCCGGAAGATTCAGACATCTTCAGTTCTCGTTGTAAACTTGGAGATCTATGTGTGTTTGAAACGAACCTGCTGTTTCAGGAACGACTCGCATTTCGCTGACCGAGATTGATTCTACGCGTAACGATCGGGAAAGGTTACTGACCATGTTCTTGAGCCCATGCCACGGGCAAACAGATCTCGAGAAAACAAGCAATACACTCCTGAGGCCCCGCCACCACAACTGCGGCGCTGATTTGTCATGGTAGATACTCTACGGTTGCCTTCCCATTGCTGCCCGAAAATGCGATACCATATTGGTTCACGGTAGGGCTGAGTTGGCTATGGAACGGCTTTTGATGATGGATCCGAAAACTACGACCGCTGTAGATCTGGCGCGCGTCGCGAGCGAATTGCGTTTGCGACTTGATCAGGTCGCGCAAACGATGCAGTTGCTCGACGAAGGCAACACGGTTCCGTTCATCACGCGTTATCGCAAGGAACGCACGGGCAACCTGAATGAAGAGCAGATTCGGGCGGTCCAGGAACGCGTGTTGGCTCTCAGGCAACTCGCCGAACGAGCCGCCGATATCTTGCGATTGATCGATGGTCAGGGAAAGCTGACTCCCGAACTACGAGCTGAGATTGAACGAGCCGATTCGTTGAAGCGGTTGGAAGACTTATATCTGCCGTTTCGACCCAAGCGCCGTTCGCGAGCCACGATTGCTCGCGAAAAAGGCTTGGAACCGCTGGCCGAGAATGTCTGGAATCAAGCCGTCTCCGATGCCACTTTACGAGATGCCGCCGCGGCCTTTCTGAACCCCGAGCTAGAGCTACTGGATATCGACAGCGTCCTGGCCGGCGCAGCGGATATTCTGGCCGAGAAGATTTCGGACGACGCGAACTTGCGAGAACGCTGCCGTATCGTCGCTCGACAGACTGGCCGACTGGCCTCAGTGGGAACCAAGACCGCCGATCAGACTCACCCTGAGTTTCGCGACTACTTCGAGTACACGGAACCCGTTTCCAAAATCCCGCCTCATCGAATTCTGGCCCTGAACCGCGGTGAAGAACAGAAAGCGTTGCGGGTCAATTTCGATTGGGATGGCGAGCAAGCCCAGCGATCTGCCCTTGAACAACAGCGAACCGAAAAGCATTCCTGCCGTCAGTTTCTTTCCGCCTGCGTCGTCGATGCCTTGGATCGATTCGTTCGACCGGCACTGGAACGCGAGGCCCGTCGCGATTTGACAGAGAAGGCCGAACGACATGCGATCTCGGTCTTTTCTCAGAACCTCAGACAACTCCTCCTGCAGCCGCCCCTCCGAGACCAACGTATTCTGGCTATCGATCCGGGATTCCGTACCGGATGTAAGTTGGCTGCTCTCGACGAATTTGGCGCGTTGCTTGGCATCGATCTAATCAGCATCGTCGGATCGGCTGAACGGAAGGCTGAAGCACGGACTCGACTGGTCGCCTTCCTGCGCGAACACAACTGCCAAGTCATCTGCATTGGCAACGGCACCGGCTGTCGCGAAACGGAAGAACTCGTCTCTGAGATGATCGCCGCCGAGTGCCCCGAAGTTCGCTACATCGTTGTGAACGAAGCGGGGGCCAGCATCTATTCCACCAGCACGGTGGCTCAACAGGAGTTTGCCAACCTCGACGCGACGGCGCGTGGCACGGTCAGCATTGGGCGGCGTCTGCAAGATCCACTGAGTGAACTGGTAAAGATCGAGCCGCAACATATCGGCGTAGGAATGTATCAGCATGATTTGAATGCTAAACAGTTGAAAGAGGCATTGGACGATGTCGTGGAATCGTGTGTGAACTTCGTCGGTGTTGACCTGAACACGGCCAGCCCTTCGCTGTTGATGCACGTCTCCGGCTTCAATCAACTGATCGCCCGCCGTGTCGTCGAATACCGGGAGAAAACAGGCCGTTTTCAGAATCGCAAACAACTGCTCGACGTCCCCGGAGTCGGCCCCGCCACATTTACGCAAGCGGCGGGCTTCTTGAAACTGGATGGAGACGAACCGCTCGACAACACGTGGATTCATCCGGAAAGCTACGAAGTTGCGCGCCTGCTGCTGACTCGTTGCCAAGTCTCCCCAGATCTGTTGCGACCGAGTGCCGATCGATCACCGCTGCGGGCCCAGTTATCGACGATCGACACGGCTCAACTGGCCAGCGAGATCACCGTGGGCCTGCCAACACTGACCGATATCATCGATGCGCTGCTGCGGCCCGGCCGCGATCCTCGCGCCGATCTGCCGCTGCCTGTCTTTCGTAAGGGTGTCCTCTCGCTGGACGACATCGAAGTTGGGATGGAGCTGCAAGGGACCGTCCTCAACGTCGTGGACTTTGGGGCCTTCGTCGATGTCGGCCTCAAAGATTCGGCCTTGATTCACATCAGCCAACTCGCCACGCACTTTGTGAGATCCCCCCAGGACATCGTCTCCATCGGTGATGTGGTGACCGTCTGGGTTCTCAGCGTGGACCGCGAACGTAAGCGAATCGGCCTGACGATGATCGCTCCGGATGGAGCCGTCGCAGAGGCCGCTCGCAAGTCAGCGCCAGCCAAGGCGCAGCCCAATCGCCCGAATGATTCGTCCAAGCCAGAAGCGAAAGCCGATCGGCCGCGATCTGAAAACGCCAGCGGCAAGGCACCGAACGGTGGAACGCCCGAGTCCACAGGCGGACCCTTACGCGGCTTCGATGAACTCAAACAAGCCTGGCAAAATCGACCTCACTAAATTCAGGTCATTGAATCGACGCAATGCGGACGTTTATCGCAGTTCCGATCAGCCCCACCGAAGCGATCACGCTCGCCTTGAGCCGGCTTCAGGCAATGCGGCCACCGTTAAAAGTTGTTCCGTTCGATCAGCTCCATCTCACGACAGTGTTCTTGGGCGAGACCGACGAGTCGCTCGTGTCGAGTCTCGGTGACGTCATTCACGAGGTCGCCGGTTCGGTTCCGCTTTCGCAGTTAGCGCTTTGCGGGATCGGTGCGTTCTTGAATGACTCTCGTCCAACGGTCATCTGGGCCGGCTTGACGAATCCGCGACCCTTGATTCGCTTGGCCGACCAGTTAGCAACTCGTTGCGAGCAACTTGGCTTTGCCCGAGAATCGCGACCGTTTCAACCACACTTGACGCTGGCCCGAGTCAAATTGCAGCCTCCTCAAGACCTTGCCGATTTCATTCACGAATACGCCTCCAGGGACTTCGGTACGGTCAGGCCTCTGGCGCTGACTCTGTATCGCTCTGACATGGGACCGAGTGGCCCCACGTACACACCGTTGATCGAAGCAAAGCTGGCGTCCGAGTCTTAGCTCGTGATTCGGTCAGTAGTCCAGCTTCTTCAGCTCGGTCCCAGGATAGTAATGAGCGACAATCTCTTTGACCGTCTTCCCGGCCAGGCCCTGACCGCGAGCTCCCCATTGGCAGAAGCCGACTCCATGACCGTGGCCGCGCCCCTCAGCTCGCACTTTGTCTTTTTCGATCACCAATGCGAAGTGAGGGCTGCGCAGACCGAGACGATCTCGCAGTTCGATCCCATTTGCCTCTGCTGTCTTCGCACCATCCGCCAGTCGGAATCGCGAGATCACTCCCGTTCCCGGCCCGGCCGTCTGGCGGACCGACGTGATCTTCGGCAGCGATGTGAGTTGCTGGGTCTTCTTCGAAAAATCAGCCCGCTCGAAGGGGACTGTCCAACGATAGTGATCCGACTCGTGGCACCATTCGCAGGGGACTGAGATCAAGTCGCTCGCGTCGGCAAACACTCCGGCTCCACTCGTGGTGCGTCCGCCGCAGACGGCAGAATAATAGGTGCAAAACAGTTTCGCATTTTTCATGCAGACCATGCCTCGAGTTGCCGCGACCGCTGCTCGACTCGATGCCGACTCGCCCGCCAGACGTCGACCCGAGTCGGTCGTGTATTCGACCCCCAGATACTTCTGGCTGCGTTGAGTCGAAAACAGGTCGTACACCGCCGCAGGATCCGCATGTTCCTTCTGGTAGAGAGCATATGTCCGTGACACGATCGCTTGCGCTTGTCTGGCCGCCTCGGGAAACGCTGCCGGCATCTCCGAATCGACCACACTGGCCAGGTACTCTTCCATCGGCAGCACGTTCACGGCGGAAATCAATCCGTCAGTCCGTCTGCACAAGCGGATCACGCCGCGATAGAGATGATTGTTCACCCGCATGCCAGGATCATCTTTGGAGACAACTTCGAGTTGAGTTTCGGGATAACTCACGGAACCGATGCGGATCTCAGTCTTGTTCGCCACGACCTTGGCAGGTGCCAGCCTGGCTCCCTTTCCAAGTTCACGCGTGCCGCCGATTCGGCGTACGGTGTAAGGTCCCCGGATCTCCAGTTGCAGGCTGCTTTCTCCGCCCGGTGTCAGGTTGACTCGGATAGTCGGTGGAGCGATTGGCGTCTTTGACGGACGCTCTGAATTGACCGATGGCTTGACCACCACAGGCCGTGCGGACTTCACACGCAACGCGGGCGAGTCTTCTCGACTGGAATCAACGCGAACAACGATCACCAGCATCACTGTCGCGGCTACCAGGATCAGCCAGACTCCCAGAGTCTTCAGGGAATCCTTCGGCTTGCGATCATCGCCACGGGCCACGGCCTGCACTCCATCGCAGACGGCAAAAGCAAAAGGGCGGCCTGCAGAGACCGCCCTTTTACCAGAGATCAGTCGTTACGCAGCTTCAATTGCATTTCACCCAATTGCTGACGAATTTCGTTCAGCGAGGTCACACCGAAGTTCTTGGTTGCCAGCAGTTCGTCTGGCGAGCGTTGAACCAGTTCGGCCAACGTGGCGATGGCCAGACGAGCCATACACTTGCGGGCGCGAACCGACAGGTTCAGATCGGAAACCGGTCGCGACAGCATCGCCTGTTCTTGTGGCGACAAATCTGGAGCGAAGGCTGGGAAGCCACCCGCCGCTGTTCCGCCGCTCACAGGAGCACCGCCGCTACCACCTGCACCGTACGAATCCTTAGCCTTCGTCTGTTGCAGATTCTGGCCGATACTGAGTCCGTGAGCCACCATCAGATCGCGAATTTCGACCAGCGACGTTTCGCCGAAGTTCTTGCCTTCCAGCAAGTCGTTTTCGGTGATCTTCGTCAGGTCGCCCAGCGAGACAATGTTCATGCTCGCCAGGCAATTGCGGCTGCGAACCGACAATTCGAAGTCGGTGACGGGACGGCTGAGCAACTGAGCGAGACGGGCTTCGTTGCGAGCCATGTCGTCGTCGTAGTACATCTCGCTCGTCGCTTCGATGTCCTGCATGTACATCTTGGCGCGTTCGTGAGTCGGATCGTAGGCGAGAACGCGGCGGAAGCAGAACGCGGCCGCCGAGTAGTTGCCTTTGTCTTCGTACAGCAGCCCCAGGTTCATCAGCGCACCCAGGTGATACGGAGGTCGGCTGAGAGCCTGCTCGTACAAACGAATCGCTTCGTTGTCGTTGCCGTAGCGGGCATTTTCACCAGCCAGGCGGAACAATGCCTGAGCGTGATGCGAATCCATATCAACAGCACGTTCGAAGTGTTCGATCGCACCGTAGGTATCGCCGCGATCCGAGAAGATGCATCCCATTTGATAGGAATAGTCTGCTCGACTGGCTCGTTCTGGACCGGCTTGCTTCAAAGTGGCTTCGGCCAAGTCGAGCTTGCCTTGTTGACGCTGAGCACCAGCGCGCTTCAAGGTGCATTCGACCGGATCGTAGCCAGCCTTGGCAGCGGCAGTGAACTTCTCTTCAGCTTCTTCGTACTTGTTCAGTGACAGCAATGTCAGAGCCAGCACGTACAGCGCGGTTCCGTCGTCACCGGCCGAGGCCAGCAGACGTTCGGCAATGGCGTGTTGTCCCAACAAGTAGGCACCGATCCCGGCGCGAACGGTTGATCCGGCCGCTCCGCCACCTTCAACGTCACGCAGCAAAGCGTCGATTTCAACTCGCGCCTGCACAACTTGATCACTGGCGATAGCGCGTCGCATCTGAGCCAGTTCGTCGGCGGTCACGTGCCCCTTATTACTTAGGATTGCTCGAATGTTGACGGGTTCCATCGTCTTCAACACAGTCGGTTAGCCTTTCGTACGGGCGTTCATAACAAGCTGTTGCGTCACTTCTGCGGGAGCAAGCCGCGCAGGGAACGGCAATCAGCCAAATTCTCAATTTGTCAAAGGTCGCAGATTATGAACAATTCAAGGGTGTTCTGCAACAATCAAGCCCTCAACACATAAATGAATAGGCATATTCATAGCCACAAGGGCCATATCCGGTTCCGCGTTTTCCGCCAGATGATGGTCTAGTCCCGCTCGTCCGCGAAGGGATGCAGGAACCCCGGCAGCTTCTCTTTCGGTAGTGCTTCCATCAGGAACTCAGCCATCCGAAAATCGTCTTGTGAAGTGATCTTGATGTTCAGCGGTGATCCTTCCACGACATGCACTGCATGTCCTAGCTGTTCAACAAGTTGCGCTTCGTCAGTGGCCTGCAGCCCGCGTCGGTGAGCGTACGCATCCAGCAATAGCTGGCGGCGAAACACCTGGGGGGTCTGAGCTGCCCACAGGTTCTCGCGAGAGACCGTCTCTTCGATCCGCTTATCAGGTCCGACTCGTTTCAGCGTGCTCGTGATCGGCGTTGCCAGCATCGCCGCTCCGTGTTGTTCGGCCGCTTTGAAGACTTTGGAGACCCAATCTTTCACGATTAATGGTCGAGCGGCGTCGTGGACGGCGACAAAATCGACGTCGGCGCGGACTCGGGCGAGGGCGTTCATCACAGAATCCGCTCGTTCGGCCCCCCCCGTGACGATCTCGATGTCCATAAACGCCAGGTTGGGACGGAACTTGTCTTTGAACCAGTCCAAGTCGTCGGGAGACACCACCAGAATTGTCTGCACGACATCGTCGCGATTGGTGAATATCTCGGCCGTACGCACCCAGACCGGTCGCCCCTTGAGCTCGACAAAGACCTTCTTCTTAGACTGCTGCGTCGCGAATCGGCTGCTCTTCCCCGCAGCCGGCAAAATCACGGCGAACTTCGGCATTTCAAGAAACCTCAATGACAGACAAGTAAAAAGGCCAAGGGCGAAGGGCTGGGGGGCAAGAGACAGAATGATGGAGACATGGGATATCTTCCTCCGGCACCCGCAGTGTGTCCAGTCCCGTCGTCGCCAAGACCTTGGGCAAATGTCGTTGGGAGTCGTTCACACATCGATATTCAATTTCACAAATGCGTCCACGTTCATCTCGCTACACAAACCGAACAGTCCCTCGACAGTCCACACAATCGCGCGGTACGCTCGGACTTGGATGGCGGGCTGTTATCACAATTCGGACCGGAAAAAATGACTGCATCGAGTCCACGGTTGGCCGTGGTGCTGGTGAGCGGGGGATTGGACTCCGCCACAATTCTGGCCATTGCACAGGAAGAAGGCTTCGAACCGTGTGCGATCTCTTTCGATTACGGACAGCGGCACCGCTTTGAACTGGAAGCGGCCAAGCGAGTCTGCGCTGCCGCTGGAGTGAAGCGGCAGATCGTCGTGCCACTCGATCTGCGAGCGTTCGGTGGTTCAGCCCTCACTGCCGAAATCGACGTTCCCAAGGATCGTAGCGACGATCAGATGTCGACCGGAATCCCGATCACATACGTCCCGGCTCGCAATACGATCTTCCTGTCGATGGCACTCGGCTGGGCAGAAGTGCTGGGTGCGGAGGATATCTTTATTGGCGTCAATGCTGTCGATTACAGCGGCTACCCCGATTGTCGCCCGGAATACATCGCCGCGTTTCGCAATCTGGCTCGACTGGCGACCAAAACCGGCGTCGAAGGAGCCCCCTGGAAAGTACATGCTCCGCTCATCGCTCTCAGCAAGGCCGAGATTATTCAACGCGGAATCGCACTGGGCGTTGATTACGGTCTGACCCACAGTTGCTATGATCCGGACTCAGATGGGAAAAGCTGCGGTCACTGCGATTCCTGCCAATTGCGGCTGAAGGGATTCGCGGATGCTGGTTTGACCGATCCAGCTCCGTATGTGAAGTAGTGGTCTGCCCAAGTGCGAATTGCTGAGGTCTTTCAATCAATCCAGGGTGAAGGCGAATTCTGTGGAACGCCTTCCATTTTCGTACGCACCACGGGCTGCAACTTGCGATGCTGGTTCTGCGACACCCCCTACACATCCTGGCATCCCGAGGGATCTCACCAGGACTGGCAGGCACTACTATCTGATCTCCTCAAGATCGATTGCCAGCACGTGGTGTTGACCGGAGGAGAACCGCTGCTTCAACCGCAGATCGTGCCATTGTCCCAAGCTCTCACAGACGCCGGGCGATTCATCACGGTCGAGACTGCGGGTACCATCTTTCGTCCTGTGGCCGCGAACCTGATGTCGATCAGTCCGAAGATGTCCAACTCCAGCCCCCACGAAGCAGGCCGCTGGCAGGAACGCCACAATCGAATCCGCCAGCGGAACGAACCGCTGCGACAGTTGATCGAGAACTACAACTACCAGTTCAAATTCGTAATCGACCAGCCATCCGATCTCGACGAAGTGACGGCCTATCTGAGCGAGTTTCCCAACGTCACAGGCGACCGAGTCTGGTTGATGCCCCAAGGAGTGAGTGTTCCCGATTTGGCGGTGCGCACGCAATGGTTACAACCAGCGGCCGACAAGTTGGGATACCGACTCTCTCCGCGGCGACATATCGAGTTATTTGGTCATACACGCGGGACGTAGCAACTGGCGGCTCTCATATCTTCAGGCCCAAGGGTGAAATCTAGAGTCGGTCGTTTAACCGCATGGGCAACGCCCTGCGCGTGATAGCGGGCAAAACAGGAACGGTTCCCCACCGGCCGATCGGAGAATTTCGTCCCACTCTCCATCACGCGCAGGGCGTTGCCCATGCGGTTAAACTATAGGATGCTAAGGCCGATCTGCCATCTTCGCTGACGACGAGACGAAACCACGCCTTAAAACAAATCCGTCACGACCTGCCCCGTACTGGCTGGACGAGAAAATCCATCTGGACTGATCCGCGTTTCCGGTGGAATGCCCATCGCGTGAAACAGCGTCGCGGCGAAGTCTTCCGGTGAAACCGGGCGATCTTTCACATAGGCAGCTTGCTGATCGCTTGCTCCGTAGACGGTTCCCCCTCGGATTCCTGCCCCGGCGAGCATGGCAGAATAGCTGTTGGGCCAATGGTCGCGGCCCACTGCGGAAGCCCCGCGGCTGATCACCGGCGTGCGCCCAAATTCTCCGACCAACACCACCAGCGTGTCATCCAACAGCCCTCGAACAGAAAGATCTTCGAGCAATGCCGACACCGCCTCATCGCATTTCGGCAACGCCCATCCCAAGCCATTCCAGCCGTTCGCGAAAATGTCGATCCCTGCATTGCCGTGCATGTCCCAGGTCTCAAGGCTATTGAACTTCTCGCCTGGTGCCAGGCCAGTCCAAGCGACAACGTTCACCAGCCGAACACCCGCTTCGACCAGCCGCCGCGCCAGCAACAGGTTCTGCCCGAGAGGATGTCTGCCATACCGATCGCGGATCTTGGGAGCTTCTTGTTCAATATCGAACGCCTTGCGAGCGTGCGAACCGGCCAGCAAGTCAAACGCCCGTTCACGAAACCTCAGGTGCGATTCGTTTACCCCAGTCGCAGGCGACTCGACGCGTTCCAGCAGTTGTCGGCGTGAGTTCAGCCGATTGATCGAGACTCCTTCGATCGTATGGAACGCTTTCACTTGAAACTTGGGATTGGCAGGGTGGTCGTCGTGAGTCAGCCCCAGCACCAGCGGACTGTGAGCCATCCCGAGGAACCCGCCCGATAAATAAGCGGGCTCGGGCGGGGCGGCACCTCCACCGAACTTCTGCAGCCAGACATGCGACGGAACACTCGCCGTCGAAGGTCTCAACTTGGAGACAACGGCTCCAAAAGAGGGCGAGTCCAGATTCGGCAGCGTCTGTCCCGCCAGCAGCATCTTGTTGGCCACATCATGCACGGGAACGCTGTGACTCATCGAGCGAATCACGGCATAGAGATCTGCCAGCCTGGCTAGCCGGGGCATCAGCTCGCCGACGTGAAATCCGGGAACTGCAGTCGGAATCGCCTGATAGGGTCCACGAACTTCATTCGGCGCATTCGGCTTGGGATCCCACGAATCAAGTTGGCTCAGTCCGCCATATTGATAGATGAAGATGCACGATTTGGGACGATCAGACGTGGCGGTTGGGTTGGCGGACAGCAATCGCGGCAGCCCAAGGCCAAGCAGTGGGATCGCTCCCGCTTGCAACACCTGCCGTCGAGATATCACGCGATCATCTCCCCATGTAGACCGCATACTCCGTATGCGGCGCGCTCTGATTCACTAGGATTCAACACATCCGTGCATCTGTCAGCCCGTAGCATAGCTACTTATTGATGGGAATGGATCAAAGTCGAGGCAGTCCTGCGGAAATCCGAGCGCTAAGTCGCAGCCGCGTCCGTCAACCACTGCGTGAATTCGCGATTGCCAGCCAATTCACGGGCCAGCGTCGGCTCGGCAAAGACGCGGACTCGCTTCACATAATCATCAAACTGCGTGCGGGCCAATGCCGCAACAACCGGCGAGACTTGGTTGAGCGGCCGATAGACCCCCTCCTTGGGATGGAAGATGTCGACTTTGAACTCCACTTCTTTATGAATCGGCGGTGCGTCGATCAGCAGGTCCGTCGGATTCAACGTTCGACCCAGCCAACGCTCGGCGGTGTCTAGCACTCTCGCTCCGACGCCGATCAGTTCGCTGTAGGGGCGACCGGCCAAGGCGCGATACAAATCAGGAGTCTGATACAGGCTGAATTCGACGACTCGCTTGTGGAGCCGCCGCTTCACACCGAAAACGCCATCCAGCAGCGATACGACTTCGGAACCGACGGCCGACCGCCGCAGTTCGGCAATCACCTCAAATTCACTCTGCTGAAACAACGTCGTTAGGTCCATCGTGCGATGCAGTTCGAAGAAACTGCGAGCGAACATGCTGGTCGCCGATCGCACTGCGTGATGCCAGTAGACTTCGCTGAACATCACGTACCGGGCAAACACCATCAGTTCGGCAGCGGTCTTCCCTTTGGATGTGATCGCCAAGCCGTCGCCGGATTCATTCACCAGCAAGGACTGGATCAATCGATTACGGTCGAAATTGCGTCCGTAGGGAACGCCGGCGTGTAGGCTGTCGCGTTCGAGGTAGTCCATCTTATCGATGTCGATCGGCCCCGACAGAACGGACCGCATCAGCCGCAGCGACATCGAATCGGTTTTCGCGACCAGCACGTCCAGCACTTCCGCGGGATCGATCGACCATTCGCTCTGCAGGACTTGCCCCAGTTCGCGCGACGGCGACAGGAACTCGGCGGCAAACGCTTCATGCGGCGGCAAGTCGGCCAGACCCATATCCTCGATCGGATGGCAGAACGGCCAATGTCCCAGGTCGTGCAGCAGGGCGGCCACCATCAGCACTTCCGCCTGGTGGACACTGACCGTGCTCGAAAACCGTTCGTCTTTGCCAAGCTGCCACAGATACCGCAGCGAATTGTGAAAGACGCCCAGGGCATGTTCGAACCGAGTATGAGTCGCCCCCGGATAGATGCGTCCCGCCAAACCAAGTTGTGTGATGTTACGCAGCCGCTGGAACTCAGCAGTATCAACAATAGAGCGCACGCGCGGCGTAAATGGAACGTCCTGGCCCTTCGGGATCCGAACAATCGGCCCCCCGGCTTGTAGGTCAAACAGTTCCGGAATTGCGCTGTAAGGATGAGTCATGGATCTTGCACAGTTGATAAATCAAACGGGGTCACTTCACGCCCGAATGCGGCAGCCTAACGGCAACACGAACGGAGGGGCAGTGTACAGCCTTTCACGACAGCCGTGCCACTGGATTGGCCGCTTCGGACAACCCAGTGCCGATACCACAAGACCATGACGGTCAGGTCTTCGCTTGCCAGGTCTGAGTTATGCCTGTTTCAAACAAAGTCAGTTGCGTGTCCGTGGTAGCACGAACAATTTCACTTTTCGATAGGCAGCGGGACAGCAATCGCACTGGGTTGTCCGAAGCGGCCAATCCAGTGGCACGGCCTTAGAAAATGCGTTGCAGCGTCGCTCCAGCGGCCGAAAAGCAACTGTCACAAGACATCCACTTTTTTGAGGAAAAACGACAAAACAGGGTCGTTTTGTCCCCCATCGTCAAAAGTTGTCCTGGGGTGTCAAAAACTGTCAGTGAGCCTTCGCGCCTATAGTGGCAAGTCATCGAAATAACATCTTGACGGTTGCCTGCCCTATGGCACAATGATCTTCTTGTAGGACGCAACACGCGTGGACCGTAACCAACGGCCACACTTTTTCGCCACGTCATTGTGGTTGATTTAGTGTGGCCGTTTTTTTGCTTTCAGGCGAAGGGAGTTTGATGCGGCAAACGAAAGCCGCGAACGAATCCGCTCAAAATACGAGTGAGGGGATCCGGCCAGCAATTGAACTCAAGGAGCGGACGAGCTGCGGCACGTCCCGTGATCGGGGATAGTATCTAGCCACAGAAGTGAGTCCACACCGCTCAAAAAACGCGACACCCCCAAAACCCTGCCATGGACTGACAAATCCTGCCAAATCACTTCGACTCAACACCGCTCAACTCATTTCGACACTGGTAGTTGTGGGATCGCGACAGCCATACAAAAGTTCCTATCGCGATAGCATCACCGAATGGGGGACTGGGCAAGATAGCCGACATCCTCTCAAGATTCCGATAACGGTGTCCGAGTATGAATGTAGCGGTTATGCCAGTCATAACGTCTTTGTAGCCGGCACCCTAGCTGAGTTCGCCCATCTCCGGACATCGACCGAGGAACGTATGAAGGCTCTTCTTGCGCTTGTAACCATGGCGGCACTGCTCGTCGCGACAAGCGGACCCGCCACAGCTCAGGAGTGGCCCGGGGAGGCGGCCAGGCAGCGAATTAACGAAGCCCTTGCTCAGAACGAACAGCCTGGTGCGATCCCACCAACACCGGCGGAAACGGACTACCTCAAATATCAATCGACGGCTCCGGCCGAAGTGTTCACGCCATCAACCAGCAGTGATTCTTGCGGCCGCTTTGCAGGCTGCTGCGATGGCCTTGATCCCGCCGGCTATAAGTATCAGTGGGCTCCCGACAAGTGGACAAAAGTGGGAGCCGCGGTGCGAGCGTCGTTCAATGGGCAATCGTACGCCACTTCTGGACTCGGCAACTATTTCACACTCAATAACGCGCGGTTGCTCGCGAGTGGTCAGGTCACAAAGTACGTCGGATTTGAAGTGAACTCTGATGTCGATCTGGCGAACGGGGTGACTCCCGCCTCTCTCGGGGTACCGAGCCCGTTCAATCTGCTCGATGCCATTGTCAAGGTGGAGACGGGAGACGCGTTCAATGTCTGGATGGGCCAGTTCCTGCCTCCATCCGACCGTGCTAACATTTCCGGACCGTTCTACATCAACGGCTGGGACTACCCATTCGTGTCGAACTACCCCGCAATCTTCCAGGGTCGTCAACTCGGTGCCGCATACTGGGGACAGTACTCCGGTGGCCAGATCAAGTGGAGTGTCGGTGCCTTCAACGGAACGGGGGGATCGCTTCAATCTCCTTACACGAATCCGCCAGACACTGCTCCAAACCCCAACAACAACATCCAGCTGGATGCTCGCGTGACGTTCAACTTCCTCGACGCCGAGCCAGGCTACTACCACCAGAGTACGTATTACGGCAAGAAAGATATCCTCGCTCTTGGATTTGCGATCCAGACGCAGCATAACGCGCTTGGCACAGCAGCGGCGCCGGCAAACTTCACCGGCATGAATCTGGATTTCTTGTACGAGACCAAGTTCGAGAACGAAGGCGTCATCACGGTGGAAGGAGCATTGTACAAGTACAATAATTCAGATCTGGTGACGAGCACCCAGCAAGGTCAAAGCGGCTTCGCCTATGTCGGCTACATGTTTCCACAGATCTTTTCGGTGGGACCGATCACTGGTCGCTTCCGACCATACACTCGTTATCAGCAATACAACCGAGATTACCTCGCACCATCGGCAGGTCTGTTTTCGCGCGGCCTCGACGTTGGTGTTGAGTATGTGATGAACGGTCCGAACGCTCGCCTGACTGCTGTCTGGAGCGAACGGGATGTCGTCGCGGGAAGCCGGCTGAACATCTTTACACTCGGTGCCCAGATGATCTTCTAGAGCGCATCCCACCTAACTGTGGCGCCCCGCGAGCAGAAAACCACGGAGTCTAACCTCTGTTTCAACGCCAAATGAAAGTGCGGCCCGCACTAGGATGAGGCCCAAAATCAAAAAAGCCGAGCTCCCGAAATCGTTGTAGATCTCGGAAGCTCGGCGGGTGTCACAACAAAAAATCGATCAGACGGCGTCCAGGGCCTGCTTCAGGTCGCCGATGATGTCGCTGATATCTTCGGTCCCGATCGACAAACGAACGAAGTCCGGGGTCACGCCCGATGCCTTCTGTTCTTCAGGTGTCAATTGCTGATGAGTCGTGCTGTTCGGATGAATGATCAACGACTTGCTGTCGCCAACGTTGGCCAGGTGGCTGAACAGTTTGACACTGTTGATCAGCTTGATTCCAGCAGCCTTCTGAGCGGCTTCCGTCGCACCCTTCACGCCGAAACCGAGGATTGCACCGCACCCATTCGGCAGATACTTCTTACCGAGTGTGTACGAAGGATGATCTTCCAAGCCGGTGTATTGAACCCAGCCCACCTTGGGATGCGACTTCAGGAACTGAGCGACCGCCAGGGTGTTTTCGCTGTGACGCTGCATCCGCAGATGCAACGTTTCCAAACCTTGCAGCAGCAGGAACGCGTTGAAGGGGCTCAATGCCGGCCCCAAGTCGCGCAGCAGTTGCGTTCGGACCTTCAGGATGTACGCCAAGTTCATCGGGCCAAACGTCTCGAAGAACTTCATGCCGTGATAGCTGGGATCAGGCTCGGTCAGTTCCGGGAACTTACCGTTGCCCCAGTTGAAGTCACCCTTTTCGATGATCACGCCACCGATCGAAGTTCCGTGTCCACCAATGAACTTGGTACACGAATGGACGACGACATCGGCGCCCCATTTAAACGGCTGGCACAGCAGCGGCGAAGCGAGAGTGTTGTCGACGATCAGCGGGATCCCGGCATCGTGAGCGATCTTGGCGATGGCTTCAAAGTCGGGAACGTCGACGCGGGGATTGCCGATCGTTTCCACGTAGAGACAGCGAGTCTTATCGTCGATCGCCTTGCGGAAGTTTTCGGGATCCGCCTGCTGAACGAACTTGGTCTTGATCCCCATCTTCGGGAAGGTGTAGTGGAACAGGTTGTAGGTTCCGCCGTACAGGCTGGATGCCGAAACGATGTTCTGTCCCGCTTGAGCGATGTTCAAAATCGCCAGCGATTCCGCGGCCTGACCCGAGGCGACCGTTAACGCTCCCGATCCCCCTTCCAAGGCGGCCAGCCGCTTTTCCAGCACATCGCAAGTCGGGTTCATGATGCGGCTGTAGATGTTGCCGAAGGCTTGCAACGCGAACAGGCTGGCCGCGTGATCCGTGTCATTGAACGTGTACGAAGTCGTCTGATAAATCGGCACCGCTCGCGAGTTTGTCGTGGGGTCGGGCACCTGTCCGGCATGCAGACATTGCGTGGCGGGCTTCATACTGTCGGTCATGTTGGTCTTTCTTTACGTTATGCAGCCATCACTCGTCGTTTAACCGCGTGGGCATCGCCCCGCGAGTCAGCTATGATTGGAGTCTCGAGATCGCGAGGTCATTCCCACGCGGTTAACCCACCGACCGCCCTGGTCGTAAGGCGGGCGAATGGGGCCTAGAATCGTAAGAGTTGTAACCGTGAAACGCAATTCGCCACTGATAAACCGCTGAGTTCAAGAGCCATCTGGATGTCATCACCCGCAGAACCGTTACCACTTCCGCCTCCAAAGTCACGCAGTCTGATCTGGAGATTCTTTCAGTTCTTCCTGCAGATTTTCTTTTGTTTCTGGCTCGGCTATCGCTCGCGCGGCCACCAGCAACTGGAGGATGCCGACGGAGGCTTGGTCCTGGCGAACCACCAAAGTTTCCTCGATCCCCTGTTAGTCGGCTTGCCGCTACATAGGCCGATCAGTTACCTGGCACGAGACTCGTTGTTTCGTATCCCGGTCATCGGGTGGATTCTGCGGAACACTTATGTCATGCCGATCAGTCGCGAAGCGGCCGCCACGGCGACGATGCGCGAAACCATCCGACGTATGCAACACGGTTTTCTGGTGGGGTTGTTTCCGGAGGGGACTCGTACGGAAACGGGCGCGATGGGCCCGTTAAAGCCGGGATTCGTCGCCCTGATTCGACGCGCCAAGGTGCCCGTCTATCCAGTCGGAATCGCGGGGGGCTTCCAAGCCCTTGGCCGAAAGAGTTGGTTCCTGAGACCAACTCGAGTGCGCGTCGTCGTGGGAACGCCGATCAGCATTGAAGAACTCGAACAGTTTGCGGGCCGCGATCAGGATCAAGCACTGATTGAGTTCGTTCGCAACCGGATCGCCAGCTGTTTTGACGAAGCGGAAGCATGGCGGACCAACACGGTGTGGCCTAAATTAGTGGATGGACCACAGACGAATGGTTAGGAGAAGTGTTTGAATTCTCGAACTTCGAACTAAGGAACGCTCCGATGTCGCAGTTTTCTAGACGTGAATTCTTAGGTGCCGCTGCGGTCGGAGCATCGCTATTGGCGACGTTTGGACAGCCACGCGTCGGCGTTGCTCAAGAAGAGAAGAAGGGTGCGGATATCCAGTTTGGGTTGGTCACTTACCAATGGGGCAAGGACTGGGATCTGCCGACGTTGATTACGAATTGTGCCAAGGCGGGTTGCCTGGGCATTGAACTTCGCACGACTCACAAACATGGAGTTGAGCCCGCTCTTACTGAGGCGGAACGCATGGAAGTCCGCAAGCGATTCGCCGACTCCGAAGTCGAATGCGTCGGGATTGGCAGCAACGAACGCTATGACAATCCCGATCCTGCTGTCGTCGCGAAAGCGATCGACGCGACGAAGGCGTTTATTGTCCTCAGTCACGACATCGGCGGAACCGGAGTCAAAGTCAAACCGGACTCGTTCCATCCCAATATCCCCAAAGAGAAAACGATCGAACAGATTGGCAAGTCACTGAATATACTGGGCGAGTATGCAGCCGGCTTCGGCCAACAGATCCGCCTGGAAGTGCATGGGCAATGCTGCAAGCTGCCCACCATCAAGGCGATCATGGATGTGGCCGACAACACCAACGTCGGCGTCTGCTGGAATTCGAATCCAGAGGATCTCGATGCCCCTGGCCTGGAACACAACTTCAATCTGGTGAAAGATCGTTTTGGCGAAACGGCGCATATCCATCTGCTCGATTCGAAGACGTATCCGCATCAACAGCTCTTGGAGCTGTACGTCAAAATAGACTACGCCGGCTGGCTGATGCTGGAAGAGGGAACCGTCCCCGCCGATCCGGCAGCAGCATTGATTGAGCAGCGGCAATTGTTCGACAAGATGCTCGCTGCCGCACGAGCCAAGGTTGGTTGAGAATTTGGCGGAGGGAAAATATCCGGTCTGAATAAATGACTTGGTATAATTTCGGTGTCCTCGTTCACGGCGGGCCAATTCCTGGGAAGGTGATTGCCATGTTTGAACACACATCTCGACGATGCTTTCTGCAGAGTACGGCCATGGGAGGAGCCCTGGCCGGCTTAGGTGACTTGGGATTTCTCTCCCAGTTGCAACCCGTCGCCGCCGCGGAATCGCAATTGGACCCCAATGTGGTGCAACTCGATCCCAGTATCGAGCCAGTCGTGAAGTTGCTGGAAGACACACCTCGCGAGCAGCTATTGGAAAAGGTTGCCGAGCGCATTAAGGGTGGCCTGACCTATCGCGAAGTCCTGGCCGCATTGCTCCTGGCAGGCGTGCGAAATATTCAACCGCGGCCATCGGTTGGCTTTAAGTTTCATGCGGTGCTAGTTGTCAATTCCGCGCATCTGGCCAGCCAGGCATCACCCGATGACCAGCGCTGGCTGCCGATCTTCTGGGCTTTGGATGAGTTCAAGTCTTCGCAGGCCGCGGATGTGCGCGAAGGGAATTGGACGATGGCTCCCGTGAAAGAGTCATTGGTTCCTCCGGCCGAGAAAGCACGGCAGGCCTTCATCGATGCGATGGATTCCTGGGACGAAGGAGCTGCCGATGCCGCTGTGGCGGGACTCGCTCGCTCGTCGACGATGGAAGAGGTCTTCGAGTTATTTTACCGCTACGGGGCTCGCGACTTCCGTGACATAGGGCACAAGGCAATCTTTGTCGCCAATAGTCGTCGGACACTCGACGCAATCGGTTGGCACCATGCTGAGCCGATCCTGCGGTCGCTCGCCTACGCCTTGCAACATCACGAAGGAGGCAATCCGTTCAAGGGTGATGCCGCTGCAGATCAGCCGTGGAAACGGAATCGCGAATTGGCTTCGCGACTGCGAGCCGATTGGACGGAAGGCAAAATCGACCCGGTCGCGACGACAGAATTCCTGGCAGCTTTGAGAACCGCGAACGACCAAGAAGCCTGCGCCAAAGCAGTCGACATCATCAATCGGGGGGTCTCGCCACAGTCGATCTGGGACGCACTTTTTGTGGGTGCCGGAGAGTTGTTGATGCGTCAGCCCGGGATCGTCGCGCTGCACGCGATGACATCGTCAAACGCCCTGCGATATGCATTTCAGTCGACTAGGAATGACGATACGCGACGCATGGTCTTCCTACAGAACGTGGCTTTCGTGCCGTTGTTCCGCGAAGCAATGATCAGTCGCGGGAAGATCGCACACACGCGACTCGACACTCTGGAGCCAGCACAACTGCAAGCGGGTGCCGACGGATTGAACGAGATCCTGGCGGACATCTCTCGCGACCGGTCGGTGGCAGCCAGCAAGCTGCTGGCCTATGTGAATGAGCATCCCGATCCGAAGGACTTCATCGACGCCGCTCGTCTACTGATCTTCCTGAAAGGGACGAATTCGCACGATTACAAATTTAGCGCCGCCATCATGGAAGACTTCCAACATGTCTCGCCCGAATGGCGAGGCCGCTTCCTGGCAGCGGGTGTCTACAACCTACGAGGGTCGGGCGACGCGGAAAACAAGCTGGTCAAACGAACTCGAGATGCGTTGGCGTAATTCACTTGGTCTGGGTTAGCACTAGCTGGCGACGCGGAAGCGCCAGCTTCCTGTCGCGAAGAAGACGACCGCGAACAGCACCAGCATGCCGCAGCAAGTGGCGACGGTTGTAAGATCGACGGTCGCCTGACTGAGTACTGCGTCGAATGCTTTTAGTGCCCAGCCGTGGGGTGTGAAGAGGCTGATCTGCTTCATCGTTTGCGGAAACAGGTCACGTGGAAAAAAACAGCCGCTCATGCTGCTAAGGACCAGGATCAGCGTTGTTCCGTAGGAAGAGACCTGTTGATCGGTATGGACCATCGTTGCCAACAATAAGCCCAACGATGTTGCCGCCAGCGATGTGCAAAGGATCACTGGAATCAAGTAGATCGGGGCTGGTCCCCAGGACATCCCGAACAGCACGCGCCCGCAGCCGAATAGCAGCAGGCACTGGATGACCGATGTCAGGAAGAAGGGGATCGTCTTCCCGGCCAGAACGGAAGTCTGACTAATGGGTGACAACAGTAACCTTCGCAAAGTGCCATTCTCACGCTCGGAGATGAACGAGCGTGCCATCACGCTGATGACGAAGAAGGCAAACATCACTGTGAACCCAGGCACGATCCACGAGTAAACAGCGCTTGGTTGAGGGATGTACTTTTCCACAGAGGATACCGCGGCCGGCTTCGGCTCCTGATCGGAAGGGGTGTCTTCAACCCAAGTGCGTGTAACCGGATTCTTACGAGCGGCGACGGGGGCGACGACCTTAATCATCTTGCTGAAGATCACGCCCTCGAGAAGCCGACCAATACCGATCGCGGCGGGTCGAGTTTCGAGTTTGACGTCGAGCGCCTCGGGACCACCTGCCAGCATTCCCGAATCCGAGTTGAAAACTTCCGAGATCCGCAGTTGCTCGGCTCGATTCTCGAAATCCGCTCCGATCGTAATCATCATCGAAGCATCGCCGCGTTGCAGCTTGTCATCTGCGTCGGCTGCCGAGTCACCTGTCGTGACCGAGAATTCTCGATTTCGTTTCAGCTCTTGAATCAATTGTTGAGACAGATCGCTGCTGTTCTGGTCGACAACCAGGATGCGAAATTTCTGACTGTTGTCGTCGCGTGTCAGAAACTGCCCAGTGGACATTCCCACGATGGAAATGAACAGCAACGGCAGGATCAGTAATAGCACGACGGCGCGTCTGTCTTTCAACAGCAGCAGCAAGTCTTTTCGAGTAATCTGCCAGGCAGACATCATCAGCTCACAGAAGGCGGTTGGTAACTAGTCTCGTAAACCGTAACCGGTCAGTTGCAGGAACAATCGTTCAAGGTTTGTTTGCTGGGTTTCGATGCGAGCCACTTTGACGCGCGCCGCCATCAGGTGGTGTAAAAGCGATCGCAATCGCTCGCCCATATCGCGACAATCGCCGCTGACGACAATCACCGCGGTTCCATCGGCCGCTCGTTCCAGTCTGGCCAATCCCGCCAGCCGACCTTGAACGTCGCCTTCTCCCTCCACATGGATAAGGAGGCTGGTGTTTAATCCTTCGAGAAGTCGGGGGATGCTGTCGCAGGCCAACACTTTACCGTGGTCGACGATCGCAACGCGTTCGCAGATCTCCTGGACCTCTTCCATGTAGTGACTGGCGTAGATCACTCCGACACCGGACAGCGCCTGATCTCGCACACATTCGAGAAGATGCGATCGTGATTGCGGGTCAATCCCGACTGTCGGCTCGTCAAGGATCAGAATCGAGGGTTGGTGCATCAGGGCTACGCCGAAGTTTAGACGGCGTTTCATGCCACCGGAATAGTTGCCAGACGCGCGGTGAGCGCTGTCAGTTAGCCCAATGCGTTGCAGGACTTCGTCGCAGCGAGACTGAAGCTCGCGGCCGCGAATTCCATAAAGCTTGCCGAAGAACAGCAAGTTTTCGATCGCATTAAGTTCCGGATAGATCGCCAGATCCTGGGGGACCAGTCCGATCTGTCGTTTCAGATTCGGATCACGTCCATTGTAGACCTGCCCATTGATGACGACTTCACCATGATCGGGGCGAAGCAATCCCGAGATCATCATCATTGACGTGCTTTTGCCAGCGCCGTTGGGGCCGAGCAGTCCCAGCACTTCACCCTTCTCCAGCTTAAAGCTCACATCGACGACAGCCTGATGCGAGCCGAAACTTCGCGAGAGATGCCGTACTTCCAGCAGGCTGGCGCAGGCAGCATCGGCACGGCCGACGGAGGCATGCACGCGGGGGGATTCGGTACGAACTCGGCGGGATTGAAGAAGCATCACCAACCCAATAGCAGAATGTGCATCGTCAGGCCGGTCAATGCGGCAGTCGCACCGACTCGAAAATTATCGTGCGAACGAATCGGCAGCGATTCGACGATGGCCCCCATCAGGGCGGTGACCGCACCAATCGTGCAGCAGATGCGGATCGGAACGGCGGGGCGAGCATCGGCCCAGTAGCTGAACGAGGCAGCGATCGAGCCAACGATCGCGAACGACGCCAGTCCGGCCCAAGTCTTGGCTCGGTTCCACGGCAGCCTTGGCCCTTGAATCAACTTGCCACCCAAGGCAGCGGAACCATCGCCGAAAGCCAGGACACCCAAAGTCAACAAACCAAGTTCGGATCGTCCCGGTAGTAATATCAACAGTGCGACAACCGGTATGATGTAGCCGAGCACCGAAACGTGCCACTGACTTTCATTGGGCCGTGCAAAATCGTTGTATCGCAGAATGGCAAACGCAATAGTTCCCAGCGAGAAGCCGACCACGCAGAGTTTCAGCGGAAGTTCCCACGGATCGTAATGAGGCAATACCAACAGCAGAGCGGGAAACAGACCCGGCAGCATGTGAAGTAACCGTCGTCGGCACTCGCAGATACCGATCCGCCGAGCGATGTGGCGAACACCCCAGAGTTCCCAGTGAGAACCCAAACCGGCAGATCGAGACGCAAGGGGTTGACCATCAGGAACGGACGCTTGGCTCATGGGCGAAATCCAGATGAAACTCAATCACTACAGGAGGCTGACCATTTCCGACATCGATTTAACTGACTCATGACACGCAGTTGATGGCGCGACATGACACTCCTCCCTGGACGCCGACTTTCTATGAACGTTCGTTCATGAATCTCGATATCGGCAGAAAACGCCGATCGCCTGACGAGCATTCAACAGGCCTTCCTATTCCTGCCGTGTGTTAACTTAGGCATAATTGATACCAACACGTCGAAGAATACCGCGACGGAGAGAGGGCTCGTCACAACATATTGTGGGGAAAAGTCTTGCAGCTCGATATTTGGGCCAGATGGGCGATCGCCGGACGACTTCAATCGGGATAGGGGTCCGCCTCGCGGCGGAACCCCTCCCACACCACCGTGCGTACGGGTCCGTACACGGCGATTCGGTTGGTTAAGCGGGTTTGGGCATTAATCTCGGAACTCCTAGCGACGTGAAGAAGCCGGTGGGG
>CAIMFH010000160.1 GCA_903840265.1 uncultured Schlesneria sp. | reverse complement strand
GCTCACGTGTTTGCTCCATGCTTCTTTCAGACGACCCCTCGCGGAAGTCGCCCTTGCACTTCGCTAATCCTTCACCTCCATCAGGTTGGATAAGGGACTTGCACCCTCAAGCTGAAAAACATGCTCGGCACACAACAAAAATGGCTCGGCCGCTTGTCGCGACCGAGCCACAGGATTCCGCGTGAACCGAATTCAACCCTCAGTCGCGGCGACCAGCGATCAGGACCAGGAGACGCAGGATTTCGATATACAGCCAGACCAGTGTCACCATCAGGCCATAAGCACCGTACCATTCGCAGTACTTGGGGGCACCTTGATGAGCCGCTTGTTCAATGTAGTCAAAGTCTAGCACCAGGTTCAGTGCGGCAACGATGACCACGACAGCACTGATGGCGATGCCCCAGCCACCCATCGCAGCCAAGCTGAATTGGCCGATCCCGAAGGCTCGCAGTACGAACATTGCCAAGTACATGATGGCAATTCCGCCCGTCGCCGCGATCACGCCGAGCTTGAAGTTCTCAGTAGCTTTGACAATCCCCGTTTGGTAGGCCATCAGCAAGGCAAACGTGGTTCCAAACGTTGCGAGCAAAGCCTGAAACACGATCCCTTGGAACTGGCGTTCAAACATTGCCGAGATTCCACCCAGCAACAGGCCTTCTGCGATGGCATAGAGCGGAGCGGTGACCGGCGACCACTTGGGGACGAAGGACGTCGCCAATCCAAACACGAGTGCCCCAATCATGCCACCGATCATCAACGGCATCGCTTGCTGGGCGTTTTGTCCATAGACCATTCCCCAGGTCAGCGAGGCCATGCCGGTACACAAACCGAGCAGAATCAACGTTTTTGTCGCTGTTCCGCGAATCGTCATCGTGTTCGCGCCGCCGTAGGAATCGGCGGCCATTGACTCGAATTTCGAAGCATTCAAAACTGGATTACCACTACGCATCTCAATACTCCCATTTATGTTTGGTTCGAGTCACCCCGAACGCTGTCGATCAATCCATCCAACTCCACATCATGCGAGCCCACTAAGGCCCACTCCATCACAGAACGATACGTCGGTGGTTGACTAATTCTCAACCACGAAAGGCCATTTTTCGGCAAATTGGCTCGACACAAGTCCGCGAGAGTTCAATTTATTGCCTGTCACACTTGAGAACGCAGAGAAACCTCATTCGGATTGCTAGAAATACGCGAAAAACCGCAGGAATGCTGGAGTCTGGCAGACAGGGAACGCTAGACTCGGCAAACGTTACCTGTTTCAGCTCCATAATTCCGACGAGAGGCCACTATGCCCCCTCGCTCTCGGTCCATTCTGATCAGTTCGCTGGCCATGGTTTTTATGGTCGTTGCGATCGTTTTTTCGCGCCGCCCAGCCGCCTCAACCGTTTCCGCAGAGACGTTGCGAGCCGCCGGCCCCCTGAAATGGTATCGAGGAAACCTGCATACTCATTCCTATTGGAGTGACGGGGACGACTACCTGGAATCGATTGCCCTTTGGTATCGAGACCATCAGTACGATTTCCTGTGTTTCACCGACCACAACACCCTGGCCACCAACGAGCGATGGCTTGATATCGAAAAGGCCAAATATGGCCGTGAGGCCCTCGATCGCCTCAAGGAGAAATTTCCGAACGGATGGGTCGAGGAGCGAGTCCGCGATGATCGCCTGGAAGTTCGCTTGAAGTGTTTCGACGAAGTCGTTCAGAAGATGGCGGAGCCGGGAAAATTCCTGCTGATTCAAGGGGAAGAGATCTCGGACAAGTTTGGCATGCAGCCGATTCACCTGAATGCTCACAATGTTCGCGAGGCCATTCCGCCTCGTGGGGGAGGCAGCGTTCACGAGGTGATTCAGCAAAACGTCGATGCCGTGATCGCTCAACGCGAGCGAACGGGACAGTCGATGATTGTCCACCTGAATCATCCCAACTTTGGGTGGGGAGTGGCCGCTGAAGATTTGATGCGAGTGCGCGGCGAAAACTTCTTCGAGGTCTACAACGGACATCCAGGCGTCCACAACGGCGGCGATTTCCTGCATACATCCACGGAACGGATCTGGGACATCATCAATTCGATGCGGCTGGGTGAATTCGATCTGCCGTTGCTGTACGGATTGGGAACCGATGACGGCCACAACTATCACCATATCCCAAGCCGCGCGAGCGAACCGGGCCGCGGTTGGGTCATGGTGCTGGCTGACGAACTGACTCCCGAGGCACTGATTGCCAGCATGGAAGCGGGCCGATTCTACGCCTCGTCAGGTGTCACGCTGGACGAGGTGTCGGCAACGTCCACATCGCTAAGTGTGACGGTTCGGCCGGATCCCGATGCCACCTATCAAATCGATTTCATCGGAACGAAAAAAGATTTCAATCGCGACAGCGAGCCTGTTCGCGACAAAATGGGTCGCAAACTACCGGTCACTCGCAACTACTCCCAGGATGTCGGCGCAAAGCTGAAAACGGTGGACGGAATATCCGCCAGCTACGATTTCACTGGCGATGAGTTATTCGTGCGGGCTCGAATTACCTCATCGAGAAAACACCCGAACCCTTCAGCCGTTGGTGAATTCGAGCGAGCCTGGACGCAACCTGTTCGGCCGTGACTGAGCCTGGCCCGACCGTCGTCCCCGTTTGCGCGGGAATGAGGGCAGCTATTGGGCCGTGAATAATCCAGGTTAGGGCTCCACATCATCGGACAAGGGCTGATTGCGATCTTGAATCATCCCCAGCGATCGCAACTTGGATCGCAGTGTCATCCGCGAGATTCCCAGTCGCTCAGCCGCTTGCAATTGGTTTCCGCGGAAGTGCTTCATCACTTCGAAGAACATGTGCCGATCGACTTCGTGGATCATATGCCGATAAACATCGGGTTTTCCATCGGCCAGCAGACGCTTCACATAATCCATCAATTTGACGAATGGATATAGAGGCTCATCGGGACCGACGTTGGCCAATGCGTCGTGGCCGATCAGTTGCTGGTCGCCCATCGGCTTCGGGAAAGCGTGCGACTTCTGCAGACAAGAATCGGGAAGGTATTCCGGAATCAAGACATCCCCTGTGGCATGCACCATGGCATAGCGGATCGCACTTTGGAACTCGCGAACATTGCCCGGCCAGCGATGCAGCAACAGGCTCTCCAGGACGGCAGGAGCAACCGTCCTAACCTGCTTGCCAAGCTGTCGATTGAAGACCTTGACGAAGTGCTCGACCAGAGCAGGGATATCTTCAAGCCGATCGCGAAGTGGCGGCAACTGGATCGTGAACCCATTCAGACGGTACAACAAGTCCTGACGAAATCGGCCTTCTTCGACATCGCGACTGAGGTCTCGATTTGTCGCCGCAATAATCCGGACATCGGTCTTCACGGTAGAGTTTCCACCGATTCGCTCAAACTGTTGCTCTTGCAAGAGCCGCAACGCTTTGGCTTGTGTGGCCGGACTCATGTCGCCAATTTCGTCCAGGAAGATGGTGCCACCGTTCACCTGTTCGAACTTGCCGATTCGCCGCTGTTCCGCGCCCGTGAATGCCCCTCGTTCGTGGCCGAACAGTTCGCTTTCCAAAATCGTCTCGGGCAGTGCCGCGCAGTTGATCGCCAGAAACGGCTGTTGATTGCGGCTGCTGTAGTGATAGATCGCCCGAGCCACCAGTTCTTTACCAGTGCCACTCTCGCCCAGAATCAAGACTGTCGATTCCTGCGGTGCGATACGACCGATCTTTTTGTAAACCTCTTGCATCGCTGGGGAATGGCCGACAATCCGATCCGCCGAGAGATCGTCAGAGTCTTCGGTAGCGACGAGAGCAGGAATGCGGCTGAGGCGACTGAGTTCCAGCGCCTTGTGAACGACCGCCTTAAGTCTGCGAAAATCGACGGGTTTCACAAGATATTCGTAAGCACCGCGGCACATCGCTTCGATCGCGGTATCCGTTTTGGCGAATGCGGTCATGATAATGACTGGCATCCGGGGATCGATCAGACGAATCTTGTCGTACGCTTCCAAACCCGTCTGATCGGGAAGCCGCACATCAATGATCGCGGCATCAGGACGGCGCGTACGAACGAGTTCAATTCCCTCCCGAGCCGTCGCGGCCGAGATCACAGAAATCTGTGACGACGAGAGCGTCTCTTTGATCGAGAAGACGATATTGGGCTCGTCATCGATCACCAGCAAGGTCGAGATGTTCGACCAGCCGTATGTCCCATTCGCGGTAGCAATCGTTTCATGAGATTCAATCACCTAGTCACTCCATATCCAAGTCGTCGCGATCGTTCGGCGATGAGAGTCGTTAAATGAGTTTGCGATCGGTTAGCTATCGGCGGCAACCAAAGAAAGTCGCTCGATCTCCTTAACAGGGTAGTGGGGGACCGGCAGGTAGACCGAGAACAAAGCGCCGCCACCAGGATGATTCGCGGCGCGAATGATCCCCTGATGGGCTTCGACAATTCGTCGACAGATTGACAGCCCCAAACCAGTCCCCGTCTCTTTCGTGCTCATGAATGGTTCGAAGACACGATCCAAGACTTCCTTCGAAAGCCCGGCACCCGAGTCCCGTACGTGAATCGCCACCCAACTGGTCCCCATGGGAAGACTATTCCGACGATCGGCGATTGGTGGTGAATCGAACGAGACGCGCAGTTCGATCAAGCCACCTTCCCGTAGGGCATCCATCGAGTTGAGTAGCAGATTCAACAGCACTTGCCTGATCTGCGCCGCGTCTCCCTGCAAAACGACCGGTTCACTAGGAATTTCTTCGAAGATTTCGACCTGCTGCTGGTCGGCACGACTCGAAACGAGATCGATCGTTTGCTCGATCGTATTTCGCAAGTCGAACCGAATGATCTCCAGTGATGGTGGCCGGGCAAAGTCCAGAAAGTCCTGAATGGATTTCTCCATCCGCAGGATCTCTGTTTCTACGACTTGCAACGGTCGGCCACACAATCCGATGCCATCAGCCCTTTCCACTGCCGCCTGCACCAGCATTTTCATCGGCATCAGCGGATTGCGAAGTTCATGAGCAACGCCCGCCGCCAGTTGCCCCACCGCGGCCAGTTGATCGCTTCGCAAGACTTCGAGCTCGCGCTGCTGCAACCGCTCGACCACTGTCGAGATGTGATCTTCCAGTTGTCGCAGGCCGGCTTCCAACCCGCGAAACCCATTGCGCTGCGAGATCTTCACGGGCCCGACGACGTCCTGCAGGCGGTCCGCCGCCCCACGTACGCTGACATCCAGTTGTACGACCGATTGTCCAATGCTGCGCGCGATCGCGACCCCCCCGACCAGTCCCGCAATGCCTCCACAGATCCCCACCCAGAGCATGGCCTGCCGGATGGCATCGGTCGTTTGCCGGTTCGATTCATTCGTCTTGTCGACCAGGATGCGATCTAGCGCCAGAAAATCCTTGGCAGGTACGAGCACTTGGTTGATGGCCGTCAACAACGGTTCGGTTTGAGCGACCCGTCGCTTCTCTTCCCGAACTGATGTTTCGAAGTCGGTCCCCGAGCTTCCGTCGGACGGGGGATGCGAGGTTTCTGGTTGCTGGCTCAGTTCGGCCAGCACCTCGACAAACAGGCTCGAAAACTGTCGCCAGTTCTTTTCGATTGCCAACACACCTTCCGCTTCGCGAGGAAGCCGAATCAGCCCTTTCGCGGCTTCCAGATGTTCTGCCGCAAACTTGCTGCGACGAGCGATCACTTCCAGATGTCGTTTGACTCCGTCATGACGATACTGATGGAGTGCGTAACGGATCTCGCGCAGATCGCTGCAAAGATCCTGTGCCGCGATCATCCCGTGTACTTCTTTTTGAATCAGATCCGAACTGACGTTCTGCTGGCGCTCAATATTCCAAGCCGCAACAACGCCCAGAACGACCAGCATCACACTGGTCAAAATTACCGGGGCAGCGAGCTTAAGAATCAAATTGTTAAACATGGCTGCGCTGCACTACTCTAAGGCCCGAGACCACCTGGCTACCTTCTTGCCCGGACGCAATCTGAATGCCAGAGGCCCCACTCACCTGCAATGATCATCTGCTCTTGGCCTTTGGCGTCTGATCATACATACGATTCGTTTCGCTAAACCACCCCGTAAAAAGCAAAGGCCACTGAACGTTAAACTCCAAGAGGCTGAAGACTTGGGGTCGTAATGAGGCCGTCCGTACGCTTTAAAACGTGACGTGCGAATCGGTCGAAACCTCTGTCCTTTGAATCATTCATGAATAAAACGTAACTGCCTCAAAATAGCCAGTTTTTAATCTCACAGGCTAAATTACTTTCACACGTGAATTAGATTCGTCCCATCCAATCGCGTGCCGATACCGCATGGATACGTGCTGTCCATATGACTCGCAATTAGCTAGCAAGGTTAACTCTTCGCAAGCATGGGAGGACGTATTACACTCGCAGCCCGAAGCCGCGATCAGGCCAATTGCTTCCGGAATCGCGCGAGGCTCAGCGCGAGCACCACTACGCAACAGACCGACAATCCCACCACTTGAGGGATCAGGTCGAAGAAGTCGGCCCCACGCAAAATGATGCCGCGCAGGATTTCCAGAAAGTACGTTGCTGGAATGGCGAATGATGCCAGATAAATGGGAAACGGCATCTCACTGCGCGGAAACATGAATCCCGACAACAAGACTGTCGGCAACATGAGTAGAAAGGCGAACTGCATCGCTTCCAGTTGAGTCTTCGCCAACGTGGAAACAAGCAGTCCCAATGCGAGTGCGCAGACAATGAATAGCGATGACAGTGCCATCAGCAGGGCCAGGCTGCCATGGATTGGAATTCCGAACAGGTACACCATCACGGTTAACACGATCAACATCTCCAGGATGCCGATCACCGCATAGGGAACGAGTTTGCCCAATAACAGACCCGCGCGACCTACTGGAGTGACAAACAGTTGTTCGAGCGTTCCCAATTCTCGCTCGCGCACAATCGCAAACGATGTCAGGAAGAGCGTCACCAGTTGCAGGATGATCCCCACCAGACCCGGAACGAAGAAGTGGGAACTCTGCAAATCGGGGTTGTACAGCAATCGAGCTCGGACCTCGATTGGCATCGCCACATGCCCCTTGGGATCGCGCGACGGGACGGCCGGCAGTGATTCCGCAAAAGGGCGAGCGATTCCAAACGACAACGAGACTCCCAGCAGTTGCGACGCTTGAAGTGCCGTATTGGCGACTTGAGAATCGCTGCCGTCGATTAGAACTTGGACCGAGACCTGTTCGCCCCGCAGCAGTCGGTCCGAATAATCCGGTGGAATCCGCACGCCGACTTTGGCTCGGCCTGAAACCAGAGCACGGCGGAATGATTCATCGTCCGACACTCGGTCGGTGATCGCAAATGTGCGTGTGTTGCGAAAGCTATCGATCAATTGGCGAGATGCCTGACGTCCATCCAGATCGAAGACGACGGTGGGGATGTTTTCGATCTCTTGCTGAATCGCGTAACCAAAAATGATGGTTTGCAGTACAGGAACCACCAGCATGAATATGATTGTGGCGGGCTGCCGGCGCACGTGTGAGAATTCTTTCAGTAGCATCGCGGTAAAACCACGAGTCGATCCGCCCGATTCGGCGGGAGGCTTGTTGGAAGAGGGAGGGGCGGGCGTACCGCTCTCAGCCGTCGTGATCACTGGCTCATCATTGGGATCGCCTGTCGACTTCACCGGTGATGAAGGAGCAGTTGCCTCTACATCAGGGTCGCGTTTGCTCTCAGCCGCGCGAGTTAGCGTGACGAAAACATCTTCGAGTGTCGGTTCGATCGGCCGCAGATGAGCGTTCTCTGGCTCGATCTGCAACTCTTCAAGCATCTTCGTTTCCGAGAGTTCGTCCGAGGCCAACACATGAATGGTTTGACCGAACAAGGTTGCGTCGGCCACTCCCTCGACGTGTCGCAGCTTCGTTAATACTTCCGTCGGGGCGGCAATCTCCAGTTCAAATCGCCGCATTCCAGCGGGCGTCACTTCGGGGCGTCGTTTCAATTCTGCCGGCTTGCCACAAACGATCAACTTCGAAAGATAGATGTAGCCGACATCCGAACACCGCTCGGCTTCGTCCATATAGTGCGTGGTGACGAACAGAGTGACTCCGCGGCCCGAGAGTTCAAACAACAGATCCCACAAGTCGCGGCGGGCGACGGGATCGATCCCCGCCGTCGGCTCATCAAGGAACAGGACATCTGGTTCGTGGATCAAAGCGCAGGCCAACGCCAGCCGTTGCTTCCAACCGCCGGACAACGTCCCGGCCAACTGGTCCAGGCGGTCGTGAATCCCGGTGAGTTCCTGAACAGCCTGGGATCTCTCCGCCAGACGACTTGCGGACAACCCGTAGATCCGACCGTAGAACTCAATGTTCTCACGGACGCTCAGGTCGCTATACAGGCTGAACTTTTGTGACATGTAACCGATGCGTCGCTTGATCGCTTCGGCCTGATGCGAGACATCATAGCCCAGCACACTGGCAGTGCCCTCAGAAGGTTCGAGGACGCCGCACAGCATGCGAATGATCGTCGACTTGCCGCTGCCGTTTGGGCCCAGCAGACCGAAGATCGCCCCCTTCTGGACTTGAAAACTGACATCACTCACAGCGGTGAGTGTACCGAATCGACGAGTGAGATGTCGTACATCAATGACTGGCTCCGTCATGCCGAGTCCCCTTCAACCGATGCAATTCTGGAAAGAAGTCGATTTCGTGGAACTCTCATTTGCCCTTCAGCCACACATCCGCGTCCATGCCGGGACGCAACTTGTCTTGACCCGCTTCCAGGGTGACTTTGATCCGGAAGACCTGCTTCGAACGCTCTTCTGGAGTCTGCACGTTTCCAGGAGTGAATTCGGCCTGACGCGACAGGAAGGTGATCTTGGCCGCGAACCGCTCGCCCGGAATACTATCGACCGAGACTTCGACGGGGTCACCAATCTTCAATGCCATCCGATTTTCAGGGACGTAAGCACGAACCCAAAGTTGTGAGGTGTCCATCACCGAAATGACAGCGGTATTCGCACCCACCAGATCGCCTGGACGCAGATCCACCGCTTCAATCGTCCCGTCGACAGGGGCCTTGATCACAAGTTCATCCAGTTGTCGCTCAATGGCCCGTTTGCCAGCATCAGCCGATTGGACGGCTGCTTCAGCCGCAGCGATCTCTTCCACCCGCGAACCGTTTTTTCTCAGCAGCCAGAGTTGCTTCGCCTCCTCCATTTCCGCGCGAGCTTGCGCCAACTCTTCAGGGCGCGTCCCATTTTTTAGCTTGGCCAGGGCCTCGCGTTGCGATTCCATTGTCGACTTGGCAACTCGCAACTCGGTATTCGCCTGATCCATATCCTCTTGCGTCGTCGTCTTCTTGGCAAAAAGCTCTTCCGTGCGACCGTGCTTGAGTTTCGACAAGGCAAATTGGGCTTCGGCGAGTTCAAACTGGGACTGAGCCGCCGAGATGTCTTCAGTTCGCGGCCCGTTCACCAACAGTTCGACGTTCGCGGCCAGTTGGTCATAGTGAGCTTTCGCCTGAGCGATCTCTTCCTCCCGGAAGCCGGTCTTCACCTTGTCGCGAGTTGCCGTTGCTTCCGCCAACTGGGCTGCGGCCTGCGCCAAAAGTTCGCGAAATTGAAACGGCTCAAGCTCCACCATAACATCGCCGGCACGAACCGCTTGGCCTTCGTCAACCGCCACGCGGTGGACCCTTCCGCCCACTCGCGATCCGGTGCGAATCTCGTGGGCCTCGACAAAGCCGGAAACATGCAACGGTTCCTGGCGATGCTGGCTGTAAACAAGTACGCCCACGAGCGCGAAGACAACGACAATGATTCCCAGGATCCGATTGAACATGTCGAAGCGCCTTTCGCAACAAACAGAAGTCCTCTAAGTCACTCAGTCCTATTTCAATGGGACATAAGACTTAGGGGACTGATGTCAAATCGATTTGGTCGAGGGTCGCGGCAATGTGCGCGAGTGGTGACCCCATCGGGTAATCGATCGACGATTCAGGTTAAGCTTCGCGAAGGCGTTAGGGAAGGTGGATCAACCTACCAGCCGGAGAACAAAAAATGGTGTTACCCAAGTGCAATGACTCGAGTAACACCATTTCATGGTTTTAGTCGTTGAGCGGCCGAAAAACCGCAAACGCGACGATCACGGAGTGGTCCCCACGGGTTCGGCGTAGCGGGCACCGCGAACGACTTGGACATCACTCAACCAGGCAATGCAGGCGTACTGCTCGAAGTAGTGGTGCGACACAAAGGTCAGGATCGCGTGAGCAACCGCTTCCGGGCAAATGACTTCAAATTCAACATTGCTGGCGAATGCGTCGCTTCGAGCTCCGCGAGATCCATATCCCTGGACTTCGCGGCACGTGAAGCCCGAAGCACCCAGTTCGCAGATCTTCCGTTTGAGCTCATTTTTCAATGAATCTTCGGTGACAATGGTTACCTTTTTCAGCGTATGCAATTGCATAGGATAGCCCTTCTTTTAAGTCTGGTGCCGAACTACTGCTGCCTGCCAACTCTCATGAATCATTTCGTTAGGCCGCAGCACGTCAACTTCAAGGAAAAGACACTCCTCGCACGCCACTGATTCTTAGTGCTTTGCTTCGACTGGCTTGGCTTCGCCGGCCTTGTCGGCTGCTGGCTTACTGACAGCCGGAACCATCAAGGAGGGAGGCTTGGCCTCTTTCGCGACCATCGGAGCACCCACCATTTGGGCCATCCAGAAGTAAATGGGGATCCCGATCGCAATATTAAATGGGAAGGTAATTCCGAGTGCGGCAGTCATGGATAGCGTTGGGTTAGCCTCGGGTAGGGTCAGACGAACAGCAGGGGGAGCTGCGATGTAAGACGCACTGGAAACAATCGCTCCCAGCACGGCACAGCCACCCAGACTCATGCCAGCCATCTTTCCCAGATAGCAACCGACGAAACCGTGGATCAGTGGCATGATGATGCCGAACGCGACCAGGAACGGACCCACTTTCAATAGGTCACCCAGGCGTTCCCCAGTGACCAGTCCCATCTCCAGCAGGAAGATGCAGAGCGCCCCGCGGAAGATCATGTTCTTATTGTAGAAGAACTGTTCGAAGACTTGGAATTTGTCGGCAGGCATCACGAGGGTCGAGATGAAGCCGATCACCAACAGGCCCACCATCAGCATCAGGGATTGCCCCGTCAGCACTTCGTGCAGAGCTTCCCACAACTTGCCCTTATGTTCGTCGTCGTCGTCCAGTCCGTTCGACCTCGCAGTCGATTCGGCTCTCTTCTGCATGCTCATGCCAACCGCTCCGATGATCAGAGCGATGGCGATACCGGGGCATTCGAGAATTGTGACCAGTGTCGGCAGGTAAGCATCGACGGCGACATTCTGGTTGCCGACGTAATCGTTCGCAACGATAAATGTGACTGCCGAAGTCGATCCGTAGTGTGCTGCAATACCTGCTGCGTCGGCAATCGATAGCTTGCCGATGTACCGCAGAACGGCATATGCAGACAGCGGTGTCAGACAGCCCAGCAGCAATGTCATCAGCGCGGGCTTCCAGATGGTGGTGACACCGTGAGCCTGGTATTCATGGGCCAGTTCGTGTCCGCCGATGATCCCGATCGACATCAGCAGGTAAATCGAAATCGCGTAATAAAATTCCTTCGGAATTTTGATGCCGCCGTGAATCAGCTTGGAGAAGATCCCCAGTGCAAAGCACATGGGAATCGGAGTCAACAAGTTATCCCTGAGTGACCGGCCGATTAACTCGATGTCCATTGAAATAAATTCCTCATCGAACCCGGGATATTGAGCGCCTTTTCCGCCACGGCGGATCGCCGATCGGAAAAATATCAGCCATGACTGGCCTGAATTGATGTAAGAAGACGTTTAATAACTTGAGGATAACGTTTTCTTACGGAGCCAACTACAGGGTTACCAAACCTTAATATGTTGTCATGTCATGTGATCCGCCTGCGGAGAACCGAAGGCAGCGTGCACCCCAACGAGATTTGGCAGCAAAGAAGCCGATAGACCAACGAAAAAACGGCCGCCAGAAATATGGCGGCCGTTAGGGAAGGCGTCATGTCGGTGGGCAATCTTAGAAAATTCCCAATTGATCGCGGGCTTCATCCGTCATCCGAGCGGGCGTCCATGGTGGCGACATCGTTAGTTTAATCTCGGCCACATCGATGCCATTCAGCTTTTCGAGAGCCAGCTTCGACTGCATGATGATCTGCGGCCCGGCGGGACATGCGGGGCTGGTGAGCGTCATTTCAACGTTCACTTTGCGATCGGTATGGTTGATCGAATAGACCAACCCCAGATCGACGATGTTAATCATCAGTTCGGGATCGATGACTTCCCGCAATGCGTCGATCAGAGCGCCGTCATCAACTGGCGGCCCTTCTTCTACAGCGGGCTGACCTTCCTGCGAGCATTCGGTACTCGAGGAACAGCAATCACTCGCGACTGGCAGGGCACTGGCCATAGGCATGACATGGGCAGCACCATCTGAACAGCATCCGTGAGCAGTAGTTGCCGCGGGAGCAGGTGCCGTTGTCGTGGTGACGGGGGGAGCTTCAGTCGTGGCAGTTGTTGTTTCTTCAGTCATGATCGTGGTCTCGCGTAGATTTCACCGTCCCGAACTTCGACTTCAAACGTCGAGATCGGTTCGGTTGCGGGCATACAGAGTGGCTGACCGGTGCGTAGATCGAATCGGGCACCATGTCTCGGACAAGCGATCGAGCAATCCTTCAGCGCACCATTTGTCAGTGGTTGGCCGTCATGCGAGCAAACGTCTTCAACAGCGAAGTATTCGTCACCAACCCGCACCAGCAGCGACGGAAGATCGTCGACCAGAATCGACAATCGGCCACCGGGGGCAATTTCACTGACAGAGGCGACTCGTTCAAATTCGGACATGAAAGTGTGTGACCCGTGGTGACGCAATTGATTTCCCGACCATGAGCTTTCAGGGCAGGGGACTGACTTGCTGTGATGACCCGTCGGCCAATTATCCGAAAATTCCCAACTTTCGCTCGACTGCGTGCCCCAACGTTTCTCGCACGATTTCGACAGGGATTCGATCGTAAACACGTTGGAAGAAGCCCTGCACGATCATGTGCATCGCTTCCGACCGACTCAGACCGCGGCACATGCAATAGAACAGTTGCTCTTCATCGACACGACCACAGGTCGCCCCGTGAGTACATCGCACGTCATCAGCTTCGATCTCCAGACCCGGGATCGCGTCAACACGACAGGTGTCGCTCATGATCAAGCCGTCGTTTCGCTGATAGCCGTCGGTCTTCTGAGCGTCTTTGGCAACCTTGATCATACCGCGCCAGATCACTCGTGCTTTGTCCCGAACAACGTCCTTATACAGCAGATCGCTGCGTGTGTTCGGAGCGTTGTGCGTCTGTTGCGTGTAGTACGAAATGACTTGCCGATCGGTGGCGAAGGTGACGCCGTTGACTTCCGCTTCAGCACCGCGGCCATCGAGGAACACGTCTTGATGAATGTGAGCCAACTTGGCTCCCAAACCACCCACGGTCCATTGCAGCGAGGCATCCGCTTCGACCCGGCCAACTTGATGAGCAAAGTGCCAGACCTTGTCGTTCCAGTTCTGCAACTGGACATATCGCAGGTTCGACTGACGAGCCAGCAGCAACTCCACAGCACCGACATGCAGTCCGGTTGCGGTTGAAGAGGCGGACGTGGTCTCTTCGAGCAGCGTGGCGCTCGCACCTTCTTCGAGAATGATCAGCGTGTGTGTGAAATCGGCGGCGGCTTCAGCAGCCAGTCCGATCAAACTGTAAAGCGGCTCGTTGACTTCGACGTTACGCGGAACGTAAAGCACGGTTCCACCGGTCCAGAACGCCGCATGCCAGGCAGAAAAGCGATCGCTGTCTGGCTTCACCCCGCGTGTCATCAGATGCGGCCGCAACACGTCGCCATGCGTTTGAATCAGGTCGCTCAGATTGCCGAACAAGACCCCTTTTTGAGCCCACTTCTCCGACAGCGTCGTGCGAGTACAGGCTCCGTCCAGATGCGAAACCACACCGGCAAACTCGGCACGATCCGCGAGCAGAGTTTCCAAGGCATGCGTCGATGCTGACGCCGCGGGAATCGAAAACTTTTCTGGACGAAACGCGCGGATGTCGACTCGCTTCCACTCTTCGGGATCGAGTTCCGAGAGCAGCGATTCACGATAAGCTTCAAATGCGTTACGGCGTAGTTCTGTGGCCCAAACGGGTTCCGTTCGGGTTGCCAAAAACTTTTCGAACGAGGCTGCGTCGAACGCAGTTTGCTGAGCGGCGGGGGTCAAAGTGGCTGACATGTCTCAATCATTTAGTTGGTCATACGAAAAGGCAGGGATCCAAGCCGCGAGCTACGAAATCGCTGCGGCCAAGATCCAAGATGACAATCGCACAACCACGACTCGCTGGTTGCCCGCCGGATCCTTATCCGACGCTGCCTTCCATCTGCAATTCGATCAAACGGTTCATTTCCACGGCGTATTCCATCGGCAACTCTTTCACGAGTGGCTCGATGAAGCCGGTGACAATCATCGCCGAGGCTTCCGCTTCGGTCATCCCGCGACTCATCAAGTACAGCAACTGCTCTTCGGCAATCTTCGACACTGACGCTTCGTGCTCGATCGTCAGGTTGTCTTGATTGACTTCGATGTACGGGTAAGTGTCGCTGCGGCTGTGCGGATCGAGGATCAGCGCGTCGCAGACAACGTTGCTCTTACAGTGATGAGCATCGTGAGTGGCTTTCACCAGACCACGATAGCTGGCCCGGCCGCCATCCTTCGAGATACTCTTGGAGATCACACGGCTCGATGTGTGCGGAGCACAGTGAACCATCTTCGCTCCGGCATCCTGATGCTGGCCTTTGCCCGCGAAAGCGATCGACAGTGTTTCGCCACGAGCACCCGGCTCCATCAAGTAGATGGCAGGGTACTTCATCGTGAGCTTGGAACCGAGGTTCCCGTCGACCCATTCCATCAGCGAATCGCCGTAGGCTTTGGCTCGCTTGGTCACCAGGTTGTAGACATTGTTCGACCAGTTCTGGATCGTCGTGTAACGGCAGCGGCCGCCACGCTTGACCAGGATTTCGACGACGGCCGAGTGCAGGCTGTCGCTGCTATAGGTCGGGGCCGTACAGCCTTCGACATAATGCACCGAAGCACCTTCATCGACGATGATCAGCGTTCGTTCGAACTGACCCATGTTCTGGGTGTTAATACGGAAGTAAGCCTGCAACGGGAATTCGATCTTGACGCCAGGAGGAACGTAGATGAACGAACCACCCGACCAGACGGCCGAATTCAGCGCGGCGAACTTGTTGTCCGCTGAAGGGATGACGGTTCCGAAGTACTCGCGAACCAGATCTGGGTGGTCACGCACCGCGGAATCGGTGTCGGTGAACAGCACGCCCTGCTTGGCGAGGTCTTCCTGCAGGCTGCCGTAAACGACTTCAGATTCGTACTGCGCCTTCACTCCGGCCAGGTATTGCTTCTCAGCTTGAGGAATGCCCAGTCGGTCGTACGTCTTGCGGATGTCTTCCGGAACGTCGTCCCAGCTCTTTTCCTGACCAGCCGAGGCCTTCACGTAGTAATAGATGTCCTGGAAATTGAGGCCGGACATATCGCCGCCCCATGTCGGCATCGGCTTCTGGAAGAAGATATCCAGCGCTTCCAACCGGAATTCCCGCATCCAGGCCGGCTCGTTCTTCATCTCCGAGATCTGTTGAACGATCTGCCGATCAATCCCTTTACGGCTTTGGAAGACGTACTTATCAGTGGGGTCATGGAAACCAAACTGATAATCGCCGCCACCAATCTGGGCTTCGAGAACAGGTGTATCAGTACTCATGATTCGTTATCTCCTCCTGCAGCGTATCGCAGGATATTCCAGGCACTTCAAACTAGCTTCAGCAAGACAATGCAAAGCATTGCCAAGTCGTCGATCGATCAGAATCCGGCGTTCGCAGTCTGGGCTTTCGCCTGTCGTTCTTGCTCTTCAGCGGCTTCGGCAGGATGACGTTCGCGAATCGCTGCGTATCCGTGATTGTGCAGTTCGTGAGCGAGTTCTGCGTTGCCGGTCTCCACAATCTTCCCCGCCAGCATGACGTGGGTGAACTGCGGAACGTTGTATTCGAGCAATCGTTCGTGGTGAGTAATGATCAGCGAGCCCATTTGTGGACCCGAGAGCTTCTTCAATCCTTCGCTGACGACTCGCACGGCATCGCTGTCGAGCCCGCTGTCTGTTTCGTCGAGCAGGGCGAACTTCGGCTGCAACATCGCCAGTTGCAGAATTTCCATTCGCTTCTTTTCACCACCTGAGAAACCTTCGTTCAGGTAGCGGCGAGCGAATTCGAGATCCATGCCGAGTTCTTCCATGCGTTCTTTCAGTTCCTTGCGGAACTCACGCATCGGAATCAGGCCTTCGCCTTCTTTACGCTCAGGATTACGAATGTTGGTGACAGCGTGACGCAGAAAGTCAGCCACCTTCACACCGGGAATCGTGACGGGGTACTGGAATGCCAGGAACAAACCCAGACGGGCTCGTTCGCAGGGATCTAGCTCATTGATATTCGTGCCGTCGATTTCAATAGTGCCGGACGTGATTTCGTACTTCGGATGCCCTACCAGCGTGTACGCCAGAGTGCTTTTGCCGGAACCGTTTGGTCCCATCAAGGCGTGAACTTCGCCCTGACGCAGTTCCAGACTGACTCCCTTCAGAATGGGCTTTTCATCCACGGCGACATGCAGGTCAGTAATCTTCAGCAAGCTCGACATTCGGCCTCACTTGAGAACCAGGATTCACCTGGCTCTCGACTTACATTTCGGAACGATTTCGACGGGCCATCCCGCACACCAAATTAAACCAACTCGGCCAGAGACAACGACAAGGGCAATCCGACTCGGCCGGTGTGATGCGGAACGGGCATCACTTCCTGACCGCGAGTGATCTTCTTCGCCTTGATCTTGTCCTGGATTCGCATCAAACCTTCGAGCAGTGCTTCTGGTCGCGGAGGGCACCCGGGGACATACACATCAACAGGGACGACCAGGTCGACACCCTTCACAACGTGATAGCCATACTTGAAGTAAGGACCGCCACCGACGGTGCAGGCACCCATGGCGATCACGTACTTGGGGTCCGGCATTTGTTCGTACAAACGTCGGACGCGGCTGGCCATCTTGTAGGTCACCGTGCCAGCAACAATCATCAGGTCTGCTTGACGAGGAGTCGCGCGGAAAGCACCAGCCCCGAAACGATCCATATCGTAACGGCTGGCACCCGCGGCCATCATCTCGATCGCACAGCACGCCAACCCGAATGTCATCGGCCAGATGCTGGACTGTCGTGCCCAGTTCATCGCCTGTTCGAGTGACGTCGTGATCACATTCTCTTCAAACCGACCTTCAATCCAGGTGGTCATGCTCGTTCCATCCGTTACTACAGTTCGCTGATTGTTTCTTCGCGGCGCCGCGACTGAGCCTTTACTTTACCAGCTTCAACACACCGATTCACCTCAACCCGCAATCGCAAACCCAACGCCCGTATTTCCTAAACTACTTTTCAGTAAATCACTTCACTCATCCCGCCGGAACGGGATGAAACTCACAGCAGGCATGACCATCGCGGCAGCAGGACGCCAGCTTTAGCGGCGTGCCCAGCACCTGCTCAAAAACCTGTTGCTCTAGTTCACAGATCCCCGAATCCCGTTGAGCCAACTCCTGGTAAGGGCAATTCGTTTCGCGAAGCACCGGCATCTCGCCAACAGCATCGACTTCCACTCGAAAACCATGCCCCGACAAGCTGTGACACAGCTGATCGACCCGACTGGCCAGCGAATCACCCACGACTCCAACGCCATACCGACTGACCAAAGCCTGACGAATTCGGTTCGTCACGCGTTCGCGAACAGCCGTCTCTTCGATTCCGCGGAGTTCATCCCACAAGAGCAGGGCGAGCTCGGCGTAGTTATCGCCCAGTTGTTGGCGACCAGCGTCCGTCACATGATAGGTGTAATGGGGGCGACCCCGACCGGCGCGGACGGTCTGGCGCTCAATTAAACCGGAAGCCTGCAAACGACTTATGCGATGTCGAATCGCTGTGGCCGTCACTCCAGTTGCCTGGCAAAGATCCTGAACCGTCCCGCTACCAGCTTGGTGAAGCTGCTGCAGAAACTGCTCATCGCCTTGCTCAACGGAAACCTTCATAGGGCCAAAACCTAGTGGAATCGAGATCGTCACTAATTTCGATTCTACCCCGCACCATCTTTTTGACAACAACCGTTGTGTAAATTGTCAAAAATTCTCGCCAACGAGAATGACAGACTGGAGACAGTGTCGCAAACAATTACAGATAGGCAATTTACGTCGCCTATAACTGCGACATCGCGGCGATGATTTTTTCCTTCACGGTTTGCGGATCGGCCCCTTTGACGGCTTTCATGACCTGGCCGATCAGCGCACCAATTGCCTTTTCATTGCCTCCTCTGAAGTCCGCGATGGCTTTCGCGCTCCGCCCCAAGACTGCGGCAATTGCGGCGTCAATTGCCCCCGCATCTTCTACAATCCCGAGCCCCTTCGCGGCGACGATCTCGTCGATGCGACTAACAGAGGGAGCAGCGGACTGCTCGTCCGATTCAGACAACAGTTCGCCAAAAACCTCGCGAGCGGACTTAATCGTAATCTGTTTCTGATTGATCCGGTCGAGCAAGGCTCCCAACACTTCGGGACGAACTGCGAATTCGGCAATCGTTTGTTCGCGCTGCTTGATCTCACGCAACACATCCTGAGTGATCCAGTTCGCCGCTTGCTTTCCGTCTTTGCAAGATTTGACAACACCCTCGAAGTAATCGGCAAACTCTCGGCCTTGATCGATGATTACCGCCGCGTCGTAGCCGGTAAGCTGGTACTCCGATTCAAATCGTGTTCGCCGCAGGGCAGGGGCCTCGGGCATTTCTCTGCGGATCTCGGCGACTTGTGACTCGCTCATCAAGACCGGCACCAGGTCGGGGTCCGGAAAATAGCGATAGTCGGCCGCCTCTTCCTTCTCACGCAGGATATAGGTCTCGCCGCGATCTGGATTGTAGCCGCGAGTTGACTTGTAGCCCCCCTTGTCGCCGAGCTTGATGCCTGTCTCTTGGAACCACTTCCACTGGCGAGCAATTTCGTGCTCAATCGCCTGCTCGGTAAAGCGAAAGCTGTTCAGGTTCTTCACTTCGACAATCGGCGTTGCAACCTTCGAACCATCAGGCTGATGCACATGCAGGTTGACGTTAGCGTCGCAGCGCAGGCTACCTTCCTGCATATTGCAGTCGGAGACATCGAGATATGTGAGCAACAATTTCAACTCTTCGAGAAACCGACGAGCCTCTTCTGACGATCTCAGATCGGGCTCAGTGACGATCTCGACGAGTGGCGTACCCGCGCGATTCAGATCGACTTTGCTGTCGCGGCCATGCCCCGATTCATCGTGCATGTTCTTCCCGGCGTCTTCCTCCATATGGGCGCGCAGGATGCGGACTCGTCGAGATGACGCCGCTTTTCCGGACTTCGCGTCGGCAGCAATTTCAACATCGACATGACCGTCATGACTGAAGGGAAGATCGAACTGGCTGATCTGATAGCCCTTGGGCAGATCGGGATAGAAGTACTGTTTGCGATCCCACTTCGTGTACGGCGCGATCTGGCAGTTCAGCCCGAGTGCCGTCTTGACCGCCAGGCGAAATCCGTGGCCATTCAAGACCGGCAACGCTCCCGGCAATCCCAGACAAACAGGGCAGGTTTGCACGTTGGGATGATCTGGATTGAACATCGTCGAGCAACCGCAAAAAATCTTGGTTTGCGTCTGCAACTGCACATGGACTTCCAAACCGATGATCACGTCATAAGACATGCAAACGGACTCCTCAACTTCATTGAACGGCCAAAGAGGATTGGGCTTCTTGTCTAATGTGCCATTGGCGGCAACCGGGTATGCCAGTCCGTTTCCCGCTCATACATTCGGGCCGCACGGAACAGACGCTCTTCTTCAAAAGGAGCGGCCTGCAACTGCAATCCAATCGGCAAGCCTTCTGCGGTGAATCCGCAGGGAATTGACATCCCCGGCAAGCCCGCTAGGTTCGCGCTGATTGTGTAGATGTCGGACAAGTACATCGACAACGGATCGCTGGTCTTTTCCCCCAGCTTGAATGCCGCTGTGGGCGTTACCGGACCGGCGATCACATCGACTTCACGGAATGCCGAGTCAAAGTCGCCGCGAATCAGCCGCCGCACTTGAAGAGCCTTTGTGTAGTACTTGTCCGCATATCCCGCCGACAGCGCAAACACGCCTAGCATGATGCGGCGTTTCACTTCGTCGCCGAAACCCTCGCCACGGCTCGCTTCGTACATCTCACCCAGACTGTCGAACTTCTCGGCCCGATGCCCATAGTGCACGCCATCGTAACGAGCAAGATTGCTGGAGGCTTCGGAAGTGGCGATCAAATAGTAGGTGGCCACCGCATACTTTGAATGGGGCAGATGCACCTCTTTCAATTCCGCTCCGAGCGACTTGTAGACTTCCAATGCGGCGCGAACGGCCTTCTCGACATCGGGGGCCAGTCCCTCTGCAAAGTGTTCGACAGGCACTCCGATCTTCAGACCTGCCAGCGGGTGATCGACGGTCTTGCTGTATTCAGGAACCGGCTTGTTGACGCTGGTCGAATCGAGCGGATCATGACCGGCAATCGCTTCGAGCAATAATGCCGCTCCGGTCACATCGGTCGCGAATGGGCCGACTTGATCGAGCGAACTGGCATAGGCGATCAGTCCATATCGTGATACCCGGCCGTAGGTCGGCTTCATCCCGACGATGCCACACAAGCCAGCGGGCTGGCGAATGGAACCGCCAGTATCGCTGCCAAGTGAAAGAGGGGCCATCCGGGCTGCGACAGCAACCGCCGAGCCACTGCTGGAACCACCTGGAATACGCTCGGTATCCCATGGGTTTCGCGTCGGATGGAAAGCGGAATTTTCGCCGGACGAGCCCATCGCGAACTCGTCCATGTTGGTCCGGCCGATCACCACAGCGCCGGCCTGCTTCAACTTTGCAATCACGGTCGCGTCGTAAGGAGGAACAAAGCCCTTCAACATTCGACTCGCGCACGTCGCAGGCTGGCCCTTCATGCACAGAACATCTTTGACAGCGACAGGGATCCCCGCCAACGGGCCTTGCGATTCGCCGGCATCTCGTTTCGCATCGACATCGGCAGCCTGCTGCAAGGCGACATCACGATCCAGATGCACAAACGCCCCAAGCCTGGCATCGTGATCGGCGATGGAATCCATAAAGGCCGTCGTCAAATCAACACTTCGAAGCTCCGCTGACTGCAGTTTTTCAATCAGCGTGGAGAGGGACAGGGAAGCAATCGGAGAGAGCACGGAAGACCTCTTGGGCCACAATGAATTAGGGCGGCATCAATATGAGACGCGGCATTCTATCCGGCAAAACGGACGGTTGCACTCAACAGCGCGGAGCCGCATGAACACACAGATCATGACAACCAGTCAGCCGCGTGGTTCGCAATCTGCATCAGTTCCGCTGTCGCCGGTCGCACCTGAATGGGGCGAAGAGTCAGAGCGGCAGGTCAGCCTTCGATAATCGTCGGCACCAGGAAGTACTCACCATCCGAACGGGGAGCGTTATCCAGAGCTTCCGGACGTGGCAGTGATGCGGCCACAGTGTCTTGGCGAAGTACGTCATGCAGTTCGACCGCATGAACCATGGGCTGCACGCCAGTGGTGTCGACATCATTCAAGACGCCAACATAGTCGAGGATGGCTGTGAGGTCACCAAGCAGCGATTCCACCTCGGCATCCGTCACTTTGAGACGGGCGAGGGCAGCGACCTTACGAACGTGCTCGTGCGACAACTGCATAGCGAAGCCTGCGCAATCAAAAACGCCATCCAGAGATGGCGCTGTGGCAGTCGAAATCGACGACTAGCTTGAGCTCTTCTCGTCAATCGTGAATGGCTTGCGAACGACTCGCTTCACAACGAGGCCCGTGCGAACGCACTGAACGCAAACCTTGACTCGCTGGGAAGTTTCGCCAACTTGCATACGCAGGGATTGCAGGTTAGGGCGATACCAACGGCGGCAAATACCAGTCGTCTTGCGGCCGTTTCCACCTAAGTACTTGGGCTTACCGCGTTCGACCTTTTGGTTTCCCTTAACCGGCTTCTTACCACAGATGGCACACTCGGCACCCATGACACAACCCTCTGCAAACAATAAACTTCTGACAGGGCACAGACATCAGACCGCAGTCAACGATATCCGCGAAAGATTTTTCGGAAGGGGCAAGTATACCGGAAGCCACTAATCATGCAAGTTAGGCACGGTGTTAAGCATCAAATTGCGGTTGCCAGACAGGCTATCGGCGCTTCAATTAAATGTTGCAATCTATTCTGTAGAATCAACTTGCGGATCAGAATTTGCCGCCAGATCTAATCGCTGGCGTGCCAATTCAGCCCAAGGGCCGCGCTGGTCGTATTTCAAGTAGCACCGCCAGTGTTCCGCGGCTTCATCACGCAGACTCATTCGTTCCAGCAGTTCAGCCAAGTGAAAATGGGCGTCTGGATATTCAGGGTGTAAATCGATCGCAATGCGGAACGATTCCTGGGAAGCTCGCACTCTGCCAACCTGATCGAGCAGACAGCCAAGCTGGGTCCAGGCCTCCAGATAGTTGTGATCGAGTTCGACGGTCATGTAATACCGCTCGATCGCTGCTTCCGCAGACCCTTGCCGGTAAAGAACATCCGCCAAATGGAAGTGATAGGCAGGGTTGGTGGCGTCTTCAATCAAGGCCAGCCGGAATGCCTCCACTGCGGCATCGACTTCGTTGTCGTCGGCTAAATGGCAGCCTTCCTGAAACCACTCCCGGGCAGTCCACTCTTTCCGATCCGGAACGGATTGTCCTTCATCGACTTCCGCTATCGATTGGAATGGAATCGTGGACGATTCATCGGACTCGGCCTGCGGCTCAAAATCGAAAACACGCTGACCAGTCGTCGGCTCGACGAGCCCGGCAGGGTCGCGATAGACCAGATGGCTGCCGCGAGCGAGCACCTCCAACTGGGCGAGCGGCCGATCAATATTCGGCAATATTGTCCGCAGGCGTTCCAGTCCCGCCGCCAGTTCTCCGAACGTAACTCCTGACTGCACCAATTCATAAAGTCGACGGGCACCAGTGACTTCTTCGAAGTCGAAGTAGGGGAGGCGATAGACCTTCTTCGCCGGTTTGATCAGCCCCCCTCGTTCCCAACGCCGGATTTCGTGAACCGAGATCCCCAGCAGTTGGCTGAGCATGGCAGGAGTGTATAGCTGCTGCTGCTGGCGTTCGCGCGGTTCAATGCTCAGCATCGTCAGCCATTCGGATTCCGAAACGATGCGAACAGGCTCCCCTTTGTCAATTAATTGCTGGGCTTGATCGAGCTTCACAGAGAACCTTCCGTCCGCCTCCAGCGGCCAGCCTTCTTCTCCTAAAACCAACAGCGTCGTTTGATGGCTGACATGCTGCGACGACGCCCCGCCGTGCTGCTCCACCAGATCCATCGCCTGCCGGTGGGTCATCGACGCCAGAGTGCCCGTAAAGGCGACTCGCTCACCCTGCAGAATGGGCGAACTTTCCAACGGGACGGTGGTTTGATCAGTCATTGCGGATACATGCGTTCAGTGGCGGGGGGACGGTCGCGAGATTATAAACAGGACTTCGCGTTCCTGTCCCTATCGCACGAAGTCAATTTGTTCAACGCCAATTGACGTGCACAGGGACCAGCCTCTTTATCTGATCTGCAGGCTGCTTCAGCAGATTGCGATTGTCCCCCCAATAACTTGGGGGACGAGAAATCAGCAGGCGACGCACACCGTATTCGTAAGTTCCGTGATTGGAGTGTTGAAGCTATGTCGGCTCTGCAGACGAACGACCCCGCCGTGTGGCAAGCTCTTCAGAATGAAGAAAAGCGCCAGCGCGACGGATTGGAATTGATTGCCTCGGAAAACTACACGTCGGCTGCAGTGATCGAAGCGGCCGGAACTGTTCTGACCAACAAATACGCCGAAGGCTATCCTGGCCGACGCTATTACGGCGGCTGCGAGTACGTTGACCAGATCGAAACTCTGGCGATCGATCGAGCCAAACAACTATTCGGCGCTCAGCATGCCAACGTGCAACCGCACGCCGGTTCGCAAGCGAACATGTCGGTTTATCTAACGCTGCTGAAGCCTGGCGACAGCTATCTAGCGATGAATCTGGCTCATGGCGGCCATTTGACTCATGGTCATCCGCTGAATTTCTCCGGCCAGCTCTACAATCCAATCCCCTACGGGGTCCGCGAATCGGATCATCGCATCGATTTTGACGAAGTGGCCCGCCTGGCTCGTGAACACAAGCCCAAGCTGATTATCGCGGGGGCAAGTGCTTATCCACGCGAGATCGATCACGCCAAGTTCGCCGACATTGCTCGGGAAGTTGGTGCGAAGTTGATGGTCGACATGGCTCACTATGCCGGCTTGGTTGCCGGTGGCGTGCATAACAGTCCTGTGCCAGTCGCCGATTTTGTCACGAGTACCTCGCACAAGACACTGCGTGGCCCGCGATCTGGCTTTGTGCTGTGCCGCGAAGAGTATGCCAAAGATCTGGACCGATCAGTGTTCCCGGCGATGCAGGGGGGACCACTCATGCACATCATCGCGGGCAAAGCGGTCTGCTTCCAGGAGGCGTCTCAGCCAGCATTTAAAGAGTACGCTCGCCAGATCGTGGCGAACGCGAAGACTCTGGCTGAAACCTTAATGGCAGGTGGCATCAAGCTGGCGAGCGGTGGAACCGACAACCATCTGATGCTGTGCGATGTGACCGCGATCGGCCTGACAGGCAAGATTGCGGAGAAAGCTCTGGATCACGCGGGAATCACCGTCAACAAGAACATGATCCCGTTCGATCAACGTAAAGCCATGGACCCCAGCGGTATCCGAATCGGAACCGCCGCCTTGACCACCCGTGGGATGAAGCAGGACGAGATGAAGCGAGTGGGACAGTGGATCTTGACGGTCCTGCGAAGCCCCGAAGACGAAGCCGTTGCCAAGCGAACACAGGGTGAAATTCGAGAATTCTGCGCGGCATTTGCCGTTCCTGGAATCTGATTTCACTTCCGTCCTTAGTTCTTTGACTGATTCGAATAGGCCCGCGGCTACACCCTAAGGTGCAGCCGCGGGCTTTTATCATTGACGATGGTGGTCAATCTTCGCACAGATCCGTGCATCCCTTATTGCTGAGCTCGTCCACAGAGTGATCACAACTTTCGGATCATTCCGTTTGTACCGTAAGAATCGATGCAAATGTTGCCGGGACGCCGCATGATTCCCGAAATCCACGCCTGCTGTCGCCACGAATGCTAGATATTTTTCGTTGCCTGACAGATGCGGTGCGATTTGCCCAATCCCTTTATTAACGACAAGGGGCAGATCCATTCGCGTGGGCTGTGTGTGAAACCGGAAGCGTCTCGGCGGGAATCGAAATGTCGACGGAATTAATGTCGCCGCTCGACCCACTTGAGTTGACGGTCATCGTCAATAAACTGGATCTGCATCCGCACTACAGTACGCCGATCACCGAATCGATGGCCGCGGTAGTTGCGGACTCGACTTCGACCAATCCTGCGACGAGCCCTTCGATCAGAGCCGCTGCTGCGTCCAGCGATACCGCATCGCGAGCCCGCGTCGTCCATCAGCCAGATAGTGGCTGGCTGGATGACGGATCGGTTCTGCAACAAGATGCCGAACAGTCCTTACTGAGATCGCGACTGCGAACAGCGACAATTGTCAGCCTGTTCTGCATGTTGGTGTTCTTCGTGCGATCCTGGTTCATCGAAGAACCGATTGTCTTCCTGATTCGCTGTTTTTGCCTGATCATTACCGTCGGCTGCCTGGGACTATTGTCGACTCCTCGCAAATTAGCGACGGTGGAGTTGCGGCGAATCGAAATCTTGCTCTATGGGCCACTCTGTGCGCTCATTGCTTCTCTGGAATTTATCTTCCTGGCCAAAGCGGGGCTCGCGGGAAATGCGGCTCAGCAGGTCGAGGTTGTTTATTCGGGAACACTCGGGTTGGCTGTCATGATGCTGACCTATAGCATGTTAATGCCCAACGGTTGGCGTCGCACGGCCGCGATGATGGTCCCACCTGTGTTGGCCACGACGGCCGTGCTCTGGATCGCGCGTACCATTTTGACTCCCGTCGCCGCCACGATCGATTCCGTCCGCACAGCAGAGGTAGGACTTGCTCTCGTGCTAACGGGGATCATCGCAACATATGGCTCATCAATGATCTCGACGCTGCGTCGCGAGGCCAACCGCGTGAAGCAACTGGGACGGTATCGACTAAAACGCGAGCTGGGCTGCGGAGGAATGGGGCAGGTCCACCTTGGCGAGCACCAGTTATTGAAACGTCCCTGCGCCATTAAAGTGATTCGACCAGGGCAGGTGATCGACCGGGCCGCGCTCGCACGATTCGAACGTGAAGTCCAGACGACGGCTCAGTTGTCACACTGGAACACGATTGAAATCTTCGACTACGGACATACCGATGACGGCACGTTTTACTACGTGATGGAATACATGCGAGGCTTGAGCCTTGCCGACCTGGTCAAACGTTACGGACCTCAATCGGCAGGGCGAGCAATACACTTCCTCGGTCAGACCTGCTGGGCTTTGCAAGAGGCCCACGATCATGGCCTGATCCATCGCGACCTGAAGCCAGCCAACATCTTCGCCGCGAAACGGGGCGGGGTGTTTGATGTGACGAAGCTGTTCGACTTTGGCTTGGTCTTGTTGCGTGGAGAAGGAGATAATTTCTTAAGCGTGCTGAACCATGGCGCGACGACTCCCTTCGCCGGCTCACCGCTGTATATGTCCCCCGAACAAGCGATCGGCATGAAGCTGGACGGGCGCTCCGACATCTACTCACTCGGTGGCGTTGCATATTACCTGCTGACCGGTCGACCACCGTTTGAAGGTGATTCGGCCTGGCGGGTGATGGTCGCCCACGCCAAGGAGCCAGTCACACCTCCTTCGCGCTGGAATCCCTCGATCCCCGAAGACTTGGAAGCAGTCATTATGCGCTGCCTTTCCAAAGAGCCCGAAGATCGCTACGCGTCACCGCATGATCTGGCAGAAGCCCTGCGAGCCTGCAAAGACGCGGGATCGTGGAACTACGAAAAGGCCGGTGATTGGTGGCATGAACGCGCCGACGAGATTGACCCGACGCTACTGGATCCGTGAGCGGCTTGTGAACCTGATGCTCGCGTCACTGCAACACTGGCAGCACCGAGTTCATGCTTCCAGACCGGAAACCATCCAGATCCAATGTCACGTAGCGGAAGCCGAGTTCATGGAACTTGGCGCGCACCTTGTCACGCAGGGCAGGGGAGGCCAGCGTCGAAACGGCTTCAATAGGTAGTTCGATCCGCGCCAAGTCGTTGGCTTCGCAGCGAACTCGTAGTTCGCGCAGGTTCAATTCCTGTCGCAAGAATTGCTCGGCATCGTCGATCCGTCGGACGCGTTCGGGTGTTACTTCCACACCATAAGCGATGCGGCTGGACAGACATGGCGTGGCGGGTTTGTCCCAGATGGGCAGATCCCACAGTTTCGCCAATTCTCGCACATCCGACTTGGTGAACTCCGCTTCAATCAATGGCGACCGCACCTGGAACTCGGAGGCAGCTTGCATACCGGGTCGATAGTCGCCTCGGTCATCTAGATTGGCTCCATTGACAAGGACATCCACGCCCAGGGTCGGGGCTACTTCCGTCAGCCGCGTGTACAATTCCGACTTGCAGAAGTAGCAGCGGTTGACCGGATTGCTCAGGTAATTGGGGTCCGAAAACTCTTGCGTCTCGATCAACTGATGTCGAATCCCGATCCGAGCTGCCATTTCGATGGCCAGTTCTTGTTCGCCACTCGCCAAACTGGAACTGACCGCGGTCAAGGCGACGGCTTTGTCTCCGCAAGCTAATTGAGCCGCTTTGGCGACCACTGTGCTGTCGACCCCCGCCGAAAGCGCGACGGCGACTCGCCCATATCCTGACAGGATCCTCAGCAGGCGATCGCGTTTCAGTTCGATGTTTGCGGGGCTGGTGGACATGATGTTTTCGGGGGAGGGGCCCAAAAACGAACATTCTGGACGTTTTCGGGGTTTGAGGTTGGCGGTTCGTGCGTCTTACCACTATCCGCTTGACGTTCGCGGAAGGCAAGGCGGTGAATTGCGTCGAGTCTGTCGCGAATCCCGATTATGGCGTATACTCTTTGACCATCTGTGCGTCGGTCAAGGCGCGCTGTTGTACCTCGCCGACTTTGTTGGAACCATACCCATGCGACCCATCGTTCCGATCATTCGCGTGAGCTGCTCCCTGGTGGTGGCTGCTCTTGTCGTGAGTGTCGCGATTGCTGCTGTCACTCCCGAGCAGAAAAAAGAGCTCAAGGATATTGGTTCCGATATCACCAAAGCCTCGTCGCTCGTCTCCAAGAAGAAGTACGACGAAGCCGAACCGGAACTGAAGGGACTTGAACAGCGTCTGGAGGCGCTCATCAAGGAAGGCAAAGTTCCCGAAACCGATCCGGCAGTCAAGCCGATCCGCCTGCAACTGGACAAGGCGAAGGCGTTGCTGGCCAAGGCGAGTGGTAAGGGCAGCGTCAGCTTCGCTCGCGATGTCGCTCCGATTTTTGTCGACAAGTGTGTAGGTTGCCATACCGACGGCGATGCCAAAGGTGGCTTGCGGCTGGATACCTACGCAGCGATGGAGAAGGGGGGTGGCCGTGGGCCCCTCGCTATTCCCGGGAATGCCCAGTCGAGCAATCTGATCCAAAAGCTGATAACGCCGAATGCTCAACAGCGCATGCCCAAAGGTGGCGAAGCCCTGAAGGACAAAGAAATCCAGATCATCACGACCTGGGTCAATGAAGGGGCCAAGTTCGACGGTGCTGACAAGAACTCCGAACTCGCATCGCTCGACAAGAAGCCCGCTGCTGCGCCAGTCCGAGTCGAAATCGCGAAGGCGACCGGCAACGAAAAGGTCTCGTTCATGCGAGACATCATGCCCGAAATGATGGACACCTGCGGCCGCTGTCATAACGATCGCCAGAAACGCAGTGGATTCTCGGTTGCCTCGTTTGAAAAAGTGATGCAGGGGGGAACCAGTGGCCGTGTCGTGATTGCCGGCAACCCAGACGCAAGCCGACTGTGGCGACTGGTGAATGGCGATGACACACCAGTGATGCCCGCCGGTAATCAGACCGGAATCACTCGCAAGTGGTACAACAACCTGAAGACCTGGATCGAAGAAGGGGCCAAGTTTGACGGAGACGATCCGAAGAAGGGCTTCCCGACTTTGGAAGAACGAGAAGCAGCGGCACTCGCTAAGTTGAGCCCCGAACAATGGAATGAGCGACGCAAGAAAGAGACCGCCGAGAACTGGAAGAAGACCTTCCAGAACAGCGAACCCGTCGTCAAGGAATCGGCCGACTTCCTGATCTATGGCGATGTCTCACCTGAACGAATCGAAGCGATCGATAAGTGGGCGACCGATCAAGCCGCCTCGCTCAAGACCGCATTCAATGTGAAAGAGTCACAACTCTGGAAGGGTAAGCTCGCTGTCTTCGTTTTCAAAGATCGGTTTGGATATGAAGAGTTCAATCAATCGGTCCATCGACGCGAAGTGCCTCGCGAAATCATGGGACACTCGGAAGTCTCCGGTAATATGGAAGAAGCCCTGATCGCGATCCAGGACATCGGCGACGCCGCAACCGAATCGTCACCGGGGATGCACGTTAACGTCATTGAACATGTGACCGGTGCGTTCCTGAAGCGTGGCGGTGGTGGCTTGCCGGACTGGGTGATTCGTGGTGCCGGACTGGCATTGGCAAATCAACAAAGCAAGGGCAACCCGTACATCGTCAAGCTGCCGGGCCAAGCGGGCGAAATCCTGCGAGAAGCCAGAATCGATAAGCCAGAAGATATCTTCGGCAACGGTACTTTCGCTCCCGGAGAAGTGGGCCCGATCGGCTTCACCCTGGTTGATTTCATGTTGAAGCAGCGAGGTGGCCCCAATAACTTTGGCCAGTTCGTGAAGCGACTTCAAGGTGGCGAGAAGGCAGACGCCGCATTGCGGGCTGTCTATAATGCCGACGCCAAGACGCTCGCCCTGGCCTATGCGAACTCCCTCCCTGCAGGCAGCTCGAAAAAGAAGAAGTAGTCAGACGATCGGCGACCGTCCGCCGAATCCCCGCCGAGATGCTGATAGCCGATGATGAACTCGTCCACCGCTGCCACCCGTGATGTTGTTGTCATCGGCGGAGGTGTGATCGGGCTGTCGATTGCCTGGGAATTGGCCCGCAATGGCGTTTCTGTGCGTCTACTGGAACAGGGACTGCTCGGTCAAGAAGCGAGTTGGGCGGGTGCTGGGATGCTGCCGCCGGGGAACCCTCGTCAGGCAAAAACCACGGAAGCCAGGTTCCGCAGCGGTAGCCATGTCTTGTGGCCTGAATGGAGCGAGCAACTTCGATCCATTACGGGGATCGACAATGGATTCCATCGTTGCGGCGGAGTGGAAGTCCAACCCGCCGGTTCGTTGGAATCCCTCGATGAACGAATCGCGACTTGGCGTGACGAAGGGGTCACTGTCGAGTCACTCACCAGTACTGAGCTGCGCCAACGCTTGCCGGCGCTCAATCCTGAGATCTCCACTGGCTACTTCCTCCCCGAGTTGGGGCAAGTCCGCAACCCGCGCCATCTAAAGGCACTGATTCAAGCGTGCCTGTCCGCCGGAGTCGATCTTCGTCCCGGTTCGCCAGTGATCGATATCGTACGTCGAGGCGACAAGGTCACGGCGGTGAAGACACTCAGCGAAGAGCATCACGCCTCCGAATTTATCGTGGCCAGTGGGGCGTGGTCGCGAACGCTGCTACAGCGAGTCGGCTGCGATCTGGTGATCGAACCGATTCGCGGTCAGATGGTCCTGCTGAACACACCCAAGGTTCTCTTCCGCCACGTGATCGAAGTGGGACCACGCTATCTGGTCCCTCGCCCCGACGGCCGATTGCTGATCGGCGCGACTGAGGAACAGGCCGGATTCGAAAAGCGAACCACCGCCGCCGCCATCGCGGGACTGATCGACTTCGGTCGCGATTTGGTCCCTGCTCTCGGTGAAGCCCAGTTCGAACGCTGCTGGGCCGGTCTGCGACCTTACGCGCCGGGTGGCCTGCCGCGCATCGGACGAGTCCCCGGAACAACGAACCTCAGTCTCGCCGCTGGTCACTTCCGAGCAGGTCTGCAACTGTCGCCAATGACAGCAGTCCTTGTCCGCCAACTCATCCTCGGTCAGCAAGAAAATGAATGGTCCGCTGATCTGGCAATTTCGTCCGCAACGTAGAGCCGCTTCCTGTCAGCAGTGTCGACTCGCGCCGAGCACTTTGGCTGCCATCTGCAACGCCTTCGATGTTCATTGCGCATTCACCGAGTCCTGCGTCACTCTTTTGCTTGCGAGAACACATACAGCATCTCGCGGCAAATCTGTTGGCAACGCGCGTCGTACGTCGCCCCCTCTGCCGCGGTGTCGTCCGAGACCTTCGGGTCTTCAAATGGAATCGCCACGCGCAGAGAACACCCTTCCACAACGGGACAGTTCTTGTCGGCTTGCGAACAGGTCATCACCGCGCAAAAGTCAGCGTTCGGATTGGGAGCATCCTTGTAAACCTTCGAGAAACAGATCAACGGCGTCTGGGCCTCTCGATACCGAACCGCGTATCGAGGGTTCTTTCCCTCCTCAGTCTTCTCGACCTTCATCCCGGCTCGTTCGATGGCGGCAATCGCTCGCGGATTGAAAGCAGTCGCCTCGGTCCCGCCAGAAAACGACTCCACACCGGGAACGTTGTAGAAGTCAGCAGCCGCAGCGGCCCAGATCTGGGACAAGTGACTGCGACGCGAATTGTGAGTGCAGATAAAAGTGAACCGCGTTGGCTTTCCAGCCTCGGCTCGATTCCTGACATAGTCCGCCAGTTTCTGGAGAGCGACCTTTCGCTCGTCTGGAATCTGATCGAATTCACCCGCCCGTTCCTCGAGATACTTTTGAACGGTGGGAAAGCGAGGTCCAGGAAGGCTCGCAGGCTCAGCCGCACAAAGGATCGCCCCCAGACACATCCACAGGCCGCCACATACTGAAAATGTCTTCATTCGGGATCTCAATTCAATGTTCCCAATGCCTTACCGCTGCCTCGCCGACCTCAGCCAATTCTCCGTCGAGGGTATCCGGTCCATGAATGAGAAGCGAGCCGCCCGTATCCCTCTTGTCGAAAGTCCCGTTATGGTTAAAACGTGACAATGGCCGCCACGAAGGAAGTTGGCTGGCATCCCGTGACACTGGAAGGATCTGGTATGTGGCTATTGCTGATGGCGGTGATGTGTGCTGAGCCCGAACCGATTCCTCCGGAAATTCGCAAGTACTTCGAACTTCAAGAAGTGGACTTTGAAGAGGCAGTAAAACGATTACAGTCCTCGATCAAGAGCACTGAGGTGCTGGCCGACGCCGAGTCGTCTTCGCGAATGAAAAGCAGTCTGCAGAAGCAGGCGAAGAAACTGCGTGCCGACTTGGAGTCTCTGGAGCAGCAGCGATTCCATCCGAAGCCGGACCGAGGATTGAAGTCGGGGCTCGGGGGAGCGGCCTACGTCGGACAAATCGGAACGCTACCCGAGTGCAAACTCAAAGCCGCCGTCGATGGCGTGCCAGTGATGCAATGCACCGCACCGTACGGAAGGACGGTTGTGCTCACTGATGTCGACGCGAAGTCGGTTCATCCGAAAAAGCCGTATCGGAGCGACACGCTCTGGATCGTCCGCGCCGTCAAGACGAACGACGAAAACCTGAAGTCCCACTTGGAGGGTCCGGGCGGTGGTACTGGCTACTACTTCGTCGAAAAACTGGACCGCAAAGAAGTCGCGAAACGGAGAGAGCAATTTGATACCGAGCGGCGCGGAGAAATTCGAAAGCCTTGACCGTCGACTGTGGCAGCCAAGCGTTCACTATCTCGTTCGGAGGGGCGATTTCACCGATCGCGATCAAGTGTGACAAATCGAGATCTTGGATTCTTCGGAACGTCCGATCAGGAATTCGCCCCAAGAGGAATGTTCGACTGTAAAGGCATTTTTTATCAACTAAAGCAACATAACGGACACCAGTAGACCCTTACACCCCCCGAATAAACGCCAAAATCGGGAGAGAAGGATTTACCTGTTTTTTCGGCCTCGTTATGGTTATGGGTGTTCCCTGCTCGGTGTTACAAGCACCTCGCAGGGCAAATTCCGAAGCTGTTACAAGCAGCCGCGAAATCAACCGTGAGTTTAGAAGCTCCCGGCTGATCACCAACATCAAGGAACGATGTCGATGACGGGTCCAATGCTAGCGACCGTTGCCATCTGTGCAAAGCCGATAATCGGCATTTTCTGCACGTCCCCCGATTTGGTGTTCGCGTTGCTCTTGACAGCTTCGTCCCTGACTACTTCAAGGAACGAAGTCACATGTCACAAATCGTTTTGCAGGACGCCACGGTAAAGGGATTTCGTCAGTTCGTTTCGGCCAAGGGCAAACCATGCTTCCTGGTCGAAGTTGCTTTCTTCGGCGGCGCTCAGTCGCTGTTCATGGACGCTGCCACGTATGGCGGTCTGCTCAGCAAGTTCCCCAAGGGTACTGAAGTTGACGCAGTCGTCCAGGGCACATGGAAAGAGGGCGGGAAGTTTGAAGCGAACGAGGACGGTCTCGCGCTTTATCCCGCTGGCTCGGTAGTCATCGACACCGATGCGAAGCCCGCGACATTGAAGCCACCCGTTCGAGCGGCGGCTTAGCGTAGTTGTAGCCCAGGGCAGGGGCGGGGAGAGGGGCACGGCCCCACGCGAGGCTATACGCCAAGCGACATGAGTGAGCGATCTCCCCGCCTCTCCCTGGCATCTGTCCGCGTTCAGGACTCATCCCATGACCGAGCGACAGCTACGGCAATTCGTCGCGTTCATCGAGGCATACGAACATGGAAAGCAAGGTTTTGCTGGCCTGGAAGGTTCAGCACATTCGGAAGGCGAAGCGGAAGGGCTACATGGCTCGGATGATGGGCCGCAGTCTGCTTCAGAACCCGTACGGCGGTCTCGAAGACCAGGAGCACGATGCCTGGATCGAGGGCTGGTCAGAGGCGTCGGAGTCGGTATCCCGGTTACAGGTGCCACACGCCGCATAACGTTCTGACTTTACCCCGTCGCTGTAACAGGCGGCGGGGTGTTCTTATTAACACAACCTTCACGGACGGGGGCGGGTCATGGTGGATCAGATCGCTACAGATAGAGGCGCAACAGACGACGGCTACAACCCATTATTGTACGGGGAAATGTTGTTGAAGCGCTTCCCACGCGACTCGAATGAATGTAAGGCCCTTGTGACTCGGTTGGACCAGGTAGAAACCCTGGACCGCGAGCGCTCGGAGCGTGTCCAGGTCGAACATCGGCAACGGTTGATTGGAGAGCTTGCGGCATCACTGCGTGTGAGTAACACGCAGTTACCGAATAGTAATTCCCCCCTCGAAACAAGCTTAGAAAACGATAATCGACTGTTTGACCTACTTCCCTACGGCGGGGGCGGAATCGACTGGTTGAACGTCTCGATCACAAACGGACGGATTGGAAACGAAGGTTGGGCTATTCGGAACATGTTCGTCATGGCGAGGGACGAGGCCAGGCGAATTGGCGACAAAAACGCGAT
>CAIMFH010000159.1 GCA_903840265.1 uncultured Schlesneria sp. | reverse complement strand
CGTAGTGCGATTCAGTGTTTTTGGTTGCGGCGCAGTAGCGAATGTCTGATTCGCATTGGGTCGAATCATCAATTGAAATCAAAGCCGCTTCATCGCACCAGCCGCGTCATTCGGACCGTTCCCGTCGCTTCGCAATCTATGTTTGAGGCCGACTTCGAAGAGCGGCGGTGCATTAATCGCGAGTGAACTCGAAAGGGCTTGATCCCAGGTTGATGATCAATCAACGAAACCGCAAAGCCAAGACTATGCCCGGCTAACACGGGCAATCCATCCGGGACGAATGGATTCTTTGTATGGAATGTGATGAATCACAACGGGCAAAGAACCCTCTCTTCAAATGGCGGACTTGCGATCGGCACTGCTTGCACCCAAAGCGGCTAAACAGTGGCACATCCCGTTGACTTCAAAGGTTCAAGCCATACCGCCCCGTGAAACCGGTTGTCGCTGATCAGAGCGACGTCAGGTTGCAGCGTCTAACGTTCCACAGCTTGATTGACGACGTTTGATTCACTGGCTGACAGAGTCCTGTGAGTGTCATGGTGAGACGCGGCCACCATGTCTGCGACGTAATTCGCCGACGAGATTATGGCGAGGCAAATCGCTTTCGTTTCATCCGGCAGTTTCTCAAATTCGATACCCAATTCACCACATCGCGAAAAAAAATATCCTTCCGCATCGCTCAATTCGACGTCATTGACATGTGTTGCACGTGTCACGTTAGCCCCTTTCCGGACAGTAAGCTGAACATACCAGAGATTGGTCCGCGGGCGCGGTCCACCTTTTCCAAGTCTCGCGGTGCACTGACACCTCATTCACAATTCTACGATGACGGTCGAATTCCGTTCAAATGTGAAATCTGGTCCGACCAGTTCCTGTTGGCTCACCCCAAATCTTCGATTGGTAGAAAAAAGAAGGCCTCGCACTACTGCGTGGCCTTCTCGCGTCCGACTCCTATGGGAACCGTCAGTGTAAGAAGTCGGGCTCGGCCGTCGCGGCAATGCCGACGCTACCGAACGGCCTCCAGAATGCGGTAGTCGTAGATCCACCCATCCCCCGCCTTATCGCTAAGAATCGCGACTCGACCGGTCGTTGTGAATGCCAGCTTAAAAATTTCCCACTGTTCGTCGCTGATATCGCCTTGCTGCGAAGTGACACCGCCCTCTTCCCAAACGATGGTGACGCCGCGGCCCCCCGCAATCTCAAAGTGACCCAGCCGAGTGACTCGGCCGAAGTGCCACTCAAACTCAGCGCCGGCACCTTTTGCCTGTGCCGCTTCAAGCGCTTCACCGCCTGCTTCGCGCATCTGGTGCTTTGTCACTGTCTGTCGTTTTGCCATCGCAGTTATCCCTCTCACTTATTGGTAAGTTGATCCACTCTTCCTCTCTGACGGATCAGGTCATGCGTTGGACGCGCGGATTTTGTCCACCATCGCGGGCAAACTGAACTGAGCAAAGTCGCAAACCATGGACAGGCGGCCAAGTTTTGCGACTCGACGCGATGCTTCGCTAAGATGCGACTGCAATTGCAGTCTGCCCACGGTGCCGCGCGTCCCACTCAATACAACAACGGTGATAGTGATCGTACGTTATTAGATCTTCGCACCTAATTGTCGGCCAAGGCCTTCAACAGGGCCGTTGCATTTTCCAAGCTGCCTGTCGACTTCAGGAGCTGTTGGGCGAGGTTGATGGCGTCAATCCAGAGCGAGGCCGATGTGAGAGGACCGTTTACGTCCCCTTTGTTGGGCTTGGATGCCCTACCGTCGGTGGACATATTACCCCGCGTTTTGACCATGTACACACGATTCTTACCAACGTCGTGCCCGTACTGCTTCTTGACGGCATCGACAACATCGGCAGCCTTCGCACCAGGAGTCTTTTTCAACACCCTGCGAATCGCCATGCCCTTGTTGTTCTCAGGATTCGACTGCTCAGTATTCCGAGACGTTTTTTTCTTGGCCATGGAAAACCTCATGTTTTGGAGGACGAAAAAACACGAATCCGACGACTCCCTCTCGCAATATTATGGAGGCCGGCACTGACCACGTCAAACGGTGCGAATGCTCATTTTTTCGGCTGAACTTCGCGTTTCCATGATCGCAAGACACATCCCGCGGCCGGAGATGTTTTGTGCATTCACAATCTTGCCTGACGCCGATCGGGAGTTTATTTTAACGAGCAGTTCAGTCTCCAAACCGATCGAGCGAGGCTGACCGGATGTAGACTCGGACCTTCTCTAATGGTGTGAGAATCGACTCGGCGTGCATCGTCAGCGTCGAGTCCAATCAGCCAACGATTCAATTCCCTGGCGATATTGGGGAGGTGGATCATCTCTTGGACGGTCGACCTTCGCGTCTTCAGATTCGACTGCGCGATGGGTCCACTGTAGAAATCCATTCGGGCGATTCACCGCTCATGATTCAATCTCATGACGCCACCTCGTCTTGATACTGACGATGGCTTCTTGAGATGGCCTACGAGGGCGATTGCTCTATCGACCATCGCTGCCACCCAACTGCCCGCGAATGACGACATCTGACGGACGGAGCGGTTTCCTCAGGGGTTATATACGGTGACATCGCTCTATTTGTAACTCGGTTGCCCGAGCGCCTCTGCGATCTTGTCGACATCGTAGACGCAGCCGGCCCAGGTGCCTCCGCCGGCTCTTTGGAGCATGGCCCACAAGCGGGTATCCGAGGGCATTTTTGGGTCGCAGTGGAGGGGCTTTTCGGGGGTTCTTTCGGCGAGGATCTTGGCCCCGGCTTCGGGGGTGAGCCGCTCGTCCGGGCTGCCGACGTAGTTGAGGGAGCCGGTCAGGTTGCGGGTGTCGATGATGATTTCGATCAGGTCGCCGTCGCGGAGTTTGCCGATGGGGCCTCCGTCGAGGGCTTCGGGACCGACGTGGCCGATGCAGGCTCCCGTGGAGACGCCGGAGAAGCGGGCGTCGGTGATCAGGGCGACGTGCTTGCCGAAGGGGAGGTATCGCAGGGCTGACGTAATCTGGTAGGTCTCTTCCATGCCGCAGCCGAGGGGGCCGCGGCACATCAGGACGATGACGTCGCCTTCTTTGATCGGATTGTCGGTGCGACCCTTCACGGCGGCGATGGCGTCTCGTTCCGAGGTGAAGACTCGGGCGGGGCCGAGCTTGCGATAGATGCCGTCGGCGTCGACGACGGTCTTGTCGATCGCGGTGCTCTTGATGACCGAGCCTTCGGGGGCGATGTTGCCCAGCGGGAACGTGACGGTGCTGGTGAGGCCGCGTTCTTTGGCGGAGGCGGGGGACATCACCACGGTGTCGGGGTTCACGCCGTCTCGCGAGACGAGGAGTTCTCGCAGGCGGACGCGGCGTTCGGACTTTTCCCACCATTCGAGGACATCGCCCAGCGATTGGCCGGAGACGGTGAGGGCGTTGAGCTTGAGCAGGCCGAGCGTGCGCAGGTGCAGCATCAGTTCGGGGACGCCGCCCGCAAGGAAGAAGCGGACCGTGGGGTGACCGACGGGGCCGTTTGGTAGGCAGTCGACCAGCCTCGGGACCTGGCGATTGATGCGGCTCCAGTCGTCAACCGAGGGGCGCGTGAGACCCGCTTCGAAGGCGAAGGCGGGGATGTGCAGCAGCAGGTTGGTCGAGCCACCGCAGGCGGCGTGGACCACCATCGCGTTGTGAATGGCGTCCTGTGTCAACACGTGTTTCATCGACTTGCCGCGGCGCTGGAGTTCGACGACCGCTCGGGCAGAGCGGCGAGCGGCATCCAGCCAGATCGGTTGACCGGAGGGAGCGAGAGCGGAGTGCGGTAGCGACATTCCCAACGCTTCGGCGATCACCTGGGATGTGGCGGCGGTGCCGAGGAACTGGCAGCCGCCACCGGGTGAGCCACAGGCTCGGCAACCCGCTTCGGCGGCTTCTTCGAGAGTGATTTCGCCGTGGGCGAAGCGAGCTCCGATCGTCTGGACTTTGCCCGCGTCTTCTCCCTGGGCGGGTGGCAGGGTGACTCCACCGGGGACGATGACGCAGGGGAGATCGTGCTGCGAGGCGAGGGCCATCATCATGGCGGGGAGGCCCTTGTCGCAGGTGGCGACGCCGATGACGCCTTTACGAGTCGGCAGCGATCGGATCAGGCGTTTCAACACGACGGCGGCATCGTTGCGATAAGCGAGGCTATCCATCATGCCGACGGTCCCCTGCGTGCGGCCGTCGCAAGGGTCGCTGACGTAGGCCGCGAACGGCAGGGTTTCGAGTCGATCGAGTTCTTCGGCGGCGGCTCGCATGAGCAAGCCGACTTCGTAGTGACCGGTGTGATAGCCGAGCGCGATCGGCTTGCCGTCTTCGCCGCGAATGCCGCCCTGCGTGCTGAGGATCAGGTATTGGTCTCTCAGCAGTTGCCTGGGGTTCCAGCCCATGCCGGCGTTTTGGGTCAGGCCGAACAAATCGCCGCTGGGGGCGTTGAGCAGCAGATCCTCGGTGAGGGGGAGTTCGCCAGGGGGGCCGTCGCCTTTGGTGACAACTTCCCAGAGGGTGGCGTCGGAGGAATCGAGGAGGGAGTCGAGGGAGGAGGGGGGCATGAGATCAGAATCCTTTCGGGATGTTATTCAATGAGTTCGATGTGTGTCGTCGGGTTTTATTTTGGAAGTTGCCGTATTGATAATCGAAGACACGGCCTTGTCGAGGACTCCAAAACCGTGGCACCGGCGCCTGCGGCGAGAGAGTTTATTTGAGAGAGTGGTGAGTAGAGTTGAAGGCAGAACAAACACGAAAGTCACAGATATTTATTCGCAGTTCAAAACGGGACATCATCATCGGGTGGTGGGTCGGTATCGGGGTCGCTGGCGTCGAAGTCGGTGTCGGTTTTGCCGTACTTGCGGTCGGCTTCGGCTTGGCAGTCGTCGCAGAATTCGGCGGTGTCGAAGTTCATGGTATAGCCGATCCGCGGGAGATCGGGGTGGGCTCCGTGTTCGGGCAGGATGTGGCCGCGGAGGAGTTCGTAGGCACCTCGGGGGGTGAAGTGTTCGCACATGTGGAAGGCGATGTTGTGCAGAGCCAACTGAGCCAGAATCGTGCGGAACAGCGCGGCGACTTCGTCGTCGTTGAGGCTGTCGGACGAGGGGAGGCGGATCGGGGGATCGAACAACGTGGAGAGTGGGACATCTTTGGTGCCGTCGAAGACTTCGTCCCATTCTTTCCATTGAGCGAGGGTGTCGTCGTCGACCTCGGGACTCCAAGCGGACGCTTTTGATTCCAGGCTTTCTTTCAGATCGGCGGGGAATAGTCCGAAGGGGTCTTCTTCGTCGGCATCGGACATTGGATCGTCCGGTTCTGCATCATCTCCGTCGTCAATTCGTTCGAACGATGCTTCGGGAGTTCGCGAACCGGGGCGATCGTCATCGTCGTCGAGGTCATCGTCCAGCGAATCTTCATCGTCGAGTTCCAGCTCTTCATCGACAGCGTCCACGAATTCCAGCAGGGGATCGGCGAGTTCCACGATCGTACGTCCGTTCTGGCCGTACCATTCGAGAACGAGTCGAGTGGGGTTCTTCTGGATCGACATTTCTGCGGTGACGCCGATCTGCATCCAGGCGATGCGCAGTTCGTTGAGTTGCTCTTCGGTGACGGGGAGGGGTTCGAGTCCGTTGGAATCGGGACGAACGTCGAATCGCAGGTGAGCGCCGGCCATTGCGCCCGCGCAGTTCCCTGTCAGTTGCAGAACCACGGGCCGGCCGCAGCCGTGAAAGGCCAGGTAGCCATGGACCGAATTCTGGCGACTGTTGATGATTTCGCCACCGCTGACATATTCGGACAAAAACAAAGTCATGGGGTCACTCTGAGCGCTGATTCTACAATACTGTTCAATTCGCAGGTCAGTCCTCACCGTGCCGATGAACGAGGAGGGCGACGGGCCAATCTCTTTAAGGCAGCATGGGGAACAGGGTCTGCTTGTTGGCGGCAGTCAGCGGCGAACCGTACTCGCACGGTTCGAACGCTTCGATGTAGCGGATCTTGTGACCGCGTTCTTCGCCGTAGGTCTCCACAACGAGACCTCGATAGCGATCCGCCAACGGTCCGTTGAACTGCTGATAGAACTCTTGCAGGTATTTACGCCGTCCAGCGAAATCGGTTGGGAAACCTTTTTCGTGGCAGAGCGTATAAGGCAGCCAGTCGAAGAACTGGCATTGGTGGCATTCCATCTGCTGCATGATCGATTCCAGAACCGGCTCGACGTCGATCACGATGGTGGGCGCGAACGGTGAAGGTCGCTGGAAGTGATCGGAGAGGTACGCGATCACTGGGGCGACTCGGAGTGCCGGGACTTCGGGAACGATATGCGGGACGATGACCATGTAAGCGGCATCGCAGACCAGGGTGGACGTGGCTCGGTGGTCGGGGTGATAGTCGTTGGGGCGATGGGTCAGGATCAGGTCGGGATTGTAGCGACGGATCAACGCGATCAGTTCGAAACGAGCTGCGACCGTTGGCTCCAGGCGACCATCGCGATTGCTGAGGATTTCGTATTCGATCCCCATCAGCTTGGCGACGGCATCCGTTTCCTGCTTCCGCAAGGCGGCCAGTTCGGCGGGGGGGATGCTTTGGTGGCCGGCCTCGCCATTGGTGACGCTGACGAACTTCACGTGATGCCCGGCTGCCCGGTACATCGCAGTGACGCCACCCGCCTTAATTTCGCAGTCGTCGGGGTGAGCTCCGATGACCAGAATCCGCAAGGGCTTCGCCGTTGTCATAACCTTCCTTTGGCCGATTTAGTCGTCAGTCGCCTGTATTTCGTGTCATCGTCGCCAAGACGAAGTGTCTTCATCCGCCAGATCGCTGATGGGGCGCGCGTGGCTCAGTTGATTAACACCTTTTGCGGCGAGAGGATAACGTCGTTGCATTCTGAGCGTCGCTCGCGAAAATGGAAGTCAGACCGGCGATTTCCGTAGTTCCAAGATCCAACCGCCGTGTTTTGCGTGTCAGGCAGCGCAACCGCGTCGCGGCTATCACTTTGAAAGAACGATCATGTCATTACCCGTCCTCCAAATGGCCGAACCCGTCACGGTCGAGGAAGACCCGCTCGACCTGATGGACGAGATTGAAACTTTGAAGCGGCAACAAGATGCGGCGATTCTGGCGCATTTTTATGTCGATGGCGATCTGCAGGATATCGCGGATTTTACAGGCGATAGTTTGAAGCTGGCTCGCGATGCGACGCGGATCCCCAACCCGACGATCGTCTTTTGCGGCGTCCATTTTATGGGGGAATCGGCCAAGATTCTGAGTCCAGAAAAAACCGTTCTGATGCCCGACCTGCAGGCGGGTTGCTCGTTGGCGGAAAGCTGTCCGGCCGACCGGTTGGCGGCATATCAGGCGGAACTGCGGGCCAAGGGGCACGATTTTCAGACCGTGGCGTACATCAACACGACGGCCGCGGTGAAGGCCTTGTGCGACTGGATCGTGACCAGCGGGAATGCTCGCGAGATCATCGATCGCGTTCCGGCTGACAAAGAGATTCTGTTTGTTCCGGACCAGCATCTGGGGCGATACCTGAGTTCCGTGACCGGCCGGCCGATGATCCTGTGGCCGGGGTCGTGCATGGTCCACGAGGTGTTCAGCATCCAGGATCTGCTGCGAGCCAAACGAAATCATCCCGGTTCGATCGTGATGGCTCACCCCGAATGCCCGGCGAACATTCTGGAAATCAGCGATGTCATCGGGGGGACCGAAAAGATGCGGAAGTACGTCGCTTCGATTCCGGAGAAGAAGACGTTCCTGGTCGCGACCGAAGCGAACATGATTCATCCGTTGATGAAGCTGGCCCCGCAGCACGAATACATTCCGGTGCCAGGCATCATGACTTCGACCGGGGAAACCTGTGCGTGCAATCGGTGCCCGCATATGGCTCGCAATACGTTGCAGAAGGTGCGTGACTGCCTCAAGAATCGCAGCCCTGAGATTGTCTGGCAGCCTTATTTCGCCCAGGCGCAAGATGTCTTGAAGCGCAGCTTGCTGCAATAGCGAGAGATGGTGCCGCCGGCCGTTCATGTCATCCGATCACATCGAGTTCGAAGAACAATCTGGAAAAGGTCTGCGAATGATGGACGGCTTGCCTCACCGCCCGTTTCGGATTGTTTTTCGCTCTTCGCTGTTGATTTTGAGCGTGATCGTTCTGGTCACGATCTCGGGATGCCCTGCCGCGACGAAGCCGCCGGTACCGGTGCCCACCGCACCGGTACCAGCAAAGCCGCAGAAGCTGACTCGCGAGGACTCGTTGAAGTTGCTCGCGCTGCGGGATCGCGCGATCGGACACTTGGAGAACATTGAATTCGATCAGGCCCAGCCGTTGCTGCTGGACATCATTCGGCAGGTTCCCGACGATCCGTTCGGGCTGCAGAACCTGGTTATCTGTCGCGAATTGATCGTCGACAAGCTGGATCCGAGTCGCGGAGCCGATCAACGAATCGCAGCTATCAAGAGTGCGAATGAGGCTGTCACGAAGCTGTTTGAGGTCGAAACCAAGTCGTACGTCCCGCACGTGCTGGCGGCGCGCCTGGCATTGAAAGAGAACAATACAGAGCGAGCCGCGACCGAACTGCGGCGTGCGATCGAGCTGGCTCCGAAATCGGCCCCCGTGTGGTACGACCTGTTCCTGCTGAACCCACTGTCACCGGGCGAGCCTCCTGCCAATGAAACCGTTGAGGCACTTCGTAAAGCTCACGAGTTGGAACCCGAGAACTTATTTGTTCTGAAGGACTGGCTGTTGCTGCAGACTCAGCTTAAGGAACCGCAGTTGGCCGAGACGGTGTTGCAGGCAAGGGGCACGTTGGCCCCATTTGCGGATGTCATTAAGACGAATACTCGCGTCAACATCAACGACTTGCTGGATCGGTTGTCGAAGGCGATTGACGCCATGCAATGGCCCGCCGCCAACAGTGCCGCGATGACGATCCGCAATGTGATCGTTGCGGAATCGTCTCGTGACGAACGATATGTTCACAAGAACTCTCTGGAGTATGTGCTGTTCGACTTTGGCTCGGCGTTCTATGATCGCGCGGATCTGCCTGACCCTGCCAGCGACTCGACTCCGGTGACATTTGCGGCAGGAACCCAGGCTTTGGGCGTCCCAGAGGGGACTTCGCACTTCATTGCCGAAGACCTCGACTTCGATGGTCAGGTTGACGGCGCGGGGTTGGCCGGAGATCAACTGGTCATCGTGATGCCGCTGGCTGCGATAACGCCGGAGGATGTCACTGTTCTTAAGCAAGGTATCGGCGAGGGATTTTCCAATTTGCTGGCTGTCGATCTGGATGATGACATTGATCGGAAGCTGAATCTGGACTTGAAGAAGAACGCCATCGCTGACTTGGACTTGATTGCTTACGGCGCGGCTGGGATCAAGCTTTTCGAACAGACTTCAGCAGACGGCGTCCGCGCGTTCGTTGCGAAACCGGGCGGTGATGCGTTGGCCGCTCTGCGTGACATTCGTTGCGTTGTCCCCGCCGACCTCGATCTGGACGGGGATCTCGACTTTCTGACGATGACGACTCACGGCGTGCAGCTCTGGTCGAACAAAGGAAACTGGACTTTCGATGACATCACGTCGCGATCGAAGTTGCCCGCCGAGACGCTCGAACTCACGTCAGCGGCGGCTGTTGATTGGGATCGTGACAGCGATATCGATGTCCTGGTTGCCACGAGTGTCGGCCTGGGCTTGTTGGAGAACATGCACCATGGGCGATTTCGGTGGCGAGCATTGGAAGGTGATTTTACGAGTATCAAAGGAGCGACATCGCTGCTCATCGAGCAGTTGGGTCGCCGACCGTCCTGGAGTGTCATCGCGGGCGGTCCCAACGGAGTTCAGGCCGTCTGGACCGAGACCACTGCAGCCGGCGTGGTTTCGGCTAAGACTGCTGTGGCCGTCGACACTACTGCAGCGACAGGTCTGCAGTCTTTAGATTTCGACAACGACGGCATTCGCGATCTGCTGGCCTTGGCGGGTTCAAAACTAAAGCTGTGGCGAGGCCTACCGAACGGGCAGTTCCAATCGCATTCGATTCCGGACGCGGACCTGAAGGATGTCACGGCCGTCGCGATTGGCGACATCGATCGCGACGGGGATGAAGACCTGTTGTGGTGTGGGGCAGGGACTACAAGCTGGCTCGCGAATAACGGCGGCAATGCCAATGGCTGGCTGGATGTCAGTTTGGTGGCCGAGCAACTGAAGCCGAACGAACAGAACTACAGCAAGCGAGTCAACAACCACGGCATCGGTTCGATGATCGAAGTCCGAGCAGGGGACCGCTATCAAGCTCAGGTGGTCCGTCGCGGACTGACGCACTTTGGATTGGGGCCCAACAAGCAAGCCCAGGTAATGCGGACGCTGTGGACCAATGGGCTGCCAAATAACCTGATCGCTCCGACTTCTAATCAACGGATTTATGAAGAACAGATCCTGATCGGATCTTGTCCCTACCTCTATACGTGGGATGGTGAGAAGTTCGCGTTCTATACCGACTTGCTGTGGAACGCTCCGCTCGGGTTGAAGTTTGCCGAAGACGTGGTTGCTCCGTGGCGTGAGTGGGAATACTTAAAGATTGACGGAGACCGTGTGAGGTCGAAGGACGGCATTTATCCGTTGCGTGTCACGGCCGAATTGTGGGAGGTCGAGTATTTCGATGAGATCAAACTGTTTGCGGTCGATCATCCGATCGGAACGCAGATCTTCACCAATGAAAAAGTAGGCCCCGAATCGCTGGCGACTCACAAGATTCATACGGTGACCAGTCCGCACATCCCCGTCGCGGCACGCGATCCCCGAGGCAACGATATTCTCGACCAGGTCAAAGCTCGTGATGGCATCTATACCAAGACATACGAGCGAAAGTTTGCTCAGGGTTTGACGGATGAACACTTCCTGGAGTTGGATTTGGGGGCTTGGCCGCTGCCGGCAGATGCTACGCCGCCGAATGATGGCGGTGGAGACACGAAACCTCCCGTCGTAACGCTGTTTTTGACGGGCTGGATGTATCCCGGCAGCACGTCGCTGCGCGTGCAGCATTCGCAGAATCCCGATCTGCAGCCTCCGCGACCACCGGCGTTGCATGCTGTCGATGCCAACGGTCAGTGGCAGCCGGTTCGTCCGTTTATGGGCTTCCCTGGCGGTAAGACAAAGACGATTGCGATGGACATCTCGGACGTCTTCGCGCCGGGCTCGACGGATCATCGGCTACGAATCGTGACCAATATGGAGTTCTATTGGGATGCGGCTTTCTTTACGCTGAATGATCAGCCGATTGAGTTTCAGGAAGTCGAACTTCCATTGGCGAGCGCCAAGCTTGTCGACCGCGGCGGTGTGTCGCGTCACTCGTGGCCGGAAACCGGGAATGGCCCCGATCAATTTGATTACCACGATCTTGTTCCCGGTGATGCCTGGCCACCGATTGAGGGAGCATTCACTCGTTTTGGAGATGTCCGGCCGTTGCTATCCTCACGCGACGACCATCTGGTGGTGCTACATCCGGGCGATGAGATGCAGTTGGACTTCACTGTGCCCTCGAAGCCTGTTCGCGAGGGCTGTGTCCGCGACTTTGTCATTTATAACGTGGGTTGGGATAAAGACTGCGATCATCACACTGTCTATGGCGAAACATCAGAGCCGCTGCCATTCCGTGCGATGACCGTCTATCCTTTCAATGAACTGGACGCTCGCCCATTAGACGAAGCGTATCGTCAGTATTTGAAGACTTATCAGACGAGACGGCGATCGCGAGTGCCGTTCTGGAATCGCGTTTCGAATAACTAAGGTAGAGAAGAGTTCTTAGCCACGGATGAATCACTGATTGAGCACGGATGAAGAAGCCTTCCGTGATCAGTTTCGCTGGGAAGATGCAGGCACGTTTCTGGACGAAATGAACAGCGGAGGAATCTCGAACTGACAGTGCGCCCAGCGAAAACTGTATTCATCATTGCATTTCGATGTGTATACTCAGTTTCACTGACTCAATTTGTCGATTGCGTTGCTCCCTTGCCCTCAGTGGAGAATCGAAATGGCACCGTCTACTCGTCGCGCGTTTCTGTCGGATGTCGGTCGCGGCATGCTGGCCGCTGGCTTGGGAACGTCGCTGGCCCAGGACTTGGGATTCTCGACCGCGTTTGCAGCTCAGGGGTCCGACTCGATACCGCTCGGAGAATATGCCAGCCTGGTTGAGTTGATGCGGAATACTCCGGCTGACAAATTGCAGCCGTTGCTGGCGCTGAGAATTCAAAATGGCGAAGTCGAGTTGAAGAAACTGATCGCTGCAGGAGCACTGGCAAATGCCGTGACTTTTGGTGGCTGCGATTACGTCGGCTTTCATACCGCGATGGCGATGCTGCCGGCCCTGGAAATGAGCCGCCAGCTCACAAGTGGACGTGAACCATTGCCGGTTCTGAAGGTGCTGTATCGGAACGCTCAGCAGATTCAAAGCGTCGGCGGTGCGTCGCATACGGAATTAGCCGCGATCCATGCCGCGGAACATGCCGAAGGGGATCTGGGTCAACAGATTCGCGATGCGTGCCGCAAGCCGGATATGAAGTTGGGCGAGGCACTGCTGACACAAGTGGGTGACTCGCCGTTGGATACGTTTAACGCGCTGCAACCGGCGATTCAGGACGACATGAACGTTCACCGGTTCGTATTTGCCCATCGCACCTACGGCCTCGTGGGGCTACTTGGGAAGGAGTATTCGTATTCGCTGTTGCGGCAATGCGTCCGACTGTGCGCCGATCATGAACGGATGCGGATCGAGCACAAGCAGGCGGAATCGCCGATTCGCACACTGATGCCCAAGTTGCTCGACCAATACAAACTCGCTGGGAAAGCGTTGGGCAAGCGTGACCCTGGTGATGCGGCAGTCGAAGCGTTGGCTCTGGCGATTTACAACGGCCCACGCGACAGCGCAGCCGAGGCTGCCGCCGCTGCGCTCGCAGAAGGAATCGATCCGGAAGTCGTCGGCGAAGCGATTTCGATGGCGTCCAATCTGTATGTGCTGCGACAAGGGGGCGACAAATGGCGTACGCACGGCGATTCCGCCGGTGTCCATTCGTCTGACGCGACGAACGCGTGGCGCAATATGGCTCGCGTGGCCGAGTCGAAGCATGTCATTTCGGGATTGATCGTCGCTGCCTATCACGCCGGTGTGCAGTCGGCTCCGTTTCCGACTCCGGCCTACCCAACGGACGAACAGCGGGCGTTGATCAAGATCGAAGACGCCAAGGGTCTACTCGCCGAAACCGAAGATGCGATTCGCAACAATGACCAGGGACGAGCGACCGCCGCGATCCAGATTTACGGTGACCGTGGCCACAGTGTCGATCCCGTCTTCGATTTAATGCTGAAGTATGCGATCAGCGAAGACGGACGACTGCACGGCGAGAAATATTATCACACCGTTCGCGAAGAATACCGTACCACTCGGCCGGCGTTCCGCTGGCGACAAGTGGTCGCCCTGGCCCGCGTCACGGCCAGTGCCTATGGCTATAACCGCGACGATAAGCAGGGATTCCGCGCTGCGGGCTACGACGAAGCCTGCAAACTGCTGGGGGTCGAGGCATAGGATCTGGCGACCAATCCAGACGTACTTCAAGCCCCCAGCAATTGGTTGCTGCGGGGCTTTTTATTATTCGGCCGGGAACTTTTGGCACTTGAGTACGTCCTAATCACGACCGGAGAGACTCCGGTCCCATTTCATTGAAGTTCATCTCGCCAGATCCAAGTTCGTGCATTGATTCCGTCGCTGAAGGGCCGCGTCGCCCAGGATGTTTCGTTCGATCAAGCGTCTGGAAGGAGATTGTCATGTCGCGAAAACTGGCTGGACTGATGGTGGCAGGAGTTCTCATCGTCGGGTGCAGTGAATCTCCGCCGGTTCCCCGGAATAACACTGTCAGGTCTGACACCACGGCATCACCAGCGCCTTCTGGATCGTTTGCGCTGGAGGACTTCGTCGTGGGTGACCCGATTCGATATGACAATCTGTCGATCTTTCCGGTCAGCAGTCGAGTTGCGAAGACCGAAGACCGCTACATCACACTGGATGAAGGACTGAAAGCGGGGACCGTCGAAATCCGAGAGCTGGCCGCCACCTATGAGGGGCAGAATGATCCTGGCGCAGACGCAGTCAACGCCGATACGTCGACAAACGTGAATAACGACAACGGCGACACACCGGCCGACGAGCAAGCAACCCGTGATCGGCGTGATGGCAATGCGGTCCTGTCCGCCGGAAACGACGTGAATACCCTGATCGTCGTGAACAATTCCGACAAGCCGTTGTATCTGATGCCAGGCGAGATCATCATCGGCGGAAGCCAGGACCGAACTATTGCCAACGAACTGGTTCTCGCACCTCATAGCTCGCCGACGCGGATTTCCGTCTTCTGCGTGGAGAGTGGTCGGTGGGGTGCAAAAGGGGCTGAAGAAACGCTGGCGCAGATCGAGAACGCAAACAGTTCGGTGGCATCAGGAGGGACCGTGTCGGCTGCACTTCGCGTCGACTACGGCGCCAGTCAATTAGCGCAGGACGCCGACCGCGGCAAGTTCGTCGCGACTGTCGGCCATTTAAGCAAGGCGTCGCGCGTGGCGGTTCAATCCGACAAAGACCAAAGCGCGGTGTGGGAAAGCGTGGCCATCGCCAACAATCAATCCGGGCTGAGTCCCGATTCCGGCGCTTTTACAGCCAACTATGTGAACGTCGACAACATCAAAAAGCTGGAGCCCTATCTGGAGCATCTGCAGGCACGAGTCTCGAAGATCGACCAAGTCGTGGGCGTGCTGGTCGCCATCAATGGCAAGATTGAAACGATCGACGTGTTCGACTCCACACCGCTGTTTCACAAAGTCTGGCCCAAGCTGCTGAAGAGCTATGCCTTGGATGCCACGAATGCCCAGGAGGCCAAAAACACAACGATCGCGGACATGAAGCGAGCTGCAGCCGAATCATTTTTGGCGGAAGCGTTGGGAGCGAATGTCGCATCGTCCGAGTCCGGGCAAGGGGTGGCTTTGACCCGTCGCGAAGGTCAGCACGTGCTTTCGTTCAGTTCACATATTGAACCGGCCGCCGCCTCGGCGGGGATGGGTGGCATGGGGGGCGTTCATTTTTCCGGGTATGCGAAGTAGTGTCCACCCACCACCGAAGTGGTGGGCTATTGTCTGTCGTCCCGCTGGGACTAAAAGACAATCAAGACAGACGGGCTGGAAGCCCATCCCACGAAGACAAGGCGACTAACTTTCGTCGTGCTTCTCGTCCGCGGCATTTCTTTGCGCTCGAAACCGGCGGATTTCTTCTTCCAGCTCCTGCCGCTCTCGCCGCAGATCGACTTGTGACAGACGAGCCGCGGCAAGGGTCGACAGGATGTCACCGAGTGCGATCACGACCATCGCAAACACCAGTAACAGAACTCCCATCCAATAGGAGAAGAACACCCCGGGGCGGGCCCGGAAGAAAAAGTCGAGCTGATCACCGAGCGGAATCGCGATGGCCAGGACAAATAGCAGGACGCCCACAGCGAGGCGGTGGCGAATTTGTCGCTCGGCAATCTGATAGCCGACTTCATTCACCTTCATATTTTCGACCAGCCGCCGATGAGCCCACCATTGCTTGAGCGCCATGAAAGCAGCCGCAAGCAACAGCAGTCCCCCCACAATCAGGGGTGGCAAGTTGTCGACATCAACTCGGACGGGAAGCGGCATCATGAGGCTAAGGCGAGACCTTCAGGACTTGGTTAATCGGGGGAGCATCAATTGTTTTGCTCTCGCCCGTCGGCCACTGAATTGTGACTTTGGAGACCTTGTCTTGCGAGCCCAAACCGAATGTCGCAGGAAATTCACTCTGTGACAAATATCCCCGGGTGGGCATGATTTGACCAATAATCTTGCCGTCCGCCAAAGTCACTACGATCTTCGCGCCGATCGCTGCTCGGCCCCCTTTGACACCTGCCACATCGACTCGCAGCCAATGGTGCCCGAGTTGCTGGTCGTTTCGCAGCAAGCGAGGCTTGGCGCCCGTTGCTCCAAACAGGAGATCCAGGTCTCCATCGCCATCAATATCGGCGAACGCGGCACCGCGTCCCACCATTCGCTTTAGAAAGTCCGAGCCGCATTTCTCGGAGGGGACGGGAACAAATTCGGTGCGCGATTCCGGGCCGCAGTTCCAGAAAAAGTGCGGCGGCTGCTCGTAAAACTGGCTCGCCTGAACCTTGTTAATCTCGGGCTCCAAATGACCATTCGCAGAGATGATATCGAACCGGCCGTCGAGATCGACGTCGACGAAGAGGGTTCCGAAGGTGAGTTCCAGTCGTGATTGCGGCCCAATGCCCGTAGCAATGGCTTCGTCATTGAACTGCATCGAATTCCCATTGGCGACGTACAGGGCACTCATCTCGTTCGCGAAGTTACCGATCGCAATCGCCAGATGATCGCTGCCGCGGATGCGAGCCATATCAATCCCCATCGCGCCGCGAGCCTGCCCCTGCTGGTCAAACGCCATTCCTCGTTCGACAGCTTTCTCGGCGAACGTGCCGTTCTTCTGGTTATGAAAGAGGAAGTTTTGCACGGTGTCATTGGCAACGGCGATGTCGATCCAGCCGTCATCGTCGAAATCACCACAAGTGACCCCCAACGATTTTGCAGCATAGACTTCCTGTCGGACAGGGTTCTTGATTCGCAAGCCTGCCGTCTCGCTGACTTCGCTGAACTTGCCCTCGCCGTCATTTCGATAGAGATAGGGATACGTTCCAGGGAATTCCTGAGGACGCCCGTAGGCTCGTTCACCAGTCAGCGTGAATGGCTGGGCCTTGTCAAATTCGCGAGTCCAGCGGACGTAGTTGCAGACAAACAAGTCCAAGTCGCCGTCGTTGTCGTAGTCCAGGAATCCGCAACTCGTACTCCACTGGTCCCTGGTACCGCCCACGTTGGCCGATTCAGTGACATCGACAAACCGCCCGCCGTCGTTGCGATAGAGATGATTCAGCCCAACGGCCGTCAGATACAAATCCACATCACCGTCGTTGTCATAGTCACCAACAGCGACTCCCTGTCCGTAAAACGTGACATCGAGTCCCGCATCCTTGGTGACATCCGTAAACTTGCAGTCCCCGTCGTTGCGATACAGCGCCATTGTCGGTGATTGCTCGACAGGGCGTTCATCCCAAGGCCAGCGACATGAGTTCACGCACAGGATGTCGGGGTCGCCGTCGCCGTCATAGTCCAGGAACGCGACTCCGCCCCCCATCGATTCGGGGAGCAATCTCTCGCCCGCGGCTCCATTTTCGTGGACGAAACGGATTCCTGCCGACTCGGTGATGTCGGCGAAGGGCATCACGGGGATCGTGATCTTGGGAGGTTCGCGAAGCTCCGGCTTAATGGGATCCGACTGACGGACGATCGGGGGGGGCTTGATTGTTGACCGCCAATAGGCGACGCCGACGCCCACCCCGATCAATACGATGACGAGGGCCGACCATCGAAAGGCGCGGCCCACGATGGCATCGTCACGTTCTTCTTCCAATTGAGGTTCGGTCATGAGCCGGAGTTCCTGGCGATTGGTCAGCGATCAGTTGGCATCGCGAATCATGAAAGTTAGCTGCGGAGACAAATCAACTTTTTGGCAAGTGGCAGACAACAACCTAGTCATCTCCTGGCTTCGCGGCATCCGCGCTCTTCGAAGGACCGGCGGCCTGCAACCCCGGTGCGCCCGATCGATTTAGAGGATAGATGACGAGCGGCTCGGAGGCTTTGGCGGCGGCAGGGTATTTTCGTCGAGCTTTTTCGAAAGCGATATCGCGAGCGTTATCGTCCGGCTTAAACCGAGCGTGCAGCTTCGCATGCTCGGCCGCCTTGGTTTCATCGCCCAAGTCCTGGTAGACCAATTGCAAACCGTAATGAGCCCCGACGTTTTCGGAATCGAGTTTCAGTACCTTTTCATAGGCTGTGATCGACTCTTTCAACAGGGCGTCTCGTTCCGCCCGGCGAGCCGGATCTCGCACCTGCTTGGCTCGTTCGAATAACGTCTGGCCCAGAAGTTCAATCACTTCATAGTCGAGACTGAAATCAAACCCACGTGCGGTACGTTCGGGACTGCGATCCTCCAGCACCTTCCGCAGATTCTTCTCGGCCTCTTCCAAGTGGCCCTGTTCGCGGTTGATGACTCCGCTGAGCCAGGCCACTGTCCATTCCGGAGCGGCTGGTTTTTTGAACTCCGCCGCCCGTTCGAGCGCTGCCGTCGCTTCGTCCAAGCGGCCTTCGCGATGCAGTACACGCGCGAGATTCAGCGCCCCGTCATAGCGAGCAGCTTCTGTCAGTCGCTCCAATGTGGTGAAGGCATCGGCAGCTTGCCGCAGTTCCGCCTTGCCTTTGAGGAACAGACCGATTCCGTAGTCGTTCCAACGCTGCCAGACGGGGATTTCGACCTTGCCGTTCTCGACAATCACCGAGCTGCCATCGATTGGGAAGGTGATCTTATCCGAGCAGAGGGTCGTGATCGGCAACTCGTTGACATACGGCTCACCCGGCTTGTGACCGCGAATTGGTGCGTCGCCCGGACGAGCCTTGCTCGTGAAGAAATCAGTGTAGGTCTTGTCGAACTTGCGATACTGGAGCTTCACTTCGACCGTAATCGGTTCGGTGATATCGGGCGGTACGGCCAAGCCGTAGTGAATCGTGCCTGCGGCTCCGGGCGGGATCTGATTGTTGTACAGCGGGACGAAGATGTCTTGAGGATTTCGGCGATCGATGCGATTGCCATCCTTGTCGAGCATGAACACGTTGATGAAATGCGACCAGGGATCGACCGAACTTTGGTCGTCGATTCCACCGTTACGACCAATGACGCGATCGCCACTGGTCACTGTCACATCGAGCCACACTTCGTTGGAGTCGACAGTCCCTTGAGTGAACGGATGGCCCATTTTTAACGTCCGCACGACCGTCTCGAGCAGATACGACTGACCCGGCTTCAAGGCGGGAACTTCGGGGCGCAGTGGCGCATGCAACTTCCCGCTGATCTCGCCCCCTTCTTTTACACCGAAGATGTCAACTCGCAGTTTACCCTTGAGGAACTCCTGATGAGCCTCGATTGTTTCGGGCGAATTTTTGAGCCAGGCCAAGCCTGTGTTGGCAGTGGGGAACAGGTGGTTATGAATGCTAGGATTCTTGGCATCAGCAAATAACTTAGCACCGAAGTCACCCGATTCTTTCGCTGGCATGTGACAGCCAGCACAATTTTGGACGGCCTTTTCGGGGTAGTAGAAGCTGCGTGCCCCGTGGCCCGACACACCGCTCAACAGGTACGGATCATAATGATTCTGGCCGCGAAGAAATTGCTTGTAGTGGTTCAGTTCGTACGGCAGATGCACCTTGTGACAAGTGGAACAGAACTCGGCTGACTTATGAAGATCCTTCAAGAAGGTCTTCTTATGCAGGGCAGGCTTGGCCTTGACCAGTTGATTGTTAACCCATTGCAGCATGGCATTGTCGCTGTAGGCAAAGGGGTAGTGCTCGGGGTTTTCGATTGTATAGTCGGCGTTCCCACGAGTGCTGTTCACATGGACGATCGAATGGCATGTCGTACACGTGATTCCGGCTTGCGAGGTCGGATGGTTCACGTCATCAAACTTGGGATCGTCGAAGGCTCCGCTGAAGAACGGTGCCGGATCGTGACAGCCCGCACACCAGCGTGAGGCCTGCACATTGCCATCTCGCTTCAACGAGACATCGCGAGTTTCTCTGACGCTCGCCAGGTATGCCGGATTGTTGAACGAACTGAAATGGTGTGAACTGTGGAACCAGCCCTTATACGCATCCTGGTGGCACTTCAGGCAGTAGTCATCATTCATCAGGGCTTCGGCAGGAATAAAGTTGCCGGTCGAAGTCCGAGCAAGCGATGGGAAGAAGTATTTCTCGCCCTCTTTGGGTCCGGCCTGATTCCAGTTTCGCGGATCCTGATTGTGCAGCAGGATCATGCCGCCCGCAGCCACACCCGTCATGGCCAAATAACCGGCGCCATATTTCCACTTGATTTTCGGACCGGCGAGGCGATGCAGCCAGTACAGCCATAAACAGGACAAGGGTGCCGCAACATGCGCCCAATAGATCAACGATCGGGTGGCCTGATTCTTGATGACCAGCGCCGACGACCCACCCAGGTCGACTCGCATCAGCAGCAACCCGGAAATCAGTACGGCGATGGACGCCCCCAACAGGGCATACCCAACGCGAATCGCCCGCTTATTCTTTCGCAGACGCGTATTCAGCAGGTGAACCCCAAGAAACAAGACGAACGGAACGACCAGCAGCAAGCCGAGGACAAGGTGTCCCGCGAACATCAGCATGTAGAACCAGTTTTCGTAGGTGCGACCGGAACTCCAACTTAGGAAAGTCACGCCCCCCAAATAGACCGAATTAGCCCCCAAGACGGCGACCAGAATAAAGACGAACCACATCAGAATCCGTAAACGAGGGCCCACGGCGGGAATGTAAGTACGGCGCAGCGGCTTGGGCGCTGCCGGAGAAGTCGCGTCAGACATGAAACACTCCACCCAAATGAGATGGCTACTCGAGATCTGCTTGATCGGAACGTCAGAGATGCGCCGGCGCGATTCACTTTTGGCAACAGCAGCGGCGTCCACGTCAACGTATCAACACCCTCCAAATCTGGAGAGCCTCATCAAGCGAATCGGGGTGGACGTTCAAGCCCGGCGCGGTGGCCTTCGGGAAGGAGAACAGCCTGGTTACACAAGACCTGCTCTCCTGTTTCGAGCAGGTGGAACAACGAGTGGCATTCTACGGCCAGCCGTTCTGTGAACGAGAAGCGAACATCAACCGATGTGGGCCTGTCCGGTAAGGCGGGTGCGTTCTGACAGACTGGTCCGGTGCAGGGAATCACGGGATGCGGCGACTCGGCTTTACCGGCATTTTCTCCCACGGAGCGAGTGGGAATATCGCTAATCATCCCATGCAGGTAGTCCCCGCAACTGGCCGACGCCGTCCTCGCCCACAGACTTGACAGCGCAATCAACAACATCCACGCAAACCCTAAAGCAGGGCGTGTCAGAAGAGGCGTACGTGGGGATGGAAAGGACATGATCGCTGACTCGCGAATTCAACTCATCAAGATCGACTCGAGGTGGCTGTGGGCAGACATACGCAGTATAGAAGTCCACAGTTGGAAGGGTCAATCAGCTCGCGCGAAAGTTCGCTCTCGGCGTGCAAGAATCAACGGTCCTCTGTAGCTCGTTCGTCGAATCGTTTTTCGGAGTCATCATGGTTTGGTGCGGAATCGTGACCATCGACAAGCCAATTGGCTTAACGTCACGTCAGATTGTAGACAAGGTGGCAAAAATCGTGCGTCCGGCCAAGACCGGGCACGCGGGGACTCTGGACCCGCTCGCCACGGGGGTTCTGGTTGTCGCTGTCGGTTCGGCGACGCGTTTGATTTCCTACATTCAGCAGGGTCGAAAACGCTACATTGGTCAGTTTCGGCTGGGCGTTCGCAGCAATACCGATGATGTGGATGGCCAAATCACGGAGGGAGGTGTTTGGACGCATATCACTGAGCAGATGCTTGCTGAAGCAGTGGCTCAATTCGTCGGGACAATTTCACAGGTTCCACCTCAGTTTTCCGCGGTGCATGTGGGGGGGCAACGAGCCTATAAGCTAGCTCGCCAAGGAGAAACAGTGGAAATCGACGCGCGGCCGGTCGAAGTTCATTCAATCGATGTCACGCAATTCACTCCGCCGAATTTTGAACTGGAGATTGAATGCGGTTCGGGAACCTATGTCCGCTCGATCGGCCGCGATCTAGGCGAGCATTTTGGCTGCGGCGCGATTATGACCTCGCTGCGTCGGCTATCGGTAGGCCCATGCCGCATCGCAGATGCTGTCTCCTTCGCCGATCTGGACGAGGCTCGATTGCGATCGGCACTACAACCGGCGCTGACTGCTGTTTCGGAATTCCCACAACGGATTGTGGACGCCGACGAACTTCGTGCCCTCAGGCAGGGGCGAATGATTGAGACCGGTTCGCTGTCAGCATCTGGACCGGATGCAGAGGTCGCGTTAATTGATGCCGATCGACAACTGGTCGGGCTCGCTCGGTTCGAGGGATCGCCTCCACGGTTGCAGCCGCACATCATTTTTCCTCAGTAGCAACATCGTTATTAGGTTCGTAAGTCGGATCTCGATAGACCTCTTTGCCGTCCAATAGCGTCAGCAACACCTTAGTCTGGTGAATCTCATGCTTGGGGACATCGAAGAGGTTTCGATTCAACATGACCAGATCCGCCGCCTTCCCGACTTCGATTGACCCGGTCTCTCGTTCCTGGAAATTCACATAGGCTCCGTTGATCGTATAGGCGGCCAGTATCAGAGGCAGATCCACGACCTCCTCTGGAAGCCACGGCGCGCCAGGTTCTTCTTCCAATCCCTGGCGTGTGACGGCGACCTGGATTGCATCCAGCGGATTGATCGAACTGACAGACCAATCGCTGCCGGCAGCGATCACCGCGCCGCTGTTCGCGACGCTGCGAATGGGATACAGCCAGCGAGACCGCTTGGGGCCGAGCACGGGTTCGGTCATCGTGACGATGTACTCATCAGCACTGGCCCAGAGCGGCTGAAAATTGGCGACGACGCCCAAGTGGCGGAAGCGCGCGATATCTTGCGGGTCGAAAAGCTGAATGTGAGCGATGTGATGCCGGGAGTCTCGACCACCGTTGCGAGCACGCGCAAATTCGAAGGCATCGAACGACGACTGAATCGCGCGATCACCAATCGCATGAATATGAATCTGGAATCCCAAGCGATCCAGATCGGCCGCCAGTGGCTTTAGAACTTCAGGCTCGATGTTCAACCAGCCTCGCTTATCACTCCCGGCATAAGGTTCAATCAAAGCGGCCGTCTGCGATTCGATTACGCCGTCCAGAAAGATTTTCACCGCCGTGGGCCGGAAGCGAGATGTCCGAAATTTCTCGCGCCATTCCACAAATTGCGGAACCTGCGTCCCCATCTTCTCGGGCTCGATCTGCAACGCTCCGACCGCCTTGACGGTAAGTTCACCCGACTTTTCCAGAGCGGCATACGCAGCCAGATGCCCCTCGCGAATCGCTGCTTCTTGCACCGATGTAATGCCGACGCGATTGGCCTCTTTCAGCCCGCGTCGCAGGCCGATCGTGTAATCTTCGGCCGTATAGGGGGGGATCTTGTTGGTCACCAACCGAATCGCCGATTCCCGTAGTGTCCCCGTCGGTTCACCGGTCTTATCATCGCGTTCGATGCGGCCACGCGGTGGGTCGGGCGTCTCTTTCGTAATTCCAGCCATTTCGAGGGCTTTGGAGTTGACCCATGTGGAGTGTCCGTCGAAGGCCTCAATGACGACAGGCCGGTCGGCCACGATCTTGTCGAGGATCTCCTTACGAGGATTCCCGCCATTCAGTGTTAACGGCCAACCGCCGCCTCGAATCCAGACCTTTTCAGGATGCTGTGCCGCGAACGTCTCGACGGCTTTCAGAATTTCATCCAGCTTCGTCAGTCCATTGATGTCACATTCGCCCATCTCCACGCCGCCGCCCACCAGATGCACGTGCGAATCGTGAAAGCCAGGCAGCAGCATCTTTCCAGTGGCGTCGATGACTCGCGTTTCGGGACCGATCCACTTTGCGACCCCCGCGGTCACGCCCACATATGTGATACGATCCTCTTTGATTGCAACAGCCTCTGCCCACGTGCGATTTGCGTCTACGGTATAGACAGCCGCATTGGTGAAGACGAGATCAGCGGGCTGCGCAATCACTCGAGTCGCATTGGTAATGACGAACCCAATCCACAAACAACAGCAGGAAATCCGCCTCACATCAACCCTTCCTGTTTCTGCCAGTGAACATTACGAGACCCAATGGACGAATCCACACAATACAGCGGCACACCACACATGTATCGCGTGGGATTCCGAATACGATGTTACCTGATCCCTTTTGCACTTTGGGTGCGTCTGGACTATCGTACGTCAGTGTCTGACCAACTTCACTACTGACCGGATTCTCGCTCGATGAATGTGATCGCGTCCGAGCTTTCAGGCTTGTTAATTATTGAGCCCAAAGTGTTTGGTGACTCGCGAGGGTTCTTCTTTGAGGGTTACCACAAAGAGCGATACGCTGCGGCGGGTATTGATGCCGAATTCGTGCAGGACAACTATTCGCGATCCTGCAAAGGGACATTGCGCGGTTTGCACTATCAGATCACACAGCCACAGGGAAAACTGGTCCAGGTGACTCGTGGCGAAGTCTATGACGTGGCTGTCGATTTGCGACGAAGCTCGCCCACCTTTGGACGAGCAGTCGGGTTCTTGCTGAGCGAAGAGAATCATCGACAGCTGTACGTGCCTCCAGGATTCGCACATGGATTCTGTGTCACGTCCGAGATCGCCGATTTCGCCTACAAATGCACGCGAGTTTATAATCCAGCGGACGAACGAACGTTGCGATGGAACGACCCGGCGTTAAATATCCAATGGCCACAAGTGGAGCCTCGCATTCTCTCCGCCAAAGATGAGCGTGGCCTATTGCTATGCGATGTCGAGACGTTTGCATGACTCAGCGATGCTGTGCGAAGGGGATAAGCCCGAAGAGTCACGTTCTCTTTTCAAAGCGACGACACAATCGCACTGGTTGTCCGAAGCGGCCAACCAGTGGCACGGCTTTTCGTGACTTATGCACCCTACGTCATCGCCTTATTCATCACAGAGCCACCTTCTGATGTCTCCGCGAATTGCATTAACGCTTGGCGATGTTGCGGGGGTCGGCCCAGAGATTGTGGCTCGTGCCGTCATGGACGACCGAGTGCTGGCTTGCTGTCGGCCGATCGTCGTCGGTCATCCTGAGGTATTTCGACGAGCGTTGTCATTAATCGGCGCACATACCAGCGTTATTCCGGTGACAAATCTCGATGACATCTCATGGAACGCAGAGGGAATCCTCTGCTGGAATCCCTCTAATGTTGATGCCTCTGCCATTCCAATTGGAAAGATTGATGCGCGGGCCGGACGCGCCGCCTATGACTATCTGGTCGCTTCGACTCGAGCAACACTGCAATCGAAGCTGGATGCGATCACGACCGCCCCTTTGAACAAAGCGGCTTTACACGCGGGAGGCCATGACTATCCCGGCCATACCGAGATCCTCGCTCACGAATGTGGCGTCGAAGAATTTGCAATGATGCTGTATCTGTCCCCCGGCGAGCCGCTACGGGGGCCTTCTGGGCTGGGCGTCGCTCACGTCACGCTACACACGTCGATCAAAAGCGTGCCCGCATTGCTGAACACTCACCACATCGTCGAAACGATCCAATTGATTGATCGCTTTTTGAAACGAGTGGGCTGCTCGACGCCTCGCGTCGGTGTCTGCGCTTTGAACCCTCACGGCGGTGAAGGGGGGTTGTTTGGCGACGAAGAGGCGACATTGATCGTACCCGCGGTCGAAGAAGCGCAGCGTCGAGGCGTCAATGCCACGGGGCCCATTCCAGCAGATGCGTTGCTCAGGCGTGCCGTGTACGGAGAGTTCGATGGCGTCGCGGCGATGTACCATGACCAGGGCCACATCGCTTTGAAACTCATCGGGTTCGAGCGCGCGGTGAACGTCACCTTGGGCTTGCCGATCGTCAGGACCAGCCCCAGCCACGGCACGGCGTTTGATATTGCATGGCAAGGGCAAGCACGAGCCGAAGGGTTTATCGAGGCAGTTCGTACGGCCGCTGCACTAGTTCGATCTAGACGCGATCAAGAGTGACGAGATGAACGTGACGAGTAACGAGGAAGCGACTAAACCTTTGGTCACAATTTAGTACGGTGTACCCCTCCGGGGTGGCGGTCTCTTGCGTCAAAAGACACGGCCTTGTCGAAGACTTCAAAACCGTGGCACTCGATCCAAAGTCAGTACTTTGATCATCGCTCGCGTTAGTTTTGATCGCCGTCGCGAAGTGATCGTGCGGACTCGTCGGTTTGCACCGATTCGCTTACAATCCACGCATGCCATCCAATATGACAGTGCTACTTGGTGATGCCGGAACAGGGAAGACCGAGCGTTTGCTGGCGGAGTACCGCCAAGCGCTGCGGCATGCGCGTGACGAGCGTCGGCCGGGGCGCGTCCTCTGGCTCGCCCCCACGCATCGCACGCAGCAATCTCTGGTGGAGCGACTGCTGGACCGAAGCGATCCCGTTCAGCTTGCTCCCAACATCCTGACATTCGACATCTTTGCTGAGCAAATCCTGGCAGCAGCCGGCAAGCCGGATCGGCTGATGTCGCCCGTTGTGAAAAGGCTGCTACTGCGGCGGATCGTGGCAGACCTCAGCCAGCGCGGGCAACTCGTTAATTTCGCGCCGGTCACCCAGACGACGGGCTTTCTCGATGTTGTCTCGGCATTCATCTCTGAACTCAAGCGAGAAGAGATCTGGCCCGACCATTTCCTCGAGGCATCCGCAAAAGGACCGCCACGACGGGCGAAGCGCGACAAGGAACTGGGGCTGATTTACACCAAGTACCAGCAACACCTTGAAAAACAAACTTGGTACGACACCGAAGGTCGCTTTTGGCTGGCTCGAACTGTCATTGCCAACGGAGGCAAGAATCCATTCCAGGATGTGCAGTTTTTAGTTGTCGATGGTTTCGCAGATTTCACTGAGACACAGCATGAAATCCTCGGCAAGCTGATGGAGTGGATTCCGCGAGTCGTCATTTCGCTCCCGATGGAAGATTCACAAACCACACGCGAACTCTTTGACAAACCGAAATTCACGCTGGCAAATCTTCGCAAGCATCTGCCCCACGGATCCAGCCTGCTCATAGAAACGTTGACGCCTGATCGAAGCGGTTGGCAGCCGGGCCTGTCGACTATCGCTAAATCATTGTTCGCGAACCCTCGTTCAGTGACCCCTGCTGACGACGGAGCTGGTCTGGAAGTGATCGCCGCCACCGGACCATTGGGCGAATGCCAAGCCGTGGCGATGCGCATCAAGAAGTTGCTGACCGCAGGTGTGCGTCCTTCGCAGATTGTCGTCGCGGTGCGATCCGTGATGGAAGCAGGCCCCGTCTGGAAGGATTATTTCGATCAGGCCGGCATCCCGAACTGGTGCGAAGCGGGCTCGGCGCTGCTGAGCAGTCCGATGATTAAAGCTCTGTTCTCGGTGTTGCAGTTGGAACTGGACGACTGGCCTTTCTCGCGGTTGATGCAGGTGCTGAATTCCAATTACTTTCAGCCGGGCTGGTCCGAGCTTTCGTTTGGGCGTGGCATCCGGAATGTTGGCGTCGCTCTGCGTCGCTTGAAGCTGCATGCGGGACGCGAATTGATCCTGCGGGTGCTGGGCCGAGTTTCCGGCGGCATTACGGTCGAAGAACATCTCGAAGGAGAATGGACCGGCGACACACAAGCGGCCGTCGCCAGTCTTGCTCGCAATGCCGAAGTCATCCTCAAGCGGTTGTCCCAGGTCACCGAAAGACTCCGACAGAAACGATCGCTCGCCGAATGGGGCGATGTCATTGCCTCGCTGGGTCACGACCTCGGCTGGCAGCAAGTCGAGATTGGGTTTGTAAGCGGTCAGACGCAGCGGCCCAGCGCGGCGAACCGAGACAGCCAGGAGTGGGATCTGCTACAGCGACTGATTCGAACAGCCGGAGACGCCGAGCGGCGGCTTGTGCTGTCCACAGAGACCAAATCGGCCAAGCTGATCAAGCTAGATCTGGCCGGATTCACTGCGGAACTGCGTGACCTGCTCGGTGGTGAGCAGATTAAAGCGAACAGCGATCCTGGGGGATGTGTCCGCATCCTGGATGTCGAGCAGGCTCGGCATCTGGATATTCCGCATCTGTTCATCGCCGGTCTGGCCGAAAGCAGCTTTCCGCTCAATCGCAGCGATGATTGTCTGTTTGGCGAAGTCGAGCGACAAGAGTTCGCTCGACGAGGATTGCCGCTGCAGCATCGTGAACAACTTCAGCGCGATGAAATGTTCTTGTTCTACAGCATCGTGACCCGAGCCAGATCGAGCCTGACGCTCAGCTATCCTGCGGTGAACTCGAAGGGGCAACCGGTCTTTGCCAGTCCTTATCTCGTCGCACTTCGTTCCCTATTCGACGAATCGGCGCTGCGGGTGGCGCATGAAGGTCAACTCGATCCCGTTCCAGACCTGGATCGAGCGCTCACAGAATCTGACTTACGACTGCTCTCCATGAGCCAGGCGCGTGCTGGCGACACCGGGCTGTTCGCAACACTCTGCTTGCGACCTAGTTGGATTCCCACAGCCAACAACGTGCTCGCCGCGATCGACGTCAACACGTATCGCTTCCACGAACGCGGGTTCACGGGATACGAGGGGGCACTCGATGGCGACGCGAATCTCATCGCACTACGGCAGCGATTCGGCGGTCGCCATCAGTTCAGTGCCACGGAATTGGAAGCCTACGCCACGTGCCCCTATCGTTTCTGGGCGTCGAGCGTCCTCAAAGTCGATGACTTGGCCACGCCCGAGGAAGGGACTGACTACGCTGCGCGCGGCAGCCTGGTTCACCTGGTCCTTGCACAGATGCTGCGCGAGGGGCTCGAGCACTCCGCCGAAGAACTCGCGGCGCGATTCAACGAGCTGATCGAGCAGCATCTGGCCAAGCGATTTCACGAGACGGACCTACAGCGGGCGTTGACTCATATTGAAGGCCGACTGCTCGCTGATTGGGGCCATGCGTTTGGCGAACAGCAGGCGTCCTATGCCGAGCAACTCGGATTGGCATGGAACGGCGGCGTCCGATCGCTTGACCCCGAAATCCCGTTCGGTAGCTTGCCGGGCGGTCGCGAATTGGGTGAGGTTCCCATCATTCCGTTGCTCTTCGGAACCGACGACGATGCCGTTCAGGTCCGCGGCCGGATTGATCGTGTGGACACCGGCTTCAGCACGGGCCAACGCGTCTTCAACGTGATCGACTACAAAACTGGAATGCCTCCGCGATCGAACAAGGATGAGTTGGCCACGGGCCGATCAATTCAACTGGCTTTGTATGCACTCGCCGTGCGGCGCCTGGGGATCGCCGGAGACGACGCGGCCCTCTATCAGATGGGCTACTGGAGCTTGAAGGCGACAGGTTTCAAACGGGGTTACCAACGAGACGGTAAACTCGAATCAATGAACAGTGCCCTCGTCGATTCGCTGGAGCAGACGCTGGATGAAATCATCCCCAAGCTGGCCGCGGGAATTCGCGACGGCAAGTTCATCGTTGAGAACGCCGACGAGAATTGCACCGGCCACTGTCCTTATCACACCACCTGCCGAGTCAACCAGATCCGTCCAATGGCGTTGGCATTGAACAAGGTGGGCGACATCTTGAACAATCGCGATGTTGCCACGGAATATCAGGAATAAGACCTAGCCACGGATGGACACAGATAAAACACGGATAAGACGGTGAAGCCGTCAGTCTGCATATCACTCGCCGCGCATGGACTCTGCTTATTGGAATGCGGAATTGGGCTAGTTCGATGCGGGGATCGATCGCATCGATTAGATCGATCTTGTTGACGACGGATGTTTGCAACTTCGATCTGTCGTGCAGCAGGGACAATCTGATTGGTGTCGATGGCGGTTGCGAGTACACTCGGCGCTATGAGCCGTCAATTTGGACCGTATGACATATCTCGTGAACTGGGCCGTGGGGCGATGGGGGTCGTGTCCCTAGCGTTGCAACGCAGCTTGCAGCGCGAGTGTGCGTTGAAAACGATCTCTCTGAAGTTTCATGATCCTCGCGCGGCGGAGCGGTTCATTCAGGAAGGGCAGGCGATCGCCAGGCTGGGTAAGCATCCCAACATCGTTCAGGTGTTTGATGCGGGCATTGTCGACAACACTCCGTATATCGCTATGGAGTTCGTCGAGGGAGAGACGCTGGATTCCATCGTCAAGCGGCGGGGGAGCCTGCCTGAGTCTGAAGTGGTCGAGTATGGACGGACGGTTGCACTCGCGCTGGATCATGCACACCGGCGAGGAGTTGTCCATCGCGATGTGAAGCCGGCGAACATCATCATCGACCGGGCAGGGGAACCCCAACTGCTCGATTTTGGCATCGCGAAGACGTTGGACGTATCGTTCGTTTCTGACCGTGTTGCTCCTTCCCAGGTTCTTGTTTCCGTATCTGAAGTGGGAACGGTAACGGATTCAGTGGAAGGCTCTGCTCACGAACGAACCCTCATCGTTACGGAGAATAATTCGGCACCTCGAGCGGAAGAGGGGATTCAAGGGACGCCAGCTTTTATGGCACCGGAGCAGGCTGATCCGCGGCGCGGTCCTGTCGATGCCCGTAGCGACGTCTATGCCTTGGGAGCGACGCTGTATGTGCTGGCGACGGGCCAGCGACCGTTTGACGCCGGTTCGCTCACCGAACTGCTGCTGCGTGTGGTGACTCAACCGCCACTGCCACCAAGCGCATTTGCCGAAATCAGCCCCGATCTTGAAGCGGTGCTGCTTAAATCCTTGGAGAAGAACCCGGCAGCCCGCTATCAAACCGCCCTGGAGTTTGCCGACGATCTGACTCGTGTGACTATGGGGCTACCGACGCGGGCTCGCAAACTTGGGAGACTCGGCTGGCTTGGAAAACGACTGCGCAGCCATGGTCGACTGGTGGGAACCATCGCGGCCCTCCTGGTCGTGGCGGCGATTCTCTCAGGCTATTTTCTGTATCGGTCACAAGAAATCCAGGCGCTGTGGCGCGACATCGCCGACCGAACGTCACGCAGCACGGCTCAGGAAGTTCGGTCGTTGCTCGACCCCGCGCTGCCGATGCTGGAAGAATGCGTTTCGCTGGCGGAAATGGACTTGTTGCCGGTCGACGATCCCGAGTTGCTCGCGCCCCATCTCGTGGCTCGCTTTCGCTATCAGAAGAAGCTGTCCTGGCTGTGTTATGGGGATGCCCAAGGACGATTTACCGGAGCGTGGCGACATCCCTCCGGGCGAATCGTCATCCAGCGTTCCTGGCTCGATGAGCAAGGAGGCCATGTACGGGAAGAGTTCGTCAGTGGAGACAAGGAGCGGCTGCGGTGGAGCGATGACTGGACGTATGATCCTCGCACCCGACCCTACTACCTGCTGGCAGCAGCGTCTTCCAAACCGGTCTGGACGAAGCCCTATGAATGGTTCGGCGACGAAGGTCTAGGGATTACGGCTGCTTTGGCGCTCAGAAAGTCGGGCTCGCAGGAAGTGCGTGGCGTGTTTACAGCCGACTATCACCTGGGAACGCTGGCGGACTTTCTGGCCAAGCTCAAACTGGGAACGCAGGGACGTGCCTATCTGATGAATCGCGATGGCGAACTGCTGGCTTCGCCATTGAGAGGGGAAGTCACTCGCGACGAACTGTTGACGGCGGCGATGAATCAGTCTTCCGCCGCACTACCGGAAGGATTGGCTGGCATGCCGATCGACGATCCGCGATCGTTCTCGTTTCAGCAGGGCCGGAAAGTTTATGTTGCCGCGTTGGAAGCGTTCGAACCGGCAGAAGGTTTGCCTGTCGTGACCGTCGTAGTGGTTCCCGAAGAGGACATCACCGGTCCCGTGAAGGCTGCCGCATTACAGACCGCCAAGATTGCAGGCATCGCAGTGCTGTCGGCGATTGGTTTGGCTCTCTTGGCCAGCCTGATCCAACGGCGGCAGTTGATGAAGGCGTTGACTCGGAAACGACGCGCAATGAAAAGCCCCGCCTCCGAATCGACAACAGAACAGACTTCGATCGCTCCGCCTCAAGCCTGAGATTTCTTGCGTGGCTTCCAGAGGATCAAGTAGGCGGAAAGAAGTGTAAGGGGGATCACCACGGCCCAATGGGGCATGGTCCATGTGGCGCGTTCCGCGTATAGCAAGGTGAGCCCAGGGCCTGCTGTCAATTGAAACTTGCCAAACCGAAATCCGCACCAGTGATAATTCCAACTCGTTTCCCAACCTGTTGGCGTTTCCTCGAAGCTTTCGAAAGTGCTGTCATCAAGCTCAATTGTCTCCCAGCTTAGATTCAGGAATTGCGGTGAGGGGTATTGTCCGGCCCCGTCACGTCGGGCCCATTCGAGACCGCTGGGATCGAAGCTGAAGCAATGCCGCACCCCTTCGTCACCGATGAACGTGACGGTCTACATGAGGTTGCGGCTTCTAATCCACACTCCCATGAACAGTAGCGCCATCACGAGCGAGACGCAGCCCGCTTTTCGTCGCCAACCGTCGAAAAAGGTGAGCATGGGATTGGCATTCATAGCGACGATACAGGAAACCGCTACTGCTTTGCTGGTGCTTCAACCGCAATCGCGGGCAGGTCAATTGATGGGCCGACTCGAATGTCTCGGAATTTGACGATCGTGTTGTGATTCTGGAGTCCCAGGTAGCCTCGTACTAAACGCAAGGCCAGCAGCGGCGATTGACCACTTGAGATGTCGGTCACTTGATACCCGTTGTGCCATGTCGTGACTCGATCACCTCGGCAATTGATTTCCAGCGTGTTCCATTCACCGGGCGGGCGGCTGACTCGTGGGTTTGCTCCCGCGATGTCATAGATTGATGCCGAGTATTGGTAGTCCTTCAGTTTGAGATGTTGCGGTGCGGCATCGTCCAGCACCTGCACTTCGAAGCCGGCGATTGGTAGTGTGGCGTTCTCACGATGGTGATTGCCGTCTTTGGGGACTCGCACGTAGACTCCACTGTTGCCTCCTGTGGAGAGGCGATAGTCGAGCCGCAGATCGAAGTCGCCAAACTCTTCCGTACTGCGTAGCCATGGTCCCTTCTGACCTGAACAGACGAGCAGGCCGTCCTGCACGGACCAGCAACTTTCGGCAGGACCGCCTTCGGCCACCCATCCATCCAGGTTGCGACCGTTGAAGAGCGGGCGATAGCCGAGTTCGGTCAGGTTGACGTTCTTAATCAGGAATTGACCACCAACAGGGACCTCGACCTGAAAGCCGATGTAGCCGTCAGGTTGCTTCAAGCCAGCGGCGGTATAGGCTTGCTGCCCGTTGATTTTCAAAGAGACCGAATCGCCCACGACTCGCAGATCGAATGCATTCCATTCTCCCGCTTTCACCAAGCCCGAACTTTCAGCTCCCGGCAGTGAACCGATATTTCCTTCTTTGTTCTGCAGCAAATTGACCTGATAGGCCAGCTTGGGTGACGGCTTTCCATCGCAGCTGGCACGGATGTAAATCCCGGCACCATACTTCTCAGTTTGCAGAGCCTTCCACTCCACGTGGAGGTCGAAGTCGCGATAGGTGTAGTGACTGCGAAGCCACCCATTGCCCGCTTTCAGCCGCAGGCACCCGTCAACCACATCCACGTCGCAATCGTTCTCTACCGACCACCCGTGAAGTGACGCACCGTCGAACAGGGATCGCGTCACCCCGGCAAGTTCATCGGCACGACCGCTTGCGGTGAGCTGAGTTGCCAGTGTGAGGATCGCGACGGGCAGCCAATGGACACGAATCGGTGGGCCAACGATGTTCACTGGCAACCCTCCTGAGGATGATGGTGGAAGGCTGGCCATTATTCTCTGGCCGCTAAAAAAAGAAAACCCGGCCGTGAAGGCCGGGTCTCTCGATGAGGCGTTGATTCTCGCGCCGCGTGCCCCCCGGCCGCGACTACGAGTCCAAGGCTCATCGTCCCCCTGATCCCAAGAAGCTGAACAGCCCCCCTTTTTTGGCTGGCTTTTTCTCATCCGCTTTTTCTTCGGGGTCGGGCGGCCCATCGAGGGCCTGCACCAGTTGCAGAATACTTTTGGTGACTTTCGCCTTGGGAGCCTGAGTAATCAACGGCACACCGTTGTTACGAGCTTCGACCATGGTCGCATAGTCATTCGGAATCGTCGCGAAGATCTCTCTCCCCAGCGTTTCCAGCGCCTTATGCAAGCTGATCGTGTTTTCGTCGAGCCCCATGCGATTGACGACGACTTTCACCTTCTCATACATCCCGGGGCGTCGCTTGAAATACTGCATCAGTCGCACAGCGTTTCGTAACGAAGGGAGGTCGAGTTGAGTGACGATCAGGATCACATCGGAGAGTTCCATCGCCGCCTGATCGAGCGGTGTGAACGTCTTGCTGAGATCGATAACCAGGTGTGTCAGTGTCGCCTTGAGCAACGAGATCACTCGTCGTAGTTCGTCGGGGCCGATGGGAGGATGATCTTCCATCTCGACAGGGCGGGGGAGCAGGAATGCGCCGCAATCATGCTTGGTCAGCGATCGCTTCAGCAGTGCATAGTCCAGCCGATTGATGTTGTCGGCAACGTCCTGGATCGTGTAGTCCGGGATGATGTCCAGCCAGACATCGGCATCACCCAACGCCAGATCGAGATCGATCACGGCAACACTGCGACCGGGCTGTTGAGCGAAACAACAGGCGAGGTTGATGGCCAGTGATGTGCAGCCGATTCCGCCGGAAACCCCGGCCACGCTGATCACCTGGCAAGCTCGGCCCGTGGAGTCTCCTGAAGCTTTATTGACCACCTGCCGGATGCGTTCGAGGGCCGCCAGGAATTCTTCCAACTTCAGCGGGCTGGTCAGGAACTCTTTGGCTCCGTTGCGAACCGCCTGCAGAATCAGACTTCCTTCCTGATGCCCACTGATCGCCAGGATGTGGCAGGCAGGATGATTTTGATGAATGTTAGCAATCAGTTCGATGGCTCGAGTTTGATCGGAATCGAGCGCAACCAAGGCAATGTCTGGCTGAGTTTGCAGCAGGACATCGCTGAAAGCGTCATAACGCGAACACTCGGCCTCCAGCCAAACGGTATCAATTCCCAGTAGCAAGGTTTTGAGAGAATGGCGCGAGACGTCGTGCGGGTCGACAATCGCGAGCCGGATGACGCTTTTCATGGATTCACAACCTCACTTGAACACAACGCCGCTGGACGAAATGAAAGATAGCTCATGTCACCGACTGCGGTGCTCGTAAATCGTTACTGGAACTTAGGATTCGGAATTGGCTTCGGATCGGTTGGCCTGATACCCGAGGCAGGTTCGACCAAGTTGTCCTTCTTCTTTGTCGATCTGAAGTTGGCCTGGCTCGCTCCATCCGTAGGTTTACTATCGAACTTCGAGGGGATCGATCTGGACATTGATCGTGGCGTGGTTTTTCTCATGGAAACTCCGGCATCGCCAGCCGCGGGCGGAGGAGGAACTTCCGAAGGTGTCACTCCCGGAGGAGCAATCATCCCCCCTCCGTTGGCTGGCGCGGGGGTAGAAGCCGGAGCTGGCACAGCAGTTGGAGCCAACGTCGGTGCGCCATAGGCGGGCACATTTCCTCCTGCCCATGGGGTTTCCGACCGAACATTGACCGAGAAGTTTGGATCGCAAGCGCCGCCCGGTTCGCCGCATTCGGGGCCAACAACCGGAACTTCCATCATGCCGTGCAGGTAAAGTTCGCGATCTGTCGGAAATGTCGTCGTCCGACCTGGGCCAAGCGGTGGCATCTGATCTCCCTGCATCGAGGCCACGTATTCCGGTGTGATCATGATGATCAACTCAACTTCCGAGTGGTCGAAGCGTTTTTTGCTGAAGGCAGCGCCGATCACGGGAAGCTCTCCCAGGAAGGGCGTCTTCTGAACGTTGGCTTGGATGCGGTTCGTGATCAGGCCACCGAGAATCAGTGTCTGTCCAAAATCCATCTCCACCGTCGATTGGACACGGCGCCGGCTGATCCCAGGGACCGTGGTTCCGTTCAAGGTCACGGCATTCGCGACATCCTTTTCGCTCACTTCGGCGTAGACCTGTTGACGCAATCGTGTCGGGCTAATCACGATCGGAAGAGCTTGCAGGATGACACCGAATTCTCGCCATTCAATCGTGACGGTTCCCAGGCTTTGCGGAACAGGAATGGGGAATTCGCCACCGTTATCGAGTTGTGCGGCTTCACCACTTCGGGTTACCAATACGGGCTCGGCCTGAATCTTCAACAGGCCTTCGGTTTTCAGGGCCTGGAGGAAACCTTCGAATCCAAATTGATTGCCCGTGACACCGATTCCCAACGAGGGTGGAGCTCCCGTGTTCGGTGCGATCGAAACGGTGGGAATACCACCGATCGGAGCAGTTAGAGCTGTTAGAGGTGTGATCGGACCAGGCGTGCTGGCCACAGCGGCACTCTTGCCGAGCACCGCGAAGTTCAATCCAAATTCTCGCAGTTTCGATCGCTGGACTTCCAGAACTTTGACTCGGAGCTGGACTTCCTGCGGGCCACCGACCCGGATCTGATTGACCACATTTGGCGAATAGAGGTTAGCCAGTTCTGTGATGCTGGCAATCTGCTGAGCATCTGTGACCCAACCACGCAGCAGGACGGCATTGCCGCGCAGCATTGTGCATTGGATGGCAGAATTCGGAAACGCGCGATTCAAGACCGATTGCAGCAATCGAGCATCGCCCGTCACGAAAACTTCAACAGTGTGTACCTGCTTGTTTCGATCGGTGACGACCATCGTCGTCACACCTTGCTCCAAGCCTTGGACGCGAAGCTTATGCTTATCGACGGCGATCACGCTGATGATCTACGGATCGAAGCCATCCACCTGCGTCAGCCAGTCCTTGAACTCGATGACTTTCGCGGTGCGTTCGATCACTTCGACCGCCGACTTCAGCGAAAGGACTTGGACAGCCTCGCTCGTGGGAGCCCGGGCCGGAGCTTCTTGTCCATAACCAGTCCCTACGAGCGAAGTCGCACAGATGGCGACCAACAGGCAGCGACTGAGCTTCCGGCGAACGGATGCGAGAGTTGTCATCGTGACCTCGACTTTATAAACGCCAAATTGAAAACTTGGGCAATGAATCTCGAACCGTTATCTGACGTTTGCCGTGGCTGGAACGATGATCGCCAGCACATATTGATGATCTCGACGATCGACAGCTCGCAATTCGGTGGTCCCCTGGCCAACGCGTTGGACGCGCAAGCAGTTCGGACGGATTGCGGTCACGTGAATGATGGCGGGATCCAGACTTTTGACGGTGGTTAGCCAGTCGGGATATTCCAGCAGCACCGAATCTGCATCGCTGAAATCGATGCTGTGCGTGGTTCCACAGACTTGATGAATTGGGCTTTGCACTGGCGACGAATCGCTCGCGACCGCACCACAAAAGCCAAAGCCGCACAAAATGACTGCCAGCGAGAGCTGGCGCGTCGCCGCGCGGCAATGAGTTTGAATCGAGGCATCCTGCCTCCCCCAAATCGCATCCAATGCGACCGCAGAACGTCATGTCCCGCGGTTTATTTCCATCAAGTTGGCAGCTACGGACTTCGGTCCAGCCACCTTGTTTTTATCACTTCTTGTCAGAGCCCTCGTCGGGCTCGTCTGTTTGTTTTTCTTCGGTGGACTCTGTGACTTCAGCTGCCTTGCGACGAACCAACGAGGTCGATTTCGTTTCGACGCCCGCTTGCTTTTCCGCTTTCTCACTTCGGTTAAACAGCTTCAGAACCGGATTGCCGGAATTGGTCGAGGCTGGTTTCGCCTTGGTAACCGGTTCCTCTGGCCAATCGATTTCCTGGACTTCGCGTTGGTCTCCCTGGAAGATCTCGATTTTCCAGGTTCGCTTCGAAGCTTGATCACCGACCGATGTGACGGCGGCTGGAGTTTCAGGAGCCAAGTAGGATCGGAATGCTGACTGTGGCTTCACCGTATTTGTGACAGCGACTTTCTCTGGTGCCGGGGCCACTGCTGGAGAACGGTCTTCCTGATGACCCAGCAGGGAATTGGAGAGCATCGACAATGATTCGTCACTCAAGTCTTGAGCGTTGACGAGCCCCTTGTCGGCGCCGGACCGCAATGCGAATTGAAGCGAACCATTGCTCTGCTTATTAGCCAGTTGCAGCAACTGGGCCTGCAGCGGATAGACCAGGAAGGAGATATTTTTGAAATCGACCGCGGCCTTGGGATCCTTGGATTCTTCCGAACCGACGATCCGGCGATCGACCGCAAAAACTTGTACGCACTGCAGAACGGGCTTCACCTCGGTGCGCTTTTGGCCACCCTTTATAGGGACCTCGATAACGGCACTGACATCAACAAAGTTTCCAGGCTTCATCAAACCGCTGTGAGTCATGGTGGCGGTCACGGGATAAGTCACCACACGCATTCCAGCAGGAATCTGGATTTGGGTACTGTCCGCCAACTTTGGACATGAAAATGTGAGCCGCTGAACAACTCGATTCGACTCTTCAGCCCCGCACCATACCGGTCGGGGCTTTTTTCGTTTTTGACGACGCAAGACTGAGTGATCACCGCGATTGCTCGGTCTCCTTTTCTTTAACGAGGAGCAGATCAGCGATGAGAGTCAAGCGAGCAGAGGAGAGTTCACGAACGGTAATGCTCAAATCGATACTAAAAAAGATGTCAACGGGCTACATTCCACCGCCGCGTCCCATCCCTCCAGAGGGGCAGCGAATCCGCCGAGATGCCCTACTCTGGGCAATGCTGGACGAGAATGGGCAGAAGAAGCACGGAGGAACGTTTACTGAATTCAGAAAGCGACTCCAACTCATGACTCCCGACGATCTTTACCAGCACTACAAACTCCTGACACCACATGAACGTTATGAGTTTCTGCACCAAGCAGCCATGATTGAAACTGCTGATTCGGTAGACGTTTTCTTAGGTGGGTTGCCGTCTGCTCAGAGAGAAGAGCACCTGCGGCGCGAAGTACACTTCCTGTACAGCGTGCTGTTGCCAACGATGATGGTAGATGCCATCGATATTCTCCACAAAACTCCTGACATCGAATTCGATGCTTTGCTGGATCAGATACGACACAAAGATCGTGAATTTCACGGCGTGTCGTTTGATTCCATCGAAGCACTTACTGAGCGTCGCCTCAAAACGGCTCGGGACCGTAAGTCGAAACCAGAGACGATCCGCCGCAACGTGGAGATATGCGACCTACGGTTAAAGGACGCAAAGACGTGGACACAGGGGAAACTGGCAAAGAAGTACAAACTGACGCCGCAAGGCATCAGGAAGATACTCGCAGAAGACACCAAATGGCGGCAACTCGCCGCCTCCCTTGAGCACTAACCAGTTAGTGCTCAGCGCCAACATGTTGACGCTCGATTGTCACCACAAAGAGTGAGCACGTACCAGTTCGTGCTAATCGACCCACCGAGAGACACAGAAAAGATGCCTGTCGTGAATAACGGCGGGTGTCCCACGTCTCTGGTGGCGTAGCGGTCTTATAAGCCGCTGGAGGGCGCGGCTTGCGTCGATGGGGTTCGAGTCCCACACCCGCCGCTCTGTTCCATTCATTGAAACCACGGCTGACGTTGACGCGTCAGCCGTGGCGCAATCACCACCAGACGTTTCCGCCAGGTTGCGATGTAGCACTTGCCAGTCTAGCGGATTCGTCCCAAATAGGAACGAAGTCCAATGCGTTGCCCACACTGTACGGAGCCATCCACAGTCAAATGCGGGAAGGACGGGAACGGCTATCAGCGATACCGCTGCTCTGCCTGTCGGAAGAAGTTCACTGAACCACACGCCCTAGCGGGTAGACAGGTCAGTATGGAGGACACGGTACGCGTTCTATCCATGCTACTGGAGGGGATGTCGGTACGATCCTGCGAACGCCTCACCGGCATCAACCGAGACTGCATACTGTCGGTCATGATTGAGGTTGGCGAGTCATGCCGACGATTCATGGAATCCAGCATCGTAAAACACCCCGCCGCGTACATCGAATGCGATGAGCAGTGGGCGTTTGTGCTCTGCAAGCGTAAGACAGCCGAACGACTCGGCAAGGATACGACGATCTGCGGCGACCGCTATGTGTTCACCGCCATCGACCGTGACACCAAGTTGCTGCTCTGCTGGCACGCCGGAGAACGCAGCCAGAACGATACTTGGCGATTCATCGACAAACTGTTCAAGTCTGTCAGTGGGCGGCCTACGATCAACACAGACGGCTTTACGTCGTACACGTCCGCCATTCCTGCCACGTTCAATCAGAATGTGGACTACGCTCAGATCATCAAGAACTTCCAGAACGCCAGCGGCAACTCAGCGCAGGTCCGGTACTCACCTGGAGCGATAAGCAGCGTCACGAAAACCGTGATCTGCGGTAACGTCCACGAAGCGGAGATTGGCACCAGCCGAATGGAACGGTTCAATCTGACTACCCGCATGACCTTGCGGCGATTTACTCGGCTGACGAACGGCCATTCCAAGTCGATCCGTAACCATGACGCCATGCTGGGCCTCTACTTCGCTTGGTACAACTGGTGCCGGAAGCACGCCACGATCAAGACGACGCCTGCTGTTCAGGCTGGCGTGGCAACTGAGCGATGGACTCTCGCTCAACTGCTTACGGAAGCCGCCAGAACGCAGAGTGTTGCTACCAGTTCGTGCGAACGGTAGAAATTATCGAAGTCCAGACGAGTATTTATCCGTTTACACAATTGAACGCTTTTTCCCCGATGGGGAAAGAGGCCGCTCCCGTACTCGTCTGGACAACGATTAGGAGCGGCCTTTTTCGTTTTGAGGGGACCAATTCAAATGCACGTTTTTGCCATGCTTCACGATGCTCACACAAAGCTGAGATACGCGGTAAATCCGGCTCTCGTCCGAACAGTGTGCGAACGTCCGGAAGGAGAGGCTACTCTCATCATGTTCGACTCACACATCGAGGATGATAAATGGATTCATGTGTCGGAGAGCATGACAGAAGTGCTGAACGAATTTAATCGGGCGATGCTGGCAAGAACTCCCAGCGGCCCGAAATCGTGATTTTGTGACCACCACTGAGCATCAGCATTGAGTGGTCGCTGTACTCAACGACCGCTACTACGTCCTCTCGACTGACGAACATGCGAACGGGAGCTTCGCCAAGATGCGCAGCGTATGGGGTTACCGAGACTAGCTCTCGTGACACACCGGGAACTGATTCTTGTGTCATGGGACACCTGACTTAAACTGTCTGGACGACATAAAGCCTAACCAACAAGGAACTCAAAGAAAATAGCGAGCCGACCCGGCTTGCACTGACAATCTGAAATGACGCGTGTGCGTCAAGAATGCTTCACGAAACTACCAGCCTGAGCCGCTAACCACGGTTCTTGTATTCAGACGAAGCAGCACTTGAACCGCGCTCCCGAAAGGGAGCGTCGGTCATGGCTGTTCGTCTAGCCCCTGGTAGGGTTCGTGAGCGGTTGTGTTCCGACGCTCTTTTCGTTTTCGGGGACTTCTCACATGCCAGTACCGCAACTCAGTGACTTACGGCAACTCAAGCCGATCAGCTTCGGCAGTATCACGCTTACCCAACGAGGAAAAGTTTGGGTTAACGCGGCAATGCGCGGCGTGTCGTCCGATGGAACCGGCGACACCGGCATGCCTGGCTCTCGATTAAGGGCGTTCTTCGGTGGTGACGAACACATTCCGCCACCAACCATCGTCGTTGAGGACGACGATGAAACGCTCTGCATGTACTGGGAGTGCGGCGACGAGGCTGTTGTGATCCGGCTGGACCATACTAGCTGGGACTTCACGGAATAAACCATCTTCAGTTTTTCCGTTCGTTGAGCGGGCTACGCTGGTAGCCGCAAGCAAATGCTCTTTTTGTGGGCTGACATGAGTGCCATACCTGTCGATAGTCGCGATCCACGTGATCTGCACGACCACCCACTCAACAAGACGATCTACGGAATCGCCGATGATCTCGCTTTTGCGGCGAGAGTCCGCGCGGACGGCGCAATTACATCGCCGCTCCACATCCTACCAGACAATACGGTCATTTCAGGGCATCGCCGGAAGCATGCCGCAATCGCCTGTGGGTTTCCTGCTGTACCAGTAATCGTGCGATACGACCTTCTCGATGATCTGGACATCGAGTTGTGTCTTGTGCGGTCGAACGATCAGCGAGAGAAAACCAACGAACACAAAATCCGCGAATACTTAGCCGTTCTGAAGGTGGAGCAAGAGAAGGCGAAACGTAGGATGCTGAGTGGTGTCAAGGCATCACTTGGCGATGTGGTTGGGTCGGCTTCTTCTCTTGCCGCAGAGCAATCGGGATTGGGAAAACGCAAAACTTGCGAGAAAGGTGCCGCAGTCATCAAGGCCATAGATGATGCTGTCGCTGCGAATCGCCATGCCGATGCCGCGATACTAAGGCAATATCTACACAAGAGTGTACATCAAGCCCACAAGCTGCTGGCCGCTCCCCTGAAAAAGGTTGATGAATTCGGACCGGCTTTGGACTTCCATGGACTGCGACACGAGCCCATCAACGAACTGGGCGTGGTATTTCTGTTTGGCATGGTTGCCGAACAGTTGGGGTTTGCGGTCGAGGCCATCCGAGCACCGTTTCCAGACTGCATCGCTAAGCGTCGCAAAGACAACAAGGGCAACTCAGGGCGGTTACAAAGCGTGCGTATTGAATTTGAGTTCCGCAGCAGCAACTTCAAGGCACACAAGCATGACGCCGCTGAATGCGACTTACTTGTTTGCTGGACGCATGACTGGCCTGAATGCCCCATAGAGGTACTCGAACTCGCCACGGCAATTAAATTACTGCCGCATTCCTGATTGGTTCCGTATTGCGAACCTCTCCACACACCCGCAAAATGAAATAGCCGCCTGTTATCAGCAGGCGGCTATTTACAGTTCCCGAGGGAACCGTGCTTCCGTAGTTGCTGGCATGGTAGACGCTCTCGGTGCGCCACGCAACAGGATTGTCTGCCATGACGGACTTTGTGATTCCAGAATACGTCATCCCGAAGAAACTCTATTTTGTCGTCCTGCCGCACGGCACAATTGAAAATGAGCCACTACGAACAGAGATGATTAATGCGCCACACCACGTCGGTGCCTGCATGTTCACCGAGGAGTTGCACGCCGAGCGAGCTTGCGAGTGGTGGGACAAGCCGGATGCCATTTGGATCGAACGTGAAGATCCACTCGAACTGATTACACTGCTGGAAACATACCGAGATAAGTTAGGACTTCACTATGTCACAATCGACGCCTTCACCGAAGAAGGACGGAACGCCCATTGGTATCAAATTGACAGACTTATTGGTGTGCTCCTCGCGGATGCTGAAGGAGACAGTTAAGCCTGAGGACGTTCGAACGCCCCCGGCTTCGCCGCCCGCAGAATCCGCCAAGTGATCCGACAGGCCACTTTTTACGTTATCGATTTTCATGTCCAAAGTTGGCGGACAGTACCTGGATTTGCATCCCGTACTCACCTTTATTGCCGAGTTCGGTCAACAAGATCGGTTGTCCGGGGCCAACGCGGTGCTTCAGAGCACGCTCAAGAAACTCTTCCTCTGTTTGAATGGCTCCTTCCGGCAGCGCCTCGGCAGGCCATTCCTTGAATCCGACATTTGTCTTGTCGAGTTGTGTTCCTGCGTCAATCTCGGTCCGGGCGACAAGAATCCGAGTCTTAGGCGCCGTTTCTCCAGTCGACATGATCTGCTGAACACCAATCATTGCCACCAGGCCGCAGCCTGCAGCAACCATCAGCAGCATTAGTGATTTGTTTTTCATAGTTCGAGTTCCGACGGAAAGGTCGTGGCCGAGGGCCGTCTGGAAGAGGACTTCCAAAACGGTGTAATCCACAAATCAAGTACTTCAACGAACTCCTCGTGCCGGTCAGCCTTTCGCGGTACAGACCGCGACTACTCACTTTTGATCGACCGGCAGAAGTCAAACTCTTCAGCTTTTAACGATGCTATCGGTTGTAACGACAGGAACCCGCTGGCGACTGGTGCCGCCGGTCCCGTGAATTTGCCACAAATCTGTGGCATTTCCGCAAACATAGCTCAAGGTTTTTCCTGTCGCAGCCGAAATTTGCGTCCGGCAAGAATTGGCAGAGGACAAGAAAACAGCCCGCAAGTGAAGAACTTGCGGGCTGTCGTTTCTGCCAGTGCGATTCGCATCAACATCCGTAGATCGTTCGGTCAAATCAGACCGGCGTATACGAAGTAGATGATCGAACCGATGCAAATCGGGATGCCGTAAGGCAGTAGGTACATCGTTGGCTTACGTTCTTTGGCGGTCGCAAACAGAGCTCGTGGGTTGCGAATGACCATGATTTCGTAGGCAATATGCACGAATTGACGTGCGTGATGCTGAATTCGTCCGCTGAGCAGGATCATGACGACAGCCATCAAGGCTCCGACAACGACTGTGACCGCGAATGCATAGCAAGTTGTGACGGCTCCCAGCCAGGCACCAATCCCTGCCATCAGTTTCACGTCGCCGGCTCCCATGCCGCCAATCGCATACAGCGGCAACAGACAGAGCAGGCCCCAGAAGATTCCGTTTCCACTATCGCAGGCCCCGGTCCAACCGTAGGCGATGGAATGATACAGCAATCCCGACAGGACCATGGGGAAGGTGATCCAGTTCGGAACCTTCAGTTGTTTACCGTCAATGTAGGCAGCAAAAATCAATACTGCCGAGACGAGTTTAACTTCCCAGTGAGAGAGCAAGAACTGTTGCCAGTCCATGTTCCAACTACCTTTCTGAACGAGTGAGGGTGACTTTTTAGACGAAAGCTCCAGCTTTCGGACAGCCATCTGGCTGCGATTGGATCAGTAGCCGTTCCGCTGTCCCGCGGCCAGGTTCACCAGACAAACCAGCAGAACCATGCCGCTGGAAATCCACTGGAGAAGCTGGCTGCCGGACAATTCACACCAAAACGGAAACATGAGCGATCCTTACAATTCGATGGTCCACGCGGAATGGTTAGGGGTCGGAGAACCCATCCAATCGGCGCATTGAGCCGCCGGTTGAACCTTGCTACACCGCATCAACTGACAAAGTTCCAGTACTATCGACTGATCATTTTTTGTCACCGATACGGTCAACCTAGTTCAGATTTCCCAGCTGGCAACTTCTTTTGCTGGAATTGAGCAAAAAATCTGAAGTTGAATATCTGACGCAGCGGACAACAGGCCGAGACTAGGTTGATGGCGGGTTGAAATCAGATGAACCGTTGTCATGCGGTTTCGCCTCTTCGCCGCCAGCTTGTCGCGGAGTCAGCGATGGGTACGATAGGGCTCTTCGGTGCCACTGTATCAGTGCGCCGCACCAGGTGCTTTTAGTGGATAGAACTGGCACTCATTCGTCCCCCGGCGCTGAAGGTTCAAACACAGTGATTCGGGGGTAAGTAGTTGGGGAGTAGGCCATGCGGGTCCAGCAACAACTTCTCGAAACATTGAAAAATATCGATCGTCCAGGCACGTTCTGCGCGAACGGCCGCTTGCCGACGACGCTAGAGCTCAGCCGCTTCCTCAACGACCCGAACACGCAGACGCTCCGGTTTCCCCTGGCCGAGCGTCGCCGACAACATTTGCACCATGTGATCGACGGCAAGAAACTCGACACGACCCACGTCACAGAGCGCAAAGGCCGACCGTACACGCTGGTCTGCACGAAGAATCAAGCGTCGTATCAACGTGCCTTGCAGGCCCATCACGTCGATCTCGATCACCTGGCAAAACTTCGCGAATTAGTGAAATGGCACGAGAAGTTGAAGTCTGATCCACCCCAGACGATCGGCGAGGCACCGAAGTCCACAAAACGGAGATCAAGCTCATGAGCGAAGTTCGTTTGGTCGTCCGGGAAGCCGGACACGACTGGTCTGGTACCGTTCACGGGAGTTCGGCCGACCGCGCAATCGCAGCGCTCAGCGCCGACCCGGTCACACTGGCGGAACTGGAAACCGCGTTTGCCCGCTTCGAGAAACGCAGTCCGAATCGCCGTTTCTTCTCGAATCTTCGTTCCGGACTCAACGAAGAACCCTATGACGCCGGGCTTGTTATCATCGACCTCGTCGCTCGGCTGGTGCTTGTCGATTCCACGTATTCGTCGCCTGGACCAATCGGTGAAATCGATTATCACGACGGGAAATGCAGCACAGATACGTGGCTGCGCTATCACTTGGCGGACGATTGGTTGTTCACAAGCGATCGTTGCCAGTGGTCCGTTTTGGCAGCAACGCGGCGACGAGAACGAGCCGCACGGTCAACACTTGATGCGCGCGCGGTCTTTTACGGTCGGCCTCTGAGCGAGTTTGTCGCACGCGAGACCTTCGCAGCCTATACTCGGCGGAAAACGACGGCGTTTGTCGTGGACGACACAATCAAAGGCATTCATGCGAATTGGCTGTTGACGCCGCGTGACGACTTGGACGGAGCCTGCCCCCGCGAGCTGGTGCTTGAGCGGCACAATCACCTCGAGTGGGATCTGCAGGATCAGTCGGAACGATGGTCGCTGCTACGAGAATGTCCGCCAGGACTAAATGAGTCGTCGTTCGCGTTCCGCTATGGTGGCTTCGGTACGCATGAAGTTGTCCTCTACTATGAACTGGTTCGCGAGCTGCTCTGGTCTTGCTGGGACCGGCTCGTTGAATTGGAAAAAGTACAACCCATTGCGGATGGGCCGCAATCGCTGACCGTCGGTGATTTTCTCGCGAACGAAGTTCCTCGATTGGAATGCGAGCGGGACGAATGGCTCGACAGCCCTGACCCGGAATTTCATGGACGCAGGCCGCGTTCCATCATCGCCCGCGAGCGCGCTCGAATCCCCGAAGGGGTGTGCGGTCATGAAGCGATCGTCGACCCCGACTGCCCGTGTTGCCAAATGATGGCTGACATGCCCGGACCTGTATTCTGGCACTTGGACGGCTGCAACATGGATGACGACTTCGCCTTTGACTACCGCCATCGCACGCGCGAGGAATGGGAGACGACAGAACGCGAACGGGAGGAATTCCATCGGCGTTTTGCAGCCGAACAGGAGGAACGCAAACGCCTGGGCTTGGTGGTTTCCGGCTTCGGACGCGAGGAAAGAGACTCAGTCTGGTCGTCCAGCTTTTCCTTGGGAGACGCCGACGACGTGCCGCTGGGTGTCCGCCTATTCGGTATCGGCGGTCACCTGGCCGAGTTGATCGTCAACCTCAAGAGTAAATCTAGTGCCGTGGAGGCACAGCGATTCATCGATCAGCTCAATCGCGATTTCGGTAACCTGCGTGAACTTTTGCAAAATTCCGAATCGTCTCTCGCCGAGGCTCTCATCGAACCGACGTTGACTCACTTCGCCGAATCGCTGGCCGATGTCGTGTCGATCCGTCCTGACCTGTCGGCGAAATGCGAGTCGTTCACGAACAGCCTCGCTCAGTTCTTGAATCCTCGTCTCCCAGAATCGGGTGAGGGTTCTAGCGATTTGGGTTATCCTTTTTGAAGCCGATTGACCGTTGGCCACTTCCCGAGGTGTCCCTGTCACCGCCAGTTCAAATCTGGAACTTTGGCATCTTGTTCAAGCTCTTTTTTCATCTGTGCGATCGGAAATGCCACCGGAACAGGAGCAACCCCTTTGGGAATATATTGAGTGTTGATCCCAAAGACGGTTCCGGGCTTCCCTTCCCGAAGCACCAGCGGTCCACCCGAGTTCCCCCAGCTAATTCTGGCGCTATGCTTCGCATGGAAAATACCGCCAGTCTCCTCTTGAATCTGCTCAACTTCTCCACTCGTCGTCGACACCTCGAATGAACCTGATTTGACTGCATTGCGATGATCGTCCGTTCCGAAGAGCAGGTCGTCTATCGAAGATCCTAGCTGTCTGGCAATCTCGAATGCCTTCTCCGAATCGGCCACAGCTTCCTGGGAAGTTCCGGGAAATCCAAATGCAAATACCGGAGAAGTTTGAGGACATTCATTGTCGGCACTCAAGGCAAACCACGGGGACGGAGGCAACCCTTCAATTTTCAATACGGCCATGTCAAAGCGACCACTGACATAGTGAACTTCCGCTGGAAATCCTTTGCCAGCAAAGTACACCACACAATGAGGAGCAATCTTTGCGATGCGCGACATCCGCTTTTCGATAGCCGCGATTTGTTTTTTGGTCACCGAATCAGTGAGATCGGTGCCGGACAATAGCGCCCGAACCAGCCTTTCGATACGTCCCTTACCTGTTGCGTTTTGCCATTCTTTATGCTCTTTCACGACGTGTCGGTTGGTAATGGCATGTCCCTGTCGATTGACCAGGAAGCAACTGCCGTTCCCCATCCATTTTTCATGGCGCACACCATCGTGCATATCGATACTTAAATAGAGACCAACCATTCCGACGCTCTCATTGATCACCGAGACGACGCTCTTGTCTTTGACCTCCACAGATCTGATTTCACCGGACTCCGCAACAGCATTGACCGCACTCGTCTTCTTAACATCGCCGCTGTTCTCTTTGACTTCAACTGGTTGGGCTTCAGCTGGCTTGACTTCAACTGGTTTGACCTCAACCGTTGTCACTTCAGCTGGCTTCACTTCGACAGGTTTGACTTCAGCTGGCACCGGAACGGTATTCACAACATTCGGAGTTTTTGTATCGCCGTCGGTTACCGCGAGAGAAACGTCGTTGCGGTTAATTTGTTGTGTTCGACGACCTTCGTTCTGCCACCAGAAGACGGTTCCGATCCCCAGGGCCGCGGCGAGTAGAAGTGAGACTGCGGCCCAGAAAGTGGGTGCCTTTGATTTTCTGCGCAGAGTTGGCGAGGAAATCACTTCCGCGAAGACAATTTCGGCGGGAAGCCAGTCCGACAGGCCCTCGCGCCAGACGAGAGCCGAACCGGGGAGGTGCCCTCCAGAAAGCGACATCAGCAATTCATCGCGTGAGACGGGGCCGAGTCTTTGATCGCCCGACGCGTAATACCATTGCTCGGCCAGCGAGAATGCGTGGGACGGGGGTCCGGTCGGCACCGGTTGAGCTATAGCGAAGACTTCGCGCAGATCGGCGGCGGAAATCCATGCCAGCTTGTCGGTCGAGACCTGGTACATTCGACTGAACTGGCCGCGAGACACGAGTCGACGCAATTGCTCGATCGTATAGGGACCGCGAGTCTTTCCACGCAACCGGATGTAATATCGATTTTGATCCATGACAGCCCCGAATGCCTGGGAAGCAGTAGACTTGCGGTTTTGAAGTTGCGCCTAGTCGTTTGATGTTTTGACAAACAACAGACGGCCAGCTCTGAAGTATTTCAACAACGAGTCCTGTTTCGGCTCGATCTGCCCTTTCGAGTTGATGTCGCCCACGACTTCAAAACGATGCAGGTTGGCGGTCGCAGTGGCATTCTCCAGAGGAACGCTGGCCAGGATCTGGTACGGCTTGCCAGGGTTCAACGGGATTTGGATTTGCGGTGCCTGTTCATCCAATTTCCACATGAATCCGATCGCTTCATAGCGGTCTTGAAGTTTCTTCGCCAGATCCTTAAACGGCACCTCCGAAGTGGCGAAAACATTGGCGGAATTCAGCTTGGCACCGCGTTCCAGCCCCGAGACGGTATCCCGATATTTTTCAAGATTCTTATCCTCGGGATCTGCCCAGTCGGCATTGGCGTACTTGATTCTGGCAGCTTGCAGTGGCTCCGCGAAGTCCTGGAATCGCTTCTGTGTATTCCAATCGGAATTGCCTTTCACCGCCATGTCGTTGATCCGGTTCACGATCTCAAGTTTTAGAAGTGGGTCAACATCTGAAGCAATCGGGTTGCGTTCTTCCAGTGTCGTTTCAACAAGCCGCCGACAGATATCACTCCAGTTGTCATACGCGATTTCTTTCAGAATAACTCTGAGTTTCTCTGCCAACTGTTTCTGTGGAGCATCTTCCGGCTTGGAATTTTTCAGCTTGAAAAAAGGGAGTTTGACTTGGCTGCTCTCGTTGCGCCGGCACCATCGAAAGAAGCTACCCGATTTCAATTCCGCGGACTCATTCACGTAATACGGTCGTGGAGTTGTGACCGAGTAGACGACGAACAGACCGTTCATTTCTTCGGTGGCCAAGTACTTGCGAAACGTTTCCACGGCGTTTTGACGTTCTTCCAGCGTTTTCAACAGAGCGGAATACGTCTTCAGGACATCCTGCAACGGACACATCTGGTGTTGCTCGATCAGGCGGACGATCTCCTTCTTGCGCGACGCGAGCTTTTGTGGATCAATCGGGAACATCAATGCTGGATCGGAAGGAAGCCCCTGTTGCACGGCGTAGACGGCCTTCCAAGCTGGCGCTTCCTGCGATGACTTCTGCAATTCTTCGACTAGCGTGTCCGACTTGATCAGGGACTCTGCACCTTTGGTCAACGAGGTGATGTAGCCGTCAACCCCCGGCGCGGGCGAGTTGTGAGGGACTCTGGAATGCTTACTCAGTTCTGCAAACAACTGCTTGCGGCGAATCGCCTTGGAGTTCTTTCGATCAATGTCGTCCAGCCGAGATCGATGGAGGTTGACCGAGTCTGCCAGGTTCTTGGGTAGACCAGGGGAGTCGGCCAATACAGTCAAGGCTCCTTGAATGCGGTCGCGCATCGCCGTGAATTCCGCTAACTCCATCTCCAGGAACTTGTTTTCCAGCGAATTGATTTCTGATTCCTGAACGGCTACTCGGCCAGCCAGGCTTTCTTCAAGCTTGTTCTTCTTTTTCTGACGTTCGGCAGTCAGGATTCGCTTGCGCTGGTCGAATCGCTGCTTCAAGTCATCGTTAACGGGTGGTGTGTTGACGTGGTCTTCTGTTTCGCGAACCAGTCGCTCAAAGCCCTTCTCATCGGTGTCAGAAACCGCCTCGATCTGCGACACCAAGGCCTCATACCGGCGTTCGCGATCCGCCAGAGCTTTCTGGGCGGTCATGATGCTGGCCTTGGCATCAAGCCAATCGGGCACGTGCTGCCAACGGGCATCAAACTGTTTCGACAGTTCCGCGGCCTGCTCTATTTCTCCTCGTTCGGTCATCTGGTAGATGCGTTTGGTGATCTCTTTCCGTTGCGAGACTTCGTTGGACCATTGAATGATCATGACGACCATCGCAACGATGGCAATGGCCCCCGTGCAGGCGGTCGCTCCGACCAAGATTCGCCGACGGCCTCGCTGGACCCGCAATCCGCGCAATCTGTCCGTCAGGCGTGTACCGAGCGGATCGGGTAGCGCGCGTCCCATTCGCCCCGTTTGTTCTACGAGGCGCGCCAGCGATTGCTGGTCGGTACGAGGACTTTCGAGTGCCAGTTCGACCGTGTGAATGTGGTTCTGCCAGACGGTCTCGCCGGATTCCAGCGTCTGTTCCTGTTCACACCAGGCCAATGCCGCCAGGGTGCGAGTGATCAGTGGATCGTCAGCCGGTAGTTCGGCAACGGGCAAGGCCCTCTGCCACTGTTCGTATGCGGTGCGTCCCTTCTGGTAGTCCTTGTCCGAATGGGCCTCGCTTAATTCACGCTCGATCTCTGCCAGTTTTTGCCGCGCAGCGCCACGGAGGGCCTCACGTCGCATCGTGCGAATTGAAGACACGATCTTTGGAGGAGGCGGAACGATCCATTCCTTGGAACTAGCCTCCGTCAGCAGTTCGTCCAATGCGACAACCGACATGACCTTCTTCTGCGATCTCGCCTCTTGCGCGATCTGTTCGTGTCGAACTTCTTCGAAGCGAGTCAGATCCTCGGTCCAATGTTCGGCATTGGAGTCTGCCTGTGCGAGCTTGCGCAACAATCTCAGGCGGATCGGCAGTGGCGCCCGTTGCAAAGCCAGCTTACGGTGCTGACGCATCAGGTTTTCCAGCGGCGCCTGCTCCGCGTAGGCCTCATCCACCATGATGGCGACATTGCGAAGCAGTGGTTCCCCGATTGGCAGGTCCAGGAACTCACACACATCCTTCCAAGCGTTTCGTTCTTCCTCGGAAAAGCTTTCCAAGACCGAGACACAATCCAATAGCCTCGGTTCCGTTTCGGCTTCGTGAATCGCTTCCGATCGCAATCCTTGCCGCAGGTACTCACCGCAACGCCGCAGACGTTCGTTGAGCTGGCGAGTCTGGTCACTGAAATCGCTGGCTAACTCCTTGATCTCGGGAGACACTTCGTATCGCTCCCGAGCAAGGACGATTCTGATTCGGTCGATGATGGATTGCAGTTGGAACATGGAGAATGGCCCTGATTATTTCTTTGTTTTCCCAGCAGCGTTCCAGCCGAGGTAATCAATTTCCGTCGAAGCTGTCCCGATCACAACCAGATCCACTTGGAATCGACGATGTTCAGGATGCTCCAGCTCCATGAGCGAATGACCAACTCTGGCAGAGGCGATCTTCATCTTCGCCAGTCCCTGTTCGTAGAAGTCTTCAATTTGCCTGGACTGTCGCACCAGTTTTCTTTTCTCTTCAATCAGGTGCTTGGCTTTCATCTGCACTGGCGACTGCGATTCGTCTGATTTCGGCGACACCCCGCGATCAAGTTCATCCAGCGATTCTTCGGTCTTGGAATTCGCCAGCCTCTTGTCAGGAGCGTTGGTCACACTGAATAAAGTTCCCCATTCTTTGTGACACATTTCTATGGACTTGGTGACCGAGTTTTTGAGGTCTTCTCTGGTCGGCGAGATCGTCACACGGAGCTTGGGAGAACCATCCGACTTTGATTCGGGTTTCGCGGTCACCGAGAAGGTCAAGGTGATCATGCTCCCCAACTTTTCCTCGGGAAGAATGATTAAGGGTTCACCTCTTTCATTTCGCGTACCTCCCCACAAAATTTCTCCGTCGTTGGGGATCGTGACGACAAGATCGTGAATAGCCAACAGATTGGGACATTCCAGGACGAACTTCAAAAGATCATTCTTCAGGTGATCGGCGTTGTCCCGCACATCTTTGTCCCCGTTGCCGTCTGGACTGCCAAGCAGGGGAGTTTCGTACAATTCTGCTTTCCCCTCTGACTGAGTGACTTTTCCCGCTTTATGCAATGCCAGCGGGCCTGGCCATTGGAGCGGGGGCGCGTGGAACAGCACCAGATTGGGGCGTTCACCCTCCACAACACAACCAGAAAATGCGAATGCAAGCACCTTGTCGAGCTTCGGACCCGTCATGACGACTTCGGACTCTGATTGAAGGTCAATCGATTCGCGGTTGTCGGCCGAATCCCTCGCGGTTGGGATCGACACCTTGAAGGCATGATTGTTGTCCCACTGTTTTCCTTCTTTCTTGATCTCCAGAACCACCGAATTCTCGTTCAGGGGTTCTGCTTCAACTTTGGCAGTGGCGCTGGCAAAGCCGGCAACAACCTTGTTATTTGCGTCGACGGGTGCCAGAAAGCGAATGCCCTTCGCCTCGCTCTTCAATTTGGCCGGGAATATAAAACTCGTCCGCCAGTGATCTCCATTCTCGATTTTGACGCGTTTCTTCGTGCAGATGGCCAATGGCTTATTGGAGACCTTGGTCTTGACGACTTTCGCAACTTCGGGCTTCTTTTCATGTCCCGCAGCTTGAGGGTCGGGTGGCGGAATATTCGCAGGCGGATCGCCAGAAAACTGAACGGTTGCTGGCGGTGTCGCCGCCTTGTCGGGATCATCATTCGCAGTATCGGGTGTCGTCGGCATTGTTGGCGTTTGACGGGAAGCATCCCCAGTTCCTGGCACGGATGCGGGGGGTGAGATTCCTTGAACACCGGTGATTGGTGTTCGATTTTCCGCAGAGTTTAGATCGGCCAAGCGGTGATTCGTGTCAGCCGGTTCGGGTTTCGGAGACATGAGAACGACTGACACGATGATCGCGATGACAGCACCACCAATAATGGCGCCCGTGATGTACCGCATCAGGCCGGCATCGGTCTGAGTGGCGGATCTGGCGCGGGCGGACGGCAGCGACGGTGGGATCTTTCGATCGCGCGGACCGGCCGGCCTGTTCAGAGTGAGTGTGGATTCCGGGAGATCCTCTAACGTTTCCCGATCGACTGTGTTCTTCGGCAATTTCGGAGTCGACGCCATTCGACTCACTGACAACGGCGGAGCCGATGTGATTCCCGTGCGGGCGGCAGTCACCAATGTCCCGCCTTGTGCTATCGCATTCTTTGCCGTCAAATCAATCCGCAGCGCGTTGATGAATTTGCGGCTTTGATCGACTTCTGCAGAGCCCGCCACAACTCCATTCCACAAGCAATCGACTGTCGCTGGCAGGGCCGCTCCAAACGTCGCAAAGGTCACGTCCCATCGCTTGGATTCGGGTAACAATGCGATGGCTTCATCGAACAGGGCCAGCACGTCAGTTCCAGGCTGATAGATCAGAAAGACCTTTCGATTCGGATCTGCCAGGAACGATTCTGCCAGGACGCCTGCCCATCCGGCATCACCAATGACACGCGCCCAGGCAGAGCAGGGAGCCGCCGCGCGGACCTCGGGCGCGGGAATCCGATTGCCGTCAGAGAGCCCAACGTCCCCGTTCCAGTTGTCGCGGATCCAGCCGGGACGCTTCAACAGCCAGGCGGGGCCAGCGGGAACGGCCGCGATCTCATCCACCACGACGTGGTGTGCCAATTTGTTTGACCGACCCGTGTAGTCCAATTTGAAGTCAGAGACGCGCGACAACACATGTTCCCGGCGACCGCTGATTCGCAAGACATAGTGGCCGAAATTTACCGGGTTCAGCTGCGCTTGCGGATGTCCAAGCGGAAACAGATGCCGATAACCGCTCAACGATTCCAACAACTCCACAGTCGATGCCGGAACTCCACGGCTGCTCAGAACGGTGCAGTATCCGCTGCTACCAGTACGCAATCCCGAGGGAGCGGAAGTGTAGAGGATTTCGAAACTCATCTTGCATCCCTAACGGTCATGCACCGTTGCTGAGCATTGTGCCAGGTATATTGCGTTGACTGTGATGTCGTCGCCAGTCGAAAACGATCGAAAGATCTTTGATGTCCTGCCATCTTTGAGCGATGAAGCTGCTGTTATTCCTCATAAACGTTTCGGATCTTCGGGACGAGCCCCAGTGAACTGCTGGCCAACGCGTACAGGAACGGAATTTCTGCCCAGAAGGGTTCTGCTTCTCCAGGGCGCATGACCGCCTGGCCAGTCAGGGAGTCGACGTCCGTGTTCCAACCGGTGGCGCTGACAGGGATGTAGCGGACGGAATCGGAGAAACTCTCAACAGCCCCCACCACTTCCGCACAAGTAGAAATCAACAGCTCGCGGATTCCGTCGGAGATGTAATCAACCAGACCGACATCCACGGCGTGAGTTTGATGAGCGACGCCATCGGAATCTGTCATCGTCCACGGCACGATCGGACTTCGATCCTGAATCGAACTGTAAATAAGGTGCATCCACCGGTCGCATTTGGTCACGACGACCGCCACGGGTTTGGGATACTTTTGAGTTGTCGAGAGACCGGCGTATCGTCGAATTCGAGTCGCGGCCTCGCCAAAGACTCCTTCCTGCGAACCTAGATGCGATTTATCGACTGTGCCAGACTCAAGGGACTTGTCTAACCTACGGAAGCGGCTGTCCTGCAGTGGATCAAAGACATAGAACAGCATCCTGGATTCGGCCAAATGCCTAGTGACGGGGGCTTTGGAAGAATCCATCCCGGGTAGAAAGTGCTCACCCGCGTTGTCAAACAAACAAATGGTGCGTCCGACTCCGCGACGCGCCACGTTCGGATGTTGGTCGTCTAAGCGAAGATTGAAGACGAACGGTAACGCGTAGCTGACCGATTGCGTACCAAAGTTCACTGCCGAGTATCCGTCGCCTTCCAGTTGCGTCTTGCCGATTAGCTCACGCAGTTCCTGAAGCTGATCCGGGTTGCGGTTGGCGAACAGATCGGATTCGAATTTCTTCAGCCGCAGGTTGATCGTCGCATCGGCATCAGCAAATGCGGTCGCAAACTTGATGGGCAAGAGCCGTCTCAGCTGCCGAGTCATTGCAGCGAGGAAATAGCTTTTGCCGCTGCCAGGGCTACCCAGCACGGAAAGGAAGTAGGGCTCCATTTCCAGCAGTGGCCGGGGAATCTCGAGGTGGCACGTCGGACACGCCAGCCGATGGCACCGCATGCCGCGAGGGTCCAATGCCTCGGCCTGAGGGGTGAATCGGCTCGGCAGAAACCGCAGTTGTCCTTGTGGGACACGGTTATCCAAAATCGACAAATCCTGATGCTCGCTGATCCACAGAATATCTTCAGGCAAAAACTTGCTGAAACACTGCGGACAAGTGACGCGAGAAAGGAGTGCCGGAGATTTTGACGAAGAAGAAATCATGAGAATCCGATCGAGTTATTCGCATTTGTCCGAGTTTCCCCCGGCGGAATTCCCTTCGCCACTTAAACCTGATCTGCCTTCGCCACACCCTAAGGGGTGAGCCCTGCCAATTCCATCACAGTTCGACTCGGACGCCAACCACGGGGTTCCGATCCGATACTGCATTCGACAGTGAACGCCACAGGCAGGGAGTGCATCGGCCATGTCCGTCGATCGAACGGGAGCGATATCGCATCATCCTTCCGGGTTGTGGTATTGAGGGGTACGCGTGTTTGATTCAATATCGAGTATCACATGTACAAATTCAATTCCGGCCATAGAGAATACAAATATAAGGTAGCCTGCAAGTCCGGTCAGAGCGCTGACTGCTGCTCCTATCAGGATTACAAACATGCCTCCTTGGAAGCTGTATTTCTGGGAAAAGGGATAAATGAACGAGAGCAGCAGTATCGTGCATGAGATGGTCACGGCCACACCCAGTTGAGTCATCGCGACGATCCTGCCCCAGTGAAGATATTTCTGCAGGTTGGGGTAACGAACATCCGCGGCAGCTGGAATTGTCGGTTCTGCTTCATTTTCTCCCGTTTCTGCGGCAAAGCCATGCGTCATAAACGCCGGTGCTTCAGGAATCGTCAACTCGACGGGCGGTTGCGGCAAGGCTTCAAGCGAAGCCGGTGCTCCGGTGACAATGAATACCTCACCGCACTCTTCGGATTTGCATCGCACCTTTTTGCCAACGAACGACTCCGGGGCTTTGATCTCGTGCGAGCATACCGGACATCTTGCAATGATCATTGGCGAAACATCCCGCTGCGAACCGACATGTTATGCTGACTTCAGATTGGAACCGCCGATTTAATTGAACCCTCAATCCTGCCTTGTTTCCTAGTAATGATCAATGCTTTGACGAGCGGATTCGCCGTTCGGTTGGCAGGCCGCGCCGGGCGGACAGCAAGACGGTGTTCACTTTGCTGAACATATGCGAATGCCATCTGCTACAGGAAGGATCGCTCGCTAGCGGGTGATGACCCGATAAGAAAAGAGATCTCCCAAGATCGTCAACAGCATACTTGGATCCTGATGTCATTCGTACGCCATTGCCACGACCATGATTGGATCAATCGCATCCCCGAACTGTGCGGGGGGGGCGCTCCTCAAGGGTCCCGAGAAGGATCGTTAAAGTTGAGTTGCGAGTCCGCAATCGTGCGGTCAAGCGCCAGCTCGACTGCCTTGGCGCTCGAGGAAATACTGCGGCTACCTGCAGCCACGCATCGACGGAAATTGGAGCCGTCTGGACGAGAGAGAAGTTCTACGGTGCCATGGGTTCTGCACAACCCGCGGCAGCGGACGTGTATACAAAACAGCCCGACTACAGAGAATTCTCATTAGTGGGGGAACCGAGTAACCCACACCCATGAAAGACGCGAAGCTCAGGAAGCTGAAAGCTTTACTGGCTTCGCATTTAAGAAAATGCACCCGTGAGGAGTCGAACCTCAAACCCTCGGTTCCGAAGACCGATGCTCTATCCAATTGAGCTACGGATGCGAGTGACTGCTTTGCCAAATGGCAAGCAGCCTGCAAGGACGAAGCTTAGCTACTTCTCTCAGTCGTCGCAACCGCTGGCGCGAGGTCCGATCAACTCGCGCGGAGAAATCTTAAAGGCCGACTGCAGATGACAGTTGTATCGACGGGTCGATCAGAATTCACCCACGACTTCGCCTCCCGCACGCGTGCTGAGGGCTCGCCAGACATTCAGATCAATATTTTCGCTAAACGTGCGCACGGTGCCGTCCATTAACGCCGAGTTCACGCAACCGGTGTGGTAGCTTCGTGACGTGATCGCCGCGTAGCTGGGGGTGGCGGGAAGGGTTCCTTCTTGCCAACTGTTGTAGTCGCACTGGTCGTAAGTGGTGCCACTCACAGTACACGAGACTTTGGCATTGGGGTTGAGCGTGGAAGTGAATCCCGAATGATGGACTTGGCCGTTGGCCCATTCGGTATGCTCCGTGTTTTTGGCGTTTCCACCCGAGGCAGTCATATTCGCTGCAACCAGTGAAGAAGTGCCGGGAATTGCCGGTGACGCCGGAGGAACGTTGCGGTGATAGGGGCTCCACGCCTTCACTTCCGACACCATCAACGTGTTGCTCGACCCATCTGTGATCGCGCTAAATCCGATTCTGGCATTGGGATAGAACATCCCGTCGCCACCCTTTCCGGTCGCAGGATCCCAGACGAACCAGGTGCCGTAATTCATTCCATAGGTCGTGGGACACAGTTTCGGGCTAGTGTCGTCTCGGGTTGTGCCCGCCTTCGCATCGCTGGGACAGACGTACGTCGGAATCCGCAGTCCATCGATCGCCATCTGACCGCTCCACCCCTTCGAGAGATCGATCACATTGAACAAGTTGCCTTGGTCGAGATACGGCAGAATGCGGCCGTGAACCGACCAGGAACTGCTGGCGACTCCAGATAGCAGCGTCGCGCTGGGAGGGACCTGGCCGAAGACGTCGAGATAGTTGTGGACGCTCAATCCGATCTGCTTGAGATTGTTTTTGCACTGTGTCCGCCGGGCTGCTTCTCGGGCCTGCTGCACGGCTGGCAGCAACAGCGCGATCAACACTGCAATGATCGCGATCACGACCAGCAGTTCGATTAAAGTAAATCCACGGTGGCGGTTGCGCACTTTCATCAGATTCGTTCCGATTCGGAATTATAAAGGAAAAGTAATATTCACGCATGATTCGCTGGCAACTTGCGTACCACAGATGTTCAACTAACTTTTCCGTTAGATTTCTGCACCGAGATTATCCGACGGCGCTCAATCGCGTCGGAGAGATCGACATGGCAGTCGAAGTGCGCGACATCTCAATCTGCGATTGAATTCAGGGGGCGACTAAGCTCAACTGGCCACACTCACATGTGCAGTCATCGATTTCGCGATTCCGAGCTGGGGTATTTCCGATGCGCCAGGACGAAGACGACAACTGTCGAATGCAGCGACGCGATTTCACTCGGCAACTTGTCATCGGAGTGGGGGTTTCTGCGAGCATCGGAGCAGTTCCCGTTGCTGCCGGTCCCGGTACACCACCTGCTCCAAAGTTGCCGGAGGATCCGGCGCCGGTCGCGACAGAGGCACCACCGCCACCTGAGGTGCTGCTGCTGACCTACCTGGTTCGCCGGTATCCCAACGAGCGTCTGGACGAGGTGGCGATCCAAGGCATCTTCCGCGACATTCGTGGGGACGTTGCTCGCGGACGGGCTCTTGCCGAATTCCCGCTGCGCAACTCCGATGAGCCGGCGTTCGTGTACAGCGCCTATCGCGCTACCACTCCGCCAAACAGCTAAGTGCGAGTCCGCTCCCATGCCTGATACGACTTCGCGTGCATTCGCATCGATCCGAGAACTGGCGGCGGACCTGCGCTCGGGAACCGTGACTTCGGTGCAACTGGCGAAGTATTTTCTTGATCGCCTACAGAAACACGGGCCAACGTTCAACGCCGTAGTTCGCGTGACTCACGACATTGCCTTGGACCAGGCCAGGCAGGCCGATGAAGAACTCAAGCGGGGTCAGGATCGGGGGTTATTGCATGGGATTCCATACGCGGTCAAAGACTTGCTGGCCACGAAAGGAATTCCCACCTCTTGGGGAGCGGCCCCGCTGAAAGATCAATTGATCGATGAAGACGCTACGGTGGTCGGTCGACTGCGAGCGGCTGGGGCGGTGCTCTGTGCCAAATTGTCGATGGTCGAACTCGCAGGTGGCTTTGGGTACAAGCAAGCCAATGCCAGCTTCACCGGTCCGGGACTGAATGCGTGGGACAAAACCTGCTGGTCGGGAGGATCGTCGTCTGGCCCTGGATCGGCTGTCGGTGCGGGGCTGATTCCGTTTGCGATCGGTTCCGAGACATGGGGCTCGATCATGACCCCGTCGGGCTACAACGGCATCGCGGGCCTGCGCCCCACTTACGGAAGGGTCAGCCGTTATGGCGCAATGGCCTTGAGTTGGACGATGGATAAGCTCGGCCCCATGTGCCGCACGGCCGACGATTGTGGGCTGGTCTTAAATGCGATCGCCGGTCCCGATCCGCTCGATCCAACCAGCATTTCTTCGCCTTGGAAGTATGATCGCGCTGCGCAGGTTAGACCAAATGCTTCAGATGGTCGTCGCTTTCGATTCGCCACGCTGGATGTCGACTTTGATAGACTGGAACCCGAGGTCCGCAAGAACTATGAAAGTTCGCTGGAAGTCCTCAAGCAGATCGGCACCATCGACGAGATCAAACTTCCGGATCTCCCTTATGCAGTCGTGGCGTCGACGATCATCTCTTGCGAGATGGGTGCGGCATTCGGGGATTTCATGACTAGCGGCGATGTGTGGGAACTGTCGGCTCCCGAGGATCGCTGGGGTGGCTTCTCAAATCTGTTGATTCCCGCGCGAGATTACATCAACGCTCTGCGAATTCGTGGTCGGATCCAGAAAGAAGTCGACACCGCGATCAAAGACTTCGATGCAATCGTGACGCCGACGCTGAATACCGAGGCGGGGCCGATCACTCAAAAGTTTACCGAATGGTCGCGCGGTTTTGTCAGCACCGAGATCAGCGGCGCGGCGAATGCGGCTGGATTGCCGGGAATTACAGTTCCAAACGGCTTCGGAGCGCGGGGCCTGCCGACAGGATTAGAATTTACGAGTCGCGCTTTGTCTGAGAACTCGATTCTCGAAGCTGCCGTCGCCTTTCAACAACGAACCGACTGGCACAAGCGGACGCCGGTGATTGAATAGAGTCTTCACAGAGGATCAGAAACAATGTTTACGCTGCACGCTCGCAGTTTCGAAAATGGCGAACCGCTGCAAATTACTGTCCAGGGGGATCGCATTCGCTCCGTGGTGCCGGCATGGCCGACATCCTCGCTGGCAGAGTGGCCGTTTGTCGCCCCAGCACTATTCGATCTGCAGGTGAACGGCTATGGCGGGATCTGGTTCAGCAACGATGAGCTGACCAGCAGCGAGGTGTTGAAAACCTTGAAGCCATTCTATCGACATGGCGTGACGCGGCTCTGTCCCACGTTGATCACGAACTCGTTTGAAGGACTGTCCGCGGGTTTCGGCGCGATCCGCGCGGCCTGCGAATCTAATCCGGCAGCGGACCGCATGGTTTGTGGTTGCCATCTTGAAGGCCCGTATATTTCATCCGAAGATGGTCCCCGCGGTGCGCATCCCAAAGAACACGTGCGAGCAGCCGACTGGGCTGAATTTCAGAAGTTGCAGGAGATCTCCGGAAACCGCATCAAACTGGTCACGATCGCGCCCGAAGTGGATGGAGCCCTGGATTTTATCCGGCACGCGGTTACCGCGGGTGTCGTGATCGCGATCGGTCACACAGCGGCGACACCCGAACAAGTGAGCGCTGCCGTCGAAGCCGGCGCGGAGCTCAGCACGCATCTTGGCAATGGCGCGCACGCGATGATTCATCGACATCGCAACTATATTTTCGAGCAACTCTCTGATCCACGACTGGTCGCAAGCTTGATCGTCGATGGTCATCACCTGCCCGCGTCATTGGTCCGTACGTTCATCAAAGTGAAGTCCACGCGACGCACCATCATGACGTGCGATGCCGCGGGATGGGCGGGTTGCCCACCGGGCATCTACGAGAGCAAACTGGGACGTAGTGAAATTTTGGAGAACGGCAAACTTGTCGTCGCCGGTCAACGAGAACTGCTGGCCGGATCAGCCCAGGGAACCGATACATGCGTGGCGAAGGCGATCGAGTTCGCCGGTGTCTCGCTGAAAGAGGCAATCGACATGGCAAGCAAGAACCCAGCGAAGTTACTGGGATCTGAAGTCGTGCGTCTACGCCGCGGCTCGTTGGCTGACCTGATGATCTTTCGGATCCCTCCAGAGCACGATCGTCTTGAGATCGAAGCCACGATTGCTTCAGGCGAACTGATGTACGGTCAAGTTGAAGTGAGGTGATCCACCTGTCCGGCAAACGATAGTGAGAACGCACTCGAAGTACGACAAAATGTCAGGTCAAAACAGCGACTTTGACGGGGTCGATCGACATCAGGACTGTGACGTTGCAACCCTCAAAATTCGTTACTGAAAAGTAATTAACACCGCGAACAAGCCAGCCAGATCTCACTTTAAGGCTGGAAACAGGCATCTTGCCCCATTGAAACTGGGCGTATCGCATTCAGGATAAGCTCAGAATCAATGTCGTCACGGAATCTGCTCAACTTTCTATTGAGCATTCAGCGATGCCTATGCATAAGATAACAGGTCTCCATTGATTCCCACCTTTTGATCCGCCATGAGTCTGTCAGCATGAGCACGAAACCGATGGAAGAAACGTCTCCGATGTCTGCCGACAAACTGATCGCGAGGCCCACTTCGCCTCAGTTGCCGCACGCCTCCTCTGCCCACGCACCGGCGATCAAACCATTGGGATCGCCAAAGACGCAGTCGAAGTCCTCTGGCTGGACATCGCTCTTCGGCTGGCTGGTAGTGGGTGGGCTGAGCGTCGCTGGCTGGTACTATCAACCTCAATGGCTTCCCCAGGTAAAAACATGGCTCGGCATGGACAAGCCAGCCGCCACCAAACCGGCGAGAGTCGTTCCCGTTTCCACGGCCGTTGTCAAGAAGCGCGATATGCCGTTGTATCTGAATGGACTGGGCACGGTCACAGCCTTCAAGTCCGTCACGATACGTAGTCGCGTTGAAGGAGAGTTGATCAAGGTCGCCTTCACAGAAGGGCAGATGGTTCACGAAGGTGACTTGCTGGCCGAGATCGACCCGCGTCCTTTCGAGGTTCAGCTTAACCAGGCCGAAGGACAACTTGCTCGCGATCAAGCCACAGTGAAGACCGCGAAGACGACACTAAGCCGCTACGAAGGATTGGCTTCCTCTAAGTCAATTGCGGCCCAACAGGTGGACGATCAGGTCTCGATCGTTCAGCAAACGATGGCGATGATCCAAACCGACGAGGCGACGGTGGCCAATGCTCAATTGCAGCTCACCTATTGCCGGATCACGGCACCAATCTCCGGAAGGATCGGCCTGCGATTGGTCGATCAGGGAAATATCGTTCGTGCCAACGATCCGACCGGCCTGGCGGTGATTACTCAACTGCAACCGATCGCGCTCGTGTTCACCATCCCGCAAGACGATATCGCTCGAGTTCAAAAGCGAACCAACGCGACGGACAATCTGGTGGTGGATGCGTTTGATCGTGACTTCAAAGTCAAACTCGCTTCGGGGAAATTGCTGGCAATCGACAATCAAGTTGATGCCACCACAGGTACTGTTCGAATCAAGGCGCAGTTTGCCAATGACGATGGGATGCTGTTTCCCAATCAATTCGTGAACGCTCGCCTACTGGTCGACCTGAAACGCGATGCGATCGTCGTCCCCTCCGCCGCCGTGCAACGCGGTCCCACTTCGATGTATGTCTACGTCGTCAAAGAGGACGAAACAGTGGAACTGCGGAATGTCGTCCCTGGCGCCTCCGAAGGTGCTGAGACATCGATCGAATCTGGGCTGCAGCCAGGGGAACTGGTCGTCACTGACGGACTCGACAAATTGCAGCCAGGTGCGAAAATTTCGAGTCGCCAGAAAGAGAAGAAGGGATCGGCTGAAGAGAAGCCCGGTGGTAAGCCGGCGAAAGAATCCGCCGCGACCCAGAAAGAGTCAATTAAGGATCCGAAGCCCCCGGCGGATGAACCGCCAAAGAAGGCGACCGCTCCCACGGCCGATCCCGGCCCATCCCCAGCAACGGCCGAACAGAACCGGGATCAGCATTCGACCGTGACCGCGCCTGCAGATGGACCGGCGGAACCGAGATCCAAACCAGTTTCCTCGTGCGGAGAAGAGGATTCAGAGGGTAAGGGTAACCCATGAACCCGTCACGGCCCTTCATTCTGAGGCCGGTGGCGACGGTACTGTTCATGGTGGCAATCCTGCTCTCGGGACTAGTCGCCTATCGCCAGTTGCCCGTCTCCGCCTTGCCGCAAGTTGATTACCCCACCGTTCAAGTGCTGACCTTCTATCCAGGGGCTGGCCCGGATGTCATGGCTTCGTCGGTCACCGCCCCGCTCGAGCGGCAGTTCGGTCAGGTTCCGGGTCTGACTCAGATGACCTCGATCAGTTCCGAGAGCTGTTCGGTTATCACGCTGCGGTTTGACCTGGCTTTGGACATCGACGTCGCTGCGCAACAGATTCAAGCCGCGATCAATGTCGCATCCAGTTTCTTGCCGCGCGACCTGCCGAATCCCCCGATCTATACGAAGACCAATCCTGCCGATTCCCCCATCCTGACATTGGCGTTGTCGTCGACTTCACTGCCATTGGCGAAGGTCGAGGATCTGGCAGACACGCGACTGGCGCAAAAGATCTCGCAGTTGCCCGGCGTGGGGATGGTCAGCATCAGCGGCGGGCAGAAGCCGGCCATCCGCATCCAGGTCAATCCCACGGCATTGTCCGCGATGGGCCTGAATATGGAGGACATCCGGCTGGTATTGGCAGCGGCAAACGTGAATCAAGCCAAAGGAAGCTTTGACGGAGTCCGTCAGTCGTACACGATCGGCACCAATGATCAGCTGTTCACGGTCGAGCAATACGGCCAGTTGATCGTCGCCTACCGCAACGGCGCATCGGTGAAGCTGTCTGATGTCGCCGAGATCATAGACGGTGCGGAGAACGTCCGGCAAGCCGCTTGGATGAACGACACCCCCGCGGTCATTCTCAATATCCAGCGACAGCCCGGCGCGAACATCATCGAAGTCGTTGACAACGTGAAAGCGTTGTTGCCGCAGTTGCGCGAATCACTCCCTGCCGCCGTTGAAGTTGAGATCCTGACTGACCGAACGACCACGATCCGTGCGTCAGTGGAAGACGTTCAGCGAGAACTGATCACCACTGTCGTACTGGTGGTGCTGGTGATCTTCGTGTTTCTCCGTAACGTGTCCGCGACAATTATTCCCAGCGTGGCCGTGCCACTGTCGCTGATCGGCACGTTCGGCGTGATGTATCTGCTGGGGTATAGCCTCAATAACCTGACCTTGATGGCGCTGACGATTTCGACGGGCTTCGTTGTCGATGATGCAATCGTGATGATTGAAAACATCATGCGTTACATCGAAGAGGGCGAATCGCCGATGGCCGCTTCGCTGAAAGGGGCCGAACAGATCGGGTTCACGATTGTATCGCTGAGCGTGTCGCTGATTGCCGTGCTGATCCCGCTGCTGTTCATGGGCGATATCGTCGGCCGTCTGTTCCGCGAATTCGCCGTGACGCTTAGCGTGACGATTTTGATTTCCGCAGTCGTCTCGCTGACGCTGACACCAATGATGTGCGCTCGCTTGCTGCACCATAAGCCACCGGCCGAGCAAAGCTGGATGTACAAGTCGTCCGAAGAGGTCTTTGAGTGGATCATTCGGCTATACGGCCAGACCCTGCAGATCGTCCTGCGATTTCAGGGGATCACGATGCTGGTCTCGGTCCTGACAGTCGTCGCGACCGTGTACTTGTACATCATTGTGCCTAAAGGGTTTTTTCCAGTTCAGGATACGGGCGTGATTTTGGGCATCTCCGAAGGCCCGCAAAATATCTCGTTTGATGCGATGTCCGAAAAGCAGCTCAAACTCAATCGTGTCATCATGACCGATCCGGCTGTTGCTAGCCTCTCCAGCTTCATCGGGATCGACGGGACAAACACGACTCTGAACAGCGGCCGAATTCAGATCAATTTGAAGTCGTTGGAAGAGCGCCACCATGCCACCGCCGGCGACGTCATCCGCCGTCTGCAACCAAAGCTGGCAGAAGTGACTGGGATCACGCTGTTCATGCAGCCGATTCAGGATTTGACGGTCGAAACACGAGTGAGCCGCACCCAATACCAATACAGCCTGGAAACCCCCGACGCCAAAGAGCTGAGCACTTGGGCTCCCAAGTTCCTGGAAAAGCTACAGCAATTGCCTGAACTGCGAGACGTGGCCACTGACCAGCAGAACGACGGATTACTAGCACGCATCGTGATTGATCGCGATACCGCATCACGTCTGGGGATCACACCTCAAATGATCGACGATGCACTGTACGACGCCTTCGGCCAGCGTCAGGTGTCGATCATGTTCACGCAATTGAACCAGTATCGGCTAGTCCTGGAAGTGAAAGGGGACTTCAAGAATGAACCTCGCGATTTGCACGAGGTTTACATTCATCCGCCTGGCGGCGGGATGATCCCGATGAGCAGCTTCACGCGTATTGAGGAAACGACCGCGCCGCTATCGATTAACCACCAAGGGCAGTTCCCCGTTGTCACGATTTCGTTCAACTTGGCTCAGGGCGTTTCGCTGGGTGACGCGGTGGAAGCAATAGCGAAGGCCCGCCAGGAAGTTGGCATGCCGGATAGTATCGTCGCCGGATTCCAAGGGACCGCCGCCGCGTTTCAAGCCTCGCTTCAAAGCACCCCGCTGCTGATTCTGGCAGCGTTGGTGACGGTCTATATTGTGCTGGGAGTCCTGTACGAGAGCTACATTCATCCGATCACGATTCTGTCGACATTGCCTTCGGCAGGTGTCGGCGCACTTGTCGCGATGATGCTTTGCAAGATCGATCTGAGTGTGATCGCGTTGATCGGCATCATCCTGCTGATCGGGATCGTCAAGAAAAACGCAATCATGATGATCGACTTCGCGCTTGATGCGCAACGTCATCAGAACATGTCCTCGCGTGAAGCCATCTATCAAGCATGCCTGCTGCGATTCCGCCCGATCATGATGACGACGATGGCGGCTCTCTTAGGTGCTGTGCCATTGGCCATGGGTCACGGCGTCGGGTCGGAATTGCGCCGTCCATTAGGGATCACGATCATTGGTGGGTTGATCTTCAGCCAGATGCTGACTCTGTACACAACGCCCGTAATCTATCTCTGGTTCGAATGGCTGGGTTCAAAATTGGGGATGCAAGTTTCGCAAGGCCAACCCGAGGGAGAGACTGAATGAGCCTCTCCACGCCATTCATTGATCGTCCTGTAGCAACGACGCTGCTGACGCTGGCGATCACGTTGGCGGGTGGGCTTTCGTACGGTTTGCTGCCTGTCTCGTCGCTGCCGCAGGTCGACTTCCCGTCGATCAGTGTTTCAGCCGCACTTCCAGGAGCGAGCCCCGACACCATGGCGTCGGCAGTGGCAACTCCGTTGGAACGTCAGTTCGGGCGGATCGCTGGCATCACGGAAATGACGTCGGCCAGTTCGCTTGGCTCAACAACGATCACGATGCAATTCGATTTGGATCGCGATATCAATGCCGCCGCTCGCGACGTGCAGGCGGCGATCAACGCCGCGCGAGGTCAATTGCCCGCGAACCTGCCGAACAATCCATCCTATCGAAAAGTGAATCCCGCCGATTCGCCGATTATGATTCTGGCACTAACATCGGATTCGCACACGCGAGCCAATCTTTATGACGCCGCTTCGACGATCCTGATGCAGCGACTGGCGCAAGTGAAGGGAGTGGGGCAAGTCGCTGTGGGTGGGGGATCACCCCCGGCCGTGCGAGTCGATTTGAATCCCACGGTGCTGAACCATTATGGATTGGGCCTAGAAGATGTCCGGCTGGCTCTTGGGGCCGCGAATGCGAATCGTCCCAAGGGGCAGATTGCGGATGAGGATCGCTCGTGGACATTGGCATCGACCGACCAATTGTTCGTCGCGAAAGAATATGAACCGTTGATCGTCGCCTATCGCAATGGGGCACCGATCCGATTGGCTGACGTCGCAAAAGTCACGGATTCTGTCGAAGACGTCCGTGCCTACGGATTGTGGAACGGAAAACCGGCCATCTCGGTGGTGATCTTTCGACAACCGGGTGCCAACATCATCGACACGGTCGACAGAATCACTGCACTTCTGCCGCAACTGGACGCGCAAATCCCAGCGGCGATGGAACTGGAAGTCGCCAGTGACCGAACTGCCACCATCCGCGCTTCGCTGCACGATGTCCAGTTCACGCTGTTGATCTCGGTGGGACTGGTCATTCTGGTTGTGTTCGTCTTCCTGCGCGATCTCCGATCGACGCTGATTCCCAGCGTGGCTGTGCCGGTCTCTTTGATCGGAACGTTCGGCGTGATGTATCTCTGTGGCTATAGCCTCGACAACCTGTCATTGATGGCATTGACCATCGCCACAGGCTTCGTTGTTGACGACGCCATCGTCGTGATCGAGAACATTACGCGCCATATCGAAGCCGGTATGTCTCCGCTGCAGGCCTCGCTGCTGGGGGCAAAAGAAATCGGGTTCACCGTGCTGTCAATCAGCGTCTCGCTGGTCGCGGTGTTCATTCCGATCATGCTGATGAACGGGATCGTGGGACGGCTGTTCCGCGAGTTCGCGGTGACGCTGTCTGTCGCCATCGCCGTCTCGCTGGTCGTTTCGCTGACGACGACGCCGATGATGTGCGCGACTCTGCTGAAAGCCAACCACGACCAGAAACATGGCCGCCTGTATCGGATTAGCGAGTGGTTCTTCGACGCGATCCTGGCGGTTTATGAATGGAGCCTGCGAATCGTTCTGCGGCACCAGCGAATTACATTGTTTGTCACGCTCTCGACGATTGGCTTCACGGTCTATCTGTATGTCATCATCCAGAAGGGATTCTTTCCGCAGCAGGATACTGGCCGATTGAGCGGAAATCTGATGGCCGATCAAGACACCTCATTCCAATCCATGTCAAAGCTACTGGAGCAGTACACCCAAGTTATCAGCGAGAATCCCGCGGTTGCCGGCGTCACTTCGTCTATTGGCGGAGGGGGAATGGGTGGCGGCGGGGCGAGCAACACGGCTCGAATGTTCATCTCACTCAAACCATTAGAAGAACGAAATAAGACTGCCGACGCCATCATTGCCGAAATACGCGGCAAAGCGGCGAAATTGTCTGGCGCAACGCTCGTGTTGCAACCATTTCAAGACCTGCGAGTCGGTGGTCGGGCCAGCAGTGCGCAGTACCAGTACACATTGCGCGGCGATAACCTCGCAGAGCTGACTCAATGGAGCAGCAAGTTGTTGGCTGCGATCAGGAAGATCGATGGCATCATTGACGTGAACTCGGACCAGCAGACGCGAGGCCTGCAGACCCGTCTCAACATCGATCGCGACTCGGCCAGCCGCCTGGGGCTGGACATGGCGACGATCGATAACACGCTGTACGACGCTTTCGGACAGCGTCCGGTCTCGACGATTTACAAACCGCTCAATCAATACCGAGTGGTGATGCAAGTCGAGCCTGAATTCTCGCAGAATCCCGAATCGATTCGGCATATCTTTGTCCGCGGACAAAACGATGCACAGATTCCCCTGTCGGCGCTTTACCGCCAATCGTCAACGAACACATCGCTCTCTGCAAACCACTCGGGGCAGTTCCCGTCGGTCACAATCTCGTTTAATCTGCGGGAAGGAATCTCTCTCGGCGAAGTTGTTCCGCTCGTCGAAAAGGCGTCGCGAGATTTAGGACTGCCTGAAAATATCCAAGGTCGCTTCCAAGGGACAGCGCAGGCATTTCAAGACTCTCTCAGCAATATGCCGCTGCTGGTCCTCGCGGCTCTGGCCTCGGTCTACATCGTGCTAGGGATCCTGTACGAAAGCTACATTCACCCGATCACGATCTTGTCGACATTGCCATCTGCCGGGGTCGGTGCCCTGCTGGCATTGCTCTACTGCAAGGTCGAACTGAACATCATGGCTCTGATCGGCATTCTGTTGCTGATCGGGATCGTTAAGAAGAATGCGATCATGATGATCGACTTCGCTCTGGAGGCAGAGCGCAATCAAGGCAAGTCACCTGACGAAGCAATCTTCGCTGCGTGCATCCTGCGTTTCCGTCCAATCACTATGACCACGCTCGCCGCACTCCTGGGGGGATTACCCTTGGCAATCGGGACCGGAAATGGAGCCGAGTTGCGCCGTCCCCTGGGAATTGCGATTGTTGGCGGATTGATCTTCAGCCAGATGCTGACGCTGTACACGACGCCCGTCGTCTACTTGTACCTTGATCGTCTGAGCCTGTGGATGGCCGGTCGCCGATCGAGCCATCAGGATCCTGCCGCCGAAGCGTGATTTAGTTGAGCACCGGTTAAAGCGCGACCGCCAACCGCAGGCGCCTATTCTTTCTTCGCGCCGGGCTTCGCGGGGAGTTGCTCTCCTTCGAATGCTTGATTGCCAAAGGCCGCGCGCGGTGGTGGATCGGTTTCTTTGACTTCTTTTCGCAGGCGATCAAGTTCTGCATGCAGTTCTTTCACCGTTTCGGCATAGGCGGGATCGCTGTAGAAGTTCTTCACTTCCAAGGGGTCGGCCTGACGATCGAGAAGCTCCCAATCGTCGACATCGGGTTTGTAGTAATGGATCAGCTTGTAGCGGTCGGTGATGACGCCGTAATGCGGTCGGACACGATGCGGCACGGGGAACTCATAATAGTGATAGTACAGGCTCTTCCGCCAATCCGTAGGAGTCTGTCCCTTGAACAGTGGTAGCAGGCTATGTCCCTGCATGTCGGCGGGAATGGGCACACCTGCTACATCCAGAAATGTCTCGGCAAAGTCGACTAGCGAAACGATGTTCGAACTGACTCCACCAGGCTTGATCACGGATGGCCAACGCACCAGCAGCGGCGTCCGCAACGACTCTTCAAAGATCCATCGCTTGTCAAACCAGCCATGCTCACCCAGGAAGAACCCCTGGTCCGAAGAGCAGATTACAATCGTGTTCTCAGCCAGGCCTTCGCTGTCGAGGAAGTCGAGCATCCGGCCAATGTTCTCATCGACCCCTTTCACGCATGCCAAATAATCGTGCATGTACCGGTTATAGCGCCAGCGGACCAGATCCTTCCCGGTCAGCTTCGCCTTTTGAAAGGCATCATTCCGAGGTTCGTAATAGGCGTTCCAGGCTTTGAGCTGCTCCGGAGTCATGTTCGGCGAGGGGCGGAACTTGGCATCCAGATCTGTGAACGTCCGATCAAGTCCCATGTCGTGATCGCTGACAGCTTTACTGCGGCCCTGGTAGTCGTCGAACAAGGTTTCCGGTTCAGGGTACTGCCGATCCTTGTCCCAGCCGAGGTGCCGAACAGCCGGAGCCCATTCGCGATGCGGCGCTTTGTGCTGACTCATCAGCAGAAACGGCTTTGACTTGTCGCGATTTTTCAACCATTCCAGCGACAGATCGGTGATGACATCCGTGGTATACCCGGAGTGCTTCACTGGCTTGCCCTGGTCATTCATTGGCGGATTGTAGTAGATCCCTTGCCCGGGCAGGATCTGCCAATAGTCGAAGCCCGTCGGATCGCTCATCAAGTGCCATTTGCCGATGACTGCAGTCGAGTAGCCAGCACGCTGCAATAGTTTGGGAAACGTCTGCTGACTGCTATCGAACCGGCTGTTGCTGTTGTTGTAGAAGCCGTTCAGGTGCGAGTACTTACCCGTCAAGATCGTCGCGCGACTAGGGCCACAAATGGAATTGGTCACCAGGCAGCGATCGAACCGCATCCCTTCACGACCGATCCGGTCCATGTTTGGCGTGTTCAGCAGTTGACGTTTGTCGCCATAGGCGCTGATGGCCTGGCAGGTTAAGTCATCCGAAAATAGAAACAGGATATTGGGTGGACGTTGCTGCGCCCGGCATTCACCAGCCAGTGTGAAAGCCGATAGCAGCAAACCCAAAGCAAGGCATCGATTCAACATGATGCATCAATCCTGTTGTTCTTGAGCATTCTGATCGCGGAAAATCCAAACGTCGTTGGAGGGAACTCGGCGTCGGCTGCCTCTCCGAATTCGAGCGCACCGGTACATCAAACGCGGTTTTGAGGACCTCAGCAAGCGTACATCCCGGACCAACCGACATTTTCTGCCGACAAGCGTCGCGAGTTGCCAAATTGCCTGCACTCCACGATCGGTCAGGGGCGATTTCGTCTATCAGGAACAAGCCTCTTCAGATACAGTTTGCGAACTTGATTAAGTGCCGCGGTGCGTCCCACATTGCGGCCAATGTCTCCGGGAAAGGACGCCCGATGCGCAGCATTTGTGTGATGAATCAAAAAGGAGGCGTCGGTAAGACGACCTCCAGCGTGAACCTTGCCGCCGGCCTGGCAAAGCAGGGGCGATCTGTCTGCCTGATCGATCTCGATCCTCAAGGCCACGCCTCGCTGCATCTTGGTGTCGAAGCGTTTGGCCAAACGCCAACGGTCTACGATGTCTTCTCTGGCAAAAAAACGCTGTCAGATGTCAAACAACTCGCGGTCGACAACCTGTGGGTCATTCCGTCGGATCTGGATCTGGCGGCAACAGAAATTGAATTGGTGGATGCTCCAGGACGCGAACTGATCCTGCGTGGGGCCATCGACCGCTTGAACCAGACTCAGCCGTTTGACTACGTCATCATGGACTGCCCACCCTCCTTGGGCGTGCTGACGATTAATGCTCTCACGGCGGCGAAAGAAGTTTTTATCCCGTTGCAACCACACTTCCTGGCCCTGCAGGGTTTGTCAAAGCTGTTTGAAACGACGGCCTTGGTGAAGCGCCGACTGAATCGCGAACTCAAAGTCAGCGGCATCGTGCTGTGCCTGTACGAGACTGCCACGCGATTGGCGGCCGATATCACCGATGACTTGATGCGATTTCTGGAACAGAGTGACCCGCAGGCTCCCTGGTACAAAGCTCGGATTTTCGACAGCCGCATTCGTCGCAACATCAAGCTGGCTGAAGCCCCCAGCTTTGGGCAGTCAATCTTCGACTACGCCGCGAAGAGTTCGGGCGCGATCGACTATGCCGCGCTGGTGACAGAAGTTATCGCCGCCGAGGCATCTGCCGCTCAGCCGGCTGCAGCCTGATGTGCAAGTCAGCGAAATCGCACCCACTTCTTCCCGACTGACCGCCTGATGGAATCATCGCTGCATCGCCAGTTGAAGTTATTCTATGGCGGTCACGTCGATGATGTGGAAGTCCAGGTCGACGGCTACCGAATCGATGCCGTCGTTCGCGGATGCCTATTCGAGATTCAACAGGCATCATTATCGGCGCTTCGTGACAAAGTCCGCGACCTGCTCGAACGCCATCGCGTGGTCGTCGTTAAACCTCTAGTCAGCCGGAAGTTGCTGATTCGCCGAGATCAACCCGGCGGCGAGATTGTCTCCACGCGATTCAGCCCCATTCATGAATCAGTCCTTCACCTGTTTGAAGACCTGGTCCATTTCGTCAACGTCTTTCCTCATCCACGTCTCACGCTGGAAGTCGTGCTCACGGAGCAGGAAGAACATCGCATCACGCGAGTCCGTCGCCGACGACGCGGCCCCGACTATCGCGTCCAGGATCGACTGCTCACGCAGATCGTCTCGACGACCAAACTGAAAACCGCCGCCGATTTGAGACGACTGCTACCGGCGTCATTGCCGCCCAGTTTCACGACAGGCGACCTGGCGTCGCACGCACAAATCCCACGTTGGCTTGCTCAAAAGATGGCGTATTGCCTTCGAAAGACAGGTGCCATTGAACTGCTAGGGAAGCAGCGCAACTCGCTATTGTATGGAATTACTCGCAAAGGCCGCCGCGCTGCGTGAGCAAACGCTTGCCAACGCCACCAAACAAGTGCCATTGCCTGAAAATCTTGCCAACTCCGTCTAGGAGGAATCGGCAGTTTCGGCTACTTTCCGCGCGACGCTCTCGCGTGATCGGCGTGGGAGCAAGTTGTCTGTTCTCTTCACTTCAGGAAGGATCTTGAAGCATATCTCGGCTCTCCAATCTTGTTGAACTCACTTCTGTTGGACATGGGGCAAGATTCGCTGCTCTGATGTTGGCTAGCATTGGCCTGGCGGCATCGTCAGTGCAGGCTCAAGGACAAGGGCAGGGGGTCCCTGCTCGCCGAGCAGCCTACACGCGAGATGACACTCGTGGATTGATCGATGACTACAGCGAATCGTTGCAGAATGGCAACCGTTTTGGAAACAGTCGCCGCCCCGATGTACCGAACAACCCCGGTGCTGGCATCACGGCAGAAATGAGACAGATCCGTCCATTGATCCATAGCTTCGCCGAAGCGGCATCACAATTGACGTATTCGATGAATGAGCAGATCACGCGGTTCCCAGGGCTGCGATCGCTCTATTCAGATGCTCTCACAGTGAGCGCCGAAGCGATTGGTCTCGATCGCCACGCCGCTCAGCTCAGCGACCATCGTTCGTTGCTCGACGATTTCGAACAACTCGACGCGGACTGGCAAGAACTTGCTTATAAGCTGCAGAACGTCCGCGGACTGCCTGCCGAAACTCGCGATGCGATCTCTGACTTGACCGCGTTGGATCAGCAGATTCGCAAGGCGCTGAACACACAACCGCAGATCAACCGTCAGGACTTGGCATTGGAGGCCGCGGGACTGGCCGGTGATCTGGAAAATCTGCAGGAAGATGTCTCTGCGGAACTGGGTCGGACTCAGCAGGCACAGCAGTATCTGATTCAAGCCGGTCGCTCACGTCAGCAGATCCTGGCCGTCGTGGCGATGTCGCGCGATTCACAGTACGACACGGCCAGTCTGGTGCGTGAATTCAAGCAATATGAGGCATTCTGGCAGCCTTTGGCCGCCAAGCTGCAGGCTGAAGACAATCGGTATCTGGAACGAGATATCCGACGCATCAGCTTGTCGACCAGCAAAATCCATCAATTGCTCCTGCTTCCGCAATCAGTCGACAAAGCACAACTCGTCTACATGGCGGCGACTTTGAAGAAGGACATCGATGACTTCTTCTCACGTACTCCGCTAATCATGGTCATGCATCTGCCAAAAGCCTCTCGAGCGTTGGCCACGGCCGATCAGTTTTACGGCGTCTGTGAACACTTCGTTGATCAGGTTAATCGCGGCGAAGGTCATGACGAACTCGTGGACTCATTCCGCTACATCGAAGAAGCGGACCACGGCTTTACGGACGTGTACGCGGCAGTCAACAGCGACAAGGCGGTCGCATCGCTCCAACGCATCGAACAAACTGTCGCGACGATTCGCACGTCGTTACATATCCAACGCGAAGACTTCGACCGAAACGCCGCAATTGCGTTAGCGGCATCGATCGCGAACCTGACCGAGCAACTCGACATCGCGACAAAGCAGTGGTTGGCCAACGACAATCAATCGTTCACGACTCAGTGCCGACAGGAAACCGCGACCCTGGTCAGCCAGGCCACAGCCATCCATAACGACCTTGTGCGTGGCGTCCCTGTCTCGCAACTGCAACGCGAGATCGACCTGAGCTACGATCACTGGCGTACGGCTTACAAGTACCTGGTGAAGTGTCAGACAGAAGACCGCCCCGCCTTGGGACGCTTGTCCGGCCGACTGACTCCAGCACTCGTCGAATTGCGAACCATGATCTCGCAGTCAACGGTCGAGCAAACGGCTCAGCGACCAGTGCGACGCTAGCCATTGAGTTTCCGAATTAAGATTGAGCAAGCCCGGAACAAGCCTGTGTTCCGGGCTTTTTCGTTGCTTGATCGCCAATTGGGCGATCGCGGTCACTCGACAGACACGGACGTTCCTATCCGCCCTGATTTCAAAATCGCTTGGGTCAGGTCGTACACCGGTAGCGCGGCCGACGGGGGCGAAATTTCCTCGACACCTAACAGAATTGAATCCAAAAAGCTCTTCACCGGAGTCGATTCCGGTTCATCGACCGGTAATAATTCCATGCGACCATCGCGAGCGATCCAGAGCTCGCCGTGTCGAATCATGAGATCGGCACGTTCGCAGTGAATAGTCAGATCCTCGCCGAGATATTGAGCGTGCCCGACAAAGTCGATTGTCGCCGTGACATTGTGACTCAGTAGAGCCGAGACGCTCGTCACGATCTCAACCTGACTGCCCCAATTCTGACACCGAGCAAATACTTCGCGAGGCTTCAGACCAGTGATGTAGAAGATCGAGTCCAACTTGTGACTACCTGCATCCGTCAGATAGCCCCCAGGGTTTTGCTGTGGATCATCCCGCCAAGTTCCGGCAATCGTTTGCTGCCAGTTCTCGACGTTGTGGGACACGATCGCTCGGACCGCCCCCCATTGTCCCGATCGCACTTCGCGGCGAATCGTACGATAGAGCGCCGTATGCCGCCGCTGATACCCTAGAGAGAATACTTGGCCAGCTTTCCGAGCCACGTCTGCACGAGCTATCAAGTCCAGGATCTCTGACCGATTCGCAGCCAGCGGCTTTTCACAAAGCAGATGCCAGCCGCGGTCTAAGCATGCGGTCGCCTGGCGATGGTGTTCGGCGGTGGGCGTACAGATGATCGCGGCATCGATCCCGTCGAGAGCGACGAGCGTCTCCAAGCTGTCTGTGATGCGTGCAGTTGGGCAATACTCGTCAAGCAGCGATTCGGCCGCGGTTGGTAACGCATCATACAGAGCGACAATTTCTCCGCGTCCATCTTCGATCAACATCTGTGCGTGATGCCGCCCCATCCGACCACAACCGAGAATTGCAAACTTGGTGCGACTCATTGTTGGCTGATACTCCTGCTGGCCTGATCATCTGTCGAAGGTGAGGTGCAAATGTTACGATGTCCGTTCGCGATATTCGACGTTACTTTCACTCATCGAGTCGATTTCAAGTTTGCTGAGGAAGCGTTCTGAATGCACGTTTTGCTGTTTGATATTGATGGAACACTGATCGATGCCGGTGGTGCGGGGCAATCGGCGATGGAGCAGGCGGTCGTTCAACTGTTCGGCCACACTCGCCCCGTCGTGGGAATTCATGCAGCGGGTCGGACTGACCGCGCGATCGGTCGCGATTTGTTCGACTATTACTCCATTCCAGCCACCGATGACAACTGGTCGCGCTATTTGCAGACCTATCTGTCGCTGCTTCCTGATTCGCTGAAGACGAAGCCGGGCAGCATTCTGCCGGGGGTCGTGCCACTCATCGAACACCTGAGCAGGCATGACGACGTTTTCTTAGGCCTGTTGACCGGGAACTTCGCCGAGGGGGCTCGAGTTAAGCTGCAGCACTTTGGTTTGCACCACCATTTCAAGATGGGTGGCTATGGAGATGCTCATATCCACCGCGACGATGTCGCTCGTGAAGCCTATGTCACTGTGCAGGGTCACCTGCCGCACGTTGCACCGGAGCACGTCTGGGTCGTGGGCGATACTCCAGCCGATATCCAATGTGCACGAGCGATCGGAGCCAAGGTCCTGGCCGTCTCGACGGGAATCTACTCCTACGACGATTTGGCACCGCATCAACCTGACATTCTGATGAACGATCTGACCGCGGCGGAAACGTGGCTGACGAGCCTGGGCTTGTCATAGCGACATGATGCCTGTGACGAATTCGCATAGACCATGACGACGCCACTAATCCTGCTCGTGCTCATGACGGCACCGTATCTGATAGTCAGTGCGTATGCATCGGCCATGAAGCAACAGATCGACGGTCGCAATGCCGCAGTTCTTGGAGCAGGCCTCTTGTTTGTCTTCACAGGTGTGGGACATTTCGTCGAGACCGATTCGATGGCGCTGATGCTACCGCCGTGGGTGCCATATCGGGCGTCGCTCGTTTACGCCACTGGCTTGCTTGAGTTCGCCATCGCGATCGGCTTCTTCGTGCCAATAACAAGACGAGCGACAGGCTGGATCGCGATCGGACTGTTGGTGTTGTTCTTTCCCATCAATGTCTACGCAGCCATTAATCACGTTGAGATGGGCGGCCACGGGTGGGGTCCGGCGTATCTGCTGATCCGGACTCCGCTGCAAGTCATCATTTTAATGTGGATCTATTGGTTCACTGTCCGAGCAACAAAAACAGGCCACACCAATCAAGATGCGGCCTGAAATCTGCCAGACGAATCAAAGACCTGGTAACTCTAAGCGGCGTCGGCGTGATCGCCGTAGTGCGTCTGAAACGCGCCTTTGCTCTCGATGATCGATGTCGCGTCGAAGCGTTTGCCGAAGTAGTGCTTCTGCGCCTTCTCGTCGTTCAGCACAGTCTCTGCATCGCCGCTGACCAGGATGCGACCGGCGAAGACGATATAGCTGCGGTCCGTGATCGTCAGCGTTTCACGCTCGCGATGGTCGGTCAACAGGATCGAGATGCCGCGATTTCGCAGGTCGGCAATGATGTCTTGAATGCTGTGAATCGTAACGGGATCGATCCCCGTAAAGGGTTCGTCCAGCAGAATCAGACGCGGATCGCTGGCGAGGCAACGGGCGATTTCCAACCGGCGTCGTTCACCACCAGATAGCGTGCCAGCAGTCTGCTTGCGTTTATCTGCCAGTCCGAACATATCCAGCAGTTCGTCGGCGCGAGCGATTCGATCGCGGTGCGACTTGGGTTGAAACTCCAACACCGCATGCAGGTTCTGCTCGACCGAGAGCTTGCTGAAACAACTGTCGTTCTGCGGCAGATATCCCATCCCGTTTTGAGCGCGTTTGTAAAGCGGCCAGTGGGTGACATCAACGTCATTGAAGATCACCTGGCCAGCGGTCGGCTTCACCAACCCGCAAGCCATGCTAAAGCTGGTCGATTTGCCGGCCCCGTTCGGTCCCAGCAACCCCACGATTTCGCCCGGTTCGACATGAAAGCTGACGCCATCGACGGCGCGCTTGCCGGGATATTGCTTCACCAGTCCGTTGCACTGCAATAATGACACGTTCGTCCTCCATGACGACTGGGATCTGACTTAGCGAATTCGCTTCCACCGCCACCATTGCGGATAGAACGGAACAGAATACTCAGGGTACTCCCAAGCTTCCTTCTGTTCCTCTGGAAACTGATCTCGATTGAATTGCCCTTCATTGGGCGGTACGGGGCGATGCCCGATCAATGTAAAGCCGTGGCCGCCATTGAGGAATGGAATTCCATGTGGCCAGTAGATAAAGAATGCCTTGCCGATCAAGGCCTGCCTCTCGACAGCATGACGGTTCGGTGCGTGTCGAACTTCATTCGGCCAGAGTCGGCTATCCTGGCTGCGAGGACTGTTATCCCCCATCACGAAGAACTGATTGGCTTCCAGTTGCCGGAACTCCACCTTTTGCGAGTTATTCTCGTAGATATCGCCCCATTGCTGAGGATCGACCAAAGCCTCTCGCAGCCGCAACCCTTCGTCGACCTCGTGATGTGGAGGCGAGTAGTTACCCGCGTCGTTCGACACGTTCTCGGCACGATAGTAGATGTCGCGTTCGATCAGCAAGTTCGAGACATTCGCAGCCAGGCCTTGAGCTGTGAATGCCGCGGGACGCAGGTCAGCATCTTGTGGGCGGCGGTTCGAAGGGGCGTCGTACTCGGCCCCCGCACCGAAATCGATCAGCCCCGATCGCAGCCAGTTATCGTTTACCCACAGGCAGAGCCGATCGTCGACATTCGCAAACCGCAAGGTATAGGTGCCCGCCCCCTTAATTGGAGTTTGCGCTTTCGCAAGTTCGATCTGCGGCGCAGTCGCCGCGTCAGCAGCCAAGTCGTCACTTCGAGTTAACGTCGCCAGGCCAGTCGTTGGATTGATTGAGCAACGATAACGTCGCACGCCTTCATTCAGTTCCAGCGTAAAGTTGGACTCGGAGTCGGCGACCGCTCCGATCTTCAGCGTGCAACTCAGGGTCAAATCGCCCACCCAGTAACAATCGTCGTCAAGGCCTGGAGATCGCCCCCCGGTGTAGGCGTTGTAACCACAGAAGTCGGAAACTAGCTGTGGTCGAGGATTGGGAGTCGCCGACTTGTCCTGATCCGCAGCGGCCCAATCGGGAATTGAAGGGACATAGTGCGAATAGCGCACCGTCTGCGGCCTGGGAGATGCCGTAACTTCAAACTGCCGCGACTGAGGATCCTGCTTCCATCCTCCCTCGGATTCTGAATTCCATGCCTCTGGCCAACCGTTCTTGATTAAATTTAACGGTGCATGCCGATCATCGTAGACAGCCTGTTGCAAGAGCTTTTGTTTGTTCGGATCCTGCTTCCGCAAGATCTGGAATGGGCCAGCCTGATCGCGACGCGCATAGATGTCGCCACGCTCGACTCGAATCGTCTCGCCGGGAAGGCCGATCAGTCGTTTGATGTAATTCTTCTGAGTGTCTTCCGGATATCGAAAGACGATAACATCCCAACGGCTGGGGTTCTGAAATTGATACGCCGCTTTGTTAACCAGAATTCGATCGCCCTTAAACACCGGCAACGACCGCACGTCATGAATGTGTCGGCAATTCGGACACATCGACTGCTCGATGCGCCGCGAGGGGATCAAAAAAGTGCCCCCATCGTCCAACTCGTCGCTGGCCCCAATCGCATACTGAAAACCGCAGGCGGGACAATCGACTTCTTTATTGCGTCCGTACAGTGTAGGTGCCATTGATCCCGTCGGGATCACGAAGGCTTCTGCGACAAATGTCCGAAACAGCAGGGCCAGTACGAACGCGAAGGCAATTGATTCAAGGGTCTCACGAAAGACCCCTTGATGGTTGTTATGCTGCGGAACCCGTTCCAGTTCGGGCGTTTTTTTGATGATCGGCATACCGGCCGGCTGACTGGTGGCTTTCGACAATTCCAAAATCCTTACATGGTCAGCGGCTCGACGCCTTTGGCGGCATCCGTTCGAAGGCCAGATCATCGTCGCGTCGATAGCCTCATTGACGCACGATCCACGCCCACAATAGTTTTGGGCCAATCCAGCCCGGAAACTATAACCGATCCAGTTCCCGCCGAAAATGCGTCCTTTCGACTTTTGCCAAAAGGATTTGCGGCTCGAAACCACAACGTGGCGAGCAACCGGCAGTGCGCAGCGACAATGAGCGGAAGGTTTACGCGGCAGACGTCACTGGAAGCCGCCGTTCGCGCCTCAGCAATATGCGATGAAAAAATATCACGAATGCCCAGTCGAGTCGGCGGTCGTTTCGCTCCGGCCTTCGGAATTAACATCTATCCGGATGCCCGCGCCGCAACTTTGCCAACCGTGCATTTCCATCGCAAATCTTTTTTAGCAAATAACTTAACAGTACATTGACGGCATCTTTTCACATTCCCGCACGAGTCAAGCTTGCGGCCGACCCTGTCCAGCTTAGGGTTGCAACCGGCACGGACATTTGCCACAATCTTCCATTCCCACAATGGTTAGCTACAGAATTAGCGTAGTCAACCAGCCCTGCTGAGATGGGGCACTGCAATGCTACGGACAGCATCCGCGATTGGTTGCGATTGCTGTGATCTGTTTTTGAGTCATTTTGTTAGAGAGATTCGCGGGTTATGCCTCTATCGCGCACCACGCTCGAACGTCAAATGCAAACGGCGAAGGACGCCCTCGCAGATTGGGTCAAGACACTGAGCGGTCAAGGGCTCGAACGTCCTCAGTTCAAGAAGAATCCTCGCTGGCGCCAGTTGAACGCTGATTGCAACGCAATTCGCCGCCGCTTGGACCGAGTTGCCGAAATCGAAGCCAATAATGCCGAAGTCGCTGAGCGTAAGTCCGCAAAGCTGGCTCCTGCCGAGTAAATCGCGAATCAACTGTTCGATTGCTAGCCGGCTTCTGCACAACAAGGTTCGTGTAGCGCAATCGGGACAGATCGAGATCCGAATACTGGAGAGGTGGCAGAGCGGCCGATTGTGCAGCACTGGAAATGCTGTGTCCGGGAAACTGGACCGAGGGTTCGAATCCCTCCCTCTCCGCTTGACTGACTGCCCACGAGACATAACTTATTGTCTCGTGGGCATTTGCATTTTTGAGGTCTCGTCAGAGCCTCCCGTTTGTGGCGCTGTTTGTGGCGTTTTGTAGCGGGGGAATTCTCTGACGGAGTCCCTCATGCCCTCACAGAAGCTATCGTGCGCAACCAAACCTGCCTCCAAATCGCCGAAAACTTCGAGCCAATTTCGCATTGGAAAAGTGCAAGGGTACCTCCGGGGCAGCGTGTGGTATCTCTACTATCATGAGCAGGGTCAGCGCCGACGTCCTCGCGTCGGCCCAGACCTTGAAGTCGCTCGGCAGATGGCGGCCCAGATCAACAGCCAATTGGAGACAGGAGCACCGGCCGCTCTCTCCTTCGAATCCATCTCAATTGTGGATCTTCAAAATCGCTGGCTTGGCCATCATGAACACGTGCTGCGATCATCCATCGCCTCGATCAAGCGCTACCGCGCCGCCACGGAACATTTGATCCGGTACGTCCAGAACGTGAAGCCGATCAAACTCGCCTCTCATTTTCATACGAGCCACGCGGAAGACTTTGTCGGCCATCTGAGAACGATTCAAGTGTCGCCCAATGGCCATCCACAATCTGTGAAGCGACCGCTTCTGGACAAGGGGATTCAATACATCCTCGAAACGTGCCGAACCCTGTTCGCTTACGCCATGAAACGGCGTCATCTCTCCCCGTACGCTGAGAATCCGTTCAGTGCCCTTGAGCTTGGACGTCTTCCCATCGAGCACGTGAAGCCCATCATCTTGCTGACGGAGGATCAACAGGTCGCTTTTCTGAAGGCCTGCGACGGTTGGCAGTTTCCGGTGTACCTGACATTGATGCTGACTGGGCTTCGCCCTGGTGAACTCGTGCATTTGTTATTGCCAGAAGATCTCGATTTTGAGCAACGACTTCTGTTCGTTCGGAACCGGATTAATCTTGGTTGGCAGGTTAAGACAAGAAATGAGCGAATGATTCCGATGCTGCCATGCCTCGCCACTGTTTTGAAAAGCTTGATCGGAGAACGGAATCGGGGGCCTGTCTTCGTGAGGCGGCTATTTCAGATCGAGGAACTGCCCTGTTGGGCAAGCAATAGGCTTGCAGAGTCAGAACTGAGTAGGCGCATTCTCAAGATTGAATCGGAAAGCGGTGACCATGTCACACGAACAAAGCAGGCACAGTTATCCCGTGGCCTATGGAACGAGATGGGGATCGTCGAGACCGACCGCATCAGAACTGAATACATGCGTCTGACCAAATTGATTGGCCAACCTGAACTCACGGCACCTAAAACGCTACGTCACCTGTTCGCGACCGCCTTGCAGGACGCCAATGTCGACCCGCTGATTCGCAACGAATTGATGGGGCATGCCGCCGCTAGCGCGATTGGGGGTAACAGTCTTGGTATGACAGCGAATTACACTCACACTCGCATAGAAACCAAGCGGCGACAACTGGAGGAGACGTTCCAGGATTCTACCGTGCTTAGGTACTTGGAGTCTCTTGGCTGATGCGCTAGGTTGAGGGCCT
>CAIMFH010000158.1 GCA_903840265.1 uncultured Schlesneria sp. | reverse complement strand
TCCGTTACATCACCAGGCGTTGGCTAATTCTTGTTGTTTGCGTGTTTCTCGCGTCAATCAATTGGAGGAGAGTAGAAAGTAGAAAGTAGAGAGTAGACTGCAGTGCGAGCGGTTTAGCTCGTTCTTGTCTAGTTACCACTTTCTCCGCTCTACTGCTCTATTTTTGCGGCTAAGCCGCAAAAATCAGAATGGCCGGATTCGAACCGACGACCTCGTGGGCCCAGACCACGCGGGGTACCGCTCCCCTACATTCTGAATACTGAAATGACCCGTGTGGGATTCGAACCCACCTGGCCAGCGTGAAAGACTGGCAACCTCACCAGAAGTCGAACGGGCCGTTTATCGATTCAATAAGACTGGAGAGTAGACTGCAGGGCGAGCGGTTGAGGCTCGTTCTTGTCTACTTACTACTCTCTCCGCTCTACTGCTCTATTTCCGTGGCTGTGCCACGGAATTGGGCTGGAAGGCGCTCGAATCCTTCTCTCCTGGTCTTCAGCCAGGCGCTATACCGTCTCAGCTACCAGCCCGTATCAGCAACCACCCAATCATCAAAAGAAAAAGCCCGGTGTCATTTGTGTGACACCGGGCTTCTAAGAGCTTGCGGAGGCCTAAAGGCCGATGTCACGTGAGCAGGCGCAGCGGGAGATGCTCGCCAAACAAGTCTGCGCCATTCGGATTCGTGCCGCCGTTGAGCAGCGAGCCGAAGCACACAGATTGCGTGGCGAATCGAATCGGCGTTGCAGCCAATTGACCCACTGGGTTTTGTTCGCTCTCGGACATCAGCCGTTTGTAGCACATGATCGACAGACCACCCTATCGTAACGTCGTGATGACTTGGTTGATTCAAATCTTGCCGCAATCAGTTTGCAGCATGTCCCTATTAAGACGGCACTCGCGAAAGAAAAGTTCGCGGATTTTGAGAATTCTTTTTCGACCGTCGTACAGGGGAGCGATGCGACTACTTCGCCAGTTCCATCAGATCCCCGTTGCCGATCCAGGCCAGGAAGTACGGAACGGTCGCGGACTTCTCTTTGAGGACCAGCAGAAAGGGACCGTCGAACACAAGGAGCCGTGGCTTCAGTGGATCGATATGCAATGCCCCATCACCATTGTCTCCAACGATCATCTGCATATCGGCGATCAACTCGGCACCGTATTCGTCCAAGCGAAAACGCATCGTTTGCCGAGCGTCGACAATGAACCGGTCGGGGCGAGTCGCTAAGGGCAACTTCAAGCCGATCAGATCCGTCACGGGCGAGGTCACACCGAACGAGATGATCGGGATTTGCAGTTGATCAATCCCGCGCAATTCGTGAACGACTTGATCTGCCTTCGGCTTCGACACACGGTCGGTAACTCTCTCCCAGGTTGCTCGCAGAGTTGCGGCCGGCGCAATTCGGGCGAGGATGATTTCGTCCTGCTTCGCACTATCCGACTTCAGCAACACGATGAAGTCATCGCGACTGGTGTAGTCGCGGACTTCGACCGTTTCTTTCAATACCGGCATCCCACTTCCTTCGCCGCTGGATGAAGGCCAGCCGAATGATTTCACCTCTGTAGACTCATCGCCGTGCTTGAACTGAAACGGCTTCGGGAATCGCTCCATCACATCGGGGAATGGCAACGACTTTTGCAGGTAGGTCAAAATGCGGATACCAGGCAGATTATCAGAATTGGCCAGCATTTCGACTGGGGCGTTGGGAAAGCGCTCACGAAATTCTTCGAACACATTTGCTGATTTATCGTCTGCTAAACCGGCGGCTCCCGCGAAATAGTCGTCCTTGGATAGAGCATCCGTTGGAAATGGATGTGCATTCAGAGAATCAACGACTGAAGTTCCATTCGACACGAACACGGGTTGATTGCCACCGGGTCGAAGCAGATCCCAAGCGAGTTGCACTGTAGCGCAATACACCGAGGTTTTGTTGAGCGCTACTGGCGAATCCGCCACAGCCAGGATCTGAGTGTGCGAATAATGGCTGGCATCGACCGTATCCGGCAACTTGGAAGTCGCACCTTCCTCGCGCGGCCAGCCATCAGCGACGACATACTGACCATACTTCGGCGTGAGCAATGAGACAAACAAATCTCGATTGATCTGCGGTGAGATCAGCCGCACGCTCCCATCACAAAGCAAGATCGGAATCGAGGGAGTTGCCGGTTGCGATTGCGGATTAGGCCCTTTCGGACGCAATAGCGCCAACGCATCCTTCTCGCTCATCTCTCGCGGTTCGGACCAGACGACATCGCTACTGACGTTCTGGAGCAGCTGCACAGTATTCGACGTGCCGTCGGTCACGTCGCTGATCTTGACGCTGAAATGGGCGGGCCACATGGTGCGGCGACTGACAACACCCAGAATTGTGGTGACGGTCTTCAGGGGCGACTGCTGCAAGAGTGAGGCGTACGCCTCGGGGCGGAGGGCTTGGAGTTCTCGATTGTGTGGGCCATCCCAAGGCTCATCGAATCGATAACGATCGTAGAGTGCTTGCTCATCCAGAAAAGGAAGCAACAAGACTCGCCAACTATGCCATGGCTTGCCATCGGGACCAAGAGTATAGGCCGGCGGGAAGCAGTCGTACTTGTCGTGATAGTTGTGGAGGGCCAGTCCAATCTGCTTGAGCTTGGCGCGACTGACGCTGAGTTGCGCTTTCTGGCGAGCGAAACTGAATGCCTGAAACGCGGGCCATGCGGCGACCGCGATCAGCACAACCGAAATTCCGACCGTCCACCAAGTCTTTCGCGACATGTTGCCCCCTCAGGCCACTCCGCTCACCACCCACATATCATGATATGCCACCAAGATTACAATGAGTACAGGCGTCGGCGAGGACCAGCCGACGGTGCCGACCTTCTCTCAAGCCGACTTGACTCAAGGTTTGCCGGAAGTTATTGCATGCATAGCGCGTCAGGGAAGGCGATCGTCGAGCAATCGCCAGTTGTGCCTTTGACTATTGCAACGTACGAAGCAGAGTGATCGATGATTTATTATGATCGGTTTGACTGGGGAAAGATTGTTTTCTCCTACCGTGGCACGGCCCTGCAGCGCGCGTCCCGGCGAATTCTGTTGCTGACCATGTTCGCGGTGGTCATTCAGGGCTTGTACACCACCGTCAAGTATGGCGGATTCAAGTCGTTTATCGGACTTGATCCGACGAGCCACGCGGTGCTCGGATCGTTGCTGGGGTTTCTGATCGTCTTTCGGATGAACGCGTCCAATAACCGCTATTGGGAAGGTCGTTCGCATTGGGGACAACTGATCAACTCCAGCCGCAACCTGGTGCGCATGGGGACCGAATACACTGATGGCGGTGCCGAGCTGGCGGATCTCGTTTCCGGTTACGTGATCACTTTACGACGATCGTTGCAGGGAAACTTCGATACCGAAGATGCGGATCGTTTTCTGCCAGAATCGGTCTGCAAGGAGACCATGTTTTTCAGTAACACGCCCGTGGGAGTTGCCGCGGCGATTTCTGCGTGGATCCACAAATACCGGAAGAACGGGCAACTCGATTTCGAACTGGTCCGGCTGCTGGAAGGCGAACTCTGCCGGATGGTGGATTCTCAAGGGGGCTGCGAAAAGATCCTGAAGACTCCGCTGCCGTTCGTGTACGTCGTCATGCTGAAGCAATTGATCCTGGTCTACCTGACCACACTCCCCATCGCGATCTGCGATCGAATCGGGTGGTGGACCCCCGCTCTCGTCGCGCTGGTTTCGCTGGGGCTGTGCGGCATGGAAGAGGCGAGCGTCGAGATCGAGAACCCATTCGACACGGACGACAACTGCCTCGACATGGGATCTTACACGACCACAATCGCCCGCGATTCAGGCCAAATGGTCTTGCGCAAGACTCGTCAAAAGGCGAGAGACACCAGCCAGCAGCCCTTGGTGACCAACTGAGTGGATGGGAACCGTGATGAAGTTTCTTGACGCTCAACTCAAAGCGTTAAATATTAAGCCTTTTGATGGCAATTTTGGGGTACTTCCCGAGGACGAAATTAGACAACTTGAATCTCAACTGGGCCAGCAGCTTCCCGAAGACTACCGCTGGTTTCTCACACACTATGGGACAAGTTTATTTGAGTTTGCGGTTTCCAGTCCCACGTTGGACGGGTCAGGGATTTGGCAGTTCGGATTCTTTTATGGGAGCGATGCTTCCAATGATGGCGTGCTGTCGGACTACATTTTCTACGAGGGTCAGTTTCCGAAAGAACTTGTTCCCATCGCGGAAGACGGGATGGGAAACCTTTTCCTCTTGGCTGCGTTCGGATCACAACGAGGAAGCATTTACTACTGGGGTCATGACGATGGTTGCGAGACGTACGCCGAAGAAGGTGAAGAATCGACGTGCAGCCTCGAGTATCCTGGCATGGAACTCATGGCTAAGTCGTTCACAGCTTTCGTGCTCTCCTTGAGACTCGATGAATAGCGAAGAAGTCGATGATTGACTGTCGCGCTGGCGGTTCCGCCGACAACCGGTCCGTCGCAACTGTTTCGCAAATGTCGCGGGAGTTTGACCAAAGTCACGTATCGGGTCAGCATTGAGGACCACGGGATTGGATGCAAAATCAACTTCGTTGAATCCATGGTCCACCTCACTTAGGCATTGCCTCTTGTTTTTGAAACGAGGTTGTGACGGCGAAGTCGTTCATTTCCGACTTTCGACATACACGCGAGCAAGGTGTTGTGCGAACATGGCGGCCTTGGGGATCCGGCGATTCTTGAGGAACGCGAGGAATTCGGCGGGCGTTCTGTTGGTCAAGAAGTTGTGATAGATGGCGATCTTGATTCCCATCCCATTGCTCAACCCGAGGATCTCGGATTCGCCTGGAGGGTCTTGGTCCTCACCTTCGGCATACTCTTGTTCGTCGCTGGTCGCGTCCTGGTCGCCCAGGAATCGGAGGCCGAATCGGATGACAGCGTCTTTATGGTGAGACAGATATTCTTCAATGCCCGCCGTTGTCAGCCCCGAGACGCTGATCTCCGCTCGAAGGTAAGTCATGCTCGCCGTACCGTCATCGTAGATCAGCTTGAGGTGGCGCCGAGCGGCGATCGGATGTTCGACTGCTGCCAAGGTGTCTGACTTCAGCAAGGCCAGGACCTCCTGGTAAACGGTCGGGATGATCTTGATGCCGTCTGGTGTCTGCATGGCGAATCACTTTCGACGGGAATCGGTTTACACCTCGGGTGCGGACACACCTGCTAGGGTCAGCAATTTGAGGACTGTCGCCCAGTTTCTGGTTGTTGTCGCTTTGCCTTCCTTACCGAGCAGAGCCTTACCTACTTTGCTTTCAAGGATGCCGCTGACACAGTGGAGATAAGCCGCATTCTTGCCGACCACGAATTCTTCCGGCGGGACGGCCAAAGTCTGGAGCGGTTTCAGCCCAGTCAATGACTTGGCATCTTGCACAAATGCGATCAACAGGCGGGAATGATCAGCGGCCTTCTTGGCAAACGGATTCTCAGTCGCGATGGCGGCGAGTTCTTTGGCTGATTTGACGATGACCGGAACGTCAAACTGAAAGCTGGTGGCGATTGCTGCCGAGATCTCCGAGGCGTGCTTGGCCGACGTCCCTTTGGATGCTCGGAACCTGGCATTACCGCTATTGAGAAGCGTCGCGACGCTGGTATAGCCCAGTCCACCGAGTAAGTCGCGCAGTTCGGCCATGGGAATGCGTTTGGCTTTGCCAACATTGATACCGCGGAGCAGAGCTACGAAAGTGGGCATTTCTGACCCCGAATGACCACATTAACTTGTCCACGACTGACGCGGTGTGCCACTGATCGCCGCGGGCGACCGTCCGCCTGAAGTCGCGCTGTCGGGAGTTTGGTTGACATCGCTTTGTTCCGTCGCCTTCGTATGGCGACCGTAATCCCAGTAGAGGGCAAATGTCATGACACACAACAGCACGGGGTACAGGCCACCCATGTGTGTTCGAAATAGGAGACGAAAAAATGTGAGGTCATCAATGTACAGCGATGAGCAGCAAAGTACTGAGACGAACATGAGAAAGGAAAACCAGACGATAGACTTTCGAAATGGGCGTGACGAACGACACGCCAAGCCAAACGCAATCATTCCAGCGATCAGGTTTGAGACAGAGAAGATCCGCAAATCGGTGATCAGAGCATTCAGTGTATCGACGTAGAAGGTGCGGATCTTCTCTTTGATTGAAGCGACCTTTGCGAGCAGCGGATTCAATTTCGCCAACGGCACTTTGGGAACGGGCTGGTGCGTCAAATCGGACACGTAGGCGGCCGGGTCATTCTGATAATCTCTGATTTCATGGCGAATCGCCAAGGCCTGGTCTTTGGAAAGCAATTTCCTGACCAATGGCGAATCGAGCGATTCGTGGGCGATTTCGACGATCGGCTGCGAGTAGTTGATGGTCTTTTCAGTCACGAAATCGCGAGCCAGAGCGTCAAGATGCGACCGCGCGACGAATGTGTACGCAACGAAGCAGGAGAAAAACACGACAACGATCGAGTTCAGTGCGAGTGCCGTCGTGCGCATGGAAATCTCGGTTTTCGAACTAGAATCAGACCAGCACTCAAACGATTCTGTTAGTCACGTCCTGCCCAAGTCAACTTTGTGTGCCGCTAAGCAGTTGCTTCGGAAGTTAAGTACTCATCAGGGGCGACACCGGTTTCAATGAAACTGGCCTTCAGAAGCTTGCTTCGCCCTTGCAGGTCTGAGTGATGCTGAGAACTGATGACTCAGGGCGACGTTGCAGGGCTTTGCCCCTTCACTCTGCCCTGGGCTGGTCTGTTGCAGCCTTCCAGGCCTCTTCGGACACGATGAAAAGATTGCACTTTCAGGGTCCGGCTATTTGCTGAGCAGCACTTGGATCGTGTTGACGAGGTCGGATTCGCTCACCGTTTGCGATTCACCACTGGCGAGGTTCTTGATCTGCCAGACTCCGGTGGCGAATTCGTCGGAGCCTGCGATCAAAGCGAGTTTGAATCCTTTGCGGTCGGCGTATTGAAGTTGCTTTCCAAGCTTCTTCACGTCGGGATAGACTTCGGCGTTGATCCCTTCGGCTCGCAAGGCGCGGCCGATGCGGAGGTAGTCGCCCAGTCTTGCTGCGTCGAACTGCGTGATGAGGACCGGCGCTGGTGTGGCCTGGGTGCCCAGCAGCTTCAGTTCTTCCATTGCCGCTAACAGACGATCGAGTCCGAGGCTGGCACCGACTCCTGGCAGGCGTTCTTTTGTGAAGAGCCCTGCGAGGTTGTCGTAGCGACCGCCGGAGCAGATGCTGCCAATACTTGGCAGGTCGCCGAGGAATGTTTCGTAGATCGTGCCGGTGTAATAATCGAGTCCGCGTGCAATCGACACGTCCAAGGCAACTCGTTCGGCCGGAATGCCTGCGGTGGCGATTGCAGTGAACAGCTCACGGAGGCGGCTGACACCGAGCAGGCCGATTTCGTTGCCTTCGAGCATCGTCTGCAGTTGATCGAGTGTGATATTGGGGTTCGCGAGTTCCAGAACCTGGCGAGCTTGAGCTTCCGTGGCTCCGACTCGTTCGACCATCTCGGCGACGACGGCATCCGCACCGATCTTGGCCAACTTGTCGAGGGCGCGCAGCACTCCTACGGACTGATCGAGTAGACCCAGTTTGCTGAGAACACCGTTCAGGATCAATCGGTTGTTGACGCGAATCGTGAAACGCTCAAAGCCGAGTGCAACCAATAAGTCATGAATGACGAGCAGCGTCTCGACATCGGCGGCGTTGGAATCGGTGCCGATTGTGTCGAAATCGCATTGGACGAATTCACGGTAGCGTCCGCGTTGCGTGTTTTCGCCACGCCAAACGGGGGCGATGTGATAGCGTTTGAAGGGTGTGCCGACAGTCGCCAGGTGCTGAGCAGTGAATCTCGCTAGTGGGACGGTCAGGTCAAAGCGCATCGCGACATCTCGGTCGCCTTGCTTGAAACGGAACAGTTGCTTATCGGATTCATCTCCCCCTTTGCCAGTCAGGATCTCGGCATATTCGAGGGCAGGGGTATCGATGGGGCTGAACCCATAGCTGCGAAAGACTCGCCGTGCGGTCTCCATCAGTCGCTCGCGAACGAGCATGATTTCGGGGAGATAGTCGCGGAAGCCTTTGAGCGTACGGGGGGTAATCAGTGAATCAGACACAGCATGTTTTCAGGTTGGTGGTCGAAGGTGCAGGGGCCGGTCGCAACTCAATTGGCAAGGTTTGATAAAAACGGAGAAGACACGGCCTTGTCGAAGACTCCAAAACCGTGGCACCCTGAGTCGCAATCTTGTTGATTGCATAAGAGAGCACGTTGAACTTGCCAGTTATCCGACAATCGGCAAGCTGGGGAGGTTCGGTTCGCCGCGTTTTCGTCGAGGTTGCGGTTTAGGTGGCAAAATGGCTTCGGCGTATTCCCAGACTTGTTCGGGCGACTCAAAATACTTGTCGTAGCAGCCGTCGTTATCGTATTCGCAGTTGTCGGTCGAGTAGTCTCGGCAAATTTGCGGACGGGTGTGATAGATGCCGCACATGTTATCGGGCTGCAGGTGACGGCAATCTCCGTAGACCAGCAGATACCAGACGTTGTCGTCGACGAACACCGAAGTTCGACCGTGCATGATGTACCAGCGCATGTGATCGAAATCCTCCCAGGTCTTGGGGGTTTCGATCGGCAAGGCGAAGTAGCGACAGCACCGCGCGGTGCAATACTGGCAGAGAATTTCTCCTGGCTTCAGATCTTCGCGGCGAACTTTTGTCTTGCGCATCCGTACTCTTCCTGCCGTGTGCCCATAATCCCAAACGGAATGGCGAGCAGTCTAACGCGGGGCGGGACAAAACGGTATTGAGCCAGGGTCATCGCCTTGATCACACTACAGGGGGTGTGGCACGCCATGAGTCTTCGAAGGGCGTGGGATTTCGGCTTCATTCATGACCACGCCCTTCGCAAAGCCTCAGAGCATGCCACCCAAATGGAAAAACACGATCGCCCCGGGTATTGAGCCGCCGCCGATTGACCGGACCCTTGTCGTGGGAGATACTCGAAGCGAGATCTGATTTCGCCGGACGCCTGAAGGGCCCGCTGATGTCGTTGCCGAACAGATGTTTTTTGGCGTTGCTGCTGCTGCCAGCCACGTGGGCGACTGGCGCTGATGTCGCCGAAGTCGACTATGCAACTCAGGTGAAGCCCCTGCTGGCAAAGCACTGCCAGCAATGTCATGGGCCAGAGAAGCAACAGTCGGGACTGCGAATCGACAGCGGTCGAGCGATTACAGACGGAGGCGACAGCGGGCCGGCGCTGGTGGCTCGCGATCCCGCGAAAAGCCTGTTAATTCAGGCGGTAACCGGAGCAGAGGGGGCATCCAAGATGCCGCCTGAAGGACCGCGGCTGTCCGACGCAGAGATTCAGGTATTGAAGGATTGGATTGCTGACGGAGCGCAGTTCCCGGCCGATGAAGTTGTCGCGGCAACCATTCAGAAGAAGGGGGGCGATCATTGGGCATTTCAGCGGGTGACGCATCCCGCGCCTCCCGTCACCGCGGGAATTCTTGAGCGGAGTGCCATCGATAGCTTTGTCACAGCGCGGCGCGAGGCCGTTCAGTTGGCACCGTCACAGGAAGCGGATCGCTGGACTTTGATTCGCCGCGTGTCGCTCGATTTGCTCGGGATGCCACCCTCACCGGATGAGATTCAGGAGTTCGTCCACGACAACTCGCCCGATGCTTATGAGAAACTGGTTGATCGGCTACTGGCGGCACCTCATTTTGGCGAACGCTGGGGCCGAGACTGGCTAGATGTCGCTCGGTATGCCGATTCCAACGGGTTCACTCGCGACATGCCGCGGACGATCTGGAAGTATCGAGACTGGGTTGTTGCCGCATTCAATCGCAATCTGCCGTTTGACGAGTTTGTCATCGATCAGATCGCAGGCGATATGCGGACCGATCCGAGCCTGGAACAGCTTGTCGCCACGGGCTTTCACCGGAATACGCTGGTGAATGAAGAAGGAGGAACTGACCCCGAGCAGTTTCGCGTCGAAGCGGTTGTCGATCGAACGAATACAACGGGGACCGTTTTTCTGGGGCTGACGGTTGGCTGTGCTCAATGCCACGACCACAAATACGACCCGATTTCGCAGCGTGAGTATTATCAACTGTATGCGTTCTTCAACAGCACCGCCTTCAACGGTGGCGATCCGACGGCGCCGCGGATCGATGTTCCTTCAGCGGAACAACTCGCAATGAAGGAGCCGGGACGACAACGGGAGATCCGGGAGCAGATTGCCAAACTGGAGGAAACGGTCCGATTGAATGCTCAAGTCATCGCGGCGGATCAAGCGGTCTGGGAAAAGACTCTGAGCGACGACGATAAGAAAAAGCTGCCGTTCAACGTCAAGAATGCGGTGGATCTGCCACCGCGAGATCGCTCGGAAACACATGTACGAGATCTGGAGGCCTATTTTCGCGGAGTCGAGGTTGCTCGAGCGAAGTTTCCCGAGTTGGATCAGATCGCGAAACTGCGTGCGCAGGAGCCGACATTTCCGACGACGATGGTGATGCAAGAGCTTCCGAAGCCACGGGAATCGCACATTCACTTGCGAGGCGACTTCCTAAGGCGCGGGGCCAAGGTGCAGCCGGCGGTGCCTGTCGTACTGGGTGGCCCGGCGGTGGGGGCGTTGTCTCAGAGTACACCTTCATCAACGCGGCTGGATCTCGCGAAGTGGCTGGTTTCTGATGACAACCCGTTGACCTCCCGCGTGACGGTGAACCGGATCTGGCAGAAGTATTTTGGCCGGGGCCTGGTTGAGACAGAGAACGATTTTGGGTTGCAGGGGACCGCTCCGACTCATCCAGAATTGCTCGATTGGGTGGCTAGTGAGTTCTCGGGCAGCGCGAAGGGGGAGCTGCGGCCTCGCTGGGACATCAAACGGATTCATCGATTGATCGTCTCGTCGGCCACGTACCGGCAAGCTTCGTATCAACGGCCGGATGTGGCCGAGGTTGATCCGACGAACAAATGGCTGGCGCAACAGAACCGGATTCGATTGGATGCGGAAGTCATCCGCGACGAAGCGTTGGCCGCCGCGGGCTTACTGACATCCGAGATCGGCGGCCCGCCGGTGTATCCGCCTCAGCCGGACGGAGTGTTTGATTTCACGCAGGACAAGAAGCCGTGGAAGGCCGAGACCGACCGGTCTCGATATCGCAAAGCGATGTACACGCAACTGTGGCGGTCGAGTCTGTATCCGTCGATGACGGTGTTTGATTTCCCGGATGCGAACGTGGCGTGTACTCGACGCATTCGGTCCAACACGCCGCTGCAGAGTCTGACACTGGCCAATGACTTGGCGTTTGTCGAGTTCGCGCGAGGCTTGGCCGTGCGATTGTTGTCGCTGCCTCAAGGTGATGATTCACAGCGGTTGAATACGGCATGCGAGTTGTGTCTCGCTCGCGAGCCTCGTTCAGCGGAGTTGGTTCGGTTGCGGGAATTTGTTCAACAACAGCGGCAACGCTTTGAAGGTGACAAGCAGGCCGCGGCGGATTTTGCCCCGAAACCGGTACCAGACAATGTCACGACAGTGGAAGCGGCGACTTGGACAGCGGTGGCCCGAGTGTTATTGAACCTGGACGAGTTCATCACTCGCGAGTGAGTTGTCATACCCGGGCGGCGGGAATGATGGGGCTTCCACCGAGGTTCACAGTCAGTGATGCAGGGCGGGCTGGCAGACGCGGTTTCGACCTTCGGCTTTGGCTTGATAGAGAGCCGAGTCGGCGGCGGCGACTAGTTCCGCCGCGTTTGTGCCGTGGAGTGGAAAGCTGGCCACGCCGATACTGACTGTCACACCGAGACGCTTCTCGGCATAGCAGACCGGCATGAGTTCGATGGCGGCACGGATTTCTTCAGCGACGCGGAGAGCCCCTCCCATGCCTACGCCGGGCAAGAGGACGGCGAGTTCTTCGCCGCCGTAACGGGCGATCAAACTGCGTTCGCCCATTCGCGTTTGTCCCACGCGTTCTCGCAAGAGCTGAGCCGTCAGACGAAGGACTTCATCCCCTGCCATGTGTCCGTGCTGATCGTTGACCGCTTTGAATCGATCCAGGTCCGCGAGCAACAGCGAACATTCTTCAGAGACGCCCAAGCGGACTCGATCGACTTCGCACGTCAGCAAGGTATCGAAGACGCGGCGATTGGCGAGATCCGTGAGTCCGTCGTGTCGGGCTTGGCGACGAATGGCGGCATCGCGATAGATGCGACACAGTGTCTGCGATAACAGATCCGTGGCCCATTCCAGAAGTTGCAGAGCGCGACCGGGAAGCAACGCTCGACTTCGGCGGCTGAGAATCAACGTTCCCAGTCGCTTGCCAGCGGAGCGCAGCGGTAAGACAGCCGCGTGCCCCCAGAGCGAATCAATTCCCAGATGGTTCAGTTCGTCGTCGCTGAGAATGTCGACCTGCAAGGATTCGACCGAATTGCGAACCAGGCGAATTTCGTGTCGACGCCAGTCTTTGGAGATCGTCGCCGGGAGCGTCACTCCCGCTTCGACGACTGGCTCGGCAATGTCACCTTCGCGTCGAGCGGTGAGGAAGACGGCGGCGCGATCCATGCCCGCGGCCTCACACAAACGAGCCGTGAATTCCCCCAGCGTTTCCAGCGGCTGATCGGCAGCTTGATCGGTGATCGACTTGAGTTGCAGCATCTCACGCGCGATCCACAATTCGCCCTGGTGCTGAATCAGTTCGCGTTCCTGTCGACAGCGGGACAAGATTCCCTGGCTGATGCGACCGAGGATCTCGACTTGTTCGCTGCGACGCAGACCGGCGGGCCAGAGAGACGTGGTGGCCAACAGACCCGCGAGTCGGTTGTTCAGCTTGATCGGTACCAGGAACAGTTCGCGAGCTGGTTGCGTTGGATCTTTCGGTAAGACGGAGAGGTTCTCCACGGCCACCAGGGGCAAGCCACCGGCTTCCTGTAACTGATACTGGCCGACGACCAGTGGTTCGCGATGAAGTTGTTCGATCAGTCGATCCTTGAAGCGGAACCCCGACTGATGACTGATGGCGTCTCCGCGAATCGCCAGCGGCTGCGTTTCTGCGGCGGTGATATTAATCAGAGCCGCAAAGCCCGTCGTCGATTCGGTGATCAGTCGTCTTAAGAGTCGGTTGCAACCTGTGATGCCGTTGCAATTGATGATCTCATTCAGTAGCTGATTTTCGGCGTTGATGTGAGCGCGTTCACGACTGAAGCGCAGGACTTCGGCCTCCAACTGATGGACCTCCGTGACGATATCGGCGGGACTGCCAGCGGCGGCGCTGACCGGGGGAGAAGGTCGCATGCCGCGGCTGAATCGATCCAACAATAGCCCCAGTTCGCTGGCCACCGACGAAGCGTTGGTGGCAGCGGATTCAAACCCCGGGATGATTGCTCCATCTGTCGACATAGTTGTAGGCGATTGAAAATCGATAACAATGACGAACTCAACGACGCGCTGCTCTTCGCCGTTTCAGCCGTTGCGTCAGATCACTGATCGCAACTGGACCGCATCCTGATCGCGGTGGATAGAACTCTAATAGCTGAGGTAGGACGACGCTGCTGTCATTCGTTAAACTCTTGTCGACTGCTCCAATGTTGCGCCAAGGAAGCGTTGTTGCCTTCAATTCGCATCGCACCGACTTGAACGAGATGTGGCGAAACGTAATCCTTGGAAGTGAAATTGACCGTTTTGACGTTGCCAGTTTTCAACATCGCGTTCGGTCTGCCACAACTGACTCATTCCAACACTAAAGCTGAGGTGCCATTATGCAGGTGACAAGCTTCTCTGGCCGTAACGCCGCGGGCAAACCTGGTTCGCCGAAAGCCAATATTCTTTGGCTGGGTTGCCTGGGACTCGCGTGCTACGCCGCGACGGTTCAGTGGACGCCGACTGTTCATTCCGAGGAGCCTGCACAAAAGGTGGCCCCTGCGAAATGGAAGTCGTTGTTCGATGGCAAGACGTTGAAGAACTGGAAGAGTTCGGAATTCGGTGGTGAAGGTGATGTCGAGGTGAAGGAAGGCGCCATCATCATGAAGCAAGGTTCAGAAATGACGGGCATCGCCTGGGAAGGTGGCGAGCTACCCAAGAACAATTATGAGATCTCGCTCTCTGCTCAGCGCATCGACGGAGGCGACTTTTTCTGCGGTTTGACCTTTCCTATTAAAGACGATCCCTGCAGCTTTATCGTTGGGGGTTGGGGTGGCGGGGTCGTGGGGATATCGAGCCTTGATGGACTGGATGCCGCCAACAACGAAACGGCTCGCTACGCCTCATTCGACCGAGGACGCTGGTACAAGATCCGGCTCCGCGTCAGCGACAACGGCCTGATGGGATGGATCGATGACAAACAAGTAGTCGGTGTGGAGACGAAGGGCCGCAAGATATCAATTCGCCCGGAAGTAGAACTCTCGAAGCCACTGGGGATCTCCTGCTATTCCACGACCGCAGGATTGAAGGACATCCAGATTCGGGATTTGACGGCCGCCGAAGCCAAAGCAGTCATCACACCGGCTCCACTTCCCGATGCCAAATGATCCTGGTTCGGCACGCGATCATTCAGTAGGCAATGATGCCGATTCGCATGCCGCCACGTCGTCACGTTGCCATCGGGCAACATGGGTTGTTCGCGAAAGTTGACACTTGGACTTTCAAACAGAACGAACTGTTCGGATCTGGACGATTTTGGCGGCTTCGTGGCCGCGGCATTCAGTTTGCCAACAGTGAGTGCCAGTCGGTTGTAAATCATCAGCGGAGACGAGACTCTGCTGCGACCGAGGGCCATGTCGCAATTGTCTTTGAACTTAGAGGTCGTGATGCCAGCCGTTGAACAGGGTCTCACTGTTAAATCACTTGCCGAAATCGCCTGGTTGCTTTCGCGAGTCGGTCAGCACTCGATCCAAAATCAGTATGAACCTTCGCCACTGGCACTACGGCAGTTCTGGCAATCCACGAAGCAACTGCAGCAGACGTGGGACGAGTTTCTGAACAGTGAGCCTTCTGTCACAGCCGATTCCAAGTCGCGTTTTCAGGAAGTCGCCGCGCAACTGTTTGCGACCGAATTGGTGACGCGAGTCTGGGCCACGATCCTCGCCAGCATCGATCGACAGACCGGGAAACAGGATCTGACTCGGATTGCGTCAAACGCCGTCAACGGGTTATTGCAGATTCGGCATCGTTTGCTGACGCAGTTGCTGAAGCAGGAAGAGTCGGGTTCCTGGGGAGCGGGCCTCGATCGGCTGCGGAGACGGTGCGACCGCTGGACGGATATGCTGATCGGCAACATTTGCGGTTCTGAAGATGTCTTCCAATTCGCGTTCGATGTCGATCGCGCCAAAGACTTCGCTGAAGAAGCGGCCGAGTCGGGTGAAACGTCGCGACCGGTTGAATTATTGGTCGCCGCGGGAGTCAGGCTGTCGCTGCTCGGCCAACTTCCCAACGTGACGCTGGATTCCCCTGGGTTCGAAGGGCTGATTCAATCGATGCTGGGAAGCATCCCCGAGCAAGCCTTTCTGGATGATGGAATGCTGCCGTCGCGGCGATTGGCGGCGAAAGGCCAGAACGATTCGGATTCGCTGATTCCAGGACTGGATTTTTCCCGGTTTCGCGGACGCCATTCGTAAACTCTGCCGGGGCCGGGTACTGCGGACAATATGTTCGGTCGAATCGCTCAATTTTTCCGTCGTAAATGACGAATCGAAGAGCGAATGCGGATCACATTCGCTTCGAGGCGACCGGCGGGACGGTCCTCACTTGCAACTACGATCCGTCTCGCTAAAATCGCCCCATCACCTTACGGTGGCTATAGCTCAGTTGGTTAGAGCGCCAGATTGTGGTTCTGGATGTCGCCGGTTCGAATCCGGTTAGCCACCCTCGCGAGCCTTGTCCGCAATTTCTGTGGACAAGGCTTTTTCGTTTGGCATGCTTTCTCGTGTCCACGGCCAGCATTCTGTCTGACAGAGACGAATTCACGGATGGCAACAAAGCGGACTTATCTCTTTGCGGGGGGTGGCACTGGGGGACACTTGTTTCCCGGAATCGCGGTCGCGCTCGAATTGTTGCGCCGAGAACCCGAGTGCCGAGTGATGTTCATTGGCTCGGAGAAGGATCTGGAATCGTCGATCTTGGCGCGCTATCAGCTTGAGCATCGGCCACTTCCCGTCGAATCGCTTAGCGCCCTGAAGCGGCGTCCGTTTCGGTTTGTCCTCCGAAACTGGCGAGCTTGGCGAGCGGCGAAGGGACTGATTCGAGAAACATCCCCGACGATCGTCGTGGGCTTGGGCGGTTACGCGAGTGCCCCCATCGTCTGGGCGGCCGCGCGAGCATGTGTTCCCATCGTGCTGCTCGAACAAAATGTCATTCCGGGTCGAACGACTCGCTGGTTGGCTTCGTCAGCCGCTGTCGTCTGTACATCCTTTGCCGAAGCGACGGATCGGTTGCCCAGTGCGAAGCGCGTGGAAGTGACCGGCAACCCGGTGCGTCAGGAGATCTCGCGACTGACTCCAGAGGTTCGACAGCCTGCGGCACCGCCAATGGAATTGCTGGTCCTCGGCGGCAGCCAAGGTGCGGACTCGCTCAATGAAGCGGTCTTGGCGGCAGTCGGGCAAGTCCGTGAACAGCTCGTTGGTTGGCGAATCGTGCATCAAACGGGTCCACGGCTGGCGGACTCAGTGCGTCTCGCTTATCAACAGCTATCCGTTGATGCGGAGGTTCAGCCTTTTTTTGATGACATGGCGGCCCGCTATCGGGCCGCTTCGCTTGTCATCTCTCGCGCCGGCGCAACGACGATCGCTGAATTGACGTGCTGCGGACTGCCGATGGTGTTGCTCCCTTATCGACATGCGGCGGATGACCACCAGCGAGCCAATGCAAATTCGTTGCAGACTCGTGGAGCAGCAATCGTCGTTGAGCATGGTGCCACGACAGAAGAGACCGCGCAAAGACTGGCCGGGCAGTTGCTCGTGCTACTGGCCGATGAGCCGCTTCGCCAACGCATGAATGATGCAACACAACGTCTGGCCATGCCGAATGCCGCGTCCCGTGTCGTGGACCAAATTCAAGCGCTCGCCAATCGTTGATACGAAGTGGGGAATATGTGGACTAATCTCGTCCACCGAACCCGTCCGAGTCCCGAATTGTCACCTCGGATGCTAAACTAGTGAGCCGCGCATCGAGCCAGCCCCGTTGAAGAAGTATTTGGAGCATGACCGTTTCGGCCGACATTGAACAGGCGTTAAATCAATCACTGCTGGTGGATCGCCACCGCCTGCACCGACAATGGCACAGCATCCAGGAGGCTCAACGAGCGGGGCGGCCTCACGATCTGCAATTGTCCAAATTTCAAGCGACACTGGACCGCTCTTGCCAGTTGCGGAAGCAGCGTTGGGAAGCCAGACCAAAGCCGACTTACGACGAGCAGCTTCCTGTCTGCCAACGCCGGGACGAAATTGCGACGGCGATTCGAGAACACCGTGTCATCGTCCTCTGCGGAGAAACTGGCTCAGGGAAATCCACTCAACTCCCCAAGATCTGTCTGGAGCTGGGTCGCGGCGTGGAGGGTCTGATTGGCCACACGCAGCCGCGGCGGATCGCAGCCCGTTCGGTAGCCACCCGCATCGCGGAAGAGTTGAACGTCCAAGTCGGCCGTGAGGTCGGTTTCAAGGTCCGTTTTGCTGATGCCACTTCATCGCAGACATACATCAAGTTGATGACCGACGGGATCCTGCTCGCCGAAACACAGAACGACCGGTGGCTTGATCAGTACGACACGATCATCGTCGACGAAGCTCACGAACGATCGTTGAACATCGATTTTCTCTTAGGGTATCTGCACCGCCTGATCGCGAAACGACGCGATCTGAAACTGATCATCACCTCGGCGACAATCGACGCGCAACGGTTCGCCAGCCACTTCGCGACTGTCGCAGGTGATGTCCCCGTTCTGGAAGTGACCGGTCGAACGTTCCCTGTCGATATCCTGCATCGGCCTCTAGAACCGGACGAAGATGGCAATGAGCCCGATCTGCAGGATGCGGTTGCCAAAGCCGTCAGTGAGTTGACCGCGCAGGGTCCTGGTGACGTGCTGGTGTTCATGCCGACCGAGCGTGAGATTCACGAAGCTTCAAAAACATTGCGGGGGCGGACATTCGGCGGGTCCAGGCCCGATCTATTGCCGCTGTATGCCAGATTGTCTGCGGCCGAACAGCAGCGAGTATTTCAGACATCGTCGACGCGGCGAATTATTATTGCGACGAACGTGGCGGAGTCGTCATTAACCGTTCCTGGGATCCGCTACGTCGTGGATACCGGAACCGCGAGAATCAGTCGCTATTCGCCGCGATCCAAGCTACAGCGATTGCCGATCGAACCGATCTCGAAAGCCTCGGCCGATCAACGGGCAGGGCGCTGTGGTCGCGTTGGTCCTGGAATTTGCATCCGCCTGTATGCAGAAGACGACTACGCCAGTCGTGAGCGATTCACGGCCCCGGAAATTCTACGGTCGAACCTGGCCGACGTGATTCTGCAGACGAAGACCTTGGGGCTGGGCCCGATCGAAGAGTTTCCATTTCTGGAGCCGCCACGACCCGAATCGATCCGCGATGGCTACAAGACACTCTTTGAACTCGGGGCGGTCACTGAGCAGCATGAGCTGACGCCACTTGGCCGCAAGCTTTCGCGATTCCCAGTCGACCCGCGCATCGCTCGCATCATCTGGGCGGCACTCGATGAGCATTGCCTGGCAGAAATTCTGATCATCGCGTCCGCACTGGAAATCCAAGATCCACGTGAGCGACCGCTGGAGAAGCAGCAACAGGCGGATGAAGCTCACAAACAATTCGCCGATGAGGAGTCAGACTTTCTCAGTTACTTGAAGCTGTGGGACTTCTATCACAAGCTCAAGTCCCAGCTCTCGCACAGCCAGCTTCGTAAGGCGTGTTTACAGAATTTTTTGTCATGGACTCGCCTGCGCGAGTGGATCGACGTTCACGCCGAACTGGTTTCAATCGTCACAAATAGTCTCGATGAAGAGAAAAGAAAAGCTGCGCCTGGTTCCCCACCAAAGTCTGGGGATAAGTCGGCAGTTCCGAAACGCGATTCTAAAACGGCTCCCAAGTCAGCCGATCACATCGGCCCCATGACACGGCGCGGCGACGTGGCGGCGATCCATCGGTCTCTGCTGACCGGTTTTCTGTCGAGCATTGCAGTAAGAACCGAAAGTGGTGAATTTCAGACCGCTGGCAGTCAGAAAGCATTCTTATGGCCTGGCTCCGGAATCGCCGGCAAGAAACCAAAGTGGGTTGTGGCTTCGGAACAGATCGAAACGACCCGACGGTTTCTTCGGACCGCCGCTCGAATCGATCCCAACTGGATTGAACCGCTGGCAGGACATCTGCTCACGCGTACGTACAGCGAACCGCATTGGGACGCCGAGAATCTAGGCGTCGCGGCATTCGAGAAGGTCTCTTTATTTGGGCTGCTCATCGTTCCGCGTCGCAAAATTGGATATGGGCGCGTTGATGCGGCAAAATCGCGAGAGATCTTCATCCAGCACGGACTGGTGCAGGGGGAATGGGGTTCCGACGATGAGTCGCAGCCACCACGGATTGCGATGCCGGACTTCCTGCGTCGCAATCGCGAATTGATTCACCAACTGGAAGAACTGCAAACTCGATCTCGACGCGGCAGTATTCTGAAAGAGGAGGAAGTTCAGTACGACTTCTACGACACGCGACTGCCCGCCGACATTCTGGATGGTCAGCGCCTGGTTCAATGGCTGCGGACAGCGTTCATCGAAGATCGACATCGTTTGTTGATGTCGGAATCAGATTTGGTCGACGACGAATCAGCTCGTGCGACGAAATCCGATTTTCCGGATGCCGTTCAGATGCAGGGCTTGTCATTACCTTTGTCTTACCGGCTGGAACCGGGGCAGGACGACGATGGTGTGACGGTCACCGTGCCACAGGAGGGACTGAATCAACTCGATGCCCAGCGACTCGGCTGGCTGGTGCCGGGGTTGATTCAAGACAAGATTGAAGCGTTGATTCGCACGCTGCCAAAAGAGTCACGACGTTCGCTGGTGCCGATTCCAGAGACTGCCACGCGGGTAGCCGAAGTCCTGAAATTTGGTGACGGGTCGTTTGCCGAAGCAGTCGCGATTGGGATTGAATTGGTGACTGGCGTCACCATCCCGCGCGCCGAGTTTCAGGAGGATCGACTTCCGTATCACCTGCGGATGCAGATTCGTATTACCGACGGCGAAGGCCAGACTCTGGGGGTGGGCCGCGATCTGGTGTCGTTGCGACAGGAATTTGGCGCTGTCGCCGCAACGAGCTTTTCGTCGGTCGATGATCCGCGCTGGCATCGTGATCGGATTGTGACGTGGGACTTCGGTTCACTGCCACCGGAAATCGAGGTCCGACGAGGGGGCATCCCACTCAAGGGGTACCCGTGCCTGATCGACGACGGCGAAGCGGTATCATTGCGACTGGTTGATGATGCGAATCGGGCTCAGCAGGAATTGCGATATGGAATCCGTCGGCTAATCTGCCTGACGATTCCACGCGAACTCAAGCAACAGATCGATCAACTTCCGTTGCTGAACAACTGGACCCTGCAGTCTAAGACGTTTCCCCAGCCACTGAATTTTCGGCAGCATCTGGCGGAGTTGATCGCGGATCGAGCATTTTTGGCCGATCAAGCCTTACCACGCAGCGAGCCGCAGTTTCGCGACTGCTTACGGGCTGGTCGAATCCGGCTGGCAGAGGCGACGGCGCAAGTCGCGCATGTGATCGGTCCGCTGTTTCAAGCATTTATGGAGATTCGCAAGACCTGGGAGAAGACCGCGTCTCCGCAGTGGCAGCCCACGCGACAGGATGTGCACGCCCAGTTAGGACAACTGTTCGGTCCAGGCTTCCTGGTGCGAACACCGTGGCCCTGGCTGCAGCAGTTCCCCAGATACGCTCGCGCGATCGTGATGCGATTGCAGAAACTGGCCGGAGCTGGAGGACAGCGTGACCAGCAGCAGCTTGCCGCGATCGCTCCACGGTGGCAACGCGGGATTGAACGACTCAAGCAACATCGCGAGCGCCAGCTTTACGACCCCGAGCTGGAAACGTATCGCTGGATGACCGAGGAATTTCGAGTCTCGCTATTCGCTCAGGAACTTGGGACCGCGATCTCTGTTTCGGAGAAGCGGCTGGATCAACAGTGGCTGCGCGTGGCGGATTGAGACCTCTCTGGCCCTGACAAGTCGACGACGATTCACTCGGCAGCGTTCTCAATAGTCCACGATCCAAGTGACATGCCGGTTCTGCCGAATCTGACCAACTGGTCATCAAACTCGAATTCTGCGGTAATTTGGTGACTCGCTTGATCGCGATCAATCTTGTCGATCCAAAATCGGCGCGGCGAACGACGCTCTCTAAGCAATGCTATGTGGTTTTCAATGGGAATTACATTTATCAGCCACTTCGAAGTCACTAACAATTCGGACCGTTCGGGGCGTTGTCGCGAAGCCTGTCGGTGAGATGACACCTCGACTCCCCCTCGGTGGCGACTTACAATCGGGTACGCCTCGTCTGGGAAAACTGGATTGCCGCATGACTATTGATTTCGAATTTCAGAACGACCACGAATTTCGCAAACTTTTGATGCGAAGTTCGAACGTTGACCTGACTGTGCTGGCACTCGAGCTCGCTCGAGATGGCCAACCGGATTTGGATTTCGATCATACTTTGAACTGGATTTCGCGCCGCGCCGATGAAGTGCGAAGCCATCTGACCCGCGCTCGAAATGATCGCGCAATGTTGCGAGAGTTATCGAAGTGTCTGTACGGGACACACGGCTTGCACGGTGACAAGGAAGCCTTTCACCGCTCTGAAAGCAGCTACATCAATCGCGTCATTGAGACCGGGGTCGGAATTCCGATTTCGTTGTCACTCGTCTATGTGGCGGTCGCTCAAAATGCCGGCGTGGAATTGGAAGGTGTCGCTGCGCCGATGCACTTCCTGTCACGCCTGGAAACGATCGAAGGGCCGCTGTTCGTCGATGCCTTTCATCAAGGAGAGGTGCTGAATTACGACGAGTGCTGCAGCTGGCTGGAATCATTGAGTGGCCTGGACTCGGAACAGATCGAAAGTGCATTGGAACCGGCCAAGCCTCGTGACATCGTCATCCGGATGTTGAACAATCTGAAGGCAGTGCAGGTCAAGCAAGAGTGCTGGGAACAGGCATGGCACGTGCAACGACGGTTGTCTGCGTTGCATCCCGGCTCTTTCGATCAACGACGAGATTTGGCGCTGGTGGCTCTGAAATCAAACCGCCCCGGCCTGGCCATCGATTTGCTTGAGGGCTGCCTTAAATCCTGCACTGCTCTTGATCGACCAATTCTGCAAGCTCATCTGCTGGTCGCCGAAAAAGTGCTGGCGGGAATGAACTGATCGCTCTTCGCTGAGCGACGGTCTCCCGACAGCCTGTCAAGATGCGCGATGGTGCCGCGGCGAAACCGGTCTTGACGGAAGTGGCATTGAGCCCTAGCATCGAAAGGTCTCATGAATGGCTTTGTTTATTTTTATACGCCATTCCCTGAGTCGCCTATCCCAATAGCAACTCCGCTCATCGAGTGTGTCGCTCGAGATTTCGCATTCAGATAGCTATCGCACTTGTACGCGAGCAGGTTCACAGGATGTGACCTCCGATGCTCTGCAGGCCAACAACTCATGGTCTTTCAGTGCTGGCCCCTGCCAAGCTGAATCTGTTCTTGCGCATCGTTCGCAAGCGACCCGATGGCTTTCACGACATCGAGTCGGTGATGGCGGCCATCGATCTCTATGACACTCTCTCTTTCGAAGCGATCACTGCTGATAAGATCGAACTCGCAGTGATTGATGCGTATTTGAGATCAAGCGCAGGCGTACTTCGATCTAATGCACCGACGGGATCGACAAATCTGGTCGTTCGCGCGGCGATGCTGCTTAAGGAACATGCGGGCTATGACGGTGGCGTGCGGATTTCTCTGATCAAAAGAATTCCATCGTCGGCCGGCTTGGGTGGTGGTTCAAGCGACTGCGCCGCGACGATTGGGGCCTTAAATAGATTATGGAAACTAGGTATCTCTGATGCCAAGCTGTCCGAGATTGCTGCCCAATTAGGTAGCGATGTTCCATTCTTTCTAGGCAAAACACCAGTTGCGCTCTGTACGGGACGTGGTGAAGTGCTCGAACCTTTTCGGGTTTCCACGGGTCTGCACTTCGTTGTCGCGAAGCCACTGACCGGGTTATCTACGCCCGCCGTGTATCGGGCCTGCGTTCCTGATCAGACAAATCAGGACATGAACCAGTTTGTCAAAGCGTTGGCGGACGGCAACATTTGCCAGATGGCGCGAAGGTTGCATAACGGATTACAGACTCCAGCAGAGTCACTCAGCAGCGATGTGCGACGACTGCGGTCGCTGTTCGAGCAAGAGTCAGTCGTCGGTCACCAGATGAGTGGTAGTGGTTCGTCATACTTCGCGGTTTGTCGAACGGCTCACCATGCGATGGCGGTTGCTCGTCGTATTGCTGCGGCGGGAATCCCATGGGTTAAGGCCGTCCGTAGTTGCCCCTAGTGGGACTGCGGTCGACCGTGGATAAAACGGTGCGTTATCAATAGGAGAGCCACGGAGATTTGTGGCGGGCTTGAGACAGGGAGTTGTCTACTTGACACCGGTTACAAAGGGAGTCAGACCGTGGAAATCACCGAGATTCGCATCAAGTTAATGAGTGATCCGAATGATCGCTTGCAGGCATTCTGCTCTGTCACATTCGACAGTTGCTTTGTCATTCGTGACTTGAAAATCATTCAGGGAACGCGTGGTTCGTTTGTGGCGATGCCAAGCCGCAAGCTGACAGACCGCTGCCCTCGTTGCTCCGCGAAGAATCATTTGCGATCACGCTTCTGCAGCGAATGCGGAACTCGATTGCACGAAGATCGAGCCGAAAAAGGGGATGATGGTCGCGCACGATTGTATGCCGACATCGCCCATCCGATTAATTCGGACTGCCGCGAGATGATCCAGCAACGCGTCATCGTTGCTTATGCTGAAGAGCTCGAGCGATCTCGCCTGCCAGGCTATATCTGCACCTACGATGACTACGGCGAAGACAACTTTGCTCGCTTGGGAGAAGGTGAAGAGCTTGAGGAAGCTGGTACAGGCCCGCTGATCCTTTCAGTCGGTGATGCCATCCGACGTCGTGATCTGGCGGGCTCGCAACAGTCCCCGCATCACTTGAGCCCGGCCCGTGCTGAAGCCGACGGCACATCGCGTCTGGCCTGGACCGGAACTGACGAAGACAACTTCGGAGTTGGAATCGTCTAAATCAAGATGCACGATTCTACTCATTGGAATCGTGCGTGGGGTGCCACGCTACGCCGTTAACCCTTTTATCATTTCGTGAAAGAAGTCTCGATGTAACAAGGAGTTTCGATCATTCTTTCAATAACCACAAAGAAGGAAGGATCGAACCCTGTCCCCGAAAGGAATCGGGATGTTACATCGAGACGAACAGCGTGTTACCGCATCGGCAACTTATGCTCAAGAGTTAGAACAAGCCCTTTCCTGGCTGTTGGCTGGGATCTCTGACACGAGTGTCCTCTTCCGTAAGGATTGCGGCTGGAATGTGTCCGGGCTGATCGCGGCGGCACTGGTCTGGGCTTGGTCATCGGAGCGGACGCTTCGCGATCGCTTGGAACAATCTCTTGAGGTTTCTGCTGCGACCGGCTATGGGAAAGCCCCCTCCCAGACATCGTACAACGCCTTTCTGAAGCTGCTGGTCCGCTGGACGGATGTCCTGCGGTCGTTACTCGTACAGACGTTGCGAGGACGCATGGAACAAGGCTTTTCTGACATGTTTCGGATCGCCGGGTTCTTCGTCCTGGCGGTCGATGGAACCAAGATCGGCCTCCCGCGTACAGAATCCAACGAGTCTCGCTTCTCACCCCGAGGAACACGCAAACGCCAGAAAAAGCAGAACGGACGGGGACGGCGAAAAACGCAGCAAATGCTGAAACGGAGAGCGATTCGGAAGAAGGCCGATTCGCCACAGTGCGCGCTGACCATGCTGTATCATCTGGGAACTCGGCTCCCTTGGAACTGGCAACACGGGGCCAGTCATGTGAATGAACGCGCCCAGCTTCGCCAGATGAAAGCCGACTTGCCTGCCGATTCATTACTCGTGATGGACGGCGGCTTTGTGGGATACGACTTCTGGCGGGAACTTCTGACGGACAATCTTCCGTTTGTCGTTCGTGTCGGAGGAAATATCCGGCTCCTCAAAAAGCTGGGGTTCGTTCGCGAATCTCATCAGACGATCTATCTCTGGCCGGACAAGAATGCCAAACGCAAACAGCCGCCGCTGGTCTTGAGACTGGTTGTTGTCCACGGAGCGCGACATCCCTGGTATCTGGTCACCAGTGTTCGCGATCCGAAACGGCTCAGTGACAGTCAGATCGCGGACCTCTATCGCCGGCGTTGGGGAATCGAAGTGTTTTTCCGGCACTTCAAACAGACCTTTCAGCGTGGCAAGCTGAGAAGTCACAAAGCCGAACATGCCCAGTGTGAACTGGAGTGGTCGTTGTTGGGACTGTGGACCATGCAGCTTTACGCCCAGCATCAACTTCAGGAGGCCGGCGTCACAGGAACGCTCAGTATCGCAAAGATGCTTCGCGGCTTCGCCGAAGCGATCACTCACGCCGTCGATGGAACTCTTCCACAGCAATCACTCGTCCAGCGACTCCAAGCCGCCGTGATCGATCGCTACCGACGCCGGGACAAACGCAGCCGAGGCTATCCACGGAAAAAATACGAACCCCGTTCCAAGCCACCGCAAATCTTCTACGCCACCAAAGCACAACAACGACTCGCTCAGAACATCCCCGTTAACGCAAAACAAAAAGGGTTAACGGCGT
>CAIMFH010000157.1 GCA_903840265.1 uncultured Schlesneria sp. | reverse complement strand
GTGGCCGTTTGAGCTCACTGACAAAAATTGACAGCCCAGGACAGATTTTGACATTGGGGGACAAAACAGGCCCTAAAATCTCAATTTTCCTCAAAAAAGTGCGTGTTTTGTGACAGATGATTTTGAGAGTGGAAGGCACTCGATGTGCCGTTGCCTTCTCAGATTTCCGTCTGCACTAAGTAGCCTTCTCGCTCCGCCGAGAAGAAAGCCAACTGCGATTCCGCACTCCTGTTACATCGGAGCCGGATGGCGATCAGGGCATCGCGTTGATCGGCTTACTTCTCGCGGAGCGAGAAGGCTACTTGGGTACTTCGTCCTGGGACTCGCACTTTTGCCAGTGTGATGTCACTCTGTGTTGCCCTCCTTATCGAGTTCACTCGATGAACAGATTTTTCGCGACTCCGAGGGGGCCATCCGTTGAAGGCATGTGCATGACGACGACTCCCTCAACTGCCGTTCACGTGAAACCCCGCATCTGGCCACGGAGCGTCCTCGATTTCTGCATCGTGATGTTTCTGATTGCTCCGATATTGATATTCGTCCTCTTTGTCGTGCCCAGCCTGATTGCTTTTCTGCTGACGGGATCCTTGGAGATCACTCTGCTGATCTTCCTCCTGATCTATGTCGCATACCTTTGTTTCACGGTGTGGAGCATCACCCTGGATGCCGAAGGGATTCGTTTTCATCGGTTGATTGGCCGCCCCAAGTTCCTGCCTTGGAGCAGCGTCTTGGAGATCGAAGTCGCCCCTCGCTGGGAAATGATTTGCTGCGGCCAACTCTGGCCACGCTTTCCGCCTCTGGAGATGACGGCGTCACTAGCGACGACGCACCATTACCGAATCAGCTGGCGCTCGGGCTACTGCTACTATCCACCCGTCGATCCCGCGGCGTTTGAGAGCGCTGTTCGCACGCTCTGGGCCAGACACGCGAATGAGTTGGCCGAGTAAATCGTGACGAAGTGTGACATTGCCAATTGAGTCGAGCCCCTAATGATCAAGAATTGTCTGCTGCGAATCTGGACGGGAATTGTGGCCGCGGTCACAGGAGCCGCACTGGCGCTGATGCTGCAGGTGATTGGGCTGATGACGATTGGATTGCCGCTCGAATACCTCGGCTGGCTGTTGATGGGGTGTTCTGGCGTGGGGTTCTTGCTGGGCGTGATCATTGGCCCTCGCAGCACCAAGCCGAAGTCGAAGTCAAAGGACTGACCAGTCGATGCAGGCGTTCCTTCATGGTTGGCGACGAAAGGGGGGCGTGGTCCTGCTGGTGATGGCTTGCCTCGCGACGGGGCTGTGGGTGCGTACGCTATTTTTTGCAGACCAGTTTTGTTTCGTGATCGGTGATCGGAAGCACTACTTTAATTCCGGTCAAAGCGGACTCTCCTGGCTGTCTGTTGATCGCTCGCTCGTGGTGGAGTGGCACATGGTGATCCCTGCGGAAGATTTTGAGACAAGACATTTAGACCGACCCCTTACGGAATCCTTGAACGAAGTGCTCACGATCTTAACTGACAAAGGGATCAATCCGGCCTGCCGGTATCTGCTGTACTGGTGGCTTGTCCTTCCTTTAACGTTGCTCTCCGCCTATTTGATCCTCTGGAAGCCGCAAGGCGTCGTCCGGACAGATGTTGTCACGCCGAGTGAAGACGGGCGATGATCCCTTCGGCAACTACCGCCGACCGAACCTGAGTTGCGTTTCTCATTCTCCATTTGTGATTTTCGAACTGGGTCGAATTTCGCACGAATCGCTGACGGGGCGTTGGCTTGTGTCGTTTCGCTAAAAGCCAGCCGGAAATCGCCATTCTAGAATTGGATTGAGCAGAACATCCAACGATTCTAAAAGGAATGCGTTCGTAAATCGGCAGCGGGCAACATTCGCACTTCGCATGATAACGCTGCCAACCTGAGCACCTACCAGTGAGAATCACGCACACTTTTGTTGCCTGCTATGTTCTGGCTTGCGTCATGATCTCGGGGTGTTGCAACGTCTACAATTATCGAGAATTCGGGGGCCACAGAAGCATTGATCTGGTCGATGGAATCAGGTCGACGGCATACGTCTCACCGCAATCGAAAACGTATGGGATCCCAATCCTGTTCGAGTATGAGCGCTGCACCGGGCCCTATGATCTGTCGTTGCAGTTGATGGATATCGATCGAGAGATTGATTCCTTCGAATTGACTGACGTCCGTTTGACATATGCTGATGGAGAAGTGGTCGATAAGACCATGTGGTGGAAGGAAAACTTTCGATCCCGCGCGGAACGCAATGCCTTGGCTGGTAAACCGAGCGGGGATCACGCGGCGGTCGGCGAAACGATGGATGGTCTGTTGGGTCGACACGAGGATGTCACGATAACTCTTAAAGGCCGCGTTACGAAATCGAACGGCAAGGTCGTCGATTTCGTCGCGAAGGAATCGTTTCGAGCGAAGAGATGGTTCTCGATTGTCCCCATATTTCTCCACGGCGCGTGAATCGCATTTTCTTTAGCCGCTCCAGAGCAACTTGCCAGTCCGGCCTACCGTACATCTGATTACAGCTTTCTGTCACGTACATCTGCCATCAATCGTTCGAGTTCCACCACGAGCAGCAGTCGAGCACGAGTTTCGAACTGGTGAAGCAGGCGTCCTCTGAAGTCGCCCTCATAAATGACAAGACGATACCGCCCTTCCGCGAGATTCCCCTCGGGATACCAGCCGACATCGAGCAGTCGATGTGATTGCGGATGCACCATCTGAAGCAAGTCTTCCTTGAAGATCCACAAGCGATCTTCGTCAGCCACACGTTCCTCATCCGGATCGACTTCCCACAGGCCATCGTTATGAGTGACTTGCCATCCACTGGGGATTCGCAACGGTTGAAGACGCAGTTCCATGATAGATCCATCCTATCGAGTGAGCGAACCCACGAGAAAGGCTCGTTGTGGCGCAGTGAGTGCACAGCTTACAACTTCTTCTTGCCCTTCGTCTCGAGCAAATTCGATCGTTGTTCTCGCGTTCGGTGGTCTGTGGTGCCTGAAGCGAAAGCTCTGTCAAGCCGGAGCACTCCAAAGGGGCGCCTCTATGGGGCGCGTTCCATGTTGCTGGGGCTAGTCGCGGAAGCGGGTTCTTCGAGGGTGATGGCGAGGTAGAACAGGTCGTAGGTTTTCTCGGCTTGAGTTTTGCGACCGGTGGCCCACCAGGTGCGGACCTTTGTTGCGCCGAGTTTGGATTGGAAGGGGCCGAGGGTGTGGATGGCTGGCTCTGAGGGTGGCTTCCGTTTCGCGGTGGTCAGCCATTCCTTCGCTAGGATGACGAGGTGATCTCGATGTTCGGTGCTGAATCGAGCGACCTGGTCCGCGGGAAGTTCGGCGATCGCGCGGGCGACGATGAGTTTGACGAATCGATCGAAGCTACTCGGCGGATCTGAGTCGGGATAGAAGGTCACCAACAGTTGGTTCTGATTCGGAAAGTCGCCCGCAAACGTGGCGTGCCATCCTCCGGCTTCGACCTTGGCTTTCTGCTCGCGAAAATCTGTGAGCCAGTCGCCGCCGTTGATATAGGCCCCCACGATGCTCGGCAAGAGACAGAGTAACACTGCGCCGATTAGGAGGCAGATCTTACAGAGAGAGCGACTGTTGATCATGCCTTGCACCTTTCAGGATTCGGTAAAGAGGTAGCCACGGATTGACGCGGATGAAACACGGATTCTAAGCAGTATTCAGTCGCCGCACTCCATATCACTCACGGGGGTGGAAGACCGGGACATGGAATTCGACTTTGAAGCGGGCAGAGGGATCTTCGGACGTGGCACTCAGGGTCCACTGGATCGTGCCGTCGTCTGCTTCGCCGGTTGGTCGGCAGCCGGCGGGGACTTCGAATCGGACGGGGATGGATGTGCCGCCGTCTCCCCAAGTGTCGGCCTGTTGATTGAGAACGGTCTGTTCGTTGCGGGCGACTTCGATGGTCGTGCTGTCTTCTCCGTCGCTCACTTTCTTCTCGCAGATCAGCAGCACTTGAAACTGATCACACTCCACGTGCCGATTCGTTTCGATCACACCGGACAGTTCATTGCCGATGACGCCCTGGGGAGTCGTCATGCGGAAGCTGCAACAGCCAATTCTCCGATCGCATCGCCAGATCCAGATTGAGACGAAGATCAGGATCGCGCCGATCGCCGGGAGTGGCATCGCCCATAAGGCTGAGTAGTTTCCGTGGGCGATCTGCAGGGGCAACAGCCACCAGAGCGGGGCCGACGCGACGTTCCAAAACAGCGTGACTGCGGCGACCCGAGCGAACGAGAATTTGCCGGTTGGTTCGATTTGATTGGCGGCCCAGTCGTCGCGCCAGAGCCAGGGTTGACCGGGATACTGCACGGCGAGAGCGGCCCGCCTTCGTTCCCTTCGCCAGCCAAAGACACAGGCCAGGAACATTCCGACACCGATGCCGCCAAACGTCAGGACGAACACGTCGTAAAACGCGATCATTTCCCATCGCAGATCGCGATAGAGAATCGACTGATCGGGTTGAGCGGGATTCACGAAGCAGCGGAACGGCTGGCCGTTGGTCTGATGCGCTTTCAGTTCGGCATGGACTCGCTGATGAAAGTTGCCGACATTATCGCTGCCCCTGGAGAGGCCGACTCGCGAACCGTGGTGCTGTTGCCCGCCGAATTCATACTGATATTCGGCAACCGCATTGTAAGTGAGCCCCTCGCCAGCCTGCGTTTCCAAATCAGCCCGTGTGATCCGAGCCGGGGTCTGGACCCAGCGCTGCATCGCCAGATGTTCGGCCATGTTGCGAATGACTTCGTAACCCATGAAAAGGCCGACTGCTGCGAAGGGAAACGCGAACAGAATGGCGCAACCAAATCCCAGCGCCGTCGGCGGCTTCGGTTTTTTTGATTTGGGCATGAGGTTCTCCGTATGGGATATGAAGAGACAAGAGACGACCCGTCAACGGCTGACCGTAGGTCTCCGATTTTACCGGGCAATTTCGGTGGGTACGCGCGTCGGAGAAGAGGAGACCTACGGTCGCGCGTTTCGGCAGGGTCGGAGACCCGCGCCGAACCAGAACTAGCCTCGGCTATACCCATTGATGGAAACGAGGATTGGAGGTCCGCGGATCATAACTGGAAATCCCCTGTTCGGCGCGGGTCTCCTGACCCCGTCGAAACGGTTGACCGCAGGTCTCCGATTTTGCTGGGTATTTTCGGCGGGGGCATGCGTCGGAGAAGAGGAGACCTGCGGTCGCGCGTTTCGGCGGGGTCGGAGACCCGCGCCGAACTATGTCGGAGACGGTCGGAGACCCGCGGCGAGCTAAGAACTGATAATCAAGAACTAAGACCCGTGCCGAACTAACGTCTTACTCGCCTCTTGAATACACTGACCCGGTGACTGCCATTCTAATATCGATCGCCACTTTGGGACGACCTGTTGATGGAACGTTATCGATTCTACAGCGACTGTGCTGTGTACTACGTCACGTTCACCGTCGCGGAGTGGTTGCCCGTCTTCATCGCAGACGCCGCATTTCAGATCGTGACTCAGAGTCTTACGTTCTGCCATGACACCAAGTCGTTGCGGACGAATGCGTATGTCATCATGCCGACTCATCTGCATGCGATCGTCTTCGACGCAGAATGGCAGACGGAACGCTTGCAACAGACGTTGACTGACTTCCGTAAATTCACGGGGCGACGGTTGGCAGATTATTGCACGACGCACCTTCCCCAATGCTTTTCGCGAACTCTGCAGCAGGCCGCTCCCAGTGATCGAGAACGCCGATTCTGGCAGGCGACACGACATCCTGTGGCGCTGACAAGCGAAGCGATGTGGACACAAAAACTCGATTACCTCCATGACAACCCTTGCCGGAAAGGGCTCGTTCGTAAGGCTGCCGATTGGCGGTATTCATCGGCGGCCTTCTGTCTGACGGATGGAAAGCAAGCTGTGGATGTTCCGATCAGCCGGTTGGAATGGGATTCGTAACCGGCTTCGCGCTCGGCGCGGGTCTGCTCGGCGCGCCGGAAAACGGCTGACCGAAGGTCTCTGGTTTTGCTGGGCATTTTCGGTTGGTACGTGCGTCGGAGAAGAGGAGACCTGCGGTCGGGCGTTTCGGCGGGGTCAGGAGACCCGCGCCGAACAGAGGTCGGAGACGCTCGCCGAACAGAGCTCATGTTGACGATCACCCTACTTCCCACTAAAATGAATATCGCACTGCAATATTCATTATTCATTCGCTGGAGCAGCCTCATGCCGGGGACGTTGAACTCACCGCGGACTCAGCCGCCGGGGCCGCGGGGGCATTGGTTGTGGGGGTGTTCTCGGGAATTGCAGCGGGATCCGCTGGGGTTTTATGAGCGGGCTTGGCGGGAGTTTGGGGACTTTGCTCGCGTGCGCATTGTGCCGGGGATGTACTTGTACATGCTGTTTCGGCCTGAGGATGTGGAGCAGGTGCTGGTTCGCAATCATCGCAACTATCGCAAGCCGGACTTCTTCAATAAGCCGTTGGGGAGTGTTGCCGGGCGGGGGTTGGTGACGAGTGATGGGGAGTTGTGGAAGACGCAGCGCAAGTTGGCTCAACCGGCCTTTCATCGGGATCGGCTGGCTGTGCTGGGTGTGACGATGGCCGAGGCGGCGAATTCATTTGTGGAGGAATTGTCGCAGCATCCTGCTGAGCAACCGCTGGATATTCAACAGGCGATGTCGCGGTTGACATTGAAGATCGCCGGAGAGACGCTGTTTGGTGCGGATCTGTCGAGCGAGGCGTCATCATTGGGTGGTGCGTTTAAGACGGCGTTTGAGCATGTGCATCTGCGCATGAACAATCAGATGCTGCCGCCGGAATGGGTGCCGACTGCTGAGAATCGGCGCTTTCGCAAAGCGAAGGCGATTCTGGATCGTGTTGTCGAAGAGATGATTCAGGCTCGTCGGCGCGAGAATGTCGTTCGCAATGATCTGCTCGCCACGTTGCTGGCTTCGCGCGATGACGAGACTGGTCAGGGGATGAGTGATACTCAACTTCGCGATGAAGTGCTGACATTGTTGCTCGCCGGAAACGATACGGTGGGGGCGGCGTTGTCGTGGTGCTGGTATCTGCTCGGGCAGCATCCGCAGATTCAAGAGGAAGTCGCGGCCGAAGTGCGGAGTCTTCCCGATGGGCGAGCGCCGACGGTGGCCGACCTGCCGGCATTGCCACTGACGCGAGCGGTCTTCGAAGAGACGATGCGACTGTATCCGCCGGCGCCGGGGCAACCTCGTCAAACATTGGGGCCGGACGAATTGAGCGGCTATGCGATTCCCAAGAATGCGTACGTGATGGTTTGTCAGTGGGTGATTCATCGACATCCCGAGTTCTGGACCGAACCGGACGTGTTCAACCCGCGACGGTTTTTGCCGGGTGCGGATGAGGGGCGGCCCAAGTTTTCGTACTTCCCGTTTGGCGGGGGACCTCGCTCGTGCATCGGGCAGCATTTCGCGATGATGGAAGGGATTCTGATCCTGGCGGCGGTCCTGCGACGGTTTCGCGTGGAGTTAATCCCAGGTCAAACGATCGAGCCCGATACGACCTTCACGCTGAAGCCGAAGCCTGGGGTGAACGTGAGGTTGTGGCCGCGGTGATGAAGAGTCTCCAGTACAGTCTTGAAGAGTCATAATGCAAGGTGAGCCAATTCTTATTGGACTGTGGCATGTCATTTAAACGGAACGGCCGGCCCTTCAGGCCTCAAGAATCATTTTTTGCCGGATGTGTACCCGGCCCTAAGGGGCCGGGCTAAGTGAACGGCCGGCCCCTTGGGCCTCAGGAAACAGGTCAGAGATGCTCGACCTGAATCCAGCTGCCATAACCGTGGCACCCTCCAAAGCACGGTTATTCACGTCACCATCAATTAATGACTGAACTCAGCGGATGGATAAACGTCAAAGCATTATTGAGGCGGCTCGGGCTCGGTTCCGTTATTACGGGATCGCGAAGACGACCATGCAGGAAGTGGCAACCGATGCCAACGTAGCGGTGGGGACGCTGTATCGATACTTCAAGGATAAGGACGATCTGTGCGCGGCGTGCGCGGACGACTTCGTCGCACGACATCAGCGCGAGATCGATGTGGCTCGCAGCGGTGAGGGTTCGCCCGATCAACGGCTGCGGGCTTATATCCTGGGTCGTTACCGCCACTGTAAAGAAGTGGGGACGGAGTCTCGACATGCGGCGGAGCTGGCTCGAGCGGTGTTGAAGGTGAAGCCTCAACGGTTGGCCGAGGAATCGGCGATGATGCAAGGGGCGATCCTGGGCCTGCTGCGCGAAGGGGTCGAGAAGAAGCTGTTTCAGATCCAGGACCCCGAACGCGACATGGGGGTGTTTTTGTTGTCGGTCGCTTATTTCTTTCCGATTGCGACGGCGAAGCCGCCTGAATGGCCGAAGGAAGAGTTCTTGTTGATGGTGATTGATTGGTTTGTCGAGACTTGGAAGCGCGGAGCGAAGAAGAGGTAGCGGGGCGTGAGATGACGCATCATGATTTATGATTGCGACCTTAAGCTCGGAACGTCGGTTCGGTTCTGATCACTGGTCCACGATTCCGGAGCGACAAGCAAGGCAACGGTTTTCAAGACCTCTTTGGAGTGCCCTCTTCTGTACGTACTTATTAACAAAATTACGGAATAGGGTGCGATGAAGAATGGCCAGATGACGTTACTAGTGATTACGTTCCAGAACAGGAAGTCGCTGATTTTTGCCCGCATGCAGGTGGGGCAACAAGTCACTTTTGTCGCTCGCGTGAAGACGACCACGAACGCGAACACCAGCGTGCCGAGAGTGTAAGACTTCAGACTGTCTGTCGCGACTGCACACAGGGGACACGGGATCGTGATGTTGCGCGCAGCAAGTTCGACATGCAGAGCAGGCTTGCCTTGAGACTGTCGAAAATAGTGGATTGCAGTCTCTGCGATGATAGCGGGATCATTACTCACGTCGCCGAGATTTATCGCGACGAACGTTCCATCCGCCAGTTCCAGAATCAGTACTGGATCGCTCGACAATCCAGCAACGGCGACTTCCTTTAGGTCGGCCCACATGAACTTGCGGCGGTGTGGTGAAGGGACAGGGCCGTCGAGTTCGTTATCCTTTTCAGCGCCGACGAGGTCATGAGCAACCTCAAGGAAATCGGGCTTGATATTCATCACGTAGGGAATGCCGTCCGGAAAACGGAGGCGATACCCCAAGAAGAGCATCAGGATGCCCACCACCGCTCCCACTGCCAGTAGCCACCAGAAGATTGGCTCGACCGGATCGCGACTTTGAAACAAAAAGAGGGCGAGCAGCGAACAAAGCAGGACGAGCAGTACGCCCACGCCCAACCAGGCATCGCAGGGTTGCACGGACATCGTCGCTTTGGAGTAAACCTTCACGATTCACGGCTTCTCTTGATTAAAGGCAAACAGCATTTAGAGTCTCTGCGCATCGCTATCATTGAGCAGCCAACACTAACGCCATCTGTTTCCATTTGCTATTCATGAAAGAAGATGGCTTTGCAGCCAGTCGCGAAACTCTTCCTCCGATATTGGCCGTGCAACGTCACCGAATTCATTCCATCTGGAGTAGATGACCGTCAGCCACTCATCTGCAGTTCGCTTGATGTGGGGATGACCACTAAACAGATGTGCTGCGGTGGCACACTTGCTGGCGTAACCGTTGAGCTCTTGAATCGAACACTGTCCGTCGAGGTAAAGACGCGCGGCGTCGATCATGGCTCGCACCTCTGGCAATGCTGGTGTCATCGGTCTTCTGCCACTCCTGCCGCCAATGAGAAGAGATATGCTGAAGCATAACCTACGAAAAAAAGCATCATCGCGCGCAGTGAGTTTTCAGCAGCTTCAAGAATTCGCGCATCATGGGGGTGTTGTCGTGCCAGGTGCGGGCGCTGATCAGGTTGTTGTCGATGACGACGGGTTGGTCGACGTAGGTGCCGCCCCATTGGGTGATGTCGAGGGCGCACTTGGCGACCGTGGTTAGCGTTCGGCCGGTCAGGCAGTCGGCGGCAGCGGCGATTTCGACTCCGTGACAGACGGTGCAGATGGGTTTGCCGGCGTCGAAGAAGTGCTTTGTCACGGCTTGCAGGTCACGGTCGTAGCGGATGTATTCGGGGGCTCGTCCTCCTGACAGGAACAGGCCGACGTAGTCGTTGGGGTTGATGTCTCGAAATGCGATCGTCGCCTGGATGTGATAGGCGGGCTGTTCGCGTGTGATGTCCCAGGGGATGCTGTCGTTCGGCGGGATTTCGTGCATCACGCCGTGGTACTTGCGCACTTCCGGTCCGGCGACGACGACTTCAAAGCCGTCTTCGGGCAGCCGGAAAAAGGGGTACAGCGTATCCATCACTTCGGTGGCATCGCCAATCGGCATCAGGACTTTCCAGGACATCGCGTTGGCTCTCCACCAAGAGTTGATTCGTGCTCGTCATGCGGCGATTCGGGTCGCTTCGACAACCGTACATCTGAGACGGCGCGGTATCCAGCGAGTCGCGGCGGGAGATCGATTCTTGTAATCGCTCGGGAAAATCGCTCTGATGTTCGCCCATTTCCTTTTTCTGTCGCTGTTCTAGCGGAGTTTCGTGCCATGAGTGAAGTTCAACCCATCGTCGATCCCATTGTCCCGCCGACCCCTGCCGATCCGAATCTCAAGCCGACAGCCAAGCGATCGCCTGTCGAGCGAGCCCTCGTCTGGGGTGGGATTTTGTTGCTGCTGGTCGTCGTGGGATCCGAGTTGCTGGCTCAGCGAGGCTACAACAGCACTCTGGCTGGACTGGAAGAGACCTTCGACAACGGCCGGACGATGGCGGAAGCGGAGTTGTCCGGGCATGTCCACGGATTTGCCGTTCGCAACGAGGAGAAAGTCAATGAATTGCGGACGCTGACTTTGAGTTGGCCGAGCTTGTTTCGGACCTACAAACTGCGATTGCCGATTGCCACTGGCGATATTCTGTGTGTCGTCGAAACGGAAGCGGGTCACAGAGACCAGATGAAAGAGGGGCCCACGGCTCCGATTGCATCGCCGACGCCAGCAGTTGCGACCGGGAACTAGTGGTTTGTCAGAGTTGAACTGAAGGTGTCATCGAGAAGACCTAAGCTCTTGGCGAGATTGGCTACGTGAATAACGCTCTGATCGGATCAGCAGCCTGCGCGATAATCCGCCTCTTCCGGCGTTGCCAGCCGGTTCTTCATCGGTAAGACACTGGCGACTCAAAGCCGTCGTCAGTGGCACCCGCATTTGGAGGGCACGTTGCGGCCTGAGGACGTCGCGGAGATTGGTCAAATGGCGGCCGAAGCAGGATCTCGGGAAATTCATGAAAAATGAATCTCCGAAGAATCTTTTCCGCGACAGGGCGGGTGAGATTCACGAGAATTGACGAATGGTGGCGAACTGCTTATAGATCAAGCGTCGTTTTTGGGACGGAATGTGTTTGGTTTCTTCAAGTTGTTGCTAATTCTCGTCCCGCAGACATCGCCGTTATCACGATCAGTCACTCCATAGCTCAGGAAAAATGTCGCCGTTCGGCGGCTTCTTTTGTTGCTTCTCAGGCTTCACGCGGACACATACTCAATCTGAAGCCAATCGCCGATGCCTGCTCGCCGATCACCCCGCGAATCGGACGTAGCGCCCTATGTTAGAAGAATAGAATCATGCAGATCACAGGTTTTCGGTCGGAATCAGAGGAATTGGTACTGGACGTCGATCAACTGCCGGCAGCGCTGGCAGTGAATCGCGAATCGGGCCAAGTGGCTTTGCGAGGGGAACTCGCCAACGGAACACCAATTCCCGCGACTGTGTCTGCCGACAAAGTCGTCGACGTGCAATCGGTCGCGCGCGATGATGGTCACGTCGAGTTGACGCTGGCATTCCAAGGCGAAGATGGCACGACCATCACCCTGTCGCTGGGTGCCACCGACCAAGTCGATGCCGCACGAGCCTGGATCGACGAAGTGAAAGCGGCCGTCGCCAAACGCGAACGCAAGCCCCGCCTGAACCCCACGATCGACCCTGGTCAGGGAATGGCCGTCCCTTCGATCATGGAAGACCCTGCCGCAGCGGGCGATGGCCCGGTCCATGTGGCACCCCCATCGCCACCCGCCGCTCCTGTCGAAATTCCGTATGAGAAGCACGCGATCGACGCCGATCTGGAGAAAGAGTTGGAAGCGGCGATGGCGGGTCAAATGGACTCCCCCACTGCTCCACCTGTCGGTGCGACAACGCCGTCACCTCAGTCGGCCGTTTCCGAATTGCCGGAATCCGAAGATCAGCTCGAAGCTGGGACCAAACTGAAGGCCAAGGTTCAGAGCGTGACCGCCGAAGATGTCTTCTGCGAAGTCGGCTTCCGCTGCCCCGGCGTGCTGCCCGCTCGCCAGTTCCCGCAAGGGAAGCAACCGCGGATCGGCGAAGAGTTTCTGGTGGTTGTCGAAAAGTATGACGCCGAAAGCGGCGTGATCATCGTTAACCTGCCGAAGGCGACTCGTCGCGTTAAAGGAAACTGGGAAGAACTCACCGTCGGCCAGGTGGTCGAGTGTATGGTCACCAAGACCAACAAGGGTGGACTGGAAGTCAACATCGGCGCGCTGCGAGCGTTTCTGCCCGCCAGCCAGGTTGACCTTGGATTCTCACCCGCACTCGAAACATACGTTGGCAAAAAACTGACGGTGCAGATCACCGAAGTGAACGCCGCCAAGCGAAACCTCGTGGTCAGCCGCCGCATTATTCTGATTGCCGAACGCAAAGAGCTGGCGGTCACTTTCTGGCAGCAGGTTGAAGTCGGCCAGCAGTACACCGGGACCGTCAAGACGATCAAAGATTACGGAGCGTTCGTCGATCTGGGTGGAGCCGACGGCTTCCTGCATATTGGCGAAATGAGCTGGACGCGCGTGAAGCACCCGTCCGAAGTACTGCAGGAAGGTTTGCCGGTCGAAGTCGTCGTGCTGTCGCTGGATCGCGAAAAGCAGAAGATCGGCCTGGGCATGCGACAACTGGCCCAGAACCCGTGGGCTGGCGTCGAAGACCGTTATCCGATGGGCAAGCAGGTCAGCGGCAAGGTGACTCGCGTTTCGGACTTCGGAGCGTTCGTCGAACTGGAGCAAGGAGTCGAAGGCCTGGTCCACATCAGCGAACTGGATCACCAGCGCGTGCGCAAGGTCAGCGACGTTGTGTCGGTTGGCCAAGAGATTTTGATGCAGGTGCTGGAAGTGGTCCCCGAGCGTCAGCGCATCAGCCTGTCGCTGAAGGCCCTGAAGCAGAAGCCCGAAAAGCCAAAAGACGAAGACATGGCTCCATCGCAGGGTCAGCAGTACGAACGCAAGCGGAAAGAACCGCTGCGTGGCGGCAAGACCAGTGGCGAAAACGGTGGCGGTTTGTTCGGCAACCCTGGTGATTTTGGGAAGAAGTAGTCTCTTGTAGCTAATCTCGCCAAGAGATTGGGCGAAGGTGATTAAGAGTCCAATGACAAGGCCCGGCTTGCTCTCACGCCGGGCTTTGTGCATCTTGTGATCTGAGGCCGACGCGGACTCCGCACACGGAGTGTGCGTCTACATTGATCACTGCCTGGGACTGTTGCCATGGTATGGACTTCACTACTTACGAGCTTGGCCCTTTGTCTGATCATTGGCTGTGGTACGGACCTGCCTGCCAAAGCGACTCCGCCACAGGCGGTGAATGCTGTCGATGTCGCACCAGCAGATGATGATGCGGAAGCCGGGGTCGCTAAAGTCTCGATGAGTGATGAGGGGACTGCTGCGGCGAAGCCAACCGAGCGTGGCCTGGATTGGCCCTGCTTTCTGGGTCCGCATGGCACCGGGATCTCTGACGAGGCCGGGTTGCTTGACGAATGGCCTGCCCAGGGGCCGCGCGTGGTCTGGGACAAAAAGATTGGGAAGGGATATAGCTCGCCCTCGATCCGAGGCGACAAGCTGGTGATTCATCATCGGCTGCGTGACATGGATGTCATTGAATGTCTGCGCACGGATAACGCCGAACCGGTCTGGAAGTATGAGTATGAGACTGATTTCTCGGACCCGTATGGCTATAGCAATGGACCTCGTTGCTCGCCGTTGCTGACTGAATCGCTGTGCTACACGTTTGGGGCTCAGGGTCGTTTGGTCTGCTTGAATCTCAAGAACGGTGAACTGGTTTGGGAGCGGGATACGGCGACCGATTGGAAGGTGCCGCAGCAGTTCTTTGGAGCGGGATGCACGCCCATTCTCGAAGGGAATCTGTTGCTCGTTCTGGTTGGGGGTCAACCCAATTCGGGCGTGGTTGCGTTCGATGCGGCGACCGGCAAGACAGTGTGGGAAAGCGTTGGCAAAGAGACCTGGGACGGTGTCATCACGGATGGCCCTGGAAAACCGCCGCTGAAGTGGTCCGATGATGAGTTGCTGGTCAGCTATTCGTCGCCGATTGCGGTCACGATCCATGGCCAGCGACATGTGCTCTGCCTGATGCGCCAGGGGCTGGTGTCGCTGGATCCGAAAGATGGTCGAGTCCGCTTCAAGTACTGGTTCCGTTCGCGCACACATGAATCGGTGAACGCCGCACGGCCCGTGGTCGTGGACGATCGAATCTTCTTGTCGGCGGCTTACGAAACGGGGATGGCGTTGTTGAAAGTGCATCCTGACAACACGAACTACGACGTGGTCTGGCGTGACAAGCGAGGGATGTCGACTCACTGGTCGACCCCCATCTATCAGGATGGCTGTCTGTACGGCTTCAGTGGGCGCCACGAGCAGGAAGGGATGTTGCAGTGCGTCGACATCGAATCGGGCGAGCGGGTGTGGGAAACGAATGGTTACGCAGGGAAAGTTGAAGATCTGTCTCTGGAAGTCGACCGCACTACCGGTCAGATTACGGATACGAAGACGGGTGCCACGGTCCCCTTCCCCACCTATGGCCGCGGTTCCGCGACACTCGCCGAAGGGAAGTATTTCATCCTGGGTGAGCATGCGACATTGGCTTTGGCAAAGCTCAGTCGCGAAGGCTGGAAGGAGATCAGCCGGACTTCGTTCAACAAAGTCAAATACCCAGGCCCGACTTGGGCTTCGCCCGTGCTCGCTCATGGTCGGTTGTATCTGCGCAGCGAAGACTGGTTGAGGTGTCTGGATGTCGCGAAGCCGGTTGCCGAGTGAGTGAATCAGTCCAGGTGAGCCGCGCTGCGTCAGCACGCGGATGACTTCATCCGGCAGTTTGATTGAGTGAATACGATGAAATCATCCGTCCAGAGTCGATGCTTTTCGCAATTCGCGTGACATATGAGCAAGCGAAGTTATCCGCGTGCTGACGCAGCGCGGCTCACCTGGGAATGAGGTGATTGACGGGCGCGTGGGCTCACTCAAACAGTGATCGCAGCGGGACTCGTTTGAGCTTGCCGTTGCCGAATTGTAGTTGCAGTTTGGCGAGGCGTTCTTCGATCGGGCCGATGCTCCAGCATTCGTCCTCGGGCAGGTCTTCGACCGCTTCGACATCTCCCTCGTCGTTGAGGGGGCAGATGTCGCGGTACTCAACGAACTCGCCGGTGGCATCTTCGTCGAGCCAGCGGAGTGGCAGTCCTTGGGTGCGACAGACGTAGGGTCGTTGCTCGTAGATGCGGCAGGCTCCGTCTTGATCCAGAAACGCGCAGGCACCCGGGGGATGCGGTTCGGCCGTCTGCAACAGATTCGCGTGCGACTGCCGGATGTTGGCCGCTTCGACTTCGAACACGGTCAGTTCATCGACACAGCACATGCAGCAGCCGCGGCGGCAGACGAGTCTCTCGCTGTGAACCTGCTCCAGCCCGTGAGCCTGCTGATCCACGTCCTGGTAGAGCGAATTCAAGATCAAGAGTAGGTCGTTGGTCGCGGCCACAGCAATCCTCAAAAACGGCGAGTCAGCCGCCATCTTATCTTGCCGGGGGTCTCACAGAAAGACGGCGAGCAGGGGTCGCGAGGGTGGCTTAGGTCTCCGTGCAGGATTTGCAAGCTTCCGAACACGAGAGTCAGCCGTTACAAAAGTCCCCTATGTCTTCGCTGTTCTCACGTGCAAAATTGCCTTACTCAGCAGTGACAACTTCCAGCTTCTCGATTGGAACATTGAACTCGAAATCGAACAAATCTGCAAACCGCGAATCATCCTTGCAGACACCTGAACCGATAATGCGATCACCCTCGATTTTCGCCGTCCAGCTACCTGAAACATCGCTGAAGGATTTATTCTTCGATTCCTTGCCGTTCACGGAAACGGTCACCGTCACATACTCTGCAACGCTCATGAACGTACTATCGCTCGCCCAACCCTGATACGACGTAATCTTACTGGTCTTTTCATCGAAAACAGCCTGAAGGTGCGGGACGACATTTCGAACGTGCTCGAATTCAGTGGGTACCGAAACCGACATGAGATCGATCCATCGCGGGATGTCATCCGGCTTTCTGCTTGGAAACAGCTTCGGCTTGTCCATCTGAAATGGCTTTTGGCTTACGATGACGGCCACAGAGTCCTTGCCATCCAATTTGATTCTATATGCCTTCACGTAGGTCAGCTTGTACTTCTTGCGATTTATGGTCATCGACCCTTTCACAGAACCTGCCTCGTCGGCCAATGCCCAACTGTTCAACACCAGAAACAAACCCAGCACGAAGGCGATTCTTTGACAGGTCATTTTTTGCCTTCCAATGACGAACTATTCGCATGATGAAAATGAACAGACCCCGGTTTATCGCTCGGCCTCGTTTGATTCAAGTTTGATTTGTTGGGCAAGATTCGGACTCAACCGGCAAACGTCTCTTGTTGGGAGCAGCCCCACGAGAGAAATGCTGATTGCGATGCCTTGTCGATCCGTCTACTCTATCTGATATCTGGTGAAATCGTGCGGGTAGCACGGTATTGGCGACTTGGGCAAAGCAGCACGGCCTTGTCGAAGACTCCAACACCTTGGCACCTGAGACGCTCCTATCGCAACAAATTCCTGATCTGCATCATCAAGTTCATCATCCGGAGGTTCTTCCATGCTCGGACCGTTTTCGACAATGAACGTGCCTCGTGTGTTGATCGCGTTCGTCGCATTTGCAGCCATGATGAGTGAAGTGCTTGCCGATCCGGCCCCGCCATTTCCGACCGATCCCAACTCCTGGGCCAATTCCGGACCTCTGTCTGTTGGTGCTCTAAAGGGTAAGGGAATTGTCCTGTATTATTTCGAAGAGGACGACCAGGGCGTTCGCAACAACTGGACCGCGCTGCTGGAAGCGGCCAAGAAGTTTGACGGGCAACCGGTGATTTTCATTGCGGTCAATTCCGGCAGTCCGAAGCAAAAGATTCAGGGCTATCTCTCGCAGGTCAAAGTCCCCTGGCCGATCATCGTGGATACGAACCGGGATTTCGAGAAGGCCAGCGGCCTCTTTCAGCCGATCAGCGAAACGGTCACGTTTCAATACCGCTACATCACACCCGATGGCGAGATCCACACCGGAGTGAAAGATGACCTGGAGGAACTGGCCGAGAAGGCAGTCGAAGGTGCGGCCTGGAAGGTTGAACCGTCCACGATCCCCGACGCTGTGAAAGCGACTTGGACCGCAGTCGAAATCGGCAACTACAAGGGTCTGGCTGCCAGCCTGAAAAAGTTCTCGGCCTCGTCGAAAGGCGATGTGAAAGAAGCGGCTGGGAAATTGATGGAAGTCATCCAAAAGGAAATCGACGAGCAGTTAGCGAAAGTGAAAGAAGCTCAAGAAGCCGAGAACACCTTCCACGCGTATGAACTCATTGAAGACGTGACGACGCGATTTAACGGCTTTGAACTTCCCAAAGATGTGGCCACGTCGAAAAAGGAACTGGCCAAAGATGCGAAAGTGAAAGCCGGCCTGACCGCGACCAAGACTCTGGAAACGGCTCGCAAGCAACTGGCGGGGAGTAACGCGAACGCCAAAACGAAATCCAAGGCCGCGCTGGAAAAGATCGTGGCGGACTTTCCAGACACGAACCTGGCCCATCAAGCAAAACAACTGCTGGAATATGCCGAGTAAGCGGTGAAAGATGCGGACCTCCACGGAAGTCTGGTGGTGTGAGGGGGCTTCATTAACAAGCCGGGCTGATCCACCATGCACACCTTCTTCCACGGCTGGCGACGTAAGGCGGAGTGAATTTCGTGTCGAAGACTTTTTTCGTCCGTTTTCTAAGTTGCGCAGTCTTCAGTCTGTTGTGGGACACCGCGTTTGCCGCTCGGTGGATTTCCGTGGAAATCAGCCTGAACGGCGAAGTCATCCTCACGGGGAGTGACAGTGACAATGGTGAATCTGATGCCGATACGATTTGGAATTCGTTAAAGCATCTGAAATTGCGAGAAACGGAAGCCTTCCAGAAACACGATATTGATCCGAAACTCAAAGAATTCAAATTCGACCTTGATCCTCCCGAACACGGAAAACCTTGGCCTATCAAAATCGACGCGTCCTTTGGCGGCGTGAAAGAAACGCGATTCGTGACGATCAAACGGGTGGAACCCGATGAATTCGGAAGTCAATGGTGCATCGATCCCGCAGATGTTGAAAGTATGTTTGACTACCGCATGATCGGGAGAAGTGAGGCTGGAAACCTCAAAGACCCAAGTTATAGCGCAATCGCGGCGCGATTCAGTAACAAGACGACCGTGTTGACGGTTCGAGAATGGGCTTTGTCTTCGATGTTCAGCCTCGCAATGGCAGTCGGCTGGGCCGGGGGCGGGATGATTTGCCTGGTCCTGTGCCGAAGGCGGAATCGTCCGCCATGTGTGGCTGGAGCCTCCAATCTGGATTCAACCTGGATTGTGAGTTGGGGCATCTTCTCATTCGTTGTGGCACTTGCATGCCTGTTGCTATACCTCACTGAAGTCTAAACTACGCAAATCGATTGCCATTCCTCTGGCACTGCTCTCTGCCTACCTGATTCTCTGGAAGCCGCGTACGAGGCCTCCCAATGCGTGAATTTTTCCGCGGCTGGCGACGGAAAGTGGGATGCGTCACGCTGGCGATGGCGTGCCTGCTTGGAGTCTTCTGGGGTCGCAGCCACTTGATCGCGGATAAGATCGAGGTGCCCGGTTGGCATTCCGGTTCCGAGTGCAAGTCGTATGCAGGTTACATTTCCTTGACATGGCGAAGCCCTTCCGAACAGTTCGAGAAGATCCGCTGGACTTCCGAGGTGCTGTCAGAATGGAGCGAAGTAGATATCTGGACCTACAACGATGCTCGTTTTGAATGGAACTGGAGTGGAATTAAATTCGGGTCCGTGGCCACAGGAGTCTGGAGCGAGCACCGAGGGGAGGATTCACTGAGTGGAGAAATCCGAACGCACTTTCGGGCAGTCTACGATTGGGTCCTGGTTCTTCCCCTGACGCTGCTGTCCGCCGGTTTGATTCTTTGGAAACCACGGAAGAGGCCTCTCCATGCGTGAGTTCTTCCGCGGTTGGCGACGGAAAGTGGGCTGCCTTACGCTGGTGATGGCGTGCCTGGTGACAGGAATGTGGATGAGGAGTCTAGTTTATGGCGATTTTGTCGTAGTGAATCGCGGCGTTCACTCGAACGACTTCCTCTCATCTTTTCAGAGCGGCATCAAGTGGATCAGGTCATCCGAACCACCGCTGCCCGAGTTCTTCGGCGTGAATTCAATCTGGTTAGAAAATCCACCCGTCGTCTCGCCGCGATATTTGTTCTCGACCACAGACAGATTCGACACGGATGAGACCCTGATGCCTGTGTTTGGAGGTAGTGTCATCGAATGGCAATCGCACTGGAACGGAGTCGGTTTTCACTTCGGAACAGGACTGGTCAGTCGACGCCAGTTCACAGTCCTGCTAATCCCTTATTGGTTCGTGACGATGCTCGTGACATTGCTCTCTGCCTACCTGATCCTCTGGAAGCCACGGAAGCAAACTTAGCTGCACCGGACAGTTCCTGTCATTCGACGGATTTCAGCGAGGTGGTCGTTTCAATCCGGACGAGCCCGCGGCCCTGCACGGCGATGTAGTAGCCGGGGGCGACGTTCGGCCAGACTTCCACTTCGCCATCGGCCCAGCGGCATTCCAATTGATCGAACTGTTGGCGATCCGCTAGACCCAGGTGAATCTCGAGGGCTGATGCGGACTGGAAGCTGCCGCCTCCGGCGAGTTCCTGGAACTGCGTGGGAACGACTCCGACAGCCGTCACGCGTGTGCCGACACCGCTTCTGGCAGTGTGGCCCTTCCCGATTGGCCTGATGACCACAGCCGAGTTTCGGCGCGGGGTTTCGTTCAACAGCAACGCGGCTCGGTCCTGACGGTGCGAGATCGCGACATCCAGATCGCCGTCTCGATCCATGTCGCCCAGTGCCAGTCCGCGGCCGACTCGTAGCGACTCGAAGTAGGAACCGGCTTTGGAAGCGACGTCGGTGAAGCGGCCATTGCGATCGTTGCGAAACAGATGTGCGTGCATCTTGTACGGCTCGAGTTTCAGATACGTCCGATCTTCGATATGCCCGGACGTGACGACGAGATCGGGCCAGCCGTCGTGATCGACATCCATGAACTCGGCCCCGAACGAAAGCGTCTGGCGAGTCGCGGGCCCCAACCGCGACGAGGTAGAAGCGTCGGCAAAGCCGGCTGATCCCAGGTTGCGAAACAAGATGTTCGGTTCGAGATAAAAGTTGGTGACGTAGATGTCATCCCAGCCATCGCGATCATAATCGCCATGCGCGGCGGACATCCCGGAGATGGAACGGCCTTCACCGGTGAGGGTGATTCCCTGCTCTGTCGCCCGCTCTTCGAAGATGGGGACAACAATGTCTTCGTGGACCGTCGATTTGATCTTGCCGGTCCTGACATACAGAAACTGAGGCGTTCCGTCGTTGGCCACGAAGATCTCGGGAACGCCGTCATGATTAAAGTCGCAGGTCGACACGGCCAGTCCCTTGCCGTCCTTCCCATTGATTCCGGCCTCGTGAGTGACATCGACAAAGCCACCCTGGCCATCGTTGATGAAGAGCACGTCGTCCATGGCCGCGTATAGGGTTGGCGAACATTGCGAATAGCCGTTCGGAGCACGTGCTTCTTTGCACTTGCGGTGCGGATCGTCGTTCGCGTCGAGGTACGTGACGACATAGAGATCCAGCAGGCCGTCGTCATTCAGGTCTGCCAGAGCAGAACTGCTGCTCCAGGAATCGACCACGACGTTGGCGGCTTGAGAAACGTCAACAAATGTTCCGTCCCCATTGTTGTGCCACAACGACGATTTTCCGAAAGCGGTGATATACAGATCAGGGAACCCATCCTCATCAACATCACCCGCGGCGACCCCGCTGTGATAGCCGTAGGAAGTCAGCCCCGCCAGCGCGGTGACTCGTTGCAGGGCGCCTGTGTTCCGATAAAGCTCGTTCGAGAATTCATCGGTGATTTTGGTTCTGGGCAAGCGACTTCCCTGGGCGAAGAAGAGATCCAGTTGTCCGTCCTGGTCATAGTCGAACGCAGCGACACCACCGCCAATCCCTTCCTGGATACGATGTTCTCCGGCGATGTCGTCGTAGCGATCAAAATCCAGCTTCCACTCGTCAGTGACATCGCGAAATTGGAACTGCGTTCCCGGAACCGCTGTTGGTGGGCGCGATGGAAGGTTCGGCGATTCGGCGATCTGTCGTGGAGCGGTCGCGACAGGATTTGATGGTGCACCGCGGCTGATGGTGGGCGCTGGGTCAGAATTTTGACCGCAGCCGCAGATTCCCCAGGCAAGTACGGCGAACGAAG
>CAIMFH010000156.1 GCA_903840265.1 uncultured Schlesneria sp. | reverse complement strand
CTCTTGACGCTCCTGTTTCCGCCGACCCATCGCCATTCAACCAACCTCCCTATGAACCCGACCACAAACGGCGGCCATAGGGTAGCGCTAATTTTTCATGCGTCAACGGTCAATCCCGACTTTCACCACGGGCTGCTAGGGTGAGGTGAGATGCTCCGATACTCGACCAAGGCGCTGATGTTGTTGCCGCTCGTCGCGGTTGGATGGTGTGAGGGGCCTGCTGCAGCAGACGGACCCGCGAAATCTGTGACTCACAAGTCAGTCATTCGACAGGTCAAGCAGGCCGCTTCGGCAGTCCCCGCTAGCGACCAAGACTTGCAGGCGGCCCCGGATCCCAATGCCAGCCTGTTGGAAAATCAACAGGAAATGACGCGACTGCTGACCGAGAAGCTTCGCAATGAAGTCAGTCACGCGATCGAAACGGCCCGGGAAAGCGATGATCCCGCATTCGGACTCGCGGCCTTGAAGCAGTCACTCGGCTCGGTCAAGGCTGCGATCGATATCGGGCCCGAAGATCGACTGCGCATGCAAAAGCAGTTGGAGAGCACGATTCAGCAGCAAGAGGTCAAACAAGATCAGCTGCAACAGCAACTGACTCGAGCGCTGGAACGTCGGGCTCAGCAAGAAGCCCAGGCCCGGCTGTCGGAACAGGCGATGCTCGATGAAGAACGATTGGAGAATTTAATCGACCGAGTCCGATCGTTGATGCAGGAAGGGCGTCACGGTCGTGACGATGCCTATGCGGAAGCGCAACTCGTCGCCGATGTCGCGATCGATATGCGACCTGGGGAAGGATCGTCCACGGCCGCTCGTTTCGATGCAGAATCGGCACTCCAGCTGACACGTGCTTACCGTTTGCGAGCACGACGTGCGGACGAGTTCTTGGAGGCAATGCATCAGGTCGAATTGTCGCACATTCCGTTTCCCGACGAACCGCCGCTGCGGTTCCCTCCGGCTTCAGTCTGGAAAGCTCTTTCCGAACGTCGCAAACAACATGCGACGGTCGATCTGAAGAAGAGCACGCCCAATGAAAAACGCATTCAGAAATCATTGACCGAGACGACTGAAGTTTCGTTTACGGATAACCCACTCGAAGAAGCGTTGAACTATCTGGAGGATCTGCACCACATCGAAATCTGGTTGGATAAGCAGGCCTTGCAGGATGAAGGTGTCGCCACCGATCAACAGATCACCTTGGTGATGACCGGTATTTCGCTGCGCAGCGCCTTGCGGCTGATGCTGGAACCTCTGGGGCTGACCTACATCATCGAAGACGAAGTGATGAAGATCACGACGCAGGCCAAGGCCGACGAAAAGATGTCGGCTCGAGTCTATCCCGTTGCGGATCTCGTCATTCCGATTCGGACTCCTCAAGCACCGATGATGGGGGGCATGGGTGGTGGAATGGGCGGAGGGATGGGTGGCGGCATGGGGATGGGCGGTGGAATGGGTGGCGGTATGGGAGGTGGCATGGGCGGCATGGGAATGGGTGGCATGGGCGGAGGCATGGGAATGTTCAGCGTCCCTGCCGAAGAGATCAAAGGATCGAAATAGGTCAGGCTGCCATTGGACCGAAGGGTCTAAGTAACGTTTCGCGAATCGGGTGCCACGGGACTTGGAGTCCTCGACATGGTCGTGTCTTCGACGGAGGGCACGGCCACACCGAAGGGCTGATGAGACCGTGGCACCCAACGTGGGCCGCGCTGCACTAGAACGCGCGCTCGCCCTTCTCTGCCCTGACCTTGCCACCGCCAGAACGACGGCGTTCCGGAGTTGCAAAAGTCGCAGGCGCTGCGTGGTTCTGCTTCCCGCGCGCCCAAACGCTCTCATGGCGAAACGGCACCACACGTGGTACAAATCCTCGTGTGTCGGCACAATCGTCTTGGGAATTACCATGGGCCTGTTCAGCACCAAAGACTGGAACGTGATCGCGATCATCTTCGAACGTCGCGAGATGTACCGCGTGAACGGCCAGCGCTGCAAAGGTGGCGAAGCGACAAAAGTTCGCGATAATGTCAAAAACTTTGAGCGAACGATCTTCTGGGCGGTCTACGATCAGAAGCGAGCTTTCCTGGAAGGTGCTTCCGGCCCCGGCGAAAAGATGGTGACGAATGAGATCGTCCAGCGACTGAAGAAGGAACTGCCGACGAACCCCACTGTCATTCAGATCCTCGGGTTGCTGGAACGAAACGAACTGCCGAAGGCTGCCAAGCCGCTGTTGTGGACGGGTTACCCCAAGTCCGAACAGCAGCCGATGGACGAATGATGTGACCGCGAATCGGTTGCTGACCTGATAAATCCGCACGAGTTTTTCAACGGGAACGAATTAGTGAATCGACCGAGTCATGCTCCTCAGGCCTTGCCCGAACCGAGTGCCAAACTTGCCGAAGGCTGGCATTGCCTGCATCTGTACTATCGCATCGATCAGGCCGCGCTGAACAAATTGGATCAGAAGCAGTTGGCGGAAGGACGCGAGATCGTCGCCCATCTGCTCGATCCCGCGCGCCCGGGTGCCCCGGTTCGCCTGCAGACATCCGTCGTGTCGGGTCACAAAGCAGACCTTGGCCTGATGATCATGGATCCGGATCCTCTGCTGATCGACGGCGTGCGACAAGGACTGCGAGGCAGCCCGCTGGGTGCCGCTCTGCAACCGGTCTACTCGTTCGTTTCGATCACCGAAATCTCCGAGTACGTCCCCACGATCGAACAGTATTCCGAGCGATTGCGGCTGGAAGGGGTCTCGCCCGATGATCCGGCTTATGCGGCTAAGGTCAACGCCTACAGCCAACGCTTGCCGATGATGAATCGGCAGCGCCTGTGCCCCGATTTTCCAGCGTGGCCAGTGACCTGTTTCTATCCGATGAATAAGGCTCGCCATCCGATCGCGAACTGGTTCACCGAACCGTTCAGCGTCCGATCGTCATTGATGGCTGAGCATGCGACGAGCGGGATCAAGTTCGCCGGCCGCGTCTCGCAACTGATCACCGCATCAACCGGTCTGGACGACTGGGAGTGGGGCGTCACGCTGTGGGGCCGCAATCCCGAGTCCATCAAGGACATCGTTTACACGATGCGGTTCGATACCGCGTCCGCGAAGTATGCCGAATTCGGCCCGTTCTACGTCAGCTATCTGATGTCGCCCGTCGAAGCGCTCGAACATCTGCAGGTGTGATCTGATTTTTGGGAGGGCGAGGCTCCTGCCCTCCCGGAGACAGCTCAATGCATTAGATGCTGAAGTCGGTCGTGCGGCCGAGCAGCCTGTCGATCAACTCTTGAGGCAGATCAATCGCGATAGACGTGCCACCGTCCATGTCGGTGGGGTTGATCCCGCAATAGACCGACCACGGACCCAGGTGTCGCCACCGACCGGCTCGCTTCGGTTCACCCGGCAGGACGGGGGTCGTGCAGCGATTGCAACTGATCGTCGAGAATCCTTGATAGTGCAGCGGATTGACAATCACCTTGTGGTCGGCGATGTAGCGTTCCATCTCTTCGTCGCCGAAGTTGGCCAGCGGATTGACGCGGATGCAGTTCATCGCGGGGTCGACTGAAAGGATCTGGAACCGGCTGCGAGCTCCCCCTTCCGCGCGGCGCAGGCTGCCAACCAGGCAATCGAAGCGGCCGCGTGCTTCATGCAACGGCGCGGACTTGCGCATCTCGCAGCATTCCTTCTGTCCTTCGGCGGTCAGGTACAGAATGCCATACTTCGCCGTCTGTTCTTCCATCGTCAACTTGGGAGTCAACGTTATGACATCGAGTTTGTAATCACGAGCAATCCGATCGCGCGTTGCAATCGTCTCGGGAAAGTTGACGCCGGTATCAACAAATAACACAGGAATGTTGACCTGCAACCGACTGAGCATGTGGCAGACGACGCTTCCCGCCATCTGCATGGCCGACAATGCCGCGACGCGTTTCCCAAAAATCGCTCCTGCCCACTGCAGCAGTTCGTCCGGCGTGCGTTCTTCAAATGTCTTGTTCAGTTCCGACAAATCGGCTTGCGTAAAGCGGGCCATGCGAATTCCAACTCTTGTATGCAGTGTCCTTTGAGGCAACCGACTGTAGCAGACAGTTCAGACTGGCTGCAACATCAGGCCGCGAAGCGTGATTCTGCGTTGTTTTGTCACGAGATCAACGGGATCTGATGGGCACCGGGCGCGCATTGCGAATAACGATTGTGTCGGGGATAAGATCGCCAATTCGCTGTGATTTGGATGTGATCAGCATGCAAATCACTCCAGGAACCCAGAACAGGAAGAGGAATCCATCAACCAGCAGGAATGCTTCTCGGACGAGACAGCGGCCCCAACCACACCGCCTGAGGTCAGTGCGAACTACTTGAAGCCCCATGAGCCATTTGCCCAGCGTCTGGCCGGACCAGCATTGCCAAAGGAGTTGCACCATCAGTACGACGAGTGCAAGTACTGCAAGTGGCCGAATCAGAGGTATTGAGAGGTACAATTTGGCAATCAATCCGACGATCAACCTGACCAGAGTGAGTTGATCCCAACTCGGAGTGCCGAAGAAGCCGATAGTGCTGGACCACAATTTCGGCCACATATCCGTTCCTAGTTCAAACGCGAGATACCACCAGAAAATGATTTGGGGATGCAGCACTGCCGAAACGATGAGCGGAACGCACCAGCTCAGTAAGTCGATAATTCGTGCTATACCGCGATGTCCGATGGACGCGAGCTCAATTTTTGGAGCTACGTCGTGTCGTGCACGAAACAAGCGTCGTATCCCAACTGCGGCAAGTGATAAAACGACTGTCGGTATGACGAACGCGAAGATGACAAAGAGCGAAACATCCAAACAAGTGGTACCTAGCAGGGGGCTGCGTTGATCGACGAGACGGACTAAGTCCCCGCTGTCCCACCGATAGACAGTCCACCGTCCGTCAAATGAATTTCTCACAACGAAGTAAAGGCCGTTGTGCGCCCGGACAAGATGAATCTGGTCCGCCGTGACGGAATGGATCTGATCGACAGGCCATTCGAATTCTTGTTCCGAAAGTTGCCCGTCTTGGGTTGTGCGATACAACCGCAAACCGTCGAAGCCAAAGTGGCTCAAGTTCGGATACAATGCCAAAAAGATGCGTTTTTCTGACCAGCACCACTGCAACATACCGACTTCACTTAGACTAGGGAGTGGGTGCCAGCCTGCCGTCCGCAAAGCCTTCGTCGCATCTGTTGGCTCAATGTCAAGGTATCGACGCAGCTCAATCAGATGTTCGTCGCGGGGGTGTAATTTCAATCCACATTGGAACCACGGTTCCTCATCTTTGAGGACACAGCAAAGTTCTCCGGTACTCAAGTCCGTATCAAAATAAAAACCGTGATAGAACGGAATCAGCGCGAACTGTCCTGCTGGCTGCCACTTGTCGTCCTCGAACCATTCCAATTCGTGAGTCATCCGAGCGTTGTCGTCTGGACCAATCCTGAGTCGCTGAAAGCGTGCCACTCGCCCCTGATAGAGAAACGCATCGTCTGTGCCATTTCGATCCGTCAGGAACCACAGGGCGTCACCATCGGAAATCACCTTGCCAATTCCAGCAGGCGCCACAGAAGATGTGATGCTTCCCGTGCGAAGATTGATGCGATCGATCGTTCCGCCTTCGCGGCGATCAGGTATCTGCAAGATGATCATTTCATCTCGGCAGACGGTTGCCGAGAAAAACTCGGTACCAATACTATTTGTGCCTGGCGTCGGATGCAGAAATCTGTCGAACGAAAAGCGCAGAGTCCAAAAGCTGCGCTGGTCTGAAAGTCCCATCGCCTTTCGGTCAGCGTCCTCTGGATTACTTGCGAGATAACAAGACAGCCAGGGCAGTCCGACTTGCAGACCGGGGATCACGATCGCAATCGCGCAGATCAACGACCACTTCAGCATCGTCGACTCGCGCACCACTACCGTTGAAGCTGACATGGTATCTTCTACTTCTCAAGATCCCAGTTCGTCGCAATGCGCTCTACTCAGTGGCTCGAGTTGCCTTGACGATAAAATCGACGACGGGTGTCCGGTCTTTCGGTGATAACGGGAAATGTCCGTTGCCAGGCTGTTCGATGACAGTGATTGGCCCGTTCAGCTCTTTGTATCGCTGCTCCGCCACTTTCGATTGAGTTTCATACGATGGATCGGCAGTGCCGCAAACGTGCAGGATAGGAACGCCTGCTTTGGCCAATGACGCCAGATGCTCAAGTGGTTGCTCCTTCGTCATGCTGCTACGCAAGATGGGGTTTTCGGCATAGATGCAACTGACCTTGTCGAGATTCGCGATTGCCCACGCATAGGCGTCGCCTGCGGCTCCTCCCGATCCCTCAAGAACCGGCTTCGCTGAGAAGCCATGATCGACCAGGTATTTGTAGACCGTATTCCATTGATCCAGCAGCGGGCCGTTGGTGTCGGTCGGTACGGGGCCGACTACGATGTGGAAGCCTTTCCCAAGCAGATCGATGTCAACGAGGGCATCTCGCGTCACAAAGTCGGGGCGATAGACCCATGGCATACCCGGCGCGGCTTTGGTTGGAGCGATCACCGAGACGGCTCCGCGAATCCCATCGACGCGGAATTCGTAGCGATCGTAGGAACCCGAAAACCACGGGCCGCGACATGAGATGTACTGTCCCTCTTTGGGAAAGTGCCGATAAACATTTTCAGCGCTGTAAAACGCTGACCGATTGAACTTCGATCCTGCAAACTTGGGAGCGGCACCGCGAGCGGGCTCTAAACTTCTCACGACAAAGTCCGCGATAATCGAAGGGTCGCGCAGGCTATGAGGATGGTGAGCGGCTCCATCTTTGATCATTACGGAAACACGGCCACCAAGTTGTTGATAGATGCTCTCGAATGGCAACGTGTGATTGCCCAGGATCGGGTCCAGGCTGCCGCAGATGTCCAGCACCGGAATGTCATGCTCAATCATCGCGCCCAACTTCATCAGACTCTCGCGGCTGATCGCGGGATTGTCGACATACAGGCAGGAGACCTTGTCAGGATTGGTTGTCGCCCACGTGAAGGCGTTGCGACCGCCGCGACTCATGCCGACGAACGACGGCTTCTTCGACAAGCCATATTTCTGAGTTAGGAAGTCGTACCACGCTTGCCACGATTTGCCCGTATCGGAAAAGACGTAGCCAATGTGAAAGCCGCGCTTCAGCAGTTCGACTTCGGCTTGCGGTTCATGGTTGAAGTAATAACCTTGCCAAGACCATGGCTTTCCTTCGGCCGCTTGCTTGGGAACGACGACGACGCAACGCAGTTTTCCTTTGACCTGGCCATTGATCCCATCTCGCTCGTCCGGTCCGGCGTTGTGCGGTTCGATTGCGAATGTCTCTTCGTCCATCAGGAAGTCGTATCGATCAAAGCCATGCCAGGAAGTCGTTTCTCCCGAGAAGGCTTCTGTGGACTTCTCGGAGAGCCCACTCAAGGGATGATCGACCACCGCCTGCCAGGCGATTTCCTGCAACGTGAGGTTCAGCTTGTCATCCCACTGCGGATGACTTCCTCGCTTGAGTACTGCCGGAACCGGCAGGCCAACTGGCGACCGACGATAGACGACGGCAAAGTGAACGTAGCTGACCAATGCTTCGACCGTGTGTTGTGGATGGCCGAGTTTATCAGTGAACAACTCTGCCTGATCTTTGATCCCTGGCACTTTGCCCGCCATTACTTTTTCTCGCAAGGCGACGACGGCTTGGCCGACCGGCGCGACAAACACGACTTGCTTGCCCAGTTGAGTGTTCAGCTTGCGGACGTAATCGTCCATCGATTTGAAGTAGGGGCGATGCAGATCTTGCAGCTTCTGCGATGTGGCCGCATTGAAGTCGACGGAATCTTGGTTGCCTTGAAATGGCCATTCGAACTTGTCGAAGGGGATCCAGAACTCCTGCAGGCTAACGCGGAAGTTGGAGTTGTGCTCCGATCCCAGCCGGGCGAAGTTTTCAATTCCCTCGTCCGGTTCCAGCATGCAGGCCAACGTCAGGACATCGACCTTCCCTTCGCGCAACGCCGTTTTCGCGTGATTCTTGTCGTCGGGAACGTTCCAATGCTGAATTGCCCGCGATCCGCCGATCTTCGATTCGGCGACGATTTCGTGTCCTTCGATTCCAGCCCCATGAGCCATGTCCTTCAAGACGGGAGCGACGAACCACGCATGAAAGCTGTTCCCGCACGTCAGCACTCGCTGCCCGGACTCAATGGCGCCGGCAGTCGCCTTCGCGTCTGCAACAGGTGGTTGATCTGCAGCAGCCGCGAAGTGACTGGCCACCAACATCATGGTGAACACAAACGGACGATGTATCAAAGAGTTGTGCATGTCCATCAACTTCCGTGAGTAAACTTTGATCGTGGCGGCGAATCTTCGTGCGAAGTGGCAGTCGAATGATACGTCGGCAACTCGATACTTCGCAAACTGAGTGAGGTGAAGCGATGTATTTGTCGTTCCAAAAACAACAGTCACAAGCAGTAGTCCAACTCTTCTGAGTTGGTGTGTTCTACGCAATAGCTCGTGTTGACGAAAAGCCCTGATAACAAGAGCGGCACCGTCCGCTGAAGAGTCACGTCGATGATGCCCGCACAAGACTCCATCGAACTTCAGCCGAGATGAACGACTACGTCTCAGCTTGTCTGCACCACGGGCCGAGGCCGCTGCATGACCAGGACAGCCATCGCTCCCATCGCCAACACGCCGGCACCGATTAACCAGGACGCCGGCAGATGCTCTTGTTCGCCGCTGCCGATCCCCCAGGCCTTCAGTTGCTCCGTGTAATTCGACACCGTCAGCAGCAGGCCGTTGTGAATGCAATGCAGCATGATCCCGGGCCAGACGCTGCCTGTTTTCAAACAGACGATTCCCAGGATCAGCCCCAGGAAACACGTCGGGGCAAATCTTTCGAAGAACAACGCATCGCGAACGACCACGTGAAACAGTCCGAACAGAGTGCTCGATAAGATCACCGCCAGCGGGCCGGCCATATTCGCTCGAAAAGTCGTCTGCAGGAAACCGCGAAAGAACAGCTCTTCGCAAGCGGCGGGAACCAGGGCCAGAGCGATCAACTTCCACGCCAATGGCACGGCATCGATCTGAGCCTTGATCGATTCGAATAGCTTGACGAACTCCGTCAATCGATCGGGCGACTGGACTAGCACCAGTTCATAGGCAAACGGCCACAACGAAAGCCCCAGCACGGCCGCCGCAATGAACGACAGCGGCGAAGCCATTCGCAGCGACAATCCCGAATTCCACGCGATCGCAAAATAACGAGTCAGCACCAGCGGCAGCACGGCAAACAACAGGATCGTGATCGCCATGTTGATCGCCAGGCGACTCTCGATCGACAAATGAGCCAGCCGCGAGGCCGTTCCTCCCAGGATCAGAAACGTGGGAAACAGGATCGCCAACGCGAACATCGCCTGCCCCAACGTCGCCTGCGGGCGAGGGACTTCCGGTCGACGAAGCATGTCTGACCAGCTTCCATCACCGCCGTAAAGCACGGCATCCGTTCCAAAAATCCGGGCTGCAGCCGACAATGCGACCGCCGCGTATAGCGCCGTCGAGAGTAACGTCGCGAGCGCCCAGATCGGGATCACTCGATTGTCGAACACATCGCGAGCCAACAGCACAATGTTCGCCAGCGGCATGACAGCCAGCCACGTATTGAACTCAATCCCTGGCAGCAGACAAATGATGCCAGGTGCCAGTGAGACCAGCATCAACGGGATCAGATAGGCCTGTGCTTCTTTAAAGCTGCGAGCGAAACTGGTCAGGATCAGGATCACGGCCGAGAAGAACGATGCGAACACGAACAGCAGGCTCAACGTCAGCACGACCAGTCGTACGGAAAGCCCGCCCGCACCAAACAGCAAACCTTCCAGCCCACTGGCATAGGCGGTGACGATCATCGAAACCAAGTTCGCGACCGCGGTCATCACAGCGACAGTCACTACCGCGACATACTTCGCAAACAGCAATTCGTGACGAGGGACCGGGGATGAAACCAGTGCCTCCAGCGTGCCACGTTCGCGTTCCCCCGCCGTCAAATCGATCGCGGGATAAACCGCCCCGGTGACCGTCATCAGGATCAAGATCAGCGGAACCAAAGTCGCCAGCGACAGCGGAGTGCCAGACTGGTTCCCGACCGGTGTCAGCGATTCGACTCGGATATCGTAAGGGAGCGGGATCGCCGGCGTTTCTTCGGCCAGTGTGTGACGGGCGAAATCTTCGTTCAAAGCTCGAAATCGATCTTCGATAAATCGTCGCGCGTCACGGCTGACCGGCGAACCTGATCGATAGACGATCTCCATCCCGACAATGCGGTTGTCGGGATGTGTCCCGAAGAGAACCGCGATATCGGCTTCTCCCTCGGCAACTGCTTTGCCAACATCGCCCCCTCCGTCTTCTTGATCCGGAATCATCAATTCGATGATCGGATCGTCGATGGTGCCCTGGGGATGCTGTTGCATATCGACAGTGCGTCCTTCACGCTTGGAAACCAATTGGTTCCCTAGCGAGAAGAGCTTTCGGAACATCGGTTCTTCGTGTTGAGATGGCAGCGCGACTCGATATTCAATCCGAGTTCGAGTGACCTGTGCGAGAATCAGCTTCTGCAGCGTGACACCCAACAGGGGATAGATCAGCAGCGGCATCGCGACCAGCGTGATGATCGTACGACGATCACGCAGGATTTCGCGGAGTTCTTTGACCGTTAACCGCCACCAGCGCGGTGAAGTCCAGCCACGGGGGGAATCTGGCGTGCCGGACTCGTCAGACATGCGCGGTCTCTCCGAAGGTCGACCCGGATTGATTGCCGATCAATTGCAGAAACATTTGAAACAAGTTGCTGCATCCGGTGGCCTGTTGCAGCTCAGCAAACGTTCCTTCGTGCTTCAATCGCCCTCGATGCAATAGCCCCATGCGATCGCACACGTGCGACGCTTCGTCGAGGCGATGAGTCGAAACCACAACGGCTTTACCCAGCGACCGCAGTTTCGTGATGTATTGGAAGACGACGTCCGTTCCGATCACGTCCAGCCCGCGCGTCGGTTCATCCAGCAGCATTACCGGAGGATCGTGCATCAAGGCGCGAGCCAGCGTGACACGTTGCTTCTGCCCGGTGCTCAGCGTCGCACAGCGTTGATCGAGGAACCGGCTGATGTCGAACAGACTGCTCAGTTCTTCCAGACGGCGACGGGCCGCCGCAGGGGCGACCCCGTAAAGATCCGCGAAAAACAGCAGCGTTTCGCGAGGTGTCAGCCATTGATACAAACCCGAACTGGCCGAGACCAGGCCGATTCGACGCTTCACTTCATCAGGTTCCCGAGTCGCTCGAAAGCCGTCGACTTCCGCATCACCACTGGTTGGTGACAACAACCCCAGGATCATTCGCAGTGTCGTCGTCTTCCCGGCCCCGTTGGGTCCGAGCAAGCCGTAAACTTCGCCCGATTGAACTTGAAACGACAGTCGATCCACAGCAACGATGGGCCCGTTGCTGGACCGGAAATGTCGAGTGATTTCGGAGACAGAGATCATGTGTTTTGATAGGTCGCGGTGGCAGACCGGCAAACAGGGCATCAGACATCCTATCGAGGGGGCGAACCACTTGCGCCTCTCGGAATCACAGGGCGATCGCTTTTTTCAATTTGGGTGGCACGCTCTGAGGCTTTGCGAAGGGCGTGGTCATGAACGATGCCGAAATCCCACGCCCTTCGAAGATTCAGGGCGTGCCACACTTCCCGCATCGTGATAAACCGTATTTTCCTGCTCGGAATCAGCCGCAGAGACTATTTTGTCCAGAACCTGTCCCTCCTTCCGATGGATAGGACCGTTTTGATGGCTCGGGTGTCGCGGCGATTCACTAAATGGCACACAATGCACGTCGCATCGTTTTGAGAACCGTCATCGAATCTGACCACCCGCATCCGTTTTGAAGATTGCCGAGATGATCGACGATCCCGTGAATCGTGTTCGCCAGACGCTGGACGAAACCTACCGCAACCAATCACGAAAAATCTTCGCCACGCTAGTGCGATTGATCGGCGATTTCGACCTGGCCGAAGAAGCGTTGCACGAAGCTTTCGCCATGGCATTAACGCAATGGCAGCAGGACGGCATCCCTGGCAATCCGGCCGCCTGGCTGGTTTCGACAGGACGCTTCAAAGCAATCGACGTGATTCGCCGTCGAACTCGATTCGATGCTTCTCTGGGTACCGTGGCCAAGCGTCTGGACGATGCCGCCGCGACGAATGCCGCCCGTTCCGAGCAAGAAATCGAAGACGACCGCCTGCGATTGATTTTCACCTGCTGCCATCCGGCCCTCGCGTTGGATTCTCAAGTCGCGCTGACACTCCGCGAAGTCTGCGGGCTCACGACCGAGGAAATCGCCAGCGCGTTCCTCACCGCGGCACCGACGATCGCGCAACGCATCGTCCGTGGCAAAGCCAAGATCAAGATGGCGGCGATTCCGTTCGTCGTCCCTTCGAAAGCAGACATTCACGACCGCCTGGAATCGGTACTGTCGGTCATCTATCTCGTCTTCAACGAAGGCTACTACGCCTCGTCGGGCGAAATGCTCATGCGAGCCGACCTATCCGACGAAGCGATTCGACTCGGTCGCCTGCTGGTCGAACTGCTGCCCGACCCGGAAGCACTCGGACTGCTCGCACTGATGCTGTTCACCGAATCCCGACGCACCACGCGAGCGACCGCGGATGGCGATCTGATTCTGCTCGAAGATCAGGATCGATCCCGCTGGAACCGTGCTCAGATTGAAGAAGGAATCAGTCTGGTCGAAAAAGCGATCGCGGCCGAACATGTCGGTGTCTACACGATCCAGGCCGCCATCGCCGCGACCCATGCGAATGCCCCCGATACGAACTCGACCGACTGGACTCAAATTGTCGGCTGGTACGACATTCTGTTTCAAGCCAATCAGTCTCCAGTCATCGAGCTGAACCGAGCCGTCGCCGTGGCGATGCGCGACGGCCCGCCAGCAGGACTGCAACTGATCGACGCAATCCTCGATCGAGGTGCCTTGGCCGACTATCACTTGATCCACGCCGCGAAAGCGGACCTGTGGCGTCGACTTGGAAAAAAGGCCAACGCAAAAGCCTCATACGAAACCGCCCTTCGCTTGGCAAAGCAAGAACCCGAACGCCGCTTCCTGCAGAGACGACTCAGCGAACTGGAGTGACTGCGTTCGCCACGATCATCGATCCCTGCCGCGACAGGCGTGCCACTGGATTGTCCGCTTCGGACAACCCAGTGCCAATGCTATTTGACCATGACGATCACGCCCTCGGTCCGTCTTCTTCCGAATGCAGCCAAGCCTCCACAGCTTCACCCACAGTCGCGAAGACCCCCAGAAACCGCGGCGGTGTCGTCTCACCGCTCAACGTGATTGACGCCCCGTAACCAGTCCGCACCAACGCCGACTCGCAACCTGCCGCCGCCCCCGCTTCGATGTCTCCCAACCGATCGCCGATCATCAGCGATCGTGTGAGGTCGATCTTCAATTCGGTCGCCGCACTGGTCAACATCCCTGGTTTTGGCTTCCGGCAACCGCAATCGATTTTGTAGCTGCCGATCCCCTCCACGGGATGATGGGGGCAATATTCATAGCGGTCGATCACAGCTCCGTGCTCGGCCAGCAACTCGTCTAACCGAGCATGCACTTCGGGAATGCGGCTCTCCGGAAAATAGCCGCGAGCGATCCCCGCCTGGTTCGTCACGATGGCCACTGGGATCCCAAGCTGATTCAGCCGAGCGATCGTGTCACCCGCAGTCGGCAACAACTCCACATCGTCCGGCTGGCACAGGTAGTGCTTTTCCTCAATGACCGTTCCGTCCCGATCAAGGAACACCCCGGGACGCAGAGCTGCAATGACTGGATTTGACAAAGTGCTTCCGCCTCCGTGTTCAAGATTGGGAGGGCGAGGCTCCTGCCGAGCCGCGCATGTCATTGTGACTCCGTTGACACGCGTGGCTCGGCAGGGGTCCTGGCCCTCCCAAAGAGCAGAATCGCGCAGGGACATTTAGTGTCCGGCAATCACATCCGACAAATCGCCCCGCGCATCAAATGCCATCGCTTCCGGTTCCGAAAGCTGCTCCAGATCAGTTCGTTCGGCGAACTGCGGCAAGTACGCTTCACTCACCAGCACTTCCGCCAGATGCAACGTGTTCGGAATCTGAATCACCTTCGAATTAGGCGGCTCAACCAGTCCGCAGGTGTGCAGTGCGTTGGTTACCACTTCGCGATCGGTGTCGAACGCGATCGGGATCATCGCCGCCGTCGGGTGCAGACCGGTGATGCAGTTGATCGCTGTGATCTTCCGATCAATGGCGTCCGCCGTCCGTTGATTGATGAACTCGGCAATCCCGATGCCGGTGGCGTTGCCGTGCGTTTCGTGAGTCAACCCGCGAACGAAGATTCGTTTGCAGCGGACCGTATCGCGATCGGTCGCGGCGTGATCGTTGTACTTCCGGCCGATCACGTTGGTGTCCATACCCGTCCCGCTGATGTTCTTGCCCATCTTATCGACGATCAGCAGGTCGCAGTACGGGAACGGCAGTCGCGGCAACCATTGAATCGCCAGCTTCAGCAGTTGCGTTTCGCGTTCCAGAAACTTCTCGGGGGGAACCGCTTCGATCAACGCCGTTTCGTCATACGCGTTTTCGACGATGCCGATACCACCAACAACGCGGCACTTCTGGATCACCGATTCGCCGACCGCCGTGATGATCTCCATGAAGCTGTAGTCGGCGATCGCGCGATGATAGATCTTCGCTCCTTCATGCTTGCCCAACCCGATCAGCATCATCTTGTGCAGACCCGATTCCACATCGCCGACGAAGCCGGTGTGAGGCTTAATGCGTCCCACAATCAGCACATGGTCGGCCTGCGAGGCATGCTTATCAAAATGAACCGGAATCCCTTGAGCGGTTCGGTCGACAATGATCGTCTCCATCGACGCTCGCAGTTCGCATCCCATCTTTTCGGGCGTGATCCCGTAATGCTCCAGAATCTGAACCTGTCCTTCTGCCGTTCCGCCCCCATGGCTCCCCATCGCTGGCACGATGAACGGAACTCCGCCCAGGCTCTTCACATGATCGACCGCCGTGCGAATGATCTGGCCGATATGCGCGATCCCGCGGCTTCCCGCAGTAATCGCGACCGTCTGCCCCGGTTTGACCTTATTGCCCAGCTTCAGCGTCGCCAGTTGAGCAGCGACTTCGGCGGGAACATCGGCGATGCGACGAGCATCGAACTTCTGGCGAACTCGGATCATGCGCGGAAACGACATGGCGGGCCTGCGATTCAAGGAGCTATTCGAGCCAGTACGCTGATTTTGTCCGGCGGACCGATCAGTCGGTCGCACCGTTCGCAAGATCTGCATACGATAAGACTAAAGTCTATGAGTTTCCGGGAATCCAATCTACTGCGCGAACCTGCCGGGCGAGCGCGTGTCGAAGGATGTTCCTGATGCGTTGGCGGCGATTCTGCTATGTTTAACCGCGTGGGCAACGCCCCGCGCGTCACTTGAGCAGCCGACAACAATCATCTGCCATAGGTCCCCTCAGTCTTATTTGTCCCATTAATTTGGGCCGCCAGAAGCAAATCGAAAAACAGTCTTCGCCAACACCCACGTCACCTAACCAAAAATCATGTTTCCCGCCGACGCCGAAATCCTTGATGTCACCCCGCGAATTCGCATCGCCTGCAGCGAATTCGACTGGGGCGTCGCGCGCAGTTCGGGACCGGGTGGTCAAAATGTGAACAAGGTCAATTCTAAGGTGATGTTGCGTTGGCCATTGCTGACATCGGCCGGCCTCCCCAGCGACGTTCGTGACCGGTTTGTGGCCGCATACAAGCGACGAATGACCACCGAAGGCGATCTGGTTCTCAGCAGCGAACGTTTTCGCGATCAACCGAAGAACGTGACCGACTGTTTGGAAAAGCTACGGGCCCTGTTGCTGACCGTCGCCGTCGCCCCCAAGCCGCGTCGAGTTTCCAAGCCGACCAAGGCCTCGAAACGACGACGAGTTGAAGCGAAAAAGCAACGAACCGAAGTCAAACAGCGCCGCCAGCCCCCGTCCTTCGACGATCGCTAAACCGGCAGAATCTGCCGTTCTCCGCACCGGCGACACCGATTCACTCCAATCGGTACGTTCGCTGCTCAATTCCATGATCCAACGCTATACTCCGCCGTTCTCACTTAGTCCGCCGCATTTTGCGTGCGGTATTTGGTTTTGGTGGAAGGAATTCGCATGGTCTGGGCAGTGTTCGTACTGCTGGTGCTGGTCATCCTCGCCTTTGATCTGGGCATCCTCAGCCGGGAATCGAAAGCGTTAACCGCTCGAGAAGCGCTCATCCGCACAGGAGCCTACTTCGTCCTGGCGTTGATGTTTACCGTCTTCGTCTACTTCGCCTACGAAAACAAATGGTTTGGACTCGGCGTCTACGAAGAGGTGAAGGTCGAAGCCGGGCATGGGCCGAAAATGACCGCGCTCCCGGCCAACGGATTAGAAGCCGCCGCCCAGTTCTTCATGGGCTACATCCTGGAGCAATCGCTCAGCATCGACAACATCTTCGTGATCGCCCTGATTCTGGCTTACTTCCAAGTCCCCGCGGCGTTCCAGCATCGAGTCCTCCTCTGGGGGATCCTGGGCGCCCTCGTGATGCGCGGCGTGATGATCTACCTCGGCATCGAACTGATTCACCGCTTCGCATTCACAATGTACATCTTCGGAGCCCTGCTGCTGTTCACGGCCTTCAAGATGTTGTTCGCGGGTGAAGGTGAGGTCGACTTTGAGAAAAATCGCATGATTCGCCTGACGAGGCGGATCTTCAATCTGCATCCCAGCTTCGTCCAGGATCACTTCTTTACGCGAGTCGACGGCAAGCTGGCAATGACGCCGATGTTCCTGGCACTCGTCATTGTCGAAACGACCGACTTGGTCTTCGCGATCGATTCCATTCCGGCTGTAATCGGCCTGACACAGGACCCGTTCCTGGTTTTCACGTCCAACGTCTTCGCGATCCTGGGTCTGCGCAGCTTATACTTCGCGCTGGCCGATCTGCTGGGACGATTCCACTACCTGAAGTACTCGCTGGTCGCCATCCTCGCCTTCGTCGGCATCAAGATGCTGGTCCACGATTTCCTGCCTCACGAACAAACCAGCCTGATCACGCTGATCTCGTTGGCCTTCATCGCCGTCGCACTCGGAGTCGGCATCGGCGCTTCGCTGATGTTGCCCGAAAAGCACGATCCAGAGTCGGCAACTGAACCGGACAGTCAGCCCAGCTGAATCGGAGAAACAGCATTGCAAATTGCGAATTTCAAAATGCAAATTGAGGAAGAGGCAAGAGAGAGTTGAAGCTGCGACGTCGCCTAGTCTTCCATAGCACTTGCAATAATTCCGTCTTCTCCTATTCGTGCAGATTCGAAAGATTCGTGGTCCCGTCTTCCTTCCGCCTCTTTCCGTGTGTTTCGTGGTTCCCGCTTTCTCCCCGTCTTCCAATTTGCAATTTTCATTTTGCAATTCGCAATTTGCAATCTCCCCTCTTACCCTCACCTACCCGCGTCGGGTCGGCTCCGCTGGTGATTCCGCCGGCAACCGAAATCGATCCGTCCGGTCAATCTGCATCACGCGACCATCCTGAACAATCACCGTCACCTGGCCGAAGCGCAGCCCAATCAGGGACTGCAAAATCGCCTGTACGGTCGCTTCGGGAACGCCTGGTTGAGCCAGGTCGGCCTGCAGTATCGTTTCGAGACTCATAGGGACGCTCGCAAAAAATCTCAGAAGAACATGCAGCACAGCAGGTCGTCAGGACCACCATCACAGCGGATCAAATCACGTAGTCGTCCGGCAGGAAGACGCGCAATCGCTTGGGTGTTGCAAAGACCTGATCGCCCGGGCGTAATGCCAATTCTCGATAGCGACCCGGCGACAGATCGACGTTGATTGCCGCTCCGAACGCATCAGACACCAATCGTACCCGAGTCACCGGACCGGCCGGATTCACATGCACGACACGCACGGGCAAGCTGGTTTCCAATTGCGGAGTCCGATCGAGTTCCACTTCATGCGGCCGAACGTAGGCCGTGGCATCGCGCGATACGGGATTCTGATACTCGGGATATTCCATTGCGAAGCCAGGCAGATGCATCTGTCCCGCTTCCAATCGACCGTGAAACACGTTGACGTGCCCGAGGAAGTCCATCACGAACGGCGTGGCGGGGTGATCGAACACATCCTGCGGAGTTCCCGCCTGCTCGATGTGCCCCTGCTTCATCACCACGACGCGGTCGGCCACTTCAAACGCTTCTTCCTGATCGTGTGTCACGAAGACGGTCGTCACGTGCATCTCTTCGTGCAGGTTCCGCAGCCACGTTCGTAACTCTTGTCGCACCTTCGCATCGAGTGCCCCGAATGGTTCGTCGAGTAACAGCAATCGCGGCTTCACTGCCAGCGCACGGGCCAAGGCGACTCGTTGTCGTTGACCACCGGATAGCTCGGACGGATAGCGATTGCCCAATCCTTCCAGGCGCACCAGATGGAGCAGTTCGTTCACGCGCGGACGCACTTCGGCGTCTTTCAAATGACGCACCCGCATCCCAAACGCGATGTTCTCGAACACCGACATATGCTTGAACAACGCATAGTGCTGGAATACGAACCCGACTTCGCGATCGCGAGCCGACAGTTGCGAGACATCTTCGTCCTGGACCTTGATGTGGCCCGCGTCCGCTTGTTCGAGCCCCGCGATGATTCGCAGCAGCGTCGTCTTGCCCGAACCCGAAGGCCCCAGCAGCGCCAGCAGCGAACCCGACGGAACTTCCAGGCTGACATCCTTCAGCGCTACGAAGTCACCGAACTGCTTGCTGATATTGCAAATACTGATGCTCATGGCGTTCTCTTTCGAGCGATTAATTCGATCACTATTCGACGGAGTCCGTCGCCATCTGGCGAGCGATGTATTGTTCCAGGATGTACTTGCCGAACAGAGTGGCCAAAGCCATCAGCGTCAACACGGAAGCCACCGCGAACGAGCCCGGGTTGTTGTATTCCTGAAATAGCTTCTCGACGCGCAGCGGCATCGTGTCTGTCTCACCGGCGATATGTCCGGACACGACATAGACCGCTCCAAACTCGCCGATCGCCCTGGCGTGACATTGGATCATGCCGTAGACCAGACCCCATTTGATGTTCGGCAGCGTGATCCGCCAGAACAGTTGCCACGGATTCGCTCCCAGGCTGACCGCCGCAGTCTCTTCTTCATCACCCAGCGATTCCATCAGCGGAATCAATTCGCGGGCGACAAATGGAAGCGTCACAAACATCGTCGCCAGCAGCAGGCCCGGCCACGCGAAGATGACTTTGATTCCCCATTCGCGCAGCGTCGGACCAAGGAACCCCTGCATCCCGAACAGCAACACCAGCATCAATCCGACGACCACCGGCGAAATGGCAAACGGCACGTCCAGCAACGTCACCAGTAACGTGCGACCTGGAAACTTGAACTTGGTAATCGTCCAGGCTGCCGCCAAACCGAAGATCGTATTGAGCACCACCGTTAACGGAGCAATGGTCATCGTCAACCACATCGAATGCCATGTGTCGTGGTCTTGCCACAAATTCTTGACCAGACCTTCCCAACCTTCCGCCATCGCTTGCCAGAAGACGTACGCCATTGGAACGAGAATCAGTAATCCAATGATCAGATACACCGCCGTGATCAGCAGGATTCGCAGCCACAACGGTTCGTCAGCAACGAACCGGCCCGCCGTCTTCTTGGTTCGTAGTGAACTAGGGTGCATAACGACGGCTCCTTCGTTCCAGCCAGTTTACCAAGGCCAGCGACACCAGCGACATCGCCATCAGTACGACGGCGATCGCGGTCGCTTCGGCATATGCAAACTGCTCCAGCCGCGCCACAATCAGCACCGGAGCAATCTCCGTCTTGCGCGGCATGTTGCCCGAGATAAAGATCACCGAACCGTATTCACCCAGACCGCGAGCGAACGACAGCGCGAAGCCGGTCATCAAGCTCGGCTGCAGTGCTGGCAACAGAACTCGCCACATCGTCTGCCAACGATTTGCCCCCAGCATCGCGGCGGCTTCTTCCGTATCGCCTTCGAGGCTTTCCAGTACCGGTTGAACCGTGCGAACCACGAATGGCAGGCCGACGAACACCAGAACGATAATAATCCCCAGTTGCGAGTAAGCCCCTTTGATGCCCAGCGGAACCAGGAATTGTCCGTACCAGCCTTGTTTGACGAGCAAACTCGAAAAGACCAGCCCCGCGACCGCCGTCGGCAAAGCGAACGGCAGGTCAATCAGCGAATCCAGGAATCGGCGTCCCCAGAACTCATACCGAACCAGCACCCACGCCAGCAGCAACCCGATCGCCACATTGATCACCGCAGCGACGAATGATGCGCCAAAGCTCAGCAGGTACGCGGCGCGGGCTCGCTCAGTCCAGACCGCAGCAAAGAACTGTTCTGGCGTCAGCGTCGCCACTTTGAACAGGCACGCGATCAGCGGCAAGATCAATAACAATGTCAGGATCGTGACCGTATAGCCCAAGCCCACATGAAAGCCGGGAAGGACACGATGAGACTTCGACAACCACATTGAGTGCCTCCCGTCGACGGGTCAGCGGAGTGTGAATCGTTGGAATCAGGCTTGAGGCGCATGACCAGCATGCGCCCGCCAACTGAGTGTTCGATTGTTACTTCGACTGATAGATCGAATCGAACAATGCCCCTTCGGCGAAGAACTTCGCTTGAGCGTCGTCCCAGCCCTTGGAGATCTCGGTGATCGCAAACAGCTTCAAATCGGGAAAACGATCACGGTGTTTGGCCAGCAGTTCCGCGTTAAATGGTCGATAGTAGTGCTTCGCAATGATCTCCTGGCCAGCCGGCGTGTAGAGATAATTGAGATAGGCCTCGGCCGCTTCGCGAGTCTTCTTACGATCGACATTGGCATCGACAATTGCCACATGCGGTTCAGCCAGGATGCTGAGAGAGGGATAGAGAATTTCGAGTTCACCCTTGGCTTCAGCCACTTCCAGGTGAGCTTCGTTCTCCCAAGTCAGGTGGACATCCCCCTGGCCCTTCTGAGCAAACGTCGTCGTCGCGCCGCGAGCTCCGGCTTCCAGCGTGGGAGCTCGTTTGTACAGTTCGGTCACGAACGCTTTGGCTTGCTCTTCGGTTCCGCCATTCAGGACGACACTGCCCCAGGCCGCCAGGAAGGCCAGCTTGCCGTTGCCCGAAGTCTTCGGGTTCGGCGTGATGATCTCAACATCAGGCTTCGTCAGGTCCGCCCATTCTTTAACCTTCTTGGGATTTCCTTTGCGGACAACGAAGACGATGGTCGACGTGTAGGGCAGGCTGCGGTTCGGGAACTTCTCTTCCCAGCCTTCTTTAATGAGCTCCTTCTTGCGGAGTTGATCCGTATCACTCCACAGGGCCAGCGAAACAACGTCGGCTTCCAAGCCGTCAACGACCGAACGAGCCTGGCTGCCCGATCCGCCATGCGACTGCTTAACCTTGACTGTGTTCCCGCTTTCCTTCTGGTAGTGGGCGGCAAAGGCTCCGTTGAAATCCTTCCACAATTCCCGAGTTGGATCGTACGAGACATTCAGAAGTTCGAATGATTGCCCCCCCTTGGCAGGCGACCCATCCGCCTGCACGGCAGGCTTCGTGGGCTGAGGGGCACAACCGACCAGAGTGGCGATCGCGATCAAGAACGCGGCATGAACAGGTTTCATTCTCACTTCCAATGGATTAGATACGACTCATCTGGTGCTATATTCGGTTTTGAAATGTGTAAAGTGCTACTGTAAATGACTTTGCGAAATAAAATCACCGATAAATAAATGCTCTTTGAGGGCAGATGGACTGAATTATCGGTTTCATGGTCCCCAAACGCCACTAAATTCTCACTAAGTTAGTCAGCATTTTATTTAGCCAAGGAATCCATGTCAACCGAACTTCCGGTCGACATACTTGGCCACGACCCCAGCCAATGAGTAAAGAGGCGGGATTAACGCGAGATATGCCAGCGGTTGGCCGCTTCGGACAACCAGCGCGATCTGATCACGACTACTGCTCGCTTTGAATCGCAGGTAGATTCAGCGACCAGGCGCGATACATTCGCCCAGCTTTTTTAGGAACTATCCTGGATGGCTATGCTGGATATTCCTGAATCGAGGCAAACGTCGCAGAAAAACTCGTGGCACCTACCAATTCTCGACCGATCATCTCGGTCATTTGCCACGCGACATGGCGATCGACTTCGTTGCCGAGCTCCCCAGGAGATTGCGGATCCCTTCATCGACTTGCGTTCACTCCTGAGCCAGTTCCGCATGGTCTACTAATTCGATTTCGCTCTCTTCCTGTTCCAGTTCGGCTTTCCGTTGAGCAATGCTGGACTGGCCGAGGGCATGACCAACGCAAGCACCACCGCACGCGACGAGCGGTATCCCATAGATCGGGATGGACGTAAAAAAAGTCGCAATCGTATGACCACCACCTGCAGCATGGATCCCCATCTGCGGATAGACGACGCGATACGTCTCACGTTCCAGTTCCCAGTCGTTTGTCTCACGGGCGTAACCCAGCAAGTCATTCACGGCGTGAACATGTCGCCACAGCGCGAGGACGGGGAACTCGTTGATTGTCGCATACGTGCCCGGCAACTTGCGGCGACGGACATCCTTCGCATAAGCCGCCTCACCGAGCACGACAGCCGAAACATCCGAATTGATGTACAGACTGTCGGTAAAAGGATTGTAGAGATCTCCACCGAAAACTCGCCCCGGCAGGATCGTGTAGCCGACTAGACCCAGCATCCCCACCGAATAACGCCATGGGGCCGCCACCCGATCGTTATCGCGTAGCCGCTGCCATTCTCCAACAGGATCGTATTGATTGACCCGAACGTACACATCTTCGAGTCCGTTGTCTTGAAGATAACTTTCGAGTTTGTCCGCTGTTTCCTGAGACAGACTGTGGTTGTTGATGCCACCGTGCAGCGGCAAAATGCGAGACGGCAATCCCACGACCCAAGCCAGTTTGTCCAGCGGCGCGTTCGGTTTGCCGTACGCAAATACCACAGCACGAGGACCATCATTGGCTGCGTGTGACACCTTCCCAAACTGGTACGGAACCGTCGCGCACCCGGCCCCGCTTAAGCAGCCGAAGAGGACCATAAACCGCAACGCATGGTATTCGGCCATATGCGAACTCGAATTGAGGATCGCTGAAGACGGGATTCGGTGACTAGGCTCTGCGACGGTCTGATGTCCCAGAATCCAAAGTCACGATTGAAGACATGCTGAAGAGATGACGGGCGACGGGCTAAGCGTCGGGTCGGAGCATAGTCCCAATTCGTGGCAAGAAACTAGCCCATTAAATCTATTCCTGTCGGCAACGTCAGGTCTGGCGATTGGCCGAGATCCTGGTGATTCCACTACCGGCAGTCTTTGACGTTGAGGAAGCCGAAGACCCCTCGACTCCCGCCAGTTCACTGAATTCGAGCCGAGAATTATTAGGAATTCGAGCCGAGAATTATTAGCTTTCATTTCGCAGACTCAGCAGCCGTGATTCGCCGCTGACCAACTCGGTCATCTGCAACACGGTCAGCTCATCAACTTAGCGAGCTATTGCTGTTCACTTTGCGGTAGTGCCCTTCCACCCGGTGCCCATCGGCGCGAGTGTAAGCTCCGATCCAAACTCGTTTCCGAGTGTGCGGGGCCGGTCGCTCATCCGCGTCGTTCTTGGTGTACTTATTCGATTTCGCACGCTTCGCACCCGCTAGATGCACACTGGCCCGTTCCATCTTCCAGCTACCACGTTTCGCAGTCATCACGCACTCCTGGAAATTCGTAGGACTCGTTGACGGGCGATGGCGACAAACAGGTCACCCGCCCTCCCTTGGAACGCCCGAACGTCACACATCAGTCCGCAAATGACGCGCCAAGCGAGTGCTTCAACGCCAGCCGAGAACAAAGCCCGGCCCCCCAAAAACCACAGGTGAGCCGCGCTGCGTCAGCACGTAGACCGAACGCACACAAGGTAATCGTGGACGAATTCGGCTACATTAAAAGCGAATGCCAACTCAGGCGGAAAGAAATCACTTGGTACGACCGCATCGGTGAAGGAGTTGATGTTGAACCTGCAACGTCTATGTGTATTCTGCGGTTCCAGCGCCGGGTTCGATCCGATCCACGCCCAGATGGCTGGCAACATGGGGGCCTCCATGGCTCGCGAAGGGATCGAACTCGTCTATGGCGGCGGCAGCGTCGGGCTGATGGGAGCCATCGCGGATGCCGTTCTGCAATCGGGCGGGCATGTCGTTGGTGTCATTCCGCGCTTCCTGGCCACTCGTGAATTGTTACATCAGGGTGTGTCGGACATGCGAATCACCGACACCATGCACGAACGCAAAGCACTGATGTCGGAACTGTCCGACGCCTTCGTCGCCCTCCCCGGAGGTCTGGGAACATACGAAGAACTGTTCGAGGTGCTGACCTGGGCGCAGTTGGGCTTGCATCGCAAACCAACCGGACTGCTGAACATCGCTGGCTTTTTCGATCCGCTGATCGCCCTGATCGACCGAGCGATCACAGACTGCTTCTGTCGCGATGAATATCGTCAATTGTTTGTCGTCGACGATCAGCCCGAAAGCCTTCTGCAGAAGCTGCGAGAACACGAACCGCCGACGGTCAAGAAATGGATCCCTTCCCCGGAACAGACGTGAAAATCGTCTCCCGAACGACACCTATCGGATCCAACTCGTGAGCCGCCGAATTACTGCTGAGTCCAACGCACGACTCCAATCGCCTGCCAATTCGACTGTGGACCGGGGGTCGATCCGCCTGATTCTGGCGCTCGTCTGGCTGGGGCTCTTCAGTGCCTGGTTCTACAGTTTTGGATTGCCGAACAATCGGCCTGCCGAACGCTGGATGGTCTGGTCAGCCCTGCCGTTCGATCTACTCGACCTGCTCGATCCACCCACTGCCGAACCGCCAGCACTCGCGTGGAGTTGGCTGAACCTCGCCCAACGACTCCCATTCCTGGCCGTCGCCGGTTTCATTTGGACCGCCGCGATCGGCATGGGTCGGCTCGAATTGCGAGCGTTGCGACTCTTTTCACTGTTCGATCGAGCCGAACGCCTGTTCTTTGCAGCCTGCCTGGGGCTGTCGACACTATCGCTATTGATGCTTGGCTTCGGGCTCGTCGGCTGGATGAGTCGCTGGCCACTCCTGATCGCGATGCTGACGACAACGCTGATGGAACTGGGGCTCTCTTGGCGTGATCATCGACCAGTCGCAGTCATTGGATCTAGCAACGATACAGACCGATCATCAAGTTTCGGCTGGATCGTGATCGGCATCGTCACTCCCTTCGTATTTTGCATGCTGCTGGGCGCGATGTCGCCGCAGACTGATTTTGACGTGATCGAATACCACCTGGGTGGGCCGAAGGAATGGTTCCAGCAGGGGCAGATCACTCGCTTGCCGCACAATGTCTACACCAGCTTTCCCTTCCTGACCGAGATGCTGGTCCTCAGCGGCATGGTCCTGTATGGCGATTGGAACTGGGGAGCCCTCGCCGGACAAGCCACGATTGCAGGCTTCGCGCCGCTCGTCGCGATCGGCCTGTACGCCACGGCTCGACGTTGGTTTTCTGCTCCAGCGGGTTGGTTCGCGGCGCTAATCTGGCTGACGACGCCGTGGGTCTATCGGATCTCGATCATTGCCTACGCGGAAGGAGGCTTGGCCTGCTACCTGTTCGCCGCCTTCGCCATCGCCCTGCGGGTTGTCTGGCCTGACGAACACGCGTCACAGACAACAGCAGGCGATCAACCACGCCCCGCCAATCAACCACTGGCACTGTACGGCGTCTGCGGGTTCCTCGCCGGCAGTGCCATGGCCTGCAAGTACACAGGGCTGATCTCTGTGATCATTCCAGTCGGCCTGCTGATCGTCGGTATGAGCGTACCTCGTTCGCTCCGGGCCGTTGATCCACGAAGACTGGTTCTCACCGGGGCCGCGTTCACAGTCGGAGTTCTAATCGCGATTGGTCCGTGGTTATTGAAGAACACGATCGAAACTGGCAACCCGGTCTTCCCGCTCGCTTACTCGATCTTCAGTGGCAATGGTCGCGATGCCGCTATGAACGAACAATGGAAACGCGGCCATTCCAGTCACTATGCCAGCCTGTCCGATTGGATCTGGGACTGGCCCGTGAAGCTGACTGATGTCGTCGCCAATAACGATTGGCACAGTGTGCTGATGTTCGCCTTCGCACCAATCGCGTTGCTCGCGGTCTGGCGACGAAAGGTCTGGCTGATCTGGGCGTTCGTCGGCTGGCAGTTCCTGACCTGGTTCTTGTTCACGCATCACATCGATCGCTTCTACGTTCCGATGTTCCCGATCGTCGCGCTGCTGGCAGGCTGTGGAGCCAGCTGGCTCTGGACACAAACACCCGGTCGCTGGTGTGCCGGAGGTCTGATCGCAGCCAGTCTGGCTTTCAACATCTGGATCATGCAGAACATCGGCGGCTATAACGCGGGACGAACCGATCTGCGAGCCGCCGAGAACCTCGTCGTCTCCCCATCTCAACGCTGGCTGAACGACGAATTCGCAGCCGGCCGTTTGCCAACGAACTTCAAGGTGCTGTGCGTCGGCGAAGCGGCTTTGTTCCACGCGAAATTTCCGTACGTCTACAACACCGTGTTTGATCGATCACTGTTCGAACAATGCTTCGCCGACAAATCACCGGAAGAATCTCGCGAGTGGCTGCGTCAGCGCGGAATCACCCATGTACTGGTGAACTGGTCCGAAATCCTGCGGTATCGCGAACCAGGCAGCTACGGATATACGGACTTCGCTCATCCCGATACGTTCGCCAAACTGCAGACCGCAGGCTTGCTCGGCCCGTCCCTGCCGCTGCCCGCCGCCGCGTCGTTCGTTCCGGTGAACGACGCCAAACGACAGCGGGTTGCCGACTGGGCACCGAGCTTGAGTATGACACTGGGTGATCGCTCCGCGATCAAAGCCGTCCAAGTCTTTCCGGTACGACTATGATCCTGCAACAGAGTTGATTCGACTGTCGTTCGGGCCTGATTCATGCCACTGATCCCCGCTGCATTCCTGACCGCCCAATGGCGAAACCTGGTGATGCTGAACTACGAAATCGATCCCGCGATCTTGCAGAAGCGACTGCCCAAGGGGACGGAACTCGATTTCTGGAACGACAAGACCTACGTCAGCCTCGTCGGATTTCGCTTTCTCGAAACCCGAGTCCTCGGTCGCCGCGTCCCGTTTCATATCAACTTCGATGAAGTCAATTTGCGGTTTTACGTGCGACACAAATCCGGCAACGAGTGGCGACGCGGAGTCGTCTTCGTGAAAGAGATCGTCCCCCGCCTGGCAATCGCGCTGGTCGCTCGCTGGGCCTACAACGAACAGTATGTCGCGCTGCCGATGAAGAGCGTCATCGAGTTGCCCACTGCCACAAACGGTCAACAAGGTTCCGTCAGCTACTCTTGGAAATGGGCCAATCGCTGGCATGAACTCTCCGCCCAGATTAGCGGCGAACCGATTCCGCTGGCCAGCGGATCCGAAGCCGAATTCATCACCGAGCACTACTGGGGCTATGCCGCTCAGCGCGATGGTTCGACATTGGAGTACCAGGTCGAACACCCCGCCTGGCGAGTCTGGCCGGCCGATCAAAGCCGGTTCACTGGTGATGTGGCCACGCTCTACGGAACGGACTTCGTCGAACTCCTCAGTCGTCCCGCCACCTCCGCATTCGTCGCCGAAGGTTCCAAAATCATGGTCCGACACGGCCTGCCCACACGAATCGAATAACCCGTCACCATGTCAACCTCCTTCAATCTTCTCCACGCCTCTCGTCGCGTCTCCGCTGCTTCGCGTGAAACCTCCTCCTTATTCTCTCACATTTCTGATCGTTGATGCCCAATCAAAGATCACTCGCGGAACTCAAACCCAAGTCGCTACGATGAGAGACCTCGCTATTGCCTAAGCCCCGCCTGGATGGAGTCGTATCGCCATGCACCGTCTGTTGTCATGCTGTCTGGTTATCGTTGCGATCAATGGAGTCGTCCGAGCTGACGATTGGCCGCAATGGCTCGGCCCCACGCGCGACAGTGTCTGGCACGAAAAGGGAATCGTCGACAAGTTCCCTGAATCGGGACTGAAAGTGAAATGGCGAGTCCCCGTCAGCCTGGGTTATGCAGGACCGGCGGTCGTGGGCGATCGCGTCTACATCACCGATTATGTCCGCGAATCGGGCGACGTGACCAACAGCCCCAACGAACGCAAAGAGCTGAAGGGCACCGAACGAGTCCTCTGTTTAAGCGCCAACGATGGCAAGCCGATCTGGGAACACAGCGATAAAGTCACCTACAAGATTTCGTATCCCTCAGGACCGCGAGCCACCCCGACCGTGGCCGACGGCAAGGTCTATACACTCGGTGCAGAAGGCCTGTTGCTGTGTCTCAATGAAAAGGACGGCAAGCCCGTCTGGTCGAAGGATTTCAAAAAGGAATACAAGATCGACGCCCCGATCTGGTGCTTCTGTGCCGCACCGATGGTCGACGGCAAGAAGCTGATTTGCCTGGCGGGTGGCGAAGGCAGTGTGGCCGTGGCCTTTGACAAAGATACCGGCAAGGAACTGTGGCGAGCTCTCTCCGCCAGTGAACCTGGGTACTGTCCTCCTTCGATCATCGAAGCGGGTGGCAAACGCCAACTGATCATCTGGAGTGCCGATGATCTGAACGGCCTCGATCCCGACACGGGCAAGGTCTACTGGACGCAACCGATCAAGCCGAGCTACGGCATGTCGATCGCGGTCCCGCAGCATCACGGCAACCTGCTGTTTGTCAGCGGGATCGGATCAGTCGCCGCCGTGTTCAAACTGAAAGACAGCGAACCCGCAGCCGAAGTCGTTTGGCGGGCCACTCCCAAAACAGCCGTCTTCGCCGCCAACACGACACCCGTGATTGATGACGATGGGATCATCTATGGAGCTGATTGCATGTCGGGTTCGTTTCGCGCGGTGAAGCTCGATTCGGGCGATCGCCTGTGGGACACCTTCGCACCCACGACGAACACTCGCCGCGGCGGACACGGCACGGCTTTTATCGTTCGCAACGAAGACAAGTACTTCCTGTTCAGTGAAACGGGCGATTTGATCCTTGCGAAGCTCAGTGCCAGCAAGTACGACGAAATCAGCCGCTTCCACGTGCTGGAACCAACCGGCGAATGCTTCGGCCGCGAAGTCGTCTGGTCCGCCCCCGCGTATGCAAACAAATGCTGCTTCGCTCGCAACGATAAAGAGTTGGTGTGTGTGTCACTCGAAAAGTAATTCAAAGTAGAAGGTACACTCCGTGTGCCGTCTCCTTTTCAAGTTACTCAACAGTGCCAAACCGCCCCCAATTGCTACCCGGAAAATACAGGTACCGCACGACCCCGACCAATAACCCATGAGGGACATTCCCCACTTCGCGGCTGTCTCGCGACAGGTCACGATGGTCGCCCAGCACGAAGTAGGCATCTGGCGCGACCGTCACCGGCGGTGATTCGATCGGCTGATCGGGACGATCGAATTGAATCCGATACTGATGGTCGCCCGCTCGTTCCAGAAACGTTTTTGCTCCATCCTGACCCTGTTCGTCCTGCACTGCCGGAAGCTGTTCCAATGGCTCGCCGTTGATGATGACTTTGCCCTCTTTAATCTCGACGGTTTCACCCGGCAGGCCGATGATTCGTTTCACAAAGTTCTGACGCCGATCGATCGGATTGCGAAACACGACCAGTGTACCTCGCTTTAGTGTCTGCACGTCTAAGCCAATCTTCGTCACCAAAATTCGATCGCCCGGAACAAAGGTCGGGGCCATGCTGGCGGATGGAATGACAAACGCTTCAATCGCCGTCGCGCGAAGAAAGAACGCCAGGCCGAAGACATACGGCAAGTTCGTCAACGCCATCATCAAATACACCGCGGGACGATTGTATTCCTGAGGTTGAAAGTCGGTCATGGCCAGACGGCGTGCGATACCTCTGGCATCACGAGCGGACCAGATGAACAAGCCGATCAAGCTGGCCAGGCTGGCCAGAAATGCAATCAGCATGACAGTACTGCTCGCAAAATAAGCCGTCGCAACAATCAGCATGCCGGCCAGCAGCGAGGCGCTGTACATCATCAGTCCTCGTCCCGCCTGCCCGCAGTAGATCTGGCCCAAGCCGGTACAGACGAGTGACAGCGAGGTCGCGATCCAGGGATTACGAACGTGTTGGTTTTCGGTGGTCATGGGGAGCGTCCTCGAGTCGTTGATCCACAGCAAATTCAGGGTAACTGTCCGTCGGGAAAATCACGTTGCCGACCAGTGCCGCGATCCTGGTCACGAAGACCAGCGACGCCGCAGTCCACAGCAGCACTAAGCCAATTCGTGCGACAGGTCGAACTGGCTTGGCGGGAGCACGAATGGCAGCCATCACTCGATCTGTCACATCGACAGAGGCGGAAATGGCTCGCCGGTGCTTCAACCAGCTCTGATAGTCGTCATCCGGTGTCATCAGAATCTCTCCGGCATCATTTGGAATTCGTATTCCGGTTTTCATTGCGAGGCGAACCGTGGACCACTCGCTCAGGTTGCCAGGCCTGCATGGCCTGCCGCAACTTATCGCGAGCTCGACTGACTCGAGACTTCACCGTCCCCACTTCGATCTGTTCGATCATCGCGATCTCGGCGTGCGGCAACTCCTGGATCTCCGCCAGGACAAAGGCGGTCCGTTGGTCGATCGGCAACCTCTCCAGTGCGTCGGACAAGTGCTGCCAGACTTCGCTGGCGACGGCAGCCGCATCCGGCGACAGGCCGCGATCGACGCTGACGATCGCGCCCGGTGGACTGGCCCGGTAACGAGCCAACTGGTTCAGGCATCGGTTGCGGGTGATCGTCAGTAGCCACGTCGAGAATTTCGCCCGCGTGCGATCAAACTTTCTGAGGTTCTGAAAGGCGGCAACAAATACTTCTTGAGTCAGATCCTCGGCATCCTCAATGGTCCTTAACATGTTCCGTGCAAACTGAAAGACCAACGGTTGATACATCTCAACCAACAATTGAAAGGCGCCCGTCTCACCGGCCAGGACCTGTTCAATAATGGTGTGTTCATCGGACATTCGTGGGATTCGTCGAGTTTTCGATTAGAGCTCATCCGACCTGACTGTGGCATCCCGCGAGCGGTAACCCACTGTGTCTAACCCATGTTTCAACGCGACACGAAAGTACGACCGTACAGTCTGCCAGCTTATACAGGCTGGCGTCGCATTGGTTCCCATAATTCCGGCCGATGCCGTCACAATCCTGTGCGCATTCAATTTGGGTGGCACGCTCTGAGGCTTTGCGAAGGGCGTGGTCATGATTGAAGCCCAAATCCACGCCATTCAAAGACTCAGGGCGTGCGACACTCACCCGTCAAAATCCTATGCACACGGAACCGTTCAACTCGGACGACCAATGCGCTCACTGCCATATCCGGGGATCGGTCGGTACGATGCGGCGGCATTTCTCTCGGGACAACCGCCGTCATTTCTTAACGAGGTTCATCATGCCGATCGAGATTCGATGCCAGTGCGGCAAGCGTTTGAAGGCCCCCGACAAGCTCGCCGGTCGCACGGTCGCGTGCCCCAGTTGCAGCACCGAGATCGAAGTCCCGTCGTTAGCTGCCGCTGAGGAAGACGAGATCGAAGAGGCGGAAGTGGACGAGGAACCTCGCTCGGTCTTCGGATCGCGACCGCAATTCTCGAAGTCGCGCAGTCGTTCATCGCAGGATGACGATCAGCGGTACTCGATTGATGAGTTCGTCGACGCGACTTCTCAGCAGGATCAAGGGCAAGGACTATTTGAACTTGAAAGTCCCTACATGCTGGAGGTGAATCTCGACGGACTGATCTGGACCAAGATGGGTTCGATGGTCGCCTATGTTGGCAGCATCAAATTCACTCGCGAAGGCCTGCTCGACAAGGGACTCGGCATGCTGTTGAAGAAGGCCGTCAGTGGCGAAGGAACCAAGCTCACGAAGGCAGAAGGTCGCGGCAAGCTGTATCTGGCGGACAACGGCAAGCGGATCAGCATCCTGAATCTGCAGGACGAATCCATCTTCGTGAACGGAAACGATCTGCTGGCATTGGAACCGTCGGTTAACTGGGACATCAAGATGATGCGTTCCATCACCGGCATGCTGGCGGGTGGCTTGTTCAACGTGAAGTTGGAAGGAACCGGCATGATCGCCATCACGTCTCACTTCCAGCCGATGACATTGCGAGTGACCCCCAATCAGCCCGTCACCACAGATCCCAACGCGACCGTCGCGTGGTCCGGCAGCCTGACGCCCGAATTCAAAAAGGACATCTCACTGAAGACGTTCTTCGGTCGAGGCAGCGGCGAGTCGATTCAAATGCACTTCAAAGGAGACGGCTTCGTCGTCGTGCAGCCCTATGAAGAAGTCTATTTCCAGGCGCAGTAGGCTTACCCTTGCTGATGGCTGAAATATGGGAGGGCGAGGCTCCTGCCGAGCCGCGCATGTCATTGCGCGTCCATCGACAACCGCGGTTCGGATCATCTCTTCATCGATGACACTTCAACCACCAACGTATCCGCCACCAGATCCCCCAGCCGTTGACGCTGGTTCGTCAGCGCAATGCTCAAGAGGCCTGGTGCCCAGCAGAGGAACCCGCAGGCATCGCCCCATAGCACCACTTCGCGAACCAGGCTTTTCGCAAAACCACAAGGTCTAAGAGACGATTGAACTGTTCGCAAACCACAGCACCACTTGCCCGGTGTAATGCCCCAGCGGCCTTGAGCCATCACCAGGACCGTGCCGAACGTACACAGCCACATCATCAGCAACCAGACCGCACGGACCACCAGTTGTTTCATCGGATGATCGGCTCCACTATTCACCACTTCGGCGAGTAAGATCCAGTCCAGATCTCGTAGCAGAAACCATCCCAGTCCGATCGTCGACGAGACAACCAAGCCAAAGTCGAGCACCCGCGCCAACCCACGTCGACCGACCGACGCCAGTGACACAGCTTGGTCTCGAAACGAATAGTCGGGGCGCGTGTAATGATCCATCAACAGCCACACGCCAACCCCCAGCAGCATGCTCAAGATGGATGTTACAACCAGCACGGCACCATACTGCAGCAACGTGGGATACAGCTTGAGCGAAGTGATTCCCGTCGCATACTTCCAGGGGATCAATCGGAAGCCAGATTCATCGACGTCGTAAACGTAAGATCTCACCGACGTATTCACGATCAGGAGACCTGGCTTACCATCGCCGCCATTCAAAGTTCGAAACCAAGTCGACCCAAGGGGGAACGCTTGTGAGGCAAATGGAGTCCATTTCGTTCCATCGAGCCGATAAAGCTGGCCGATCGAGCGGCCATCGTGATGGACCTCAATTGTCAGAGCGATCGGTTGGCCATCCAGAAGCATTCCGCAAACCCAGTTCCCTTCGATTTCGCTAGACTCTCTGGGAAGCACGCACACCCGCGTCCAAGGAGTGATTTCCGGATCGTGATTGGACATGCGTAATGCCGATGCCGGTTCGTCCGTGAGTGGCTTCAGCTCCAAACCTTTCCGGTACATCAGCGATCGATTTGCGGTCATAAACAAATGAGTCTGACCGTCGTGAACAATACATCGGTTCATCCAAAGATGGTCAATATTGAATGGATCATCAGTAATCGACCACTCCCGCCTGTCCGGCAGGATCAATTCATGCGTCGTGGTCCAGGCACCTTCTGTGAATGAACTCACTTCGATTCCATTGCGCATCCTTTGGAAATAGGCAGGGTTCTCACCAAGCAGAAAATGCTCGTGTGGTCCACCCTTTAATATGGGGCGGACAAAGTTGGTGGGCTGTGGCACCCCGTCCACGAACTCGTAGGCCTCGCCGGAACTGACCAGCCACAATCGATCGCCGAATACAATGGGGCACATATCATTGCCGCCGGTAATCTTCCCACCGATCAACGACAGTTGGCGAGTCCGCGGATCCAGAGCGGTTACTCGCCAATGATAGGTGTTCCTCACCCATTCACCGGAGTCGACCTGGAGATATCGACCGTGCCAATCGGGTGCCGCAGCACCCAACGGGTCTCGCTCGATACATCGACTCCAGTCCTCAAGGTTGGGAAGTTGCGGCCAACGACGCCAACGATAACACTGTTCCGCCACCTCAATGCACGTCATCCACTGAGGTGCCGACAAGACCAGCACCAGCAGAAACAGGCCGATCAGGTATCCCGGTTTGCGACTGGACAAGGGCACCTCAGGTTGCGAAGCGTCATTCCGGTGAACAGAGATCGTTCTATTGGGAGAAGGCGATTAGGTATCTCCCGATTATTTTGCGACCAATAAGAAACCGCAATCAGGAGCCGATCATCAACAGCGAATCCTGTGAAGGCAATCGGTTTGTCAAAACATCCACCACCAGCGGCGCACTTCCGGAGCCCATTCCACCTAACTATCGACAGACGGATCAGATCCAGGGAGGGGTTCACTAAGGCTGTGTCGTGATGATAGGGACCTGTCCCCACTGGATTCTCGCCGACTTACTGGGGCACGCGATATCCCCCGCCGGGCGGAAAGCGGCCTTTGATCGCCCTGTGAGTGCGACAGGAAAGCCGCGTTGCTACGATGCGATCGCATGATGATGCGTGGTCTGCGGTGACCCCTCCTCTTTGAAAGCCAACCATGAAGCTCTCGCCTGGTCCGCTGGTTCTCATCCTGGTCTGTTGTCACGTGGCGCTCGCGCAAGACCCCGCTACGAAAGCACCGTTCGTTCCCGAGCCGATCTTGCAGAATGGACAAGTGCTGTCGTTGTACCCGACCGGGTCATCACGACTGAAACAAGATCGAGTTCACGAGGCTGAAAAATACAACACCAGCCTGAAGAACAAGTCGGACAAGACTCTCAACGTCATCAATATCCATAACCCTTCCATCGAAGTGCATCTTGCCGGTGACGAACCGCCAAACACGGGTGCCGCGGTGATCATCGCGCCAGGGGGTGGCCATCAGATTCTCTGGGTCGGCCCTGAAGGCGGAGACTTTGTCGCATTCTTCAAGAAGCAGGGCGTCTCAACGATCATTCTCCGCAATCGTTTGCGAGTTGACGGCTACGAACCCAAGACGGACGCCGTGAATGACGCCTTTCAAGCAATTCGTCTGGTCCGTTCGCACGCGGCCGAATGGAAGCTGGATCCGGCCAAGATTGGGATCATGGGCTTTTCTGCAGGTGCCGAACTGTCGGCCCCGACCGCCTTGTTCTTCGATGACTTTGAACGCGAGAACAGCGACCCTGCTGACCCACTGGCAAAGGTCTCGGCGCGGCCCGATTTTGTGGGTGTGATCTATCCGGGTCCGACTCCGTTCACACAAGATGCGGCGACGAAGATTCCCAAGAATGTTCCACCCAGCTTCATCGCCTCGGCAGGATCGGGTGACCGAATCCACGCCTTGTGGGCGGCGGACTACTTCACTGCGATGTTAAAGGCAGGAGTCCCCAACCTGGAGATGCACATTTACGGCAACGGAGGCCACGGCGGCGGCTTAACGGCTCGCGGCGGTATCCCGTTTGGAACTTGGACGGATCGGTACATAGATTGGTTCAAAGATCTCGGCTTCCTAGGAAAACCCGGAGCACAGACTAAAGCCGCGATTGATGTCGAAGCGTTCGCCAAGAAGAAAGAGAAGTAACTTTCGCACTCCAGCTGTGCAATAGGATTGAAAATGACAGCAGGCGATTTTGATGGAGGATTCAGCGCCAGCATTTGCCCTGCATTCCAGGCGCTGATCCGTTATGGATTCAATGAGATCGCAATTCACCATTCCGGGAACGAAAGTACTCCCCAGTTCGACGTCCGATCCACTTTTACGAACAAACGCACGAACGTTGCCGTTGACGTGAATTGGGACGTAAGGGGTGCCGCAATCTCGGTGGGTGTCTACCGAGCCGAGAACGGGATCGTCCCACAGTGTCGTTCGTTTTACGGAGAGTCCGGAAAAGTACCAATCATCGAATTGCGGACTTTTCTGCGAGTCAAATATGGGGACAACCACTCTGCAATGCCGGTTGATCTACGCCTTTCCAGTGAACGAAATGGGATGGCGACGGAAGAAACTCACAGGTTTGCTCTAGAACAAGTCCTGTCGCAGTATGCCAGCGCGTTGCTTAACGAAGCGAAGGAGCTAATCGACGGAGATTTTTCTTCCACCGCTTCCGTTCAATCCTTGCTCAGGAAATCTAGAGGCGTCAAGCTGACACGAGACAAATGCGGTATCATGCCAATTTAGTATCACGGGTGGCTGTGGTTGGAGCGTTTCGCGAGACTACGGCTGGGTGCCGGGATCGACGTCTTCGAACCCCCAGATCATCGCTGTTCGCGCTATCTCCGAGGCAGCAACGCTATGAACGCGACGGACGACGACCGCGATTTGGCAGAGGCTCTCTGGAGAGGAGAAACATGCCTCGCGAACGACTCGATTCAATTCGGCGACGGCACGATTGCAATTCTTTCGAGCGATATGCCGCTATCGTCTCGTGCGACAAGTTTGAAGGTGCTTCGTCAGAGCACCTGGTTGGCAGTGCTTGTTGAGGGGCTCGGCAATCCGCTCCATTCTTCTCTCCTGACATGGGTTAGTCGTCTTCGTGAGATCAGAACAAAATTTGCAGGTCATCAGTTGAGAATCGAGTCTGGCGAGTGCAGTGGGAACGGCTCCTTCGGGTACGTGGCCGTAGAGAAAGAGCGTGACTCGAGTTCCTCCGAGCTCCGCTGGGTTGCTTTCTTCAGCGGTTCCAATCCCTTCGACGAGCTTTCGATCCAGGATGGTGTGCTTCACGCCTTGTCGACCAGCGGTTATCGTTATTCGTTCCAACTGTCCGACCCTACGAATGTGTCTATCCAGCAGCGGGAAGATCTCACTTGGTGGGGAAAGGACGAGAAAAATGGCATTGAAGACAAGTGACCGGCGCGAAGGTGTGACTTCGTTGGCATCGATTTGCAATTCGTCCGCTGAGAAAAGACGATACAGGAATCATGAGCCAGGACGAACAGGTTGAATTCGGCTCGCAGTGTCAAAAGATCTTGGGCAGCGTGCTTGCTCGGTACGGTTATGTCTATCGAGCAACTTACTCACGCCCTCGTGGCTTAGCGGCAGAGTTTGAAGAATCGCCCCATATTTTGTTTGTCGAGTACGAAGAAGGTTCGCTTGCGATTGAGTTAATTGTCTCTAACGGAAAAGAGCATTGTTTTCGCGCCGATATCAATTTGCTGCTCTGGATCAATGGAGTGAAGTTCATGGTCGACAAACGGCCTTACGCCGAAAAGCTCGAATTATTTGCCGAGTGTGTAGATCAATACTGCGGAGCATTGCTACGAAGTCCCGAAGAGAATCGCGACAACAGGTATTGTTTCGATGGCTCATGCCACGCCACAAATAGGTACGTGTCGATGCAGCGAGGGGAACTGTAAGCAGAGAGATGTCACACGAATGCGGGAGCACGTATCGATTGGTCATCGCTGAGGCGCATACGATTCGCACGCGGCATAAATCCCATGCGTCTCCTGAGACCTGAGTTCCCCGCATTCGCTCACCGCCGAAATCGACTGCGTTGAGGGTTCTTGAGTTGCGTCGCCAACTCTCTGGAGATGTCGCGAGAATCAAATTTGTCTTTGACGTCATCCGCAGACAGCACCCATTCGCGGCCCTGTTCATCGGTCATCACGCGCTTGAGACGAAACTCGACATCTCGGCACTTGCCAGCGTGAGTCACATTCACGGTACACTTGAATGTCACGAGCTGAAAATCAGTCTTCCCGTATTCTTTCAGAAATGCTTCCGAGGCTTTGAGCCGGACATTTGGCAGATCATCCCAGATCGCATCCGCATCGCGACGACCATCATCGTCATTCGATCCTTCGAGCAGCATGACATCGTTCGCGGCGACTGTGATCGCGATATGTCGTTTCTGACCATCAGACGGTTTCACGACTCGATCACCCCGCGGCTTGGCCAATTCAGCCACGCGATTTCGCGGGATTTCGCGTGTGTAAAAGAGTTGCGTTAACTGGTCCTTGTCCAGCGTCCATTCTTGATTGAATCGATCCGGTTTCACTCGATGAATCTTGAGCGTGCGAACGCGGGCCTCGCCGCCATAAGATTCATCGATTACCAAGTCGGGTTCATCCGCGTCTTTGTCGGTGCATTCCAGGACGACTTCCTTGGTGTCCTGTTTTACATACTTCTTGGTGAACTCATCCGTGACCGCGAACTGAACCTTATGGAGATCATTCCAGACTTGATCAAAATCTCGATGACCACTGTCGCTATCGTTTCCCTTAAGCAACACGACACCGTTCAAGCGAATCGCAATCGGAACGTATCGCGCAGCAAACGCGCTCACTGAACTGGCGAGCACCACGAGCATTGCCACAAAAATAGTTGTTCCCGCAAATCGAAGTCGCATCGCATTCCCTTCAAAGCGTTCGTTGGAATGAAGCTGTACCGCTAGATAGAGATACCAAGAATCCCTTAATCATTTGGCGTCTCTGCAACTTCTGGTGGCTCCCGTTGGTCGACCCCAGCCGTCTGCCCGCTTTTTTCAGATTCGTCATTGCGAAATTGTGGCTGCTTCATCGTCGACTTAATCACCACGATCGTATCGCCGATGATGTCCCCTAACCGTTGACGACGGTCCGTCAGAGCAATGCTGGCGATGCCGGGCGTCCAACAGAGAAGGCCGCACGCGTCGATCCACAATACGACTTCACGCACCAGGCTTCTGTAGATTCCGCACGGCCGTAGCGACGTTTGAAACACTCGCAAACCGCAACACCATTTTCCCACGGTCAGGCCCCAGCGGGCTTGAGCCACCACGGTCAACCCTTCACAAAGCACCAGCCACAGAATTAGCGTGCAGATGATTCGAATCGCCGATTCCACCGTCGGATGGGAAACTTGCAGATTTAACGCCTCGATCAGCGACAACCAGTCCATGTCGCGCGTCAGCCACCAGATCAATGCCACGGTCGACAGACCAATCAGTCCGAAGTCGATCAGCCGCGCGATGGCACGCCGCACAATTCCCGCCAACCTCACCTGCTGCGAGCCGAACCCATAGTCGGGCCGCGTGTAGAACCACATCAAAACCGTGGCGCCCAATCCATACGCTCCGCCAAGCAAGAGCGTCATCACCCGTATCGTCACCGCCCAGACCAGCGCGTGCGCCGCCATAAAATTGCGAAACTGGACGGTCTGAGTTCCCGGAATGAATTTGATACCCTTCGCATCGACCTCGTACAAATGCAGTAATCCAGTCGATGTCGTCGCCAGAACGAATGATGTCTGGTGATCCTGGCAGATCGCCGCGCGAACGATCGCGGTTCCGAAGGGAAAAGTTTGCGTTGCGAACTCAGACCAGTGTCCGTTGTCGAAGCGAAACAGGTGTCCGACGACCGCACTGGCATCGTCAGCATCCACCACGATTGCGGCAGGCTTTCCGTCCACGAGCAGGCCAACGTGATTGGGAAACTCCTGGTATGACAAAGAGAGGGATCTGCCGACCATCGGTGATTTGTTGACGACCGACCAACCCGCGACATCGGCGGGCGTGTTCTCCGCGTAGAGTGCTGAAACAGGCGACTCCACCGGACTGCCGTTCGCCGTCGCCGGACCGGGGAACACGCGCAACTGCAATCCTTCGCGATGCAGCATGCGGCCTTCGACATCCAAAAAGAGATGAAGTCGATCGCCGTCGTTGATGCACACCGCGCGGCTTGCCTTTTTGAAGTTGATCGGGATGCCATCGATCAACACCGTGTCCGGCAGCACCAGATCATAACTGCGCTTCCAGGCCTTTCCATTGAAAGTGAAGATCGTAAAACCGGGGGTCGAGCTTCTGAGGAATACCGGCTCTCCATCCCACAAAAACCGCTGCTGGACTTCCGGATATAGATTCGGATGAACCATCGAGGAAGGCTGGAACGTTCCATCGACCAATTCGACGGCAGAGTTAGTTCCAATCACCCAGAGACGGGATCCGAAGACAAGAACTTGAGCCCCCCCGACCGTCTCTCCAGTCAATGATGTTGCGACTCTGGTTCGCGGATCGATCAGGTTCAATGTCCAAGGTACGACACCGTTGATTTGGCCGTGGTAGCCGAATTGAACGAATCGATCCTGCCAGAAGTCACCGAATGAGTCTTCATCCCGCTGAACGCGACCCCATTCCTGCAATAGCAGAGCTGGCATGAACTGATCGTACCGACCGTTCTGGACGATGAGAGACACAAAAAACAACTGGGGCGAAGAACAGAGCACCGCCAGCAACAAAATGCCAAACAAATATCCCGGCTTGCGGCTGGACACGATGGCTATCCGTTTCCACGGCGGTGGATCAAAAAGAGTGAGAAGAAGAATGCCTGCGAGAGCTGCGGAATCGCATCAGTCACTATGTCTGGAACTTTGGCCGAGAGCAATGATCTACGGATGGTGTCCCGTTCTGTGAGCGGCTAGAATCACAGGCTCATAGTTCCGCGCTTCGCCTTCGGGCCTTACTCCTCGCACTGCCCCTTTCATGTCTCGCGACGCCATTTTTGAAGCCAGTGTCGATTTCTTCCTGACGCCGATCCGCGCGTTTCTGGAAGACGATACGGTCACCGAAATCATGGTGAACGGCTTTAACGAGATTTACATCGAACGCCGCGGGCGACTCGAACGAACGAACGCGTCGTTCCCCAGCCACGACGCGCTGCTGTCCGCAGTTCATAACGTCGCTCAGTTCGTGAATCGCGAAATCGACCGGGATCGGCCGATCATGGACGCGCGCCTCCCCAACGGTTCGCGAGTGCATGTGGTCCTCCCCCCGAGTGCCCGGCGCGGAATCTACCTGACGATTCGCAAGTTCAACCGCGACATCTTCGGGATGGAAGACCTGATCCATCTGGGAAGCATGTCTGAATCGGCTAAAGAATTTCTGGAGATCTGCGTCCGGCTGAAGAAGAACATCATCGTCGCCGGGGGAACCGGAACCGGAAAGACATCGCTGTTGAACGCGGTCTCGACCGCGATTCCCGAAGACGAACGCATCGTTGTGATCGAAGATAGTTCAGAATTGAGGCTTGCCCAGCCGCATACGATGTATCTGGAAGTGCAGCAACCCGATTCGATGGGTCGCGGCGGGGTTTCGGTCCGCGATCTGTTCAAGGCGTCGTTGCGAATGCGACCCGACCGGATCATCGTCGGTGAAGTCCGCGGCGGCGAAGCGTTGGATATGGTGCAGTCGATGATCAGCGGTCACGCAGGGAGCTTGACCACGGTCCACGCAACGACACCACGTGATGCGCTGATCCGTCTGGAAACGTTGTCATTGATGTCCGAAATCGAATTGCCCGTTTATGTCGCTCGAGCCCAGGTCGCATCCGCGATCAACCTGGTCGTGCAACTGGCCCGCTATTCCGAAGACGGCTCACGCAAGATTTCGCGGATCACGGAGGCCTGCGGAATGGACGCCAACAACAACTACATCTTCCGCGATCTATTCATCAACCGCATCAAAGGCCGCACGCCACAGGGCCGCTTGATCACAGACTTGGCCCCTGTCGGCGTGTCCGCCACGTTTGCCAACGAAATCAGTGAATACGGTTTAGAAAAACTAGTCAGCCACACGCACGAACTTTGGAAACAATAAAACTCACAAACGAAAACAGGTGTGGCACGTCCCTGAGTCTTCGAAGGGCGTGGTCTGGGGCTGCGAGCGATTCCCACGCCCTTCACGAAGCTTCAGGGACGTGCCACACCAGATGTTCGATCCAGTGGTGATTTTCGATGCTCGCACAACAATGATCTCGGCTCAGCAGGAGGCTCGTCCTCTTGATCGAATTGAATAAATAAGGAACATCCCATGAAGGGTCCTGGATACAAACTCGGCAACGACGTCAGGCGAACCTGGCGTTGTCCGGCCTGCAATCGCGAACGCAAACTAATGGGCGACGTGACGACACTGACCTGCTACTGCAAGCCCGAAGGGACTTTCATGGCGATCGTGTCCGAACGGACCGTCGCGCCACGGCCGTATCAATCGCTCCACGAACACGAGGTCCGCTCGTCGGAATTCGGGATCGACGACATGCCGGTGCTGCAGCCTCACCCATCGTCGTTGCCGCCCGAACGAACCGGCCCGCGGCGGCCACGTCCTGATGGGACTGGTTCCGAGCCGACGATCAAGCCGCCAGCCGAAGTGGCCAAGGTTGAACCGGCTGCGAAGGCCATCGTCGAGCAGGCACTGAAGGTCGCTCCGCCCGCACCTGAAACCAACATTCCACCTGAACCGCCGATCGTCGTCAAAGCCGAAGAACCGGCCGATGAGTGGGGCGAGGGAATTCTTTGACCGACTTGCGTATGATTCACGCCGCCCGCAATGGACGCGTTGGCGGTCCCTCGGCAGTTCAGTGCGATCACGGATGCAGAACGATCTGCTGATGGATTCGACCGGCTGCTCGCCGTATCCCTCCGAATCATCCTGCAGAATCCAATCTGAAAGAGACATGGCCTCTTCCGATATTGTCATTCGTGGTGCGCGCGAACATAACCTCCAAAATGTCAGCCTCACCCTTCCACGCAACAAACTGATCGTTTTGACGGGGGTCAGCGGATCGGGAAAGAGCTCGCTGGCGTTCGATACGCTGTATGCCGAAGGACAGCGCCGCTACGTCGAATCTCTGTCGTCGTACGCACGGCAGTTCATGGGGCAGATGCCCAAGCCCGAAGTCGATTCGATCACGGGTTTGGCTCCGTCGATCTCGATCCAGCAGAAGTCCAGCGGCCGCAATCCCCGCTCGACCGTCGGCACAATCACCGAGATCTATGACTACCTGCGCGTGCTGTTCGCGCGAGTTGGCCATCCCAGTTGCTATCAATGCGGTCGAGCCATCACGGCCCAGACTCGCGAACATATCCTCGACAGCATCCTGCGCTTGCCCGAAGGAACCAAGTTTCAGGTGCTGGCTCCCGTCGTCCAGCGGCAGAAGGGCGAGTTCAAAGATCTGTTCATCGATCTGCTGAAGCGAGGTTTCCTGCGAGCCCGCGTTGACGGCAAAGTGGTCCAGCTCTCGGATGACTTGAAGCTCGACAAGCAGATGAAGCACACGATCGATGTCATTGTCGATCGGCTGGTGGCCGGCAAGTCGACTCGGTCGCGGGTCGCGGAAGCGATTGAATCGGCCTTGAACTTGGCCCAACGACGCTTGATCGTCGCGACCGAATCGGACTCCCCCGATGCGGGCAGTGACGAAGCTCCGGCGGAAGCCAAGCGCAGGAAGGGGTCCAAGACCAAGCCACGCGAAGAGGAGTTTGACGAAGACGGGGACAGCGTCCCTCCGACCGCGGCTCACGACAGGCTCTATTCGACAGACTACGCCTGCACCCATTGCGGTATCAGCTATGACCCGCCTTCGCCGCAACTGTTCAGCTTCAACAGCCCGCAGGGGATGTGTCCCGATTGCAATGGCCTGGGAGTGCGATTCGATTTTCGACACGATCGGCTGGTCCCCGATGATTCGCTGTCGATCCAGAAGGGGGCGATCGCGATCCTGGGGAAACTCAGTTCGATCGGCAAATGGCGCAAGCACGTCCTGAAAGGGGTGGGCCGCGCTATCGAAATCGACCTGGAGATGGCCGAAGATTCGTTCTTCAAGATGAAGTGGCGCGACCTGCCCGAAGCGGCCAAGCAACTGTTTTTGTATGGACTGGGTGCTCGCAACATCACGTTCTCTTATCGCCATTCCAAGGGCCTGTGGAAGCGTGGCGGAACGTATGCGGGGTTCATCCCCGAGCTGCTCGAGGAGTATCGGACCACTCGCAATCCAATGCGACGCATGCAGCTCGAAAAGTACATGCACGAGACGGGCTGCTCGACGTGTCACGGCCACCGCTTGAACAAGCAAGCCAGCAGTTACCTGGTCACATCGACTTCGCTGCCAGGCGCGTCGAACAAAGAACCAGCTTCGTTGTCGCTGCCTCAAGTCTGTTCGCTCAGCGTCGTCGATGCCTGGGACTTCTTCGGAGAACTGGTCCTCGATGACACCGGTCGCTTCATCGCGACCGAAGTCTTGAAAGAGATCCGCGGCCGACTCGGCTTCCTGCTGCGCTGCGGCTTGGACTATCTGACACTCGACCGCACCGCCCCAACGCTGTCGGGGGGTGAGACGCAACGCATTCGGTTGGCGGGTCAGATCGGTTGCGGGCTGGTCGGAGTTGTCTACATTCTGGACGAGCCATCGATCGGTCTGCATCCGCGCGACAACACGATGCTGCTGGACAGCCTGAAAGACTTGCGCGATCAGGGGAATACCGTCATTGTCGTCGAGCACGATGAAGAGACGATGCAGGCGGCTGATTATGTCGTCGACTTTGGCCCGGGCCCCGGAGTTCGCGGCGGTGAGATTGTCGTTCAGGGTTCTGTTGACGACATGAAGAAGTCGGCACGCAGCCTGACGGGCGCGTTTCTCTCCGGCCGTCGCAAGATTGAAATTCCCTCTGTCCGCCGACCGGGCAATGGCCTGGCGATCGAGATCACCGGGGCGAAGCATCACAACTTGAAGGACGTGACCGCCCAATTTCCGCTCGGCAAGTTCATCTGCGTGACCGGTGTCAGCGGCAGCGGCAAGAGTTCCCTGGTGAACGACATCCTCTGGGAAGTCCTGAATCGCGACATTAATAAAGGGGTCGGCAATCCGGGAGAACACACTTGCTTCACTGGTTTGGAGCACATCGACAAAGCGATCGATATCGACCAGAGTCCGATTGGTCGAACACCCCGATCGAACCCGTCGACGTATGTGAAGTTGTTCGATCTGGTGCGGGATCTGTACACGCAGCTCCCCGAATCGAAGCTGCGCGGCTTCAAGCCCGGCCGGTTCTCGTTCAACGTCGAAGGAGGCCGCTGCGAAGCCTGCGAAGGGAATGGATCGAACAAGCTGGAAATGGATTTTCTCGCGGATATCTGGGTGACGTGCCCTGTCTGCCAGGGACGCCGGTTCAACAAAGAAACGTTGGACGTTCGGTACAAAGGGAAGAACATCACCGATGTGCTGGAGATGGATGTCCAGCAGGCCCTCGAACATTTCGAGAACCATCCCAAACTTAAGCGATCGCTGCAGACGCTGCATGACGTGGGGCTGGATTACATCAAGCTCGGCCAGCCGTCGCCGACGTTGTCGGGGGGGGAAGCTCAACGAGTCAAACTGGCTCGCGAACTGAGCAAGCGATCGACCGGCAAGACGATCTACATTCTTGATGAACCGACCACCGGTCTGCATTTCGTCGACATCGAACATCTGCTGCGAGTGCTGCACGGCTTCGTGGAAGCGGGCAACACTGTCATCGTCGTCGAACATAATCTGGACGTCATCAAGACGGCCGACTGGGTCATCGATCTTGGTCCCGAAGGGGGATCGGGTGGCGGTCGCATCCTGGCCGCGGGAACGCCCGAAGAGATCGTCCAGTGCGAGGAGTCCTACACCGGCCAAGCATTGCGTCTGGTCATGCCTGTCGAGACGCCAAAAGCGGGTGCCAAGAAAGGCAAGAAGGCTGCGAAGACTGCTGTGGCTGCGCTTCGTGCTCCGGCAACCAGTCACCGCTGGCAGACCTCGGTGGCCCTCAAGGACACCGCCGATGGAGCGGACACTTCGATCGTCGTCCGCGGGGCCTCGCAACATAACTTGCAGCACCTGGATCTGAAGATCCCTCGCGACATGATGAGCGTCTTCTGTGGCCCCAGTGGCTCCGGCAAGAGTTCGCTGGCGATGGACACGCTGTATGCCGAAGGCCAGCGGCGCTACGTCGAATCGCTGTCGTCGTACGCTCGACAATTCCTCGGCCAGATGCCCAAGCCGCGTGTGGAGCATATTCACGGTCTGCAGCCTTCGATTGCGATCGAGCAGAAGACCGTTGGCAATACGCCGCGATCGACTGTCGGAACAGTCACCGAGATCTACGACTACCTGCGAATTCTGTTTGCTCGGTTGGGAACCCAATACTGTCCTGACTGCAACGTCCCGGTTCAGTCGCAGACGACCGACGACGTGATCGACAAGCTGATGGCGATGGGGACGGTCGAAGCTCCGGGCCGGTTGCTGATTCTGGCTCCTCAAGAAGTGACGGTCGGCCAACAGTATTCGAAGCTGTGGGAACGGCTTGCTGAGCAAGGTTTTCGCCGCGTTCGTATCAATGGCGTGACGTACACACTGGATGAAGTCCCCGAGATCGATCGCAAGCGGAAGCACGTCGTCGAGATCGTCGTTGATCGCGTCACCGTGGGAACGGCCGAACGCGAAGGGAAGAAGGCCTCGTCGAATCGGTCGCGACTGGCCGAATCGGTCGAGCTCGCGTTTGACCTGGGCAAGGGTCTGATTCGCGTGGCGGTTGTCGACGACGAACGCGACGAGAAGAAATGGAAGACGCTGCCCTTCAGCCTGCATCGGTCGTGCGAGCACTGTGGCCGCAGCTTCGAAGAACTGTCGCCGCATAACTTCTCGTTCAATAGCCCGCTGGGCTGGTGCGAAGTCTGTGAAGGGATCGGCACGCAGCAAGGGACCAACCTGAATGCCTTGATCTCCGACCCGACGCGCAGCCTGGGCGATGGTGCGGTCACCGCGTGGCCTGATCCAGTGAAGAGTCCGCTGTTCAAGCAGATGCTGACGGCGATGGCTCACGAATGCGATATCCCGCTGGATGTCGCGTTTGCTCAATTGGATGCGGTGCAGCAGCGAGCCGTCTTGTACGGCACCGGCGACCAGTGGATTCCTTTGGACGCTGCAGAGCGAAAAGGCAAGAAGGCGACGACGGCCCCATCCGGCCTGCGGTTCCAATACAAGGGGCTGTATCCGACGATCGAACAGGCCGCCACGCTGTCGTACGACTACCGCATGAAGCTGTTCGGGCTGGTGGGCGAAGTCCCCTGCTCCGCCTGTCAGGGGAGCCGCGTCCGCGGCGATGCTGCCGCGGTGCGGCTGAGTAATAAGTCGATCAAGCAAGTCTGTGAACTGCCGCTCCGCGATGCCCTGCCCTTCCTGAGTGACTTGAAGCTGACCGCGACGCAGAAGCGAATCGCCGGAGACCTGCTGGGCGAGGCCACATCGCGACTGTCGTTCCTGGTGGATGTCGGCCTGCATTACCTGACCTTGGGCCGAACACTGCCGACATTGTCGGGTGGTGAAACGCAGCGCATTCGCCTCGCTGGCCAGATCGGCCGGGCGCTGACGGGTGTGCTGTATGTCCTTGATGAACCGACGATTGGTTTGCATCCCAGTGACAACGGTCGGCTGCTGACGGCTCTCAAGAAGCTGCGTGATCTGGGGAACACGGTCGTGATGGTCGAGCATGATCGCGAAGTGCTGGAGGCGGCGGATCGGCTGTATGACTTTGGTCCGGGGGCCGGTCGCTTCGGCGGTACGATCACCGCTCAAGGTACGCCGCGCGAGATGCACAAGAGCGAACTGTCGCTGACCGGGAAGTACCTGTCGGGTCGCGAGGAGATCGTGATTCCGAATACTCGCCGGTTGGGGACTTCGGCGGACGCGGAAGCACTGGTTGTCCGAAGCGGCCAACCAGTGGCACAGAAGACCGTGGAGAAGCCTGCGGCCAAGCGACGGAAGAAGACGTTGCTCGATGAGGAACCCGCCGCTCCGAAGGCGGACAGCAATGGCGAACTGAAGCCACCGGGTGGCGGGTGGTTGGAATTGTTGGGTGCTCGGCAACACAACCTGCGGAATGTCGATCTGCGCATTCCGCTGGGAACGTTTACCGCGATCACAGGTGTTAGTGGGTCGGGCAAAAGTTCGCTGATCGATGACACGCTGGCGCGCGCGATCGCTCGTAAGTTGCATCGTCTGTCGACTCAGCCGGGTCCTTATGACGAACTGTTGGGGTTGGAACACCTCAGCAAGTTGATCGTCGTTGATCAGCAACCGCTGGGGACAACTCCCGCATCGAATCCCGCGACTTACACGGGCGTCTTCGAACATATTCGCGAACTGTTCGCTCAGTTGCCCGAAGCCAAGGTGCGTGGCTATGGAGCTGCCCGGTTTACGTTCAATCGAGCCGGCGGACGCTGCGATGCGTGCGAAGGGAACGGGCAGAAGCTGATCGAAATGCACTTCCTGCCCGATGTCTGGGTTGAGTGCGATGTCTGTCATGGGCAGCGGTACAACTCGGAAACGCTGGCGGTCAAATATCGCGGCAAGAGTATTTCCGATGTGCTCAACATGCCGATCGGCCAGGCTCTGGAGCTGTTCGATAACATCCCCAAGATCCGCGGACCGCTGTCGGTCTTGGCGGCGATTGGATTGGACTATCTGACGCTCGGCCAATCCGCTCCGACTCTCTCGGGCGGTGAAGCACAACGCGTGAAGCTGGCTGCGGAACTGGCGAAGCCTCAGTCGGGCAAGACGCTGTATCTGCTCGACGAACCGACCACCGGCCTGCACTTTGATGACATCCGCAAGTTGCTGAAGATCCTGAATAGTCTGGTGGATGCGGGTAACACCGTGGTGGTGATCGAGCACAATCTGGATGTCATCAAGACGGCCGACTGGATGATCGACGTCGGTCCGCAGGCCGGGAGCGAAGGAGGTTGGATCGTCGCCCAGGGAACGCCTGAACAGGTCGCTGAATACGCCCTCCAACAGTTGCCCAAGGGTGAAACACCGGGTCGCAAGCAAACGGGTGTCGCTTCGAACGGTGTCCATCGTTCGCTGACGGGCGAGATCCTGGCAGGCGTGCTGGCTGAAGGGAGCCGCGGCAATCGTGATTCGTTTGATGCCGTGGCGGCTCGCAAGAAGAAGGCGGGCGACGTTGATCCGAAGTCGATCGGTGCCGAAGCGAAGATGCCTTGGGAAATGGATGGTCGCAAATGGCACACCGAGACTGGATTGGCCAACAACGGCAAACCGCGTCGCTGGAAGGGCGACATGCTGACCCAGATCATTGACCAGATCGAAGCCTCGGGTGAGTTCGCGCCGACCAACTGGGCCGAACGCAGCACCGTCGAAGTGATGGCAAAAACAAAGTCGTATGGCTGGTTTCTGCATGCGTATACGGGCGACGAATGGCTGCTGTCGCTGAAGTTCCGTGTCGGCAAGAAGACGTTCGATGAAGCGACGTTGCTCAGCGAATTGGGTCTGAAAGACGTGAATGATCTGGATGACGTTCCTGTCTACAACCGGCAACCGCGCGTGCAGATTCGTCCGGCGGCGAACGGTCCGTTCGAAGATGTCACCGTGTCGCTGATCGATCCGGCTGATATCGAATCGAAAGCCTTCGCAAAGTTCTTCGCGAAAGCGTGTGAGTCGTTTCTGGAACGAGCGAACGCCAGCGCGTTGGACATTGAAGACTTGACCCCCTGGAAGAAGCTTGGTCGCAAGTGGCACCTGATGCGCAAGGGGTTCCTGTCCGGATCGATCGAGTGGGATGTTGAGGTTCTGGAAGAAGTGGTCGCGCTGCTCGATACATTGCTGCCGGATGCCAAGGTCGATTGGACGCAGAAGGTGGTCGTGAACTTTGCCTCGGGCAAGACACCGTTGGCCAACATCGTCACTAAGCGTCCTGCCGGCGTTGATCTGAACGTGTTTGTTCCGACGGGCTCGATCCAGCTGGGGCAAGTCGCGGCCTTCGGTATCGAACCGGGGATCGAACCTCATCGCGACGGCCTTGATGTCATTCGGCTACGGTTCACACAGATCGGGCACATTCGCAATGCGGCACTGAAGGAGTTTTTGAAAGAGCGGTTCAAATCGTAGATGACGGGACTCACTTGGACGTATTCAAAGCGACCGCAGCACGGATGAGTGCCTTGAACGCCTTGTCGTTGATCTTGTCTCCTTCATGAATGTCGATGGCACGCCGGGTGTTGCCTTCGAGGCTGGAGTTGAACAGGCCTGCAGGATCCTCCAGCGAGGCCCCCTTGGCGAAGGTCAGTTTCACGGCGGTCTTGTAGGTCTCACCCGTGCAGATGATTCCGTCGTGCGACCAGACCGGAACCCCAAGCATCCCGTTAGACGGCTTCCGCCACTTCACTTCTTCGACAATTTCAGGGTCCGCCTGCTGGATGAGCGTGCGCACCCGGGCCAGCATCTCGCTCCGCCAGTCGCTGAGCTCGTTGATTTTCGCCTCGACTGACTGTGACTTGGTCGCTGGTCCTTCTTTTGGGCTGCTCTTCTTTTTCATGAGTTGTTGTCGCTTTGCTTTGTGACAGATGAAGCCACCAAACTTAGTATTCGTTCCACTGACGCAATTCGCCCGCACTGTCAGACATGTAGACAGCATCCACAATGGCGAAGACTTGTGTTGCTAACGGAGTTCCAATCACGTCCGTTCGCTTTAGGGCCGTTCCGACGAGAGGGCTTCCTGAAGTCGCGCGGTTGAGAGCATCAACAACCATGAACTGTGGAGTTCCTTCGATCAACCGGTAATCCAACGCAACTGCGTAACGGTCATCCTTGATCGCGGCATCTCCCCACTTCCCAAGAATCAAATCGAACTTGGCTCCGTGATCGGGTTTGCCTTGAGTCCACGCGACAAAGTAAGCACCGACAGGCTCTGCATTGCGGCGAACAAATCCCCAGACACGTTTCGTGGTCGTTCCACAACACTCGCAATGCCCGCCAGTGGAACCGGCTTCTTCAATTTGGAACTCACGCCAACCTGGCGATGGATCAGCAGACATTTCTAACTCCATAGACCGCGCCCCACCCCATACCGACAACTTTCACATCCGTTCGCCGGGCAATTGGCTGGCTTGCTGCACCCAGTCCACGAACTGCGATTCGTCGAACGGGCCATCCTCATAGATGTGCAGGTAGCGGACTTGCTTTTGCTTGGACTCTTCCGGAGGAGCCGGTTGCAGTGACGTGCCGCGGAAGAATGCGACTTTGATGTACTTGGTGACACAATGGAAGGCGAGGAACCAGCCATTCCCTTCAATGCCATAGAAGGGAGTGTTCCATCTCACCTTCTTACAGACGTTGGGCACAGTCCGCTCGATGAGAGTATCGAGTCGGCGACCGATGTCCCCTTTCCAGCCCGGCATCGCCGCGATGTAAACCTGCACGGGAGCGTCCCCGTCCGCCTTGGCCATCTGCGGGTTGCCGCCCGAGAGAAGTTTCACTGGCTTCGCGGCGGCGGTCTTCTTCTTCAGCGCCGGGGCTATCATGACCTGCTCTTTGGCTACTACTTTCTTCGTGGCCGCTTTCTTGGCAGGAGCAGACTTGGCAACCGGTTTCGGCGACTTGGGGGCCTTCGCAGCAATCTGCTTGACCGCAACCTTCTTCGTGGCTTTTTCCGACTGCGGAGACTTCTTGTCAGCCATTGAGTTCACTCCAGGACCAAGATGACCCACCTTCGAAGCATCGGGCATGAGATGGGCAGTATCTTAAACTCTCGCTGACCCCATTTAAACAAGTCGTCCCGGATACGTGTCGAGATTGCTGAGGGCCAAGCGACACGTTGTTGGCTGGACACCGGCTTTCGGAACGACTCTGCATGACGCAATCGACGGAACCTTGGCATTGCCGTAGACGCGAAGGCACGGACAGGAGATTAACCACGGAAGGGACGGAAAGCGGACCACGCATGAGACCACGAATCGGACGAATACACACGAAGGAAGAGGTTTTTAGCCACGGACGAACACGGATGAAACACCGATAGGGAAAAAGATTGAGGGGGGGACAGTGCATGACAGAACCTGACGATCTGCAGTAGCCTCGCCCTCCCATTGGATCACGCGGAATGGGGCTTTCCCGTGGCTGCGGTTCGTTCTTCTGTGTTCGACACAACCTCGGCTGGGGGGCGACTGATGGTTGGGTTGGTCGTTGGCTCGGCTGTTTGTTGGGTGGGGGCGGCTGGTTTCCTCTCGTGAGTTGGCGGTTTTCTCTTTTTGATCACCTCCATCCTGTGGGTGGGGCGGCCTCCTTTGGGGCCGGGGGTGGCGAGGCTCCATTGGCAGAGGCCGCTGTCTTTGAGCTTGGTCATGGCGGCCATGGCACACTGCGCCGTCGGGTACTTGCGGCTGTTGGAGCGGCAGACGTCGCGGATGGTGACAGAACCTGCTGGGTGCCGGCGGATCCATTCGTACAGTTGTTGAAGGTCGCGGCGTTCAGCGGTGAGGGAGACCTTTTTCAGAACTCGTTGGGCTTCATAGGCAAACCAGCGGGCGAGGGCGATGCCGTGCTGCATGCTGGTGGCGTCGCAGAAGAGCGGATCGACATCTTCTCCGGCGGCGTAGCGGGAGAGGTGGATGACGAGGGCCAGCCGAGCGGCCTGGCCGGCGAGGCGAGAGGTCCAGTGGAACAGGGCTTCATCGATCTGGGACTGACGGAGTCCGAGGTCGGTCATGAACATGTCGATGTGATTCCGCGCTTCCGGGGAGAGAGTGACACAACCGGTGCGAGGTGCGCCCGACACAACCTCGGGAAGGGCAAACAGCTTGTTGATCACGGAGGCATAACCATCTTCGGTCACCTGATCGACTTCCTCGTCGGTCCAGCATTGCGGCCGGGCTTCGGGAGACGCGATCAGTAGTCGGCTGGTGAGTTCGCAGGCTCCCCCTTGCTTGGCGAACTTCTGGGTGAAGAGGTCGGCGGACAATGTGCCGGTCAGACTGACCGCCGCGAGGGTGAGTGTCGCCGTGGTGCGGCCTTCGATCGTGACAGTTCGACCGCCGTAGAGATCCAGCCAGGCTTGCCGTTGAATGGCGGCTCGTTCGCCGGTGCCTGAGGTGCGTTTCAGCCAGCCATCGAGTTCCTGGGGACAGACGAGGAGGCCTTTGGATTGGCGGGAGAGTAGGCGGGTCAGTGACGACAGAGACCAGTCGACGGTTAGCGATCGCTCGGCAATCGGTTCAGCGGGTGGCAGCAGGAACTGGGGCTGGCGACGCTGGTTGTCGCGGTAGACTGCCAGTTTGCGACGATAGGGCATGAACAGTTCCTGCCGCTGCTGCTCGGCGACCGCCTGACGGGCCTGGAGGGGAACGACGGCGGCCTCGATGATGGCCTCGTGAGGGGATGGGCCTTCATTGACGAGGGCCGTCCAAAGGATCGCCGGTTCGGACCAGCCTCGTTTCAGTTCAATCCGCCGAGTCCCTCCGATGGCCGAGGCGAGGACCGACAGCACCGGCAAGGCGACGGCGGACGCATCACAGTTGAGGGAGTTGGCTTGGGCCACCACAAACTGCTGAACCGGTTGCGGCAGGGACTCGACGGGGAAGGGTTGGAATTCGGGGACTTGGCCCGGGACCAGATACTGAAGGTTGACCCAGGGGAGGCCATCGTCGGTGTCGGCGGGCATGAATGCCGGCATGTGGATCGAGGAGGACTCCAGCACGCCGTCGTGTTTCGGATCAGGCCCATCCGAGGGCCAGCGGTAGGCAGGACCGGGGACGTTCTGAGTCGGTGGGGTGGCTGAGATCGACCCCGGGGAGCCCCCAGAAATGGACTCGAACGGCGCTTCACTGGAGGCTCCCGTTGGTCGACCCCGGCCACCCTGTCGATCCATCTCACGCCCTTGCCGCTCGCGGTACCGTTCTTCGGCGACCAGCTCTTTGATGGAGCGGAGGGACTCGTTGTCGTGCCCCAATAAGTCGGTGACTTCTTGGATTCGTGAGTCAGGAAACATCTCGGACAGTTTTACCGGTCGATGCAATTTTCGAGCAGACATGGGGATCCTCCAGCAACAATTCCCATCAGAGCAACAAAAAAACGGCCACACCGATTGACCGCCCGAAAAATCGGGGCAGTCGATGGGTGTGGCCGTTTGTTACGGTCCACGGGGGACATTCATTCAATTAACGAGATGATTGTGCCAAGAGGAAATTGATAGTCAAGATGAGTTTTTGCGTCTGGAGGGATCTTTGTCACAAAAGGCAATCACAGGCGTGCATTTCAATGCTTGAATTGAGAGAAGACACTGGCGGTTCAAAGCCACCGCCAGTGGCACACGGCTTGTGAACAAACTTTAGCTCGGTTGATGAGTCTTCAGGTTGTCGAACGAGATGATTTGTACTCTGGTATAGGTCAACAGGATAACCGAATGAGTGGAGATGATGAACTGGGCATTTCCCTCAGTGGCTAGATCGTGAATCAATGCCAGCAGCGTCAGTTGTCGCTTGGGAGACAAAGCGGATTCAAGTTTGCGCTATGGTTGAACAAAGCCCCCCCAAAAAAACAACCCGCGCGCCCGGCGAGGAACCAAGTCAGATATTTAGCAACAGGTCACTCGCAGTAAACATTTCCGTTTAATCTCACCAAGATGG
>CAIMFH010000155.1 GCA_903840265.1 uncultured Schlesneria sp. | reverse complement strand
TTTGTTGTGACATCCCGATCGCCATGCACCTCCCCTATTAGATCGCCCCTTCAGGGCTTGGCGAATTGTCGTGCGGCGAAAACCCAGGGCGTTGCCCTGGGCTACGATAGGCCACGCCTTTGGCGTTCAAGAGGCCTCTCAGGCCATCACACTCCCATGACAACCTATGTCTTGACTCTCTTCATTCGCATTGAGACTTACCCCTATTTCTGAGCAGCAGGATCCCCATGTCTGCCCGAAAATTGCGTCGACCGGCAAAACTATCCGAAATGTTCCCTGACTCCCGCCTCCAGGAAGTCACCGACTTATTGGGGCACGAGAATGAGTCCCTTCGCTCGCTGAAAGAGATGGTCGCCGAAGAGCGGTACCGCGAACGACATCGAGCTGAGTTGGATCGAGCCTCGGGCGAGGTCTCTGCCGCCGCTTCCTGCTGGCCACCGGATGAGCCTGATCCGAAACATGAGTGGGCTCTCGAGTCGGGTTCCCTGCCGGCATTCATGCCCGCCGACACCGACGATGGCCTCCCCTGGGTCAACCTGCAGTATCTGGTCCCGGGCCAAGTCCCCGAGTTCCAACCGTTCCCCGTCGAGTCCCTGCCGCAACCGGTTCAGCAGTTTGTCGTGGCTCAAGCCAACTCCCTCAATTGCGACGCGGCCGCGGTCGCCTTGCCGGTCCTGTCCGTCCTCGCCTCGGCCATCGGAGGAACTCGGCGGATTGAACTGAAACGAGGCTGGTCTGAACCGGCGATCCTGTGGACAGCCCTCGTCAACGAAGGCCCCTCCCCTCACGAAGCGATCATCGAGGCCGCTATCGTGCCCCTCCAGGCCCGTCAGGCTATCGCCGAGCAGCAGCGGCAGGAACTGTTCATGCCCTATCGGCGCAAACTGGCCGTCTACCGTGACAACCAGCGTCGCCAGCCACAACACCTGCTCCCTCCCCCCGAACCGATCGCCGAGCGTTCGCTCACCGTCGACTGGTCGCTCCCCTCACTCAGTCGCCTGCTCTCCCGCCAATCCAAAGGCCTCCTCGTCTGTCCCCAGGAACTGGATGGCTGGCTGAAGAGGACCTCCGGAGCGGGCGAACGAGCCGCCATCCAGCGGCAGGCCTGGCTGGATCTCTACGGCGGCCGCTCGGTCACCATCGAAGGCCGCGCCACAGCGACACTCACCCCCGCCGCGGTCAGCCTGACGGGAACATTGTCCGCCGACCTCTTCACCCAGAAGATCGCCAAACAAGGCGGAGCTTGCGAACTCACCAGCCGCCTCCTCATCGCCTCGCCCGAAGCCCGGCCGCAATGCTGGACCGATGACGAAGTCGACCAGGCGACCGAAGACGGTTATGCCGCTGTGATCAACAAGTTGTTCTCCCTCCCCGAGGTTGTGTCAGGCGCTCCTCGCGCCGGTTGTGTCACACTCTCTTCCGAAGCGCGCGATCACATCGACATGTTCATGACCGACCTCGGAACACGACAAGCTCAGATCGATGAAGCCCTGTTCCACTGGTCCTCCCACCTGACGCGCCAGGCCGCTCGACTGGCTCTCGTCATCCACTTGTCCCGCTGGGCCGCCGGAGAAGACCTCGATCCGCTCCAGTGTGACGCCACCAGCATGCAGCACGGCATCGCGCTGGCTCGCTGGTTTGCCTATGAAGCCCAACGAGTTCTGAAAAAGGTCTCCCTCACCGCCGAACGTCGCGACCTGCAGCAGCTGTACGAATGGATCCGCCGACACCCAGCAGGTTCTGTCACCATCCGAGACGTCTGCCGCTCCAACAGCCGCAAGTACCCCACCGCGCAGTGCGCCATGGCCGCCATGACCAAGCTCAAAGACAGCGGCCTCTGCCAATGGAGCACCACCACCCCCGGCCCCAAAGGAGGCCGCCCCACCCACAGGATGGAAGTGATCAAAAAGAAGAAAGCACCAAGTCATGAGAGGAAAGGAACAACCCCCACCCAACAAACAGCCGAGCCAACGACCAACCCAACCGTCAGTCGCCCGCCAGCCGAGGTTGTGTCGAACACAGAAGAACGAACCGCAACGACAGGAAGCCCCCATTCCGCGTAGCGGACCTCGCCTTCCCGTAGCCAAGGTCGCCAAGACCTTGGGCGAAAGTCGATGTGCTAACAACGTCAAACAACGCTCGACCCAAGGTCTTGGCGACCTTGGCTACCTTGGCTACATCAACGCGGAAGAACAGCCTGGGTTGTGTCATACAAAACGTTTCGTCATTCCCGCCTGCGCGGGAATGACAAAGGGAAGGTTCCATCGGTTGTGTCACGCACTGTCAGCGCGAAACCTCTTCCCGTCTTCCAATTTTCAATTTGCAATTCGCAATTCGCAATGCCTTCACTCCTGTCGACCTAAGACCTTAGCTACGGCAGAAAGGCCCGTTGGCAGGTTGTGTCGGACGTTTTCCGTCATTCAGCTCTCACCCAAACAGCGCCATCGTCGCCTGTGCCAGCTTCTCCGGACTGTGGTTCTGTCGGACGCCGGCGTGGCCTCGCTGGGCGAGTTCCAGTCGTAGCGAATCGTTCGTCAGCACTCGTTCCAGCGCATCGGCCAGTTGTTCAGGAGAATCAGGAGGAACCAGCAAACCGCCGCCGGTCGATTCGACGAGTTGAGGGAACGCGCCGTGGGCGGGCAGCACGACGGGCAGACCATTGGCCCAGGCTTCCAGGACGTAGATCCCCTTCGGTTCGTGATAAATGGTGGGCACGCTCAGGACATCGAGGGTCTTAAGGAACTCAATCTTTTCACTCTTGTCGTCGGGGCTGCCAATGTATTCGAAGTCTTTGCCGAGTGGAGCGGCCGCTTTGACAATGTCGTTGAAATACGATTGGTGCTGCAGGCCCAGGTATCCGCCCGCTCGCAAACGGACGTTGGGGATGCGTTGTCGCAGCAGCAGGACCGCTTGCACAAGTCGATCGAGTCCCTTTTCGGGGCAGACTCGGGCGAAGTAACCAATTGTCGGTGGATTGCCGGTGACTGCTTTCGGCTGGCCGTCATGCGGGGCCGAGTCCAACGTCAGCGGCAGTTGGCGGAATCGATCAAGCGGCAGCGTCAGATAGCTGGCCATGAAGTCACGGTAATAGTCGCTGTGTGTGATGTAGCCATCAAAGTCAGCGGAACGCTGGGACATCAGCGACATCACCTGGCTGCGATACGGCTCGACCAAGCCGTCGAGGAAGATGTCGTCTCCCTGCAGAAGACAATAGACGGGGCCTTGATGAACTTGCTTCAACGCACGCAGAGATCCACACAGCAACGCATTGCTAAAGCAGACGATGTCCGGTTTCAGATGCGACACATACATCGCCAGTTCTTCACCCGCCCGACGATGCGGACCTTGCTCCCCTTCGACCATCGACAGCGTCATGGCTCCCAAATCGCGAGCGTCGGTGCTGATCGCGCGGCGAGTGGCGAGGCGGATGACAGTGGGCGAGTCGAGCCAGCGAGTCAGGATGCGAGGGATGCGGCTCCACCAGCCGAATTGGCCTTCCATGTAGGTGTTGATCCCACCGAAGAAGACCGGCGAAGAGGTCTGATCTTCTTCTTCGACACGGATCGGAGTGTAGAGCGGAATCAGGCTGACTTCGACACCGGCGGCTCGCAGGGCTTTGGCCCAGGTGTTGTCGTGCATGCACGAGCCGCAAAACATCCCGGCTCCACCGGCAGTGATGATGGCGATATGCATGACGAGGGCGATTCCAATGGCAACCGAAATTTGATGAGAAGGAGCGGCTTTACTTCATTCCGTCCCGAAGCTGGCGATAGTACTTCAGGCCTGGCAAAAAGAAGGACCCGGCCAGCACGACTCCGAACAAGATCAATCCGAAATTGGTGACCGGCAAACGCGTGATCAAGGCCATCGCAAAGGCGGTCAGATACAGAGCAGTAGCTTGAATGTAGAACTTCCCGGAAAGAATCCCGGCCTTCGCGATGAAGACATTTCCAGCGATCAGGGCTAGCACCGGTGACAGTGAAAGGACGGGCAATTGCATCATCGCTTCCAGACCGAACAGCAACATACTCGCCAGACTACTACCCGCCCAAAGGTGGGCAATCTGACGTTCGACAAACGTGATCGGGCCCGAACGGCGGCGCAATTCCCAGAAGATCATGGCCCATGTTCCAACCCCGACCGACCAGAGTGCCGCAAACGGCCAGCGATTGGAAACCCCCTCCCACTGCATCAGGTTTGTGATGAAACAGAGTGAGAAGACGACCAGGCTATGCCACATCCACAGCAGACCCCAGTTCTCCAGAATGGCAGCGTGATGCGTTTCACGGAAAGCTCGCGTGATGATCTGCGACAGGTGTGTCGACCGTGCCGAAATCGGTTCGTTGGCCAGATACGCCTCCAGGTCATCGGCCAGCGCGTCGGCCGTCGCATAGCGCAGGTCCTGCGGCTTCTGCAGACATTTGAGGGCGATCATTTCCAAATCGGGATCGACCTTGGGGTTCAACATCCGCGGCGGAACGGCATCTTGTTCCAGAACCATCAAGACCGTATCCAGAGCCGATTCGGCCTGAAACGGCGGTCGGCCTGTGAGCATCGCGTACAGGATGGCCCCCAGCGAGTAGATATCGGATGCGGTGCTGACGTGACCCCGGTTCCCCGCGGCCTGCTCAGGAGCCATGTAGCTGGGCGTGCCGAGGATCGCTCCACTTTGAGTGATGCTGTGCAGGCCGATCAGATGCGAATCGCTGGCATCCGATTTGACTCGCTTGGCCAGTCCAAAATCGGTAACGAAGGGATGTCCCTCTTGATCGATGAGAATGTTAGACGGCTTCAAATCACGATGCAGAACGCCACGACGATGAGCATCAGCGATCGCTCGACAGATCGGAGCGAGCATCTCCGCCGCGGCACGCGAAGGCTGCGGCCCATCCAACAATTCCCGAGCGAGCGTCGTTCCTTCAATCAGCTTCATACTGAAGAAGGGGCGGCCATCGATCTCACCGACTTCGTAGACGGGGACGATATGAGCATGATGCAGTTGGGCGGCGGCTTCCGCTTCCGCACGGAACCGAGCCAAGTCCGCAGGAGAGGCCAGATCACCTCGAAGGATCATCTTGAGTGCGACGATCCGGTCCAGCTTCTTCTGCCGGGCCTTATAGACCACCCCCATGCCGCCGCGACCAAGCTCTTCCAGCAGTTCGTAGTCGCCGTAGTCGCGAGCTTCGAACAGGCTGGCATTGGTGCTGTTTTGTGGCGGCGTTTCCGAAAGATCATCCAGCAGTCCCTCGAAGCTGGCGAAGTCTTCGGTGATCTGGACAGTCGCCCACAATTCTCGCAGTTCCCGTTCCAGATGCGGATGGTTGGCCACAACTTCGTCGAGAGTTCCCGGGGAGCCGTTTCGTGATTGATCCAGCATGCCGTCGAGGAGCTCGACCAATAATTCATCGTGATCGTTCACTGGGGTTCTTCTCCCGTCAACGAGGGACGCTCACCCAGGACGGCTCGCAATTTTCGCAACGCTCGCAGATGACGCATACCGGCGGCCGCGGCACTCAGGCCGAGGGCTGCGGCGGCTTCACTATTTCCAAGGTGCTCAAAGTGTCGCATCAGCAAGATGTCCCGGTCGTCTTCGTCCAATTGATCCATGGCGGTCAGAAATCGTTGTTCCAATTCATGCCGAATACTCGCCGCGGCCGGCGTCAGTTCGCTCGCTTCCAGTTGGCTGGCCAGATCGAACGAGGACTGATCTCCAAATTGGGGCGAAGTCAGCGACCGTTCCCGATCGAGACTGCGCCGTTGGGCTCCCCGATGGCGTCGATGCATGTCGATCATGCGATCTTTCGCCAGGTGCCGCAGCCACAAATGGAACGGCATTCGAGGATCCGCCATGTACTCCTTTAACCGCTCATTCGCTTCCAGCAGGACATCTTGCACAACATCGCTGGCATCGACGCGACGGGCGATCTTCCGGTCCAACCGCAGCTGCACCAGTTTTCTTAACGCGGTCCGGTGCCGCTCCAGAAGCCGGTTAACGGCTTCGGGCTTCCCCTGCCCGACATCGGCGAGCAACTCCTGCGTGACGGTATGTTCGGGCCAGAGTGGCATTTGTAAAAGTGATCGAGAGGTAAAGACGCGAATGAATTGGAAGTCGACTGGAAATAATCTGAGACGGTCACTCGACCGGATTGCCCTCGCGGAACAGTGGGTAGTCACTGATGGCCAGGCCCAACCCACGGACCTCTTGCAGACGACGCCAACCTCGTGTGGTCAACTCTTCGCGAGCAGCAATCTCTTCCGCGGGCATCAACTTTTTATCGAACGGACCTTCGACGATGACCGGTTCGAATCCAGGATCGACGATGAACTGGGCGAGCACCGGGTTGCACCGCAGATGCCGCTCGGGAGCGGTCATCAGGTAACGGGCTTCCATCTCACCGATGATGTACCGCAAATAGAGGTCGCTGTCGGTGATGTCTTCAACTTCATCGCCGCAGACTTCGCACATGTAACCTTGATCGCATTTCGCCATGTCGTGACTACCGTAGTTTGTGAGGGCTGGATCGATGTTAGATATCATACGCAATGCACGGTTGACTGGCACGCTCGCTGGCTACTTGCGGTATTTTGCGGGTTGATTGTCTTGCCTTGTGGAAGGACAGGTGCTCTATTGCTGAAGTGCGTTGATGCGGTTCGAGTTGATTCTACCCATCGCCCGGCGATGTTCCTCGTTCAAAGAGTCGTCACATGAAGTCGTCCGTCAGCCGTCGAGATTTCCTGCAAGCGGCCATCGCCGCCGGGACCGCAGTCGCATCCGGCCCCATGATCCTCTCCGGACCGGCCTGGTCGAAAGAACCACGCAGTGCGAACGAGAAGCTGAACTTGGCGGTGATTGGCGTGGCAGGCCGAGGTGGCGAGAACCTGCACGGGGTCGAGCACGAAAACATCGCCGTCCTCTGTGACATCGACGACGATCGATTGAACGCAGCCGGACAGAAGCATCCTGGTGCCAAGAAGATCTCAGACTATCGCGAGGTGTTCGATGTGACGAACCTCGACGGCATCGTCTGTAGTACGCCGGACCACACGCACGCGATCATCGTGGCCGCGGCACTTAAGAAGGGCTTGCCCGTCTATTGTGAGAAGCCGCTAACGCATTCCGTCCACGAAGCGCGCGTGTTGCGGCAGTTGAATGCGACCGCTCACGTGCCGACTCAGATGGGCAATCAAATCCATGCCGGTGCAAACTATCGGCGTGTTGTCGAATTGGTCCGTTCAGGAGCAATCGGCTCGATCGAACGTGTCCATGTCTGGCAAGGGGGCGGCGTTCGCGTCTTCCCGAACATCAAGACATCGGAGCCTCCCAAGAATATCCACTACGACCTGTGGGTCGGCCCGGCTCCATTCCGCCCGTACAGCGATGCTCATTTCCATTTCAATTGGCGTTACTGGTGGGATTTCGGTGGGGGTCAGCTGGGCGATTTCGGCTGCCACTTCATGGACCTTCCGTTCTGGGCACTGGAACTGGGAGCCCCGACATCTGTGGCTGCCAAGGGAGAAAAAGGGCACGACGGCGACAACGATTGCCCGATGAAGTTGAAGGTCGACTACAAGTTCCCCGGTCGCGGCGGCATGGCCCCCGTAGAACTGACGTGGTACCACGGCGGCTGGATGCCAGAAGGGGCGGAGGCCTACAAGATGGGATCGGCCGTGCTGTTTGAAGGTTCAGATGGCCGACTGATTGCCGACTATGGCTCACACAAGTTGTTCATGCAGGAAGGCAAAGCCACGAAGTCGGTACGTCCCTGGATTACCGATTCGATCGCGGGACATCATGCCGAATGGCTGCAGGCGATTCGCACGAGTGGAACGACGTCGTCTCATTTCGAATACGGCGGCAATCTGACCGAAGCTGTGCTGCTCGGCAATGTCAGCTATCGATCCGGCAAAGCCTTCCAGTGGGATGCGAAGGGGATGAAGACAGATTCACCAGAAGCGGACAAGTTCCTGAAGCGAGATTATCGAGAAGGTTGGACGCTGTAACGCAAATCAAGTTCGCGGGGGAGAGATCAGCATGTCGGCAAACTCGGTGAGTGATACCAAGCCGGTGCCATCACCGCGTTGCTTGCGGTCGAGGTGCAATGCTTGAAAGCCGGCGGTTCGAGGTGCGAGGACATCATGTTCGTAGTCGTCGCCGACCATCAGGATCTGATGGGGCTGGCATCCACAGACGTGGACAATCTGGCGATAGAATTCCGGGGCAGGCTTCCGAAACTGAACACTGGCCGAAACGATCCGATGACCAATCGCCGTGAGATGGGGCAGGCCGTCGCAGACGGGATGCAACCGACCATCGAAGTTGGAGGCGATTGCCATCCGGTAGCCTGCCGATGCGAGGCGGCTGATCGCATCACCCGCGTCGTCATAGCAGTCCCATGAGGAGGGGTAAGCGAAGTGGTTCCATAGTTCTTGAAAACAAGTGTCTGGATCAGTGGCATCGGACAGGACTTCACCCACAATCCATCGCCAGCGGGCCGCCTCGACAGCATCGTTTGTGGCGTACCTGTTGGCAGGGGCACCGGGAAACAAGTTCATTTCGCTACGACGAAACGCCGCATGAAAGCGATCGCCGACTTCAGCCAACTCAAATTGCGATCCGTAGCGGCGGCCGATGTCGTGATAGGCTTTCGAAACCGAGGGGTTCGGCGTAATGAGTGTCCCGACTGCGTCAAAGACGATCCATTCGCAATCCGAGAATTGCGAACAACCTGAGACGGAATCCGATAATGGCGTGGAGATCATCTGGCGAAATTTCCTATTGGCCAGATTGTAGGCGTCGCCAGCCGTTCGACCAGTGGCTATTCATCAATCAGGCGATAACCGACCCCGGGCTCGGTCTTCAAATGTTGCGGCCGAGCCGGGTCGTGTTCGAGTTTTCGGCGAAGTTGGCCCATATAGACACGTAGATACTGGTTTTCCGAAACGCTGTCTGGTCCCCAGACATCCTTCAGCAATTGGCGATGCGTGACCACTTTTCCGGCATTGCGAACCAGGACCACCAGCAGGCGATACTCCGTCGGAGTCAACCGTACGGACTCGCCACCCAGGGTGACCTCGCGCCGGCTGAGATCGACCATGAGATCACCGACTTGAAACGGAGCTGATTCGATCCCCGTCGCCACTCGAGACGAATGGCGCAGGGCGACTCTGAGTCGTGCCATGAATTCGCCGGCACCAAACGGCTTTGTCAGATAGTCATCGGCACCCGCATCGAGCGCCGCGACCTTGTCGGATTCACGGCCGCGTGCTGAGAGCACGATGATCGGCAATTGAGACCATTCCCGCAGTTGCTGAATGACAGTCAGTCCATCTCGGTCCGGCAGGCCCAGGTCCAGCACGACCGCATCAGGAGGCTCAGCGACGGCATGGCCGATCCCTTTCGCAGCCGTGTCGGTCTCGGTAACGACGAAGCCCTGCGATTCCAGCAAGATCCTTAGAAACTTGCGGATCGGCAGTTCATCTTCGATGACCAGAATCCTGGGTTGATCTTGTGATGGCATCGACAACGCGGACCTCAGGTCTGATTGCTGGGAACGGGCGACGATATCGATTCTATTGATGATGTCCCTGAGTGCACAGGCAAGGGGAGACTGATGTGAAGTACCGTTCCTCCGTCCACCCGATTTCTGGCCGTGATCGAGCCACCGTGCAGGTCTACGACACCACGACAGATTGCCAATCCGACGCCGCTACCTGATCGAGCTTGGCCTTCGACTCGATGAAACTTTTCAAAGATTCGCAGTTCTTCACCCGGGGGGAGGCCCGAACCGCGATCGGAGACTTCGATGATCAGATTGTCCGCTTCATGCCAGCATTTTAATTCGATCGTGGATCCCACGGGCGAGTACTTTGAAGCGTTCTCCAACAGATTGATCAGCACCTGCTGCATCAGCATCGCGTCGATGGCGACCGGCGGAAGATCGTCGTCAATTTGCAATGTGATGTGATGATCGCGAGTCGCCCGCTCCATGCGACTCAAGGCGACTCCGATCACTTCCTCGATCGGTTGCAGTTCCTTTTTCAACTCGATCGCATTGCCTTCGAGGCGAGTCAGATCGAGCAGGTTGCCGACCAATCGATTCAGGCGGTCAGACTCGTCGACGATGGACTCGGCGAGGTCTCGACGCTGTTCTGCGTTGAGGGATGTCTGAATGACCAGCGCACTGGCTGCCCCGGTGATCGTTGCCAATGGGGTTCGCAAGTCGTGCGAGACCGTGCTTAGCAGTGAATTCCGGAGTCGCTCGGTCTGAATCTGCAGTCGAGTCTCTTCGGCCAGCTCCGCGAGCCGACATCGTTCCAACGCTCCGACTATTTGTGCGACGAAGGCCTGCAAGAGGTCTCGTTGCGCCAACCCTAGTGGAGCCGCTTCTGTAGGTTGAACACCAAGGACTCCCAGCACACCGCTGCTGGAGGTGAGCGGCAAGTATGTCGTGGCGGTCCCGGGTAGGGTATCAGTCCCACGACCGGCGGGCCGATTGTTCTCGAACACCCAGCGGATCACGCCGATATCCGACTCCGGAAGTCCCAGGGCATTGGCCTCGATCGAGTGTGGATCGAGAGCGATTTCACGACCGATGATCCACACATCGCAATCCAAAGCCTGCTTGATCATCCGGCGACTCTTTTCCAGAACCGTTTCTCTGTTTGGCAAGGACGAAAGCTCCTTGCTGAGGGCGTACAGTGCTACCGTTCGTTGCTCGCGCTCCCATTGCCGTTGCGAATGCGAGCGGACTCGGGCGGTGAGTTCGCTGATGATCAAGCCGGTCAACATCATGATGATGAATGTCAGCAGATACTGTGAATCGCCCACTACGAATGTGCCGAAGGGGGCGACGAACCACATGTCGAAGACGGCGACCCCCAGGACGGTCGCGAGTATCGAGGGGCCTCGTCCGCTGATCAGCGCGACGACGACGACTCCGGCCAGGTAAATCATGGCCAGATTTGTTGGTTCGAAGAGCGGTGCCAGACCCAATGAGATCAAAGTGCAGATGAAAACGGTGACGATCGAAAACAGGTAAGATTGCCACGCGAATGGTGGACGAGCAGCAGTTTCACGAGTGGTATGAGCTGTTTCCCCTGTTTCGCCGCTGATGATATAGACATCGACATCACCGCTCTCGCGAATCAATTCCGTCACCAGCGAGCCGCGCCACCAGTCGAGCCAGCGTGAATGCAGCGGCTTGCCGGCAATGATGCGCGTCACGTTCTGTCGGTGGCAGTATTCGATGACCGTTGGTGCGAATGAATGCCCGGGAATCGTGGCGACGGTCGCACCCAGCTCTTCGGCCAGTTTCAGATTCGCGTCCAACCGCTGTTGGTCAGCGGGCCCCAGGTGATGCTGTGTGTCGAGTTCCACGTGCAGCGCGATCCACGGAGCGCGGAGGCTGGCCGCCATTCGTCGAGTCGCTCGAATCAAGCGGGCCGACATGGGACTTGGTCCCACGCAGACCAGCAGACGATCGGACGTCGGCCAGATCCGATCGACTTCATGCGACTGGCGATAGTCAACGGCTTCGGCGCCGACTCGATCCGCGGTCTTCCGCAGGGCGAGTTCGCGCAGGGCAATCAAATTTCCCTTGCGAAAGAAGCTCTCCAAGGCGCGGGCCGCCTGTTCGGAGACATACACCTTCCCTTCGCGTAGCCGCGTGATCAGATCGTCAGGTGAGATGTCCACCAGTTCGACTTCGTCCGCATCTTCGAAAAGGCGATCGGGAACGGTTTCTCGAACTGGAATGGAGGTAACCTGCGAGATCACGTCATTCAAACTCTCCAGATGCTGCACGTTGATGGTCGTGTAGACGCTGATTCCGGCGGCGAGCAAGTCTTCGACATCTTGCCATCGCTTCGGATGGATCGAACCTTCGGCGTTCGAGTGAGCCAATTCGTCGACCACGACAACTTGTGGCTTGCGAGCCAGCGTTGCTTCCAGATCAAACTCTTCGATTCGTCGGCCACGATAGTCGACGATTCTGCAGGGGATTAGATCCAGTCCCATCAGCAGGGCGTACGTCTCAGGGCGCGCGTGGGGTTCCAGATAGCCGACGACTAAGTCGACGCCCTCGCCAGCTGCCTTACGGGCCGCTTCCAGCATGGCGTAGGTCTTGCCGACCCCTGGTGCCATTCCGAAAAAGATTTTCAAACGACCACGGCGTGCGGCCGCTTCGGCTGCCGTGACTTTGGCGAGCAACGAGTCGGGATCGGGGCGATCGTCACTCATGAAGATGGATCTAAATTGCGAGCCGGGGTTGATTGTTTGCGGTGAGGAACGTTCCAGGATTCTATCACGAGTGGCGTGACACTGGATCGGTCATTTCGAATAACGGGGAGAGGAAAGGCGAGCCACGGATTGACACAGAGGGACACGGATCGGAGTTAAGAGAAAGGGTCCATTGTTTTACAGGCTCGGATAGTGATCGCAAGTGTCCCAAAGCGCACTGCTTGTCCCGAAGCGGCCAAGCAGTGGCACGGGTTTTGATTGACCATGAACGGGGATTACTTCAATGCATCCAAGCTTAAATTCAACCGAAGCACATCGACTCGCGGTTGACCGAGGAAGCCGAATGTTGGCATCTGAGTATGCTGAGCAATGAGCTTCGTGACTTGTTCGAGTGGCAAGCCTCGTTCTCGGGCAATTCGGCCGGCCTGGTACTGTGCTGCGGTGGGGCTGATCTGAGGATCTAACCCCGAGGCAGATGTTGTGACCAGATCGACTGGGATTTTCGCGGCATTGTCGGGGTCGACGGCGTGCAAGCGAGCGATCCGATCTTTGACGGCATCCATTAAGGCGGGGTTTGTCGTTGCTAAGTTTGATCCACTGCCACCCAGTCCATTGTAGGCGGGTGTGGTCGCGGAAGGTCGTCCCCAGAAATAGCGCGGTTCCGTGAAGGACTGGCCGACGAGTTCCGAACCGATGTGATGCTGCGGGTCGCCGATCAAGCTTCCATTGGCGGCGCTGGAGAATGCCAATTGCGCGACGACGGTGACAGCCAGCGGATATACCACTCCGGTCACGAATGTGAGTACCAGGAAGAGCAGCAGCGCTGGCATGACTGTCTGCTGTAGCTCTGTCAGGATGGTTGTGCCGCCGGCTTGTTCGCGAGATCCATCGAGATTCGCGACCGGATTGCCCGACGAGCCACGGCCTGTTGATTGAATAGGTTCCATGATATTTGCCTTAGGCCAAATGCAGGCCGACAAGAATAAGATCGATCACTTTGATGCCAACAAACGGAACGAGCAGTCCGCCGAGTCCGTAAATCACCAGGTTGTTTCGCAATAAGGTCGCCGCCCCGACCGCGCGGTATTTGACGCCTCGCAACGCGAGGGGAATCAGGACGACGATGATCAGGGCGTTGAAGATCACGGCCGACAGGATGCCCGACGAGAGGCCCATCAGATTCAATCGTCCCAGTTCCGGGTAGGTTGAGGCGAACGCGACCGGGATGATGGCGAAGTACTTGGAGACGTCATTCGCGATGCTGAAGGTGGTTAACGCACCTCGCGTCATCAGCAGTTGCTTGCCAATCTCGACAATCTCAATCAGCTTGGTTGGATTGGAGTCCAGGTCGACCATGTTCCCCGCTTCTTTGGCGGCCTGAGTCCCGCTGTTCATGGCAACGGCGACGTCGGCCTGAGCCAGAGCCGGTGAATCATTGGTGCCGTCGCCCGTCATGGCCACCAATCGTCCCCCGGCCTGGTATTCACGGATCATGTTCAGCTTGGCTTCGGGAGTGGCTTCGGCCAGGAAATCGTCGACCCCTGCTTCGGCAGCGATGGACGCGGCGGTCAACGGATTGTCGCCGGTGATCATGACCGTCTTGATTCCCATCCGTCGCAACTCGGCAAACCGTTCGCGGATCCCTCCTTTGACGATATCCTTCAGGTAGATCACGCCCAAGGCCTGACCGTTGTCGGCGACCACCAGTGGCGTGCCGCCCGCTTTCGAGATCTGGTCGACCTGCTCGCGCAACGACCGCGGAAATTCGTGCCCCGATTCCTTCACATAGTTTTCCATCGCGTCGACGGCACCCTTCCGGATCTTGCGACCTTCCAGATCAACACCGCTCATGCGTGTTCTGGCCGAGAACGAGATAAAGTGCCCGCCGAGACCTTCGACATCTCGCCCGCGTAGTCCGTACTTCTGCTTGGCCAGCACAACGATGCTGCGTCCTTCGGGGGTTTCATCAGCGAGGGAGGACAACTGGGCGGCGTCGGCCAGTCGCTCGATCGTCACGCCTGTCGCGGGTGTGAACTCAACCGCTTGACGATTGCCGAGTGTAATCGTGCCAGTCTTGTCGAGCAGTAAGACATCCACATCACCGGCGGCTTCGACAGCACGGCCCGAGGTGGCGATGACGTTGGCCTGGATCATGCGGTCCATGCCTGCGATCCCGATTGCCGACAACAGTCCCCCGATCGTGGTCGGGATCAAGCAGACGAGTAGTGCCACCACAACAGTCAACGTAATTGGAGTTCCGCGACCCGCCGCGATCACGCTGTAGTGCGAGAACGACACCAGCGTCGCACAGGCCAGCAGGAACACGATCGTCATCGCCGCCAGCAGAATGTCCAAGGCAATTTCGTTCGGCGTCTTCTGTCGCTTGGCCCCTTCGACCATGCTGATCATGCGGTCCAGGAAACTCTCACCAGGCTTCGCAGTGCATCTGATGATCAAGAAGTCCGAGAGCACCTTGGTTCCACCGGTCACGGCACTGCGGTCGCCGCCGCTTTCGCGAATGACGGGGGCGCTTTCGCCGGTGATCGCACTTTCGTCGACGGTGGCCACTCCCTCGATCACTTCGCCATCGAGCGGGATCAGTTCGCCCGCTTTGACGACGACAATATCTCCGAGACTGAGGTCTTTGGACGAGACCATTTCATAGAGCTTGTTATTGGCGAGTCGTCGCGCGATCACGTCTTGACGCGATTTACGCAAGGCGTCGGCCTGAGCTTTGCCGCGACCTTCCGCCATTGCTTCGGCAAAGTTGGCGAACAGCACCGTGAACCACAGCCAGGCCGAGATGGCCAGGATGAACCAGGGCGATTCACCTCCGATGCGACCCAGGGCTTGCAGGAACAGCAGCAGCGTCAGCACGCTGCCCAGGAATACGGTGAACATTACCGGGTTGCGAAGCTGATGTCGCGGATTCAGCTTTCGCAGCGAATCCAATACGGCACGTTTCACAATGGGTGGATCAAACAGCGGTCGGGCCGTTCGAGTGGACATGATCGATTCTCATTTCTCGTTATGACAAAGTGAATTTAAGGGTTTGTGGACGAATAGCAGTGATGGATGATGGCCGAATCGGATGACCGGCATGTGGCTCGCCCGTTGGGATTGTGATCTGAGTGCAGCAAACCACGCCCTTCGAAGACTCAGGGACGTGCCACACTGCCGCATGGGGAGTTGTGTGACAATCCGTGTCTTCATGCGTTGTTCGCCCTTTGCCACGTCGGTAACACGCTGGCGACGCAGAGCCGTCGCCAGTGGCACCCAGATCAAAGCGATCATGGCGCACTATTGCTTAGCAATTGCATGTGTTCGGCGATTGGTCCCAACGCCAGGGCGGGAACAAACGTCAACGCTCCTACGAGAACCACGATTCCGGCGAGCAAGACCACGAACAGGGGGGTATGCGTGGGGAGGGTGCCCGCCGAAATCGGAACTTGTTTCTTGCGTGCCAGCGATCCTGCGATCGCCAGGACGGGAATGATCAACCAGAAGCGAGACCCAAACATCGCAATCGCCAGCAGCGAGTTGTAAAAGACGTTGTTGACTCCCAGTCCGGCAAACGCACTACCGTTGTTGTTGCCGGCGGATGACAGGGCATACAGAATCTGACTAAATCCGTGCGGGCCCGGGTTCGTGACGGCCGCTCGCCCTGCATCAAAGGAAACAGCGAGTGCTGTCCCCGCCAACACGATGGTGGGTGGAATCAGAATGACGAGGGCTGCCATCTTCATTTCAAACGCTTCAATCTTCTTACCGAGATATTCCGGAGTCCGTCCGACCATCAGGCCAGCGATAAAGACGGCGACAATCGCGAAGATCAGCAAGCCATATAGACCACTGCCGACACCACCAAAGATGACTTCACCAAGTTGCATCAACAACATCGGAACCAGGCCACCCAATGGCGTGAAGGAGTCGTGCATGGCGTTCACACTGCCGTTCGAGGCGGCCGTCGTTGCAGCAGACCAGAGGACGGAAGCTCCCACTCCGAAGCGGACTTCTTTCCCTTCCAGGTTCCCGCCGCTTTGCAGCAGGGAGGCATTGGCATCAACACCCAGGTCCGCTAGCCGCGGGTTGCCGACGGATTCGGCCCACAGGCCCAACGCGAGCAACGGCACGAAGACCAACAGCATGCTGGCCAACAACGTCCAACCTTGGCGAGTGTCACCGACCAGATCCCCGAACGTGTAGCAGAGGGCGGCTGGAACCAACAGGATCGCCAGCACTTGCAGGAAGTTGCTCAGCGGCGTGGGGTTTTCCAGCGGGTGTGCTGAATTCACTCCGAAGAAGCCGCCCCCGTTTGTTCCCAGTTGCTTAATCGCGATTTGAGACGCGGCCGGTCCCTGCGGAATCTGCTGAGTCTGAATCGGCTTGCCTTCGGCGTCTGTCGAGGCTGTGACGGTTGTCACGTCGATGGCCGGGCCGAAGGATTGGACGACGCCCTGTGATACCAACGCGATTGCCAGTACGAATGACAATGGCAGCAGGATGTACAGCGTGCTGCGTGTCACATCGACCCAGAAGTTGCCGATCTCGGCCACCTTCTGTCTGGTCAGTCCCCGAATGAACGCGACCAGGACCGCCATGCCAGTGGCAGCAGACAGGAAGTTCTGCACAGTCAGTCCCAGCATCTGCGACAGGTAGCTGAGTGTCGATTCTCCGCTATAGGCCTGCCAGTTTGTGTTGGACGCAAAGCTGACCGCGGTGTTCAATGCCAGATCCGGCGAGACGGCACCGAGATGTTGTGGATTCAGTGGCAGCAAACCTTGTGCACGCTGAATCCCATACACGGCGAGCAGGCCGAACAGGTTAAAGAGCAGCATGGCGACGGCATAACGCTGCCACGTCATTTCGCTGTCGGGGCGAACGCCGCTCAATCGATAAATCAGGCGTTCCACAGGCAGCAGCACCTGATTCAGTCCGCAGGGAGTTCCCTGATAGACCCGGGCCATGTACAGACCCAGCGGCTTGACCAGTGCCAGCAGGATCACAAAGAAGACGGCGATTTCGATCGCAGCATAAGTATTCATGAGAATCGCTCCGGGCACAGCATCGCGAACAGCAGATACAACAGCAGGCCGACGGCCAGCACGATCGAAAGAATGTCCATGACGTCCATCTCAACGCCCTTCCAATAAGCGGCAACAGGCGATCAGCACCAGGCTGAGCACGCTGAAACCGACCACAGCAGCTAACACGACAAGATCCACGACTGACTCCTTAGAACGAACAGTAATCTAGTCGTCGGAATCGTAGACGAGTCCACGTAAAATGGGGGTAAAAAGAGAGGTCCGCGGTGTAAGGGAAGTGTAAAGACGGGTGAAGTTGTGCCCAGAAGTGAACCGAACGCCACGATTTGGTGTCGAAGCAAGATCAGGGATGGGTGCCGGTTCAGACCGGTAGAAGGTGATTTCCCGGCCCCGTGTCAGTCACGAGAGATACGTCGCTGATGCGAGAGAAGACACGGCCTTGTCGAAGACTCCAAAACCGTGGCACCCCGAGCAGAGCTGAAGGTGATGATTCAGCGTGGCGCGGAGAACGAAGAGTTATGCTGAAGCAAAACCTACGAAGATTGTGAGGAGTTGACGTTGGACTACGAAGAGATCTTTCAGCGTGTCATTGTTGATGCGCGGTACCTACAGAATTTAGATTGGGGTGAACCGCGGCCGGGGCATCCCGAGGGGACCGTACGGGCTCATATTGCTGAGATCGAACCGAATCTGGAACGACTGAAGCCGCGCCTTTCTGAGATCGAATACTGGAAGCTGAAGCTGCTGATTCATACTCACGATTCATTTAAGGCCGCCGCCAAAGAGAACGTGGCGATCAGCGACCCGGCCAGTCACGCATCACTCGCGCGGTCGTTTCTCGCCGAGTTCTGTGGGGATCAAGACTTATTGGCGATGGTGCAATACCATGACGAGCCATTCGCACTATGGCGACAGTTCGCGAGCAAAGGGAGTTACAACAAACAGCGATTTGAAAACTTGTTGGGGCAGATCCGTGATTGGGATCTGTTTCTGGCGTTCAACATTATTGATGGGTGCACGCCTGGGAAAGAGCGCGAACCGTTGCATTGGTTCTTCAAGGAGGTGGCCGACAAGGTTGACTCGAAATTCACGCGAGCAGAGATAACCCAGACTTAAAGTACAGCCATGAACTATCGGGTCATCGGATCGGAACACCGCCGCAACTGAAAGAAGCTCGCTGAGTCATTTACGACTCATGGCCCAGTAGAAGGCGAATACGACCGCCGCGCACAGTCCCGCGCTGACGCAGGAGTTATTGGGATACCAGCCGCGATTCCTCTGGTACGCAACGCTCAGGAGTACTGCGGCAATACAAGCACCAATCAATCCGTCCGAATTCCTTCCAGTCCATCGCTTCATTCTTTTCGGCCTTCATGTGTGAGGTCTCTATGACCACGGCGAACAGGCTGATGGACAACCCCACTCTACCATTTGGCTCGCACAGCATCGATGGCGTTCTCATCCCTCCACAAGGGGGAAGCCACTGTAGTCCGCGCAGGACAGGACAACAGAACACACGGCAACGCAGTCAGTCCAGACGGCAGCTAGGATCGAACGCCGTGTCCTTCACCAGTTCTTCGGGACCAGTGAACACTCTCTTTACAATTCGCAGATATGCTACCGCCCTAACTTGTCGTTCTTAAATCGGGGGAGAGATCAATGTTGCGAGTTCAAAAGCGGGCCGGATTCACTTTGATCGAGTTGCTGGTGGTCATCGCCATCATCGCGGTGCTGATTGCCTTGCTGTTACCTGCGGTGCAACAAGCGCGCGAGTCGGCTCGGCGGACTCAATGTCGCAACAATCTGAAGCAGATCGGCCTGGCACTAGCCAACTACGAAAGCACCTACACGGTGTTTCCGATGGCGCGGATCGAGGACGCCGCCGGCAATGCGTGGCATAGCTGGGCTTCCATGGTTCTGCCGTATATCGATCAGGCGTCGGTCTACAACAACTACAACACGAGTCTGTACTGGAACGATCCGGCGAATGCCACCATGGTGGGAACGAAATTGTCGTTCTATCTGTGCCCTTCAACGCCGAATCCGGATGGCCGCGATGTCCGTTCCGCCAATACTCCTCAGCCCGCCGCCAGCAACTATACTTCGACGGGTTCGGTGAGCAACAAGTACTACGTTTCGCTGGGCGATTCCGCGACGGTCGGTTCGCCGACCTACAACCCTATGGCAGACAAAACCAATGCAACAGGGACAGGCATGCGGCAAGGTGTTCTGGCTAAGCGCAAGGACGATCTTCGCAACGCCAAGGTGGGATACCAGAGCATTACAGACGGTGCATCAAACACCGTAACCGTGATTGAATCGGCCGGCAATCCTGACGCTTACGGACCGACCAAGAACCTGATGACGACTGCTCAACTGACCAGCGGCAACAACGGCGCGGATTTCCTGCCGCTCGTGAATGGCAACCTGGCCTACAGCGGCGGTACTGGGTGGGCGGATCCTGGCCGCGTGTCTGGGGTGCAAGGCTGCAGTGCTGACGGAACACTACGAGGGGGGGCACCGTTGCGCCCTCTGAATGCGTGCAATGACAGCGAAGGCTATAGCTTCCACACCGGCGGCATGCACGCGGCGATGGCCGATGGCAGTGTCAAGTTTGTCTCGGAAAACATCGATGCCCGAATGTGGGCCGCGGTGATCACTCGCGGGGGTGGCGAAACCGTCGGCGATTTCTAAGTGGGGGGCCGGTGAGTGCATTCTGAAGAGCAGAAGATTCGGGTTATCCCTTATTTTCATTGAGGGGGCGTGTCCTGTGAACGGAACGGCCGGCCCTTTGGGCCTCAGGAAACTGAAGATGTCTACATTGTTTCTCGTTGATCGATCTGCATTCCGCTGTGCGGTGCTGTGGCTGGTTTGGTTCTCGCTGCCCATCGTCCACGTGGCTGCCGAAGAGCTTGTGAAGGTCTCGCCCGTTCGACAATTGGTGACCGATGCCGCAAAAGATCAGGACGATCTTTGCTTCTGGGTTCACCCGACGGACCCCATGCAGAGCACCATTATTACTTCCGATAAGAGCGCGAATTTTGTATTCGTCTACGATCTGGACGGAAAAGTGATTCAGCAGATTGCCGTCACGAAACCGGGCAACATCGATATTCGCCAGGGCGTGAAGCTTGATGGCAAGCCGGCCGATGTCGTGGTTGTCAATCAGCGTGACGACGGCTTCAAATTGCGGGTGTTTCGCGTCGATCCTGAATCGCGACAACTGCTGCCACTCGACACTGGCAATGTCACGACGGGTCCGAATTATGGTGGATGTATGTATCACAGTCGCTCGGGCAAGCTGTATTTCCTGTGTACGTCATCAGCGGGAACGGTGGAGCAGCACGAATTGACTGGTGATGGTAAAGGTGGTGTCACTGGCACGCGTGTCCGATCGTGGGCACTCGGCAAGTGCGAAGGGGCCGTTGCGGACGATGAGACCGGGACGTTCTATATCGCCGAAGAAGCACGAGGGATCTGGAAAGTCGGCGCCGAACCTGACAGTCACACACCGGGGGAGCTGGTGGCTGAAGTTGGTGAACGGCACGGGTTGACTGGCGATTTGGAGGGGATGGCGATCTATCGCTACGCGAAAGAACAGGCCTGCCTGCTGGTTTCGGACCAGGGTTCCAATCGATTCGTGGCGTTCGATCTGAAGCCACCGCACCGCCGCCTGGGAGAGTTTACTGTGGACGGAGTGCGCAGTACCGACGGAATCGACGTGCTGGCGACGCCGCTGGGCTCATCGTTTCCCGAAGGAATATTTGCCTGTCATACCGACGTGGGACGTCGTGCGGTGCAGGTGAGTTCGCTGGCTGCGATCCGGCAACGTTTAAATTTAAGTGGAAAAGCTCAATGACCGCTCTTGCTTGAACGCAACAGACGGCGGCCGGCACCTCGGACTGATTGCATTCGCAGTCGGAGGAGTACTTTCGTTCCTCCCGGGACTAAGAAGGAAGCAGTTGCCGTGTTTTGGATTAAAGACACGGCCTTGTCGAGGACTCCAAAACCGTGGCACCCGAACCGGTGCTCCTGGCGAGCGGAATCGCGTGCAGTCACTGAGTGCGAGTGACTGGCAACGCCGTGACCATCGCTGGGGCAGTTCCCGGCCCGAAGTCATCGGCCTGGTAAAAAAAGCCCCCTCATTGAAAGAGGGGGCTTCTCAATCCAAACGCGAATCGCCCAGTATCAGAACTGGTTGATTGGGTGATGAAGGATTCGAACCCTCGACATCCACGGTGTAAGCATGGCGCTCTAACCAGCTGAGCTAATCACCCTCGAGACCACTTAACGTTGATTTAAGTGACGAATCGGAGTTTATCAGCGAGCGATGACGCATGCAACCCGCGATACGGTGTCGTTTTGCGGTGGCGGCGTGGTAAAGTTGATCTTGCCATAAACCGTGATTTGAGAGGAAACTGGTCCCCGCGTCGGATCCTCACAATCTGATGCCAGCGGTCTAATGGCAGATGGATGGGCAACTTGCGGGACAAACCGGATGGCCAGGGCGATCACGAAAGCAGCGTTGATGGTGGCAAAGGACCCGGGATCATCTTCGATTTCGCAACCGATTGACGAACCGTTGCAGTTCAAGTCGATCCTGCGACCGCAGGTCTGGGGCGGTTCGCTGCTGGTCGAGCAATTTGGAAAAGCGGGCGACGCCAGTAATCCAATCGGCGAGTCCTGGGAAATCAGCGGCTTGCCCGCAAACTCCAGTGTGGTGGCCAATGGCACCTTAGCTGGCCGGACGCTGGCCGAGCTTTGGCAGCAAGATGTGGCGGGCGAGCGGAAGCAGACGCCGACATTTCCACTCTTCGTGAAATGGCTGGATTGTCGCGGCGAGCTTTCCGTGCAAGTCCATCCGAATGACAAGATCGCCGGCGAGATGCTCGGTCACGCTTCGGGCAAGTCTGAAGCGTGGATCGTCGTGCATGCCGACCCGACCGCGCGGGTGTACGCTGGCCTGAAAGAGGGCGTTACCGAGCAGGAACTCGTGTCGCGACTGGATAGCGGCACGGTTGCTGAGTGCCTGCACTCGTTCATTCCGCAGGTGGGCGACTGTATCTCGCTGCCCGCGGGAACGATTCATTCGGCTGGTGGCGGTGTGGTCTTCGCCGAAGTCCAGCAGCCGAGCGACGTCACGTTTCGACTCTTCGACTGGAACCGCCTGGGATTGGATGGCCAGCCGCGGCAGTTGCATCGCGAGATGGCGTTGAAATCGATCACCTGGCCTCAAGGGCCAGTCTGGCCGTGCGTTCCTCGGCAGATCATGTCGGCACCAGGATGTCGTTGCGAATCTTTGCTGCGAACAGCCGACTTTGACCTGGAGCGATACACGTTGCAGTCGACAATCTCGCTGCCGCTTCAGGGCGAAATGACGATCTGGATGGTCTTGGGCGGTACCGCGATTCTTGATCAGCCCGGCCAGGGCTCGCCATTGAGACTCGAACGCGGCTCGACAATTCTGATGCCGCCGGGTGTGCGAAATACGAAATGGTCTGCTGCGGAAGCGGGCAAGTCATGCCAACTGCTGTGCGTCCGGTTGCCTCAAGTTCCTCAAGAGGATTGAGTGTGCTGGGGAGGGGTGGCACCTGCCGAACCGCGCTGTCGATGGGCGCACAACAACATGCGCGGCTCGGCAGGAGCCTCGCCCTCCCAGGCAGAGGTCATTATCACACGCGTTGACTTATAGGACCTTTTCGATCGTCTCACGCAAGACGCTGCCGGACTTTTGCAGGGCCATCTTTTCCTTGGGCCACAGTTCGACTTCGACCACGCCGAGGACGCCTTTGCGGCCGACGACGGTGGGGACCGAAATCGCGACATCTCGCAGACCGTAAGCGCCCGTTTGCAGTGAGCTGACTGGCAGAATGCGGCGTTGATCCAGAGCGATGGCATGGACGACGTCGGCGATCGAGACCCCGACGGCGAACCCTGCTCCGCCCTTCTTCTTGATCACTTCAGCACCGCTGCCGCGTGTTTTCTTTTCGACTTCAGCGATCAACTGCGAATTGACGCCGGGATATTTTTCGAGGGGCAGTCCGGCGATTTGAGCGGCCGACCAGATCGGAACCATGCTATCGCCGTGTTCGCCGAAGATTGTCACATCGACTTGAGTTGGCGGAACGTCCAAGCGCTGAGCCAGCATGCTGCGCAGGCGAGTCGTATCGAGCACCGTGCCCAAGCCGATTACTTGTGAGGCGGGCAGGCCGAGTTCTTTGATCGCCAGATAGGTGAGCACGTCAACAGGGTTCGACACGACGAAGACGATGGCATCTTTGCGGATGGTTGGCTTCAGGTCGGCGAGGATTCCGCGGAACAGCGTGACGTTGCGGCTGATCAGATCGAGGCGGCTTTCTTCGGGTTTACGACGAAGGCCAGCGGTGATCACGATGCAGTCGCTATCGCCAGCGGACTTCATGTCACCAGAGGTGATCTTTTGATCGGCGAGGATGCTGGCACCGTGCAGCAGGTCCAAAGCCTGTCCTTCGCACAGTTCCTGATTCACATCCACCAAGTGAATGTGACGCACGATCTTGCCTGCCTGCAGGGCAAATCCGGCACAGGAGCCGACCAAACCACCGCCGCCAATGATGCTGACTTTCATTTCTCTACCTTTCGCAACTTGAGCGACAACTCAAGGGATTTCTAGCTTTGGGTGGCTGTGGTGGATCTCTTTGGACCGCCCACGGAGCCTGTTGGGAAACTGGGGGCTCGAAGACTCGACCCCAGCCACCCCCATTTCGACCTGAAAGCACCGCTCGTCAGGTTATTTGCTCATCGCGGCGAGGACTTGTTCGGTGATCAGTTTTACCAGGGTTTCCATATCGGGCTCGGCTGCAGCCGCTGGCTTGGCGGGTGCAGCAGGGGCGGCCTTCTGTCGATCGAGGTACCCCGCATAGACGGGAGGAGCTTCGAACGCCTTGGGCGTCAGTTGATTTTCTTTGTAGCCGTCCCGGAACGCACTGTTGCTGCAGAGGTCGCAGTTCTCGACGTGGAAGCGAGGATCGTCGAAGCCCAGCTTCTTCTTCAGGTCGAGCAGTTCCACCGATTCGCGTTCGTTGAGATACGTCACGCGGCCGAGTTGCTTGGACAGCAGCAGGATGCGGCAGTAGGCGTCGAGGATTTCTGTCTTCCAGTAAGCGTCTTCCAACGACTTGCCGAAAGTGACCGTCCCGTGGTTGGTCAGGATGATCGTGTTGGTACCATTCTGCAGGAACGGAACGACTGTGTTGGCGAAGGCGTGTCCGCCGGGGGTTTCGTACGGGGCGATGGGGACTTCGCCCATGAAGACTTCGATTTCGGGCAGAATGCACTGTGGAATCGGTTCACGAGCGACCGCGAATGCCGTGGCATGCGGTGGGTGGCAGTGAACGACGGCCTTGACGTCGGGTCGGTTCTTCATGATGGCCAGGTGCAGCAGGACTTCGCTGGTTCGCTTCCGCTTACCGGCGATCTGGACGCCTTCCATGTCGACTGCGCAGATGTCGTCCGGAGTCATGAAGCCTTTACAGATCATCGTGGGCGAACAGAGGACTTCGTTCTCGCCGACGCGGATCGAGATGTTGCCGTCGTTGGCGGCGGCGAATCCCTTGTTGTAGACGCGACGTCCGATCTCGCAGATTTCTTCTTTGAGCTTTCGGTCGTTGATCCCACTATTCCATTGACTGGCCATGCTGATAATCCTTAGTGCTGATAGCACTTACGTGTCGCGTTGAAACAAGGGTTTGACTAAGCAGTTTTTTGCTCGCTGGACCCCACAGCTAAGTGGATTGCGCTCTAGGAGTCACGAACTTCGATAGTGTCTAAAATACAGGCGTTGTAAGCATCGAGCGGCTTGTAGTTGGGAGCGAACGGGTTGGCCGCTTCGCCCCCTTCACTGAAGCCGATTTTCGCACCGGGTGACGCGCCGAGTTCGTCGTAGGCGATGATTGCTTCGTCGCGTCCTTTGTCGTCTCCATTGATGCCGGCCAGGTTGAGCGGCACAACGACGATCCAGGTGCCACCCGCGATCATTGCGTTGCACTTGGACAGCGTCACTTTGCCGATCACTTCACCGATTCGCATCGCAGGTCTATTCACTCCATCCAGCGGGTTGAGTTGGCGTCATCGCGGCACAGTCACGCAGCAGGTTTCTGAGTTCGATGAATGTCTTTGCCTGAGGATTGACGCAGACCAGATTCACACCCAAGTGCTGACTGGCCAGTTCCAATTGCTTGCGATCCGCGATGACGGCCGCGCGGACTCGGGCGTTGCGGTTTGCTCGGCAGGCGATCACTTCGGCGAAGTCGCTAATGACCACGACACCGTCTCGTTCGGCGGTGCTGATCGAGCGGATGGCGGCCGAAGCGGCTTCGTGTGATTGGCCAACCAGTTCGATGTCCCAGCCGTCAGACTGTCGTTTGAAGGCATCTTGAAGAGCTCGGACGTTCGCGGTCACGGTCTGAATGACTAACTGCCACTTGCCGACCGAAACCACTTTGACGGTTGGTTCGGTCGCCACCAGGGACTGCGGTGCCACGGAGCCGCTGCGGCTCCATACGACTTTGTTTGTATGCAGCCAATCGCGAGCGGCGGGGGTGACGATCGACTTGCGTCCGATCTGCAGTGCCATGCCCATGCGGACAGTCGCAGCGAGCAGATCGGCGGTGATGACGGCTGCGGTTAGTTCGGTCGCTTGTGGACGAGATGCTGGAACTGGCTGAGGCTTTGGAGTGAGCGGCTCGATCACTGGGCGTGGCGGCGCGGGCTGGAGCTGAGCCAGCACATTTGCCACGATTTGATCGACTAAAGCCTGATTCACTACGATTCCCTTTCGCGAGACCGGTTGGTCTGCGTTGTCAACTTCAGTCCACGATTCCCATCACGTGCCAGCGAGCCGGGGTTGTATCAGCCCCCACCATCTCACGTGCGGCCTTGCCGTCGGACGAGATAATCACCGTGTCGCCAATTCCACCACCCTGGTTATCGATCACCAGCTGAGGTGCTCCGTCCGCTACTCCGCCGGGACCCAACGGCTGCACGACCAACATCCGCCACCCTTTCAGGGTGGGATGTTTGACCGTCGCGGTGGCTCGTCCAACGACTTTTGCGAACTGCATGATTCACCAACTGAGAACTTCAACTGGAACTTGGTATTTGCGTGAGCAATCAGATCACTCGCAGATCGTCGACCAGCACACAGCGTCGCTGACGAGTGAACGTCATTGGGTTCGTCACCCCTTCGCCGGTCGGCGTGGCGATACTGAAGCTGAGGTACCCTTGGCCACCTAAACCGAGACCGGCCATCGAAGGACCGTTCTTGATGAACAGCGTGGTGTCCATTTCGCGACCCATGCGAGTCATGTGACGCACGTTTCGCGAATGAATCAGGCTGGTGTGACGGAAGCCGTGCTCGAATTCGAGAGCCAGTTCGACCCCGTGTGCGAAGTTCTTGCAGCGAACAAATGGCACGAACGGCATCATCTGTTCTTCGGGAACGTAGGGGTTCGTCGTGTCGGTTTCGCCGTACAGCAATTGAGTGCCGGCGGGAACGCGAACTCCGATCATTTCGGCGAGTTTCGAAGCATCCAGACCAACCAGATCGCGATTCAAGTGATAGTGATCGCCAGGCTTTGTCGGTGGAGTGAACGCCAGTTTCGTCAGGGCATCGATCTCGCGAGCGTTCAGGCGATAGCCGCCATGCTTTGGCATCGTGTCCATCAGGTCATCGAAGATCTGCTCGACGGCGAAGACTTCTTTTTCACCGATGCAAAGCAGGTTATTGTCGTAGGCTGCGCCCTTCACGATCGAAGAGGCCGTGTTTTCCAGGCAGGCAGTTTCGTCGACGACGACGGGTGGGTTCCCAGGTCCAGCGACGATCGCTTTCTTACGACTTTCCATCGCAGCGCGAGCCACCGCCGGTCCGCCGGTGACGCACAGCAGCTTCACGCCACGATGTCCGAAAATGGCGGCGGCAGTGTCGAGCGTTGGCTTCTCGATGATCGTGATCAGGTTTTCGAGGCCAGTCGCCTTGTAGATGGCTTTGTTGAAGCGGCGGACACCTTCGCAGGCGATGCGGGCCCCGCTGGGGTGAGGATTGACGACCATGGTGTTTCCACCGGCGACCATGTTGATGACGTTACCCGCCAGTGTTGGTAGCGAGTGCGTGACCGGAGTGATCGCGCCGATGACGCCGAAGGGAGCGTATTCGGTGATGGACAGTCCATGATCGCCGCTGACGGCATCGGTCCGCATGAATTCGACACCGGGGACCAGCTTGATGATCTTCAGCTTTTCGATCTTGTGATCGAGGCGTCCGATCTTGGTTTCTTCGAACTCGAGCGTTCCCAGTTCTTCAGCCTGCTCGTCGCAGATCTGTCGGACGCATTCGATTGCTTTGGCTCGGTCGGACAAAGGCGATTGGCTGAGTTTCTTGAAGGCGTCGTTCGCGGCCGCGACGGCCTGATCGACCGACTGGAAGACACCCCAGTCACCGTCTTTGGGTGCAGAGTTGGACTTTGGTGACTTTCCCAGTTGAGCAAGAACTTCTTGGACGACCTGGCGAATCGCGTCAGCATTGGCTTGCATGGTGTCGGATCTCTGCAATCGAGTTTGTCGTTTGTGTTTGGTCTATGTTCTGCGAGGCGGTGAACTTACTTACCGCTCGCCTGCGATTCTTTTGCGCTAAAGATCGATTTGGGACCGAGGTGAACTGAATCCACAATTCCGATAATGGCACAGTCGATCGGCAGTGGTTTCGTTTGTGGAGTAAAGCGAGCACTTGACCCCTGCACGATCATCACCACTTCACCTTCGCCTGCTCCCACAGTGTCGACGCAGATAAAAGTTCGTCCCGTAGAAACCAATCCCGACTGGTCCTTCTCGTTGACGCGCAATGGTTCAACGATGAGCAACTTCTGCCCGACCATGGCGTCGACTTTTTGAGTCGCGACGACGCTACCTGTCACCCGTGCAAGAAACATTATTTGGCCCCCAACGCTTCGGCGGTTTGTCGGGCTACGACAATTTCTTCATTCGTTGGAACAACCCAAATTTGGGTCTTGCTGTTATCTGTGGATAGACGAGCTTCCGACCCACGTGGCAGCGAACTGTTTTTGGCTTCGTCGAGGACGATTCCGGCCCAGCCCATGTTGCGGCAGACTCCGGAGCGAACCACCTGGCTGTTTTCGCCGATTCCACCACTGAAGATGATCACGTCAGCACCACCCAACACCGTGAGATAAGCTCCCAAGTATTGTCGGATCGACGAGATGAAAACGTCCAACGCAAGTTGGGCTCGGGCGTTCCCTTTGGCAGCCGCCTCTTCAACATCCCGCGCATCTTGACTGAGACCGCTCACTCCCAGCAGACCAGCCTTGGTAGACAGATCTTCCAGAATCTGCGCGAGCGTCTTACCGGTCTTGCGCAGCAAGATCGGCAATGCGAACACGTCAAAGTCGCCGACGCGATTGTTTTGCAACAGTCCCGTCTGCGGGCTCATCCCCATGCTGGTGGCTTGTGACTTTCCGGCACGAGCCGCGCACAGCGAATTGCTGCCGCCGAGGTGACACGTGATCACTCGCAGATCGTTGTTTCCGAGAAGCTGAGCGATCCGCGTATTGAGGAATCGATGGCTGGCGCCGTGGAATCCCCAACGCTTAACTTCGTATTCCTCGGACCATTCCAGGGGAATGGCGTACAGCTTGTTTTCGGGCGGAATCGTGTCGTGGAAGGCGGTTTCCAATGCCGCCACGAGCGGAATCTGTGGGAACGCTGCCCGCAGTTGCCGCATGGCTTTCGCGTACATTGGATTGTGAGCCGGCGCGATGTCGGACAAGTCCTCCATCTTGGCCAGGAGTGCATCATCAACGATGCGCACTCCGCTCAGGTTGCCTGCGAAGACCGCCTTGAAGCCAATCGCTGCGACTTCACTGACCGACTTGATGCAACCGTATTCGGGATGCGTCAACTGATCGAGACAGATCTGCACCGCTGCTGCGTGGTCAGCGATACTCTGAGTCGATTCTTCGCGGCGGCCGTTGATCTCGACAAAGCAGGCACTTGGGCTTTGACCAATGCGGTCAATGCCACCTCGTGCCAACTGAGCCTCTGACGGGAGATCGTACAGTCGGTACTTGAAGCTTGTCGATCCGAGATTTGCAACGAGAACCTTCATGGCGAGATTCCATTCCAGGTGTGCAGTCGCCGAACAGCGGTGAGGCTGGCCGACAACTAGATGAACTGTTCCAACAGGCTCTTGTCAGGGCGGGCGATCACGTGAGCACTCACGAGTTCACCAACCTTGGAAGCGGCGGCTGAGCCAGCATCGACAGCGGCGCGAACCGAGCCGACGTCGCCACGGATCACGGTGGTAATGTAGGCACCACCGATTTGGATTTGCTTGACCAACGTTACGTTGGCGGCCTTGAGCATTGCGTCGGCAGCTTCGATCTGCGCGACCAGGCCCTTGGTCTCCAACAGTCCCAGTGCTTCGTTCATGAAAGGTCTTTCAGTAAGCTTAGGAGGTTCAATGATGACTGGCGCGAGTACTTCCACCGGCGGGACAATCGTCACGGCCACAGCGGCAACCGGCACGACTCGCGGTGTTCTTGGTCGAACAGTCGCTCGAGGTGTGACTGTCGGCGGGGCTTTCTTGGCAGGTCGGGTCGTCGGTCGACTCGGCTTGCTGGGTGCGCGTTTGGCCATTTCCGGTTTCTCACATCACGCAGAACTAGGACTAGGCCAGAGTCGTGCTGCTGGTCTTTGGCTTAGGCAGAACTGAGGCCAATTCTTCGTGTGGTCGAGGAATCACCTGCACGCTGAGGACTTCACCAATCTTGCTGGCAGCGCTGGCACCGGCGTCGATTGCAGCCTTCACGGCAGCAACGTCGCCGACAACGAACGCGGTCACCAAACCACTACCGACCTTGTCCCAACCGATCATCCGGACGTTGGCGGACTTCAACATCGCGTCGACGCCTTCGATCAGGCAAACCAGGCCTTTGCATTCCAACATTCCCAACGCTTCACTCGCCATAGTAGGTTCCCCATCAGTAAGAAATTGAAACAGTTGTTGCCTCATGGACGTGTCTCGCGGTCGGCAAGCCGCGATGCCCCAAATACGACTCCCGGCATCGGGGAGAGCGAGGCTCCCAACGAGCCAAGCGATTGTTAACGGTTGTGTCTGTTAGTTCTCGACAGATCGGCAGTACCTCAGTGAGTCTGGCAGCCACAGGCATGTGGCGTAATCAGCTCTACTGAGGTTGCGGCCGGAAGATTGACTGCATTTCCTTCATCGGTGTCCAAGTGAACTTCGAGCTTCACCTTGGGGTCAAATCGCACTGCAAGGTCTTCGAGGACAGTCGTACAACCGGGCGAGACGATTCGCAGATGCATCAGGTCGCCATTCTTCACGCCGTACTGCTCGAGATCCGCGGGGCCCATATGCACGTGCCGCATGGCTCGAATCACACCTGACTTCAGCTCGACGACGCCGGCAGGGCCGACGAGCACACAACCTGGTGTGTCGTGGTGATCGCCGCTGATTCGAATCGGGGTATCGATCCCCAAGGAAATTGAATCCGTGAACGCCAACTCAACCTGTGAGGGGCGGCAAGGTCCGAGAACGCGAACGTCGGGCAACATTCGCTTGCGTGGTCCCACGACCATGACGGTTTGTTTGGCGGCGAAGTATCCGTCCTGATAGAGCCACTTCATCGGTTCGAGCGTCGCCCCTTTGCCGAACAGGATTTCGACGTGCTCTTCGCTGAGATGCACGTGGCGGGCAGAGATATTCACGACCAGTGGGTTCCGGCCCTGGGTTGATGCGGCGGGCTTGCCACTGAGTTGCTGTTCCAAGACCGAACGCACAACTCGTTCGATATCGGTCCGACTATATTGACTCGACGCGGTCGTCATGGCTGAGGCTTCCCAGGTCTGTTGGCTTCTGATTCCGACATGGCGGGGGCATCGACCAGGATCAGTTCGATGTTGGCTGCGCGAATCACGTTTCGCCAATGGTCGCTGAGACCACTGTCGACGATCAGTCGCGTCACCTTCGACAACTCGCACAAGTAGGCGAGTGCCGATCTACCGAACTTACTGCTGTCAGCCACCACCCAAACTTCTTCCGCGGCCTGCAACATCAGCCGCTCACTCTCGACCAGCAGCGAGTTGCTGTTGAACAGTCCCTTTTCGGTGATCCCACCCGTCCCCATGATCAGTCTTGGCACATGCAGTTCGGCCAAGGCTGCTGTCGCCAGAGGGCCCAAGGCCACTCCGGTGCGTGGGTACAGGTAGCCACCAATCAAAATCAATTCGATGCTTGGCAGATGAGCCAGCAGATTCGCGATCGGTAGTGAGTTGGTCACGACCTGGAGCGACTTGCCGACTAGGCACCTAGCCACCTCCAACGTTGTCGTTCCACCGTCAAGAAGAATCGTATCCCCGTTGGGAATGAGGTCCGCGACGACGCGACCGATCCATTGCTTTTCGGGGAGTGCGGCAGCGCCGCGCTCCTCGAAGGGAGTGATCGAGTCGCCGGTATATGCCGCTCCGCCGCGTGTGCGGCGAATCTGACCGATTCCGTCAAGATATTCCAAATCCCGTCGAACAGTGGATTCACTGGCCCCGAGCCGGCCGACAAGCTCTTGAAGCGACGCAAACCCCTGCTGCTCTATTACTTGCAGTATAGATTCACGGCGCTGATCGAGTAACATGGTCACCGGCGACTTCCTTGGTCGGGTTGTCCCCGAGACCGACTCCCAGTCAGCCTCATCGTATCTATCCCAAAATACCGCAAGCGTGACCGAATTCAACCGATATCAGTCAAATTCCGTCACGAATTCTGGTGATTGGCTTCTACAGGTGATATCGGCCAGAGTTCAACGTGGGGAACCCAGAAGACTTACGAAGGGAGGGCAAAAATCCAAGTTTGATCGCTTAGGGAACTTCAAACTCGAATCTTGCACTCAAATTTGCCAAACTCCGCGACCGTTACAGGCGCAGAAACCGGATCAGTTGGCGATTAAAGAAGGGTGTTCGTTCATTCCAATGAATGGGACGGATGTGACCGAGGGGACCCATGAGAGGTCACTTTTGTCCAGAGTTCAGCCGCTTCGGTGAAACGGCGAGTCCGTCTCATGCAGTCGGTGGGATGCGATGGACGCGACTTCCATCGATGACCAGGATGCCGGACTGGAAGAGTTGAATCGCTTCAGGCAATGCTTCGCATTCGGCTGCGAAGACTCGGGCGGCGAGGGAGTCGGCGGTATCATTGTCCTCAACGGGGACAGTCCTTTGCACGATGATCGGGCCGTGATCGTATTCGTCGTCCACGAAATGCACGGTACACCCGCTGATGCGAGCCCCGCGTTTCAGCACCGCTTCGTGAACGTGGTGTCCGTGAAATCCCTTGCCTGAAAAGGCGGGGATGAGTGATGGATGGATGTTGATGATGCGGCCGAGAAAGTCGGTTGGAATCCGGATCAGTGCCAGGAAGCCGCCGCAAACGACCAGATCAATCTGGGCTTCGCGGCAAAGCGAGAAAATTCGATCGCTGAATTCCTGGACGGAAGCAAAGTCTTTTCGGACGACGATCTCGCAAGGCACCCCAGCGTCTTTTGCGCGTTGAATACCGCCACAATCGGGACGGCTGGCGATGACGAGGGTGATTTGTGCGTTGAGAGATCCCGCGTTGATCCGCGCTACCAGATTCGTCAGCGTTGTCCCGCCGCCGGAGATCAATACCGCCAACCTGAGAGGGCGATTCAGTGGTACGGGCAAAGGTCGAACGCCGTCCATAATTTTCTTGAGTCCATAGTTCAGTGAGCAATCGCGTCGGAGTAATTTACATGACGGAACGCGCTTCTGCTCGTGAAATTGTTGTGTTATTGGTTGGGAGGGCGAGGCTCCTGCCGAGCCGCGCATGTTAATTGAATCACAATAACATACGCGGCTTCCAAGGAGTTCGTTAGTTAATGAACGCTAACACCTGGTGTGGCCCGTCCCTGAAGCTTTGTGAAGGGCGTGGGAATCGCTCTCAGTCAAGACCACGCCCTTCGAAGACTCAGGGACGTGCCACACCTAATATCATCCGCGCATGTCGATGGAATCCCAATAACATGCGCGGCTCGGCAGGAGCCTCACCCTCCCAAAATACGAAGACACGGCCTTGTCGAAGACTCCAAGACCGTGGCACCCCATCTAGGAATCCTGAGGCTCCGTCGCGTGCGATCCGACTGGCGCTTCGTAGTGTGATTCGATCGGTGGGAACTGGCTGAAAGTGACATCCCTTTGATGGAGGGCACTGGTCATCTCGCGGCGATTTCCCTGCCACCAGACGAAGCCGAGCAGGAACACGATCATGGTGATGCCCAGATAGACTTCCGCGCCGAGCGGTTGGGCCCTCCAGGGCACGGGGCCTTTTCGCCATTCGACAGCTCCGGCCATGATCAGGGGGGCCTTGCGGGCTTTTTCTTGCGATTGATATCCGTACATCTTCATGAAGTAGCCTGTCAGACGGACTTCTTCGGTGAGATCCCCACCGACTTTCAGTCCCTCGGGCTTACTGAGAAAGACGACGACGACCGGGTTTCCCTGGCTGTCATCGGTAAAGACCCAGCCTTCATAAGCCTCGCCGATCTCTCGATTGTTCTTGCCCGGATCGATCTTGGTCAGGGCCCGCATCACGCCTCGAATCGAAACCGGACGGCCTCGGTAATCGTCCGGGTGTTGAAATAGATCGACGACGACCGGAAACTCAGTTGGCTTGCGTCGGGCGTATTGAGGATCGCTTTGTCGTCGTGCCTCGGCGAAGTTCTGAGCGAACTCTTCTTGCTTCGACAGTGGCGTCTGCCAGGCGAGTTCCAGCATGCGGAAGTAGGCGTCGCGTTCTTCAAAGCGAATCCCCATTGAGTTGTCTCGAATGGATTCGAGGAACACGGGATTGACCGTTTCGCCGCCATTCAATGTCGTCGGTTGCTTCGCCAACGCTCCTTCTCGCTTCTGACGCTCTTCGAGCAGTCGCCGAATCCGATCGTCGGTCGGGTCGCCAGCGCTGACACCATCGTCCTGGCCATAGGCCCAAGATGATCCTACACACATGATCAGGCATGTGAGGAGTGAGAGTGTTCGCACGAGGTTTCCTTCCGTGAAAGGCATTCCTGAATCCGACTGAGATGACCGTCGCGAGTCGATTCGCCCAGCATTCGTGCCCATTCTGGTCGTGCTGGCGAAGAATGTCGAGCGACGAATCCAGTGAAGGCGCATCCAGAGTCGCTTCAAACAAGCAGCACGAGACAAGCAATTGTGGCGAGTGATGCGCCGCTAAATCGCCGTGAGCGATTCTGCTCGTGAAATAGAGTGTGTTCATGATTGGGAGGGCGAGGCGGGCGAGGCTCCTGCCGAGCCGCGCGTGTCGATGGAATCACAATCAAATGCGCGGC
>CAIMFH010000154.1 GCA_903840265.1 uncultured Schlesneria sp. | reverse complement strand
TGCGAAAACTGTTCAAAGCCGGGACACCGCGAGGGTACGGGGACCTCGTGGCGGCCGTTTACAGCGCCCTTTTGACCCCTTGGACGAAGCTCAAGACCGCAGCAACGACATTTTCACGTCACGTATTCGAAATCGACCGAATTCGACCGATCGGTCTGCCGGCGTGATCCGCGCGATTCGGGTTCGCGCCGGTCGGCGGAAAACGGGGTTTTGCCACGGGCTGCTAGCAGCGCCAGGGCCTTCTGCTAGACTGCTGCTAGATCCGTAACACATTTACCCAGAGAAGGTTGTGATCCAAAGAAACAGGTTTCTAGCAGCTAGCACTAAATTATTATCACCACGTGACGGGGAGTATCATCGGAGCACAATCCCCCTAGTTCTCCCTCCCCCCAACACGCGTCCCTCCATAAGGGCGGTGATATCGCAAAAATGCTGCTAGCTAGGCTGCTAGAAAATCCGCAACCCCATACGGAAATGCGGGTTGCGCCCTAGCATATGGTCAGCAGCCTGCCGGTTCGATGCTACCGTCTCGCGTCCGCAGCCGATCTCTGATAGCTAACGGCAATTGCCCCACCCACCCCGGCCGTGCCACAACTCGACAGGGGTGGGTGGTCATGTTCTCTTGTGCCAATCACGCAACCGCCAGCAACCCTTCTGGTTCTTCCCCCTGGAAAGCCTCCCAGGCCGCCTTCAACTGACTCCGGAGCTGGCTGATCCGCCCGGCAGTCACATCGAACAGCTTGGCCACGGCGTTTGTGGTCTCACCGGTCGACAGCACCTCCGCGATGGTCCGCTGCCGTTCCGGCAACAATTCCATCCAGGTCTCGAAGTCAATCCGGATGGCCGCGATGTCGGCCGGGCTGCTGGAGGGGTCTTCCACCAGGATTTGGGACCAGGTCCCGGTGGCTTCGTCGACTTCACCCATGGATTTCTGCTCAATCCCGCGACGGTGCTGACAGTAGTGGCTGGTAATGTCATCGATGTTGCGTTGACCACCCACCCGGCGGCCTGCACGCGTCTGGGCGATCGCATAGCGGGCGAGCGGACCGGGCGCAATCACCTGGGTCTTGCCCCGCTTGACGAGGCTCTGGTAGGCGGCGAAGGCATTGGCGATGACCTCCTGGATGGCCTCGTCACGGTCGTCTGGGTCCATGCGGCGGAAGGCGTGGTAGGCATTCCGGCGGATGGGAGACAAGAGCCGCAGAAAATCGTCGGGCTGGGAAAAGGTGCTGGCACTCATGGGACTGTCCTTGAAAGGGACCGCCCCCGTGGGGGCGATCGTGTGAGAACACAACCGCCCCGGCACGGTGCCGAGGCAATAGTCATCCGCTGTCAGGGCAGCGGACGGGGATCAGGGATGGCCTGGTCCATTGAGGTATGACGCATTAAAGGCTGATGTTTAGTGGTCGAATGGTGCCGGGAAAGGGCTGCCATGCCCACCGGGAACATGGCGAATCCAAAATCAGCGTTTCCCTGATGTCGGTGGTCGTCAGTCGCAATATCGTGCTGCCATTCTCGGTGGCCGGCACGCCATTGGGAGCGAACCAGCCGATCAGGGTGTCAACCCGGCCGGCTGGTCTCGTTTCTGCTCGGGCGGAAACTGAACGACAGTGGGGCTGCGGCGGCATGACATGTGTGGGGTTGCCGTTTTTTCCGCACTCGTTTACAACTCGCCGCCCTGACCGAAGATGCATGATGCGTTGTTCGTCTGGCAAACAAAAGCAGCCTCCGGCAAGGACGTCAGAGGCTGCTTTTTTCGTTGGCCACCGAACCAGCGCCGTCCGTGTGGCGGTTTGATCGAAGTTTGGATCCACCGACGCGTCGAAACGGGGGGCTTGGACGCTCCGGTTTGGCGGACGAATGGCACGTAGTTTTCTCGCAAGTATTTTTCTGGAATTGGGATAGGCAAATCGCAGTTTCCTGGCATTGATGGAGGGAGGTCACACTTCCATCTATGGCTAGGAGCCAGAGCGATGCGACACTCTCAACAGGGACGATTTCGTCAGCAGGTCAAGTTTCTCAGACGCCAGTTTCTTCAAGAAGGCCATCTCCCGTTCACGGATGTCCTGTCGGCGGAAAGCCTCTCGCAGCCTCTGAAAGACATTGCGGTCTGCTGGAAGGACAGAATCTTTACGCCGTTGGTGACGCTCTGGGTCTTTCTGGGACAAGTTCTCAGTGCTGATCCGTCCTGTCGTGCGGCGGTGGCTCGCTTGATTGCTCATCGTGTGTCGCAGGGGCTGAAACCCTGCAGTTCGGAAACGGGTGCGTATTGCCAGGCCAGAAAGCGACTGCCAGAAGCCTTCTTCTCCGCCGTGGCCTGTCAGGTGGGACGAACCCTGGATGCGCAGGTTGATCCCCAGTGGCTGTGGAAAGGTCGCCGAGTTTACTTGTTCGATGGCTCCACGGTGTCCATGCCCGATACGCCGGAAAACCAGCAGGCGTATCCCCAGCTTTACAATCAAAAGCCGGGGACCGGGTTTCCGATCGCGAGGATTGCAGCCGTCATTTCTCTGTCATGTGGAGCGATCCTCAAACTGGGCATCTGCCGCTATGCGGGGAAAGGACAAAGCGAGTTGGGGATGCTACGCACGTTGTGGAACCTGTTTCGCCCTGGTGACGTCTTGCTCGCCGACCGCTTGATGTGTGCCTGGACGGAAATGGTCATGCTCAAGGCCCGCGGCGTCGACTGCGTGTGCCGTTTGACTTCACACCGGACAGCGCTTCCCACAGCGATTTCCCAGTCTTGCGATCTAGCGCTTGTACATGCTCGGTCTTCGCGTCGCGCGTCTCCGTCACGAAGACTCGGTCGCCGGTCACGACCGGCCCGGAGTAGCTGTTGCCCAGTTCAACTCGCCAGACTTGCTGGAGATGGTCGCCATCGAGTTTGTCCGGCCACGCCGCCGCGTCAATCTTGCCCGTCCGCTCGGGTCCCCGCCATTGCGGCCATGTGACCACATCGCCAGCGATCACCGGCGCACAAACGGCCGCACTGATGAAGAACCCGATGAGGGTATAGGCAACTCGCACGCAAGTCCCTCGCGGGAAGATGACCCAAATCATTTCAACTCCGAGTTTCAGGTGTTCGTCCACCCCATCGCGTCCATCAAGATGATACCAGATAGCAGGCGGGAATGCGCAACGTGATGATCGTGGCCGCATCTTGTTCGAGCGGCTATTGAGAACTTCGACCGGTCACAGACGAAATGGTTGCGAGCAATATGATAGATCCCCGGCAGTGACCTATTCTCAGGGCTTAGACTGACCACGCTTCGACTTGTCTCGACCCCCGCCACCTTGACCGCCGCGTGGGCGTTCGGCCTTGGGATCGTAAGTGGGGTTTGACCCGGACGGGACAGCGGCACCTGTTTCTTGCTGCCACGCCTTCAGCGTGCGGTACAGTGCCGCGGCCTTGTCCGGCATCGTGGCCGCCAGATCGCGCTCTTCACCGGGGTCGGCTCGTAAGTTGTACAGTTCGCGGTGGCCACCGTCTTCAAAGAACTCAATCAACTTGAAATCGCCCTCACGAATGGCGCTGGACGGGGTTGCTTTGCCGACGTAGCACGGGAAATGCCAGAACAACCGTTGTCGGCGCAAGTCCGATTCGCCACGAAAAGCAGGAGTTAGACTGACGCCATCAAGCACTTGTTCTCGCGGAAGATTGATGCCGGCCAGATCGGTCAGCGTGGGGTACAGGTCGACGCTGGAAACCGGCACGTCACACTGGCTCCCCGGTTTCTTGAGACCTGGCCACGACACAACCAGCGGCACCCGGATGCCGCCTTCGTACAATTGCCCTTTGCTCCCCTTGAGCGGGGCGGTGTATTGCTGCGTTCCGCCGTTGTCTGACGTGAAGATCACTACGGTGTTCTCCGTCAGCTTCAGACGTGTCAGTAAATCGACAATCCGCCCCACATTCTGGTCAACCGCCTCGATGGTGGCAGCATAGGCGGGGTCGTCACGGCGATCACCACCCTTTGCCAACTTCTGCTCGTATTTCTTGAGCAAGTCAGGCTTCGGCTCAAAGGGAGCGTGAACCGCGTGATCCGGCAAGTACGCGAAGAATGGCCGCTCGCGATTCTGTTCGACAAATGTCAGCACTTCGTCGGTAAGTCGATCACTGAGGTAGTTCCCATTGCTATCAAAGTAGGCGTCTTTGCCGAATCCGATGTTCTCCGGAAACACGACGTGTTGAAAGCCCTGGCCACCGGGAGTGACCGGTCCCGAGCGACCACGTCCCAGGTTCCACATGCCGAAGAACGCGGTCGCATACCCACCGTCCCGCAGCGATTCGGCAATAGTGACGATGTTCGTATCAAGCTCCGACTTGCTTTCGGCAGCCTGCAACTTGTGCCAGGGCGAACCAGGCGGTTGCCTGGGATCGACGACGGTATAGATGCCGTGCCGAGGCGTGTACTGGCCCGACATCAGACATGCCCGCGTAGGGGCACAGTTGGGGGCGCTCGCGTAGGCCTGCGTGAACACCAGGCCGGTCTTGGCTAAACGGTCGATGTGGGGAGTCTCGACGAAGCGATTCCCCATGAAGCCGACATCGCGCCAGCCCATGTCGTCCATCAGAATGAGGACGATATTCGGTGGCCGGCGGTTGTCAGCCGCTAATGATTCGACGGAATACAGCAGCCAGGGCACGCACAGGATTACCGCTCGCATTGCGAGTTGTCTGCCGGACATGGTCAGGCATGGCGTCACGATCGTCACCGAGCGTCCTTCCGTTCATATTTGAAGTCGAGAGTTCCGGCGGCAAGTGTGATGTCCTTGATTGCCGCGAGCAGTTCGGCCCGCGATGCCTTTTCCGGAGCCAAATCCAACTTGGACGAGAGTGCATAGACCGTGATGTGGTACGTCTTGACTCCGGGGCCTTTTGAGCACATCGGGTCGTATTCGGCGCGACGGCGATCATTGACACCCAGCGTTCCTGCTTTTGGCGACTTCTGGGTGAGGCTCTCCGTCGTCGCGGGGATGTTGTAGACGACCCAGTACGATTTCTCCTGATCGGGAGCCGTGTGCCAGAGACTGATGGCGAACGACTTCGTTCCTGCGGGGGCGTCTTTCCAGGTAACGGCAGGTGATTCCCGCTTCCCATCGCAGGTGCAATCGACCGACACGAATCCGCTCGCATCCACGGATGAACTGGTCACTTTCAACTGAGGAAGCTTAGAGTCCGGTTGACTTGCAGCCTGGTTTGCTGGCGAGCCTTCCTGGTTGCGAGGGGGCCGTCGTTCTTCGTCGCGCGGGGGGCGTTGCCCGTCACGGGGTGGCGGATTCTCATCAGGCCGCGGCGGTGGGCGTCGATCACCGCCACCAAGTCCCCGCTGCCTTGGTGAGTACGTTTCCTGAGTCGTTCTGCCATTGGCATCGACGAACACGAACTTCGCTGATCCATCGTTTGCGAGAGTGTAGCTGACAGTTCCCTTTGACCCCCTCACGTCATAGGTCAAGGCGTAACCGCCGGCCTTAGTCTCCTTGAAGCCGGTGATCTTGGCATCTCGCAACGGCGGCAGCGCCGGACGGAGCGGTTCCGCCCGGGGTTGCGGATCGACTTGGCCATCACGTTCGGTGACAACTCCGTAGAAACCCCCGTTGAGGTACGGGTACTTCCTTGTCGCATGATAGTGATAGTTTCCGTTGGCATCCTTATGACCGTTGAGGGCATCGAGATTCTTGACGAGTGATCCGTCTGGCTCCTCGTAGCCATAGATCGGGTAGCCGTCCAGCGCGTAGGCGATGGGCTTTCCCTTGCCATTGGTCTTTTCTAGATGCACCGGCGCAATGTGATAGTGGTAATCGTCAGCCCGCCCGCAGTGACCGCCGAATTCATCAAGCTCCCCGAACAGGTACGCGTCGTCGCCACGATTGTTGAGCGGGTTGAAGATCGGTATGCCATTGACGGCGACCGCAATCGCTCCGCGCAGAAAGCGATTCTTGGTCGTGGCAGGGATCTCAGCGGGGATGGGATGCAACGGAATCTGCCAGGCGTTGTCGCCGACGTATTTCTGCGGCAGCGGTACCTGCTGCTGCCAAGCCGTGATACCCACCATCATCTGGTGATCCGGCATCCCGTTCGATTCGACGTAGAAGAAGCGGTCGTCCCAACGGGTCTGAATCGCCTTGAGCTTGACGAACGCCTCAAAGGCCTTGGCGATCTCA
>CAIMFH010000153.1 GCA_903840265.1 uncultured Schlesneria sp. | reverse complement strand
TGTGGACATGCTGAACTCTCCTCTGGAATGTCGTGCCGCTAAACACAACTCCAGGGGTGACCAGCATGTCCGCTTTTTTCAACTCATCCCCCCAAATAGTCGGATGAACCCAAAGTAGTAGGCACACTCCGTGTGCCGTTCTGCCTTCAGACCGTGTGCTTCTAAATCTCATCCCACTTACCTGCGGCGTCCCACGAGCAAAAACAACTCGGTCCAACCCATGTTTCAACGCGACGCTCTCACGCCGTTGACCATCGAGCCCTCGGCAGTTGAGCGACTAATTCAGTGCTTCCACTTTCCGTCGCGACTTGTAGTTCCGTTTCTGTGATGGGAATGAGCCAGAGCAGGTTTACGGGATCTCCAAACTGAGCGTCAAAGGCCAGTCGTGACATCGCTGGGTGATCGTACTGCAGCAGTGCGAATGGATAGTCCGCATTCTGCCATGAATCGCAAGGCACCGTGTGTCCCGGGCCGAGCCAGGTGAGGGTGTTCCACGGGAACCCCGTTCGGGCACTGAGGTACGATCCCATTTTTGCAATCGCGGTCTCCGACCACGATTGTGGCAAGACAACTCCCAACTCGATCCGGCGGTATTTCTCTGGCTCTTCTGTAAAAAGCTCGACATTTGGTTGCGGTCGCACCGAAACGCCAACGGTAGTCAGCACGGTGCCTTCTGAACGCGCAATTCGAATCAGCCCCTTTGGCGGCCACTCGCCACCATCAATCGCGTAGTAGTGAGAATGTGACCCCAAGGCAGATTCGATCGTCGAAAGCAACGACGACTGAATCCCGGACCACGGATCATCTTCGTCCCATTGTCTCCAGTAGCGTTGCGCATCCTCAATGCGCTGGATCAGAACGTTGCCTAGTTCAAACTCCCAAGCTAATGGCCCCTGGCCAACACTATCGCGCGAATAGCCATCGAAGCCTTTCGTGCCGCTCCACGGGGGAATGATCGCCAGGATCTCATCATGCTCCAGCAATGCCACCCCGTTTCCCTCCGGCAACCAGACAAGTTGCAAGCTCTCTGCTTCAGGGATCGGCAACCCTTCCGGATGACGACAGAACCGAGCGGGATTCAGCGGCGCTTTTCCCGCTCGCATTCGGGCCGGATCGATGTTGTCAGGAGCAGCGCAGTGATTGCGCACCCACAGAGCCCGTGTCTTGAAGTTCGAGTTTGCCGCGCCGTGCAAGTAGAGATAACAGACATCGTCCGCAGACTCGACGACGGCGTACAGATTGCCATTGGGCCCGTCTTGTTCGAGCAGTACTTCCGCCATCCCTTGTTCCTCACAAGTCGTCGAATGCTGTTCACGTCGAACGACTGATTGTTCTCGATTGGAATCGATGTCACAATGCAGATGGTCTCAGTCGCAGATCGTTCCCTCACGATCCGTGGCGAGTCAAGCGGTCACATTGCATTTGGCGGGCAGGATGAGCAGACGTTGGTGGCAACTCGCCGCGGTTTCAATCGTCGTGCTCGTAGCGACGACGGCGGGAACATACCTGCGTCTGCGATCGGCGTGGTTGAAGGAACAACGGATCGTTCAGGACATTCTGGCGATCGGGACTGCTCAACGAGGCTACTGCGGCCCTAAGTGGATTCCGCAACCTTTGCAGTCCAGGCTCTCCGCCTTTGATCGAGTCACGGCGGTCGGCTTGGAAGATCAGGCACTGCCGCCGGAAATGCTACGCGACCTGGGCGTCCTAAACAGTTTGAGAGAGCTTCGCCTCACCTACGCGAAGGGAACTGGTGATGAAGCCCGTTCTGATCGAACAGACATCGACCGCCGCGATCACGAGCCGCAACGGATCGATGCTTGGAATGCCGGGTTGGAACCACTCAGCCGACTGATCAATCTCGAACGGTTGGAACTCGCTGGGACTCCGGCTGGCGATGTCGCACTCCAGCATCTGGCCCGCCTCTCGAAACTACATGACCTGGGGCTAAGTCACACCGACATCGGTAACAGCGGCCTGAAGCATCTCCAGAAATTGTCGAGTCTCAAAAAGCTCAATCTGCGAAGCACCGCGATTGACGATGACGGTATCGATCACCTGCAAGGACTGACTGGCCTGCGGACGCTGATCCTGGCGGATACACAGATCACCAGCGTGTCGCTCTATTACCTGCAGGACATGAAGGAACTGGACTACCTTGATTTGGGGGGAACCAAAGTCACGGATGCGGGCCTGCGCCACCTGATCAAACTGCCAAAGCTGCGAATCCTCAACTTGGATTCCACGAAGATCAACGGCGAAGGCTTCAAACATCTGCAGCCGCTGGAAAATCTGATGGTCTTGCGACTGGTCGATACCCCGCTCAGCCCCGCAGGAATGACTTTGCTGAAAGACCTCTCCCACCTCGCCATTCTCGATCTGCAGGGCGTTACCGTATCAACGGAGATGCGAGTCGCCATTCAAAACGCATTACCGGAATGCAAAGTCTACTTCTCCCCAGCGACTGATCGAGCAGAGTAACGCTGAATACCATGGGTGCCACGGTTTTGGAGTCCTCGACAAGGCCGTGTCTTCTGCCTGGTCAGCGACACCCCGATTTCAATCCGAGCCAAGGTCGATGAATCCCCACCACCTCGGTAAAGTGGCACGATCATTCCAACCACCTCGCCCTCCCAAGGAACTGAGATGATTCGCCGCACGTTCGTTGCACTGTCGCTGCTCTCCCTGGTCGCTGTAGGTCGTGCTCAAGACATGCCGTTGTCTCAAGTCTTGATCGACGGGGAAGGGTGGCAACTGGTGGCGGAAGGGTATCAGTTCACCGAAGGCCCCGCGGTCGATAAGGATGGCACCGTCTACTTTGTCGACGTCCCCCAAAGCTTGATCTTGAAGCTCGGTGACGATGGGAAACCAGTCGTCTGGGCAAAGAACACCGGCAAAGCCAGCGGCCTGATGTTCGGTCCCGAAGGCCGGCTCTACGCCTGCCAGGGGGAAACGAAGCAGGTGGTCTGGTACGACCGCGACGCGAAGCCGACAGTCATCGCCACTGACATCGCAGGCAACGACATCATGGTCGACCGCAAAGGAGGCGTGTACGTCACAGATATGGGCGGGAACCAGGTCTGGTACGTCGCACCGGATGGCTCGAAACGCGTCGTCGCGAGCGGCTTCAAACCCAACGGACTTACCCTGTGGCCTGACGGAGGGACTCTGGTCATCGCTGATTGGGAACACCCGCACCTGCGCACGTACCGAGTGGAACCCGATGGCAGTTTGAAGTTCGGCGATAACTACTACGGCCCACTCCAGATTCCATCAGGCCAGACCCTGCCAGGCTCCGACGGCATGACCGTCGACGACAAAGGCCGTCTCTACGTTGCAACCCATGCCGGCCTGCAGATGTTCGATCCCACCGGCCGCCCCTGCGGTTCCATCGTAAAGCCGCAGTCGAAGTTCCTGTCCAACGTCAAATTCGGCGGCCCCAACTTCGACATCGCCTACGTGACATCGACCGATCGGCTCTACAAGCGCAAACTGAACACAAAAGGGACGCCACACTTCCTGCGGGACGCGAAGTGAATGTGGATGAGGGAATTGGGAGCGGAGAATTTCTCACTTCTCTATTCCCCATTCCCTGCCCCCTAATTCCTACGAAGATCATTATGAAATCACACACGGAATACCTGACCTTCAATCTCTCCGCTCGGATGGCGTTCGAGAACATCACGCCCAAAATCGAAGCGATTGTAAAAAAGAGCGGCGTCCAGGAAGGACTGCTGCTCTGCAACGCCATGCACATCACCGCCTCGGTCTTCATCAACGACGATGAACCTGGTTTGCACGAAGACTATCAGCGGTGGCTGGAAGAACTGGCCCCGTTCGATGCCTCACCGCAACGTTACCACCACAACCGCACGGGCGAAGACAACGCCGACGCTCACATGAAGCGCCAAGTGATGGGCCGAGAAGTCGTCGTCGCAATCACCAACGGCAAGCTCGACTTCGGCCCTTGGGAACAAATCTTCTATGGCGAATTCGACGGGCGACGGCCGAAGAAGGTTCTGGTAAAGGTCATCGGCGAGTGATCATCAGTCGCCTCGGCTACGGTGACGACGATCCCACCGGCACCCACTTCCCGCCTTTCAGCTTGGCATGATGTCCGTGGCCCGAAGAGTCTGGGACCGTTTTGCCTTGTCCTTCATCACACTGGTACAGCGCCAAAGTCTGCTCGTCGGTTTCAATACGCTGTGGCGGGGTGAAGTCGCTTTGGTAGCGAGCCGTCTGCGAGATACGGACTTCAGAGAGCACGCCTTCAAATGGATCGAGATCGCCGCCGCCAAGATTCCAGGTATTCGGTCCAGCATTGACCGATGTGTCTGAATCCTCGCGCTGCACGATTGCCCTACCATTGACGAACAGGATGATCTTGTCCGGCAATCGGACGGCTGCCAGATGAATTCGCTTCTTCTCTTTCAGCGGATCTTCGCTCACCGCGCTCGTTTTAGTTCCATCCGCATGATACAGCGTAAAACTAAGCCGATCCTGGGCCATGATCTCCAGTTGAGCTCGCCCGACGTTCGAGATGATCGTGGCCATCCCTTCGTCGACATCATCTTCAAGTGTCACAAAACATTCGAGGGTAAACGGCTGCGAAGTGTCGAGCTCTAACGTTGGCGGCGGGATGATCCTGTCCCACTTCGCCAGTTGCAGTACGAACCTGCGGGGTTGATATATTGCGATTACCGCAGCCAGCAGCAATAGCAAACAAGCCGCAGCCACAATCAGTATCGGTCGCTTCCGCAATGGTACACTCGCCGTGACCGGAGCAGGTGGCGTCTGCAGTCGAACCGTCGGCGCAAACACGTCTACCTGAGTTGGCTCCGACCTGACTTGGATGACTTCTGGTTGCAAAGCCGCCGAACCCTGTTCGATGAGTCCTGACAGGGCCTCTTCAACTTCTTCCATCGTTTGCAGTCGGTCCTGCGGCCGCTTGGCGACCATCTTCTCGAAGACTGCGGTCAGTGGTGCTGAGACATCAGGCCGCAACTGCCGCAGCGCCGGTGTCGGGCTGTTCTGGTGAGCCATCAACTTTTGGACCAGCGTCGCACCGTTGTACATGTTCTGATCTGTCAGCAGGCGATACAGAGTGCATCCCAGGCTGTAAATGTCCGCGCGGGCGTCCGCAGATTTCGTATCGATAGCCTGTTCAGGAGCCATGTAGTCGACGGTTCCCATGACCTGACCAGTCTGCGTCAGCCCATCGACCGCGGGATTGTCTTCGATGCGAGCCAATCCCATGTCCATGATCTTCAACGTGCCGGTCTGGTCCAGCAACAGATTGGCAGGCTTAATATCGCGATGCACGATTCCTTTGCTATGTGCAAAGGCCAGCCCTCTCGACGCTTGCCGGACCATGTCGATCGCTCGTTCAGCCTCAAACGGCCCGTCAGTCGCGAGTATCTCGGCCAGATCGCGGCCCTCGACATATTCCATCACCAGGTACCAGATACCGCGCTGCACGCTGGCATCGTAGGCTTGCACGATGTTGGGATGCACGAGTTTGGCTGCCGCTTTCAGCTCGCGCTGGAACCGTTGCACGGCGCTCGCGTCCTTCGTCATCGTCTCCGAAATCAACTTGATCGCTACCAGGCGATCCATATGCTTGTGCTTGGCTTTGAACACCTGACCCATGCCGCCAGCACCAATTCGGTCCAGCAGCACATAGTCACCTAGGACGAGTGGCGTGCGACCATTCGACAGCAACTCCGAAGCCTGAAACGCCGTCAAATGCTCGTTATCAACCAGCAGCTTGGCAAAGGCCTCGGCATCGTGCGGCTGTCGATCGACAGGCAGCGATCTCCAGAACGTCTCGATCTGTGCCGTCTCGAAAAGCCCCGACGCGATGAGAGCTTCTTTAAACTGATCGACGGAAAGCGGCATCGGCAATTCTCACCTCATTTTGTGAGATGAAATGATAAACCGCGTCCCGCTATATTAGAACCAACGAGGCAAGGTTTGAGCGGATTGGCCAATTGTAGATCGCGCCCGTCATTGAACTCATTCAATACCAGCCTGATGCCGAGTCCGATTGAGCGGAAATCCGAAGAGCAAGAAGACGGGCAAATGCGGATGCAGAACACAAAACGCCGCCGTGCCCTTGGCAGCTATTACACGCCCGAATGGCTCGCCCGCTGGATGGTCGCGCGTGCTCTCTCCGCTGCTGATCAGGCGACCCAAGTTGAGTCTTGGCGAATTCTGGATCCAGCCTGCGGTGATGGCGCGTTCGTGCTGCCAGTCCTCAATGAGATCGCCGCTCACCAAAGCATCGCCGCCGATGACATCACCGGTCGCTTAGCCATCGTGCGTGATCACGTCTTCGGAGTCGACGCCGACCCGATCGCCATCAAGAAGCTGCATCAACGTCTAACCGAATGGATCGGCGGGCCGCGGGACACGGCCGAAGTCCTCAACGTTCTCGCGACCCAGTTCCAATGCGGCGATTCGCTCTTAGGTGAGCCGTGGTCGACCCGCTCTGTAAATCCACTGTGCGATGCGCCGATTGAGCCACCGAGTGAAGTGCCGGTTGCGTTATCGATTGAACTGCTGGGTCAACTACCGAGTACTCAGTACTCAGTACTCAGTACTCCGCACCCTGCCACCAACACCGAGGGGGCGACTCCCCTTGACTGGCGCACCGCCTTCCCCATAGTCGCCACCGCCGGCGGGTTCGATCTGATCATTGGCAATCCTCCCTATCGACGCGAGCTGAATGCCAAAGCCGACTTCGACCGGATCGTCGCTTCGTCCATCGGGCAGCAGTGGCGAACCGCTCGCATGGATCTCTGGCATTACTTCTTTCACCGAGGCCTCGATCTACTGAAACCCGGCGGTCGGTTGGCGTTCATCGTGAATAGCTACTGGACCAGCGCGGCCTCGGCGAAACGCCTGCGAGAACGAATGGCGACCGAATCGAAGCTGGAAGAAATCGTCCACTTTGGATCGGTGCCGCTGTTTCCGCAGGTCTCCGGTCGGCATATGATCTTCCGCGTTCGAAAGGATCCCGCTGCGATCACAACCTGCCGAGTGTTCGATCTGTCGAACCAGTCGCGCGGTCAGATCGAAGCCGCCATGCAAAGTGACCATTGGAGCAGCGAGCTCGTTCATACAGTCCCGCAGCAGGCGTTGTGGTGGAACGGGCAACTGCGAACCAACTCCGCATCGCCCCATCAGCAACAACACTCAACCCGCGTGTTGGCCGATCAGTTCGATGTGCGACAGGGCATGGCCGAGAACCCCCCATTTGTGACTCGGGCCGCGGCACAAGAACTCGGCGACGCTACGGCGATCGGCCAGGGCGTGTTCGTGCTGACCACCACTGAGGTCGCCAGATTAGACTTGAGCGATGCGGAGGCCGCACTCTTGCGGCCATACTACGCCTTGTCGACCGTCACGCGATTTCACGTCGATTCGCAGCCGTCGCATCAGGTACTCTACCTCACAAAGACGACGGCTGCTTCGCTTCAGCCATATCCGCAAATCGCCGCGCACTTGGAACGCTATCGTGTCGTGTTAGAGCGTCGACGCGAAGTACGCTCCGGTCAAATGGCCTGGTGGCACTTGCACTGGCCGCGCGAAGAACGACTGTTCGTCGAACCGCGAGTCCTCTGTCTGCAGATGGGACACGAGCCGCGATTCGCCTACGCCGAACAGCCCACCTATGTCGGGTTCTCGATGAACGTCATCGTCGCGAACCGGGCCAAAGCCGAACCCGTCATGTCCGTGGCAGCGCTCACGGCCATCTTGAACTCGTCCCGAGCCAAGCACTGGTTTGAATCGAACGCCAAGCCACGCGGCGCGCACCTGGACATCAGCGGCACTGTGTTGAAGCAGTTCCCGTTACCGACGACATCGCGGCCGGAAATCCTGGTCGAGTTGGATCAACTGGCTCGCCACTGGCCTGTCCATGTCGAAGAGCAAGCGGTCGCCGAGTCTCGACTCGAGGAACTGGTCGAGCAACTCTACTCGGCGTGATCGGGCGTTTCCTTGGTCGGAGTCTTATGAAACTCGGCCCAGCGTTCCCAGGCGTAGTCCCATTCCATCCACATTCGCATGACCGACCACAGCAGTCGCATCTTCGCCAATTGATCAGCGGGCATGCGCGTTTGCTGAGCCATCGATTCGCGAGCGGCATTGGCCAGGCCCCAGCGGCTTCCCAGCAGGCGGCACAGTCCATCGGCCGACAGATCCGGGTCGGCTCCGTCCGCGGTATATCCGGCTCCATTGGCGGTCACGAACAGTTCAAACAATTGACCTCGATACGGATCCACTTCCAGCGGCTTGGTGGTTCGCTCGGCTTCAAAAATCAGCGCTTCAATACGATCAAGAATGCGGTCGGCCAAGGTCAACGTCTCATCAATGGAAGGGGACATCTCACAATCCTGCGAAGTAGGTCAGTCTTCGCTAGAAGATACCAGCGTCGCCGCCTCTTCGGAAGTCGCTCCCCTTTGGAGTGCTCCGGCTAGACGGAGCTTTGGCTTCAGCAACGAACGAGCCAAATCAGGAAGAATGAGATTGCAAAATCAATCGATACCTTTGAGGCAAGCACTTTGCCCGAGGGCCCCACCACTTTAAGCCATCAACTGGCCAACCCGTAGCCGTCCGTCTGTTGATCCTGGCCTCAAATTGCGAAGACCAGCGGCCAACCGCACTTGCGGGCGTATTCGCTTGGCTGCCTTATCAACGCAAAGTCGCCAAGTCGCAAAGAAGAAGCTATTGTCCGCTTTCTCTTCCCTTGCGTCTTTGCGCCTTGGCGACTTTGCGTTGATAGGGTCGGTCAGACACACGCAGGCTGATCGGACACGACGCCTCTTCATCGACCCACCAAACGACAGTACCTCGGTCACGAAATTCGCAACCGAGGTACTGCAGGTCTGTCGCAAGACTTTCACATCGTGATCATGGAATCACGTAAATAAATCCGGTGACGGCGGCCGCTTGGACAAGGGCCGCCTTGGTGTTCCACGGGAACGGATAGTGCAGTTTTGGCACCACATCACCCGGTCGGTACCAGCCCAGTGGCGAATGCAGTTCCCATGGCGGAACCATCACCATCTGATACGGCATCATCACCAGTTGACCGCTCATTCGGGCCGATGAAATAATCGGCTGAATCAGGTGGTGGTGAGTATGACCATATCGCTCCAGAGCAGGATCTTCGAAATAGAGCGGATAGTACTGTGTGTGCGGCGGAGTCCAGCACATGCCCAGATCGGGGAAGTTGCGAGGCGTGTAGGTGTCGCCACCGAAACGCACATTGAACTCGCGAGCCTTCTCGGCAGCGTACTGCTTGATCTCGGTATCGCGGTCAAAGTCATTCTGCGGATTAATATCGCTGATGCGTCGCACTTGCGTCGTCTTACGCGGTGGACCACCCTGGATCTGACCCTGACCAATTGGTCGTGCGTTGGGACGGGGAGCACCGACTGGATCCATTGGAGTCTGGATCTGCATCTTTTCCTGAGTCTTCTGATCGAGTTGACTCACGCTTTGTGCGGGCACCGATCGTTCGACGGGGGCTGGATCCTCGAAGGGATTAACGCTCTCTTCGTACGGTTTCGCTGACGGCTCGGCTTCAGGCAAGGGGAGGGCCCGTTCTGGCGCTTGTTCTTCACTGGCAAAAGTCGATTCGACTTCAGCGGGCAGTGGCTCGGCGGCAGTCGAGACCGGAGTCGCTTTGACAGCGGCTCCCTTTCCATTCGGCTGCTCCAGTTGCGTCGAACGAGTCGACGAACTGGGGGTGACTTCGTACTGACCTTTGAGTTTCTTCCACCGTGCCGCGGCCGGCTGCGATGCAGACGTATCGCGTGTTCGCAGGCCCGGCTGGTCGGCCGAAGCCAGGGGAGCCAGGTTCCAGAGAACCGAGGCTCCCAGGACGGCTAGCTTAAGGCGACTCCATCGGCGCGTGTTCGCCCGAGTAGTTTGGTGCTTCTTCGACAATGGTAATGTCATGCGGATGGCTCTCCCTGACCGTGGCCGGTGAGACCTGTATGAATCGAGCTTCCGTGCGCAATTCGGCGATCGTGCGAACGCCACAGTATCCCATGCCGGCCCGCAGGCCTCCAATCAATTGATACAACAACACCGGCAATGAGCCCTTGTAGGCCACGCGTCCTTCGACTCCTTCAGGAACCAGTTTGGATGGTCCCTTGCCGTCGTCGTGGGACGATTGTCGGTATCGTTCACTGCTTCCTTTGACCATCGCGCCCAGTGAACCCATGCCGCGATAGCGTTTAAATCGTCTTCCCTGAAACAGCACGACTTCGCCGGGGCTTTCATCCAGCCCTGCTAGCAGGCCCCCCAGCATGACGCAGTGGGCTCCGGCTGCCAGGGCTTTTGTAATGTCCCCGCTATATCGAATACCCCCGTCCGCGATGATGGGAATGTCGGTTCCGGCTGTGGCTTTGACGGCATTGGCAATCGCCGTCAGCTGAGGGACCCCGATCCCGGCGATGATTCGCGTGGTGCAAATCGAACCAGGACCAATCCCAACCTTTACCGCATCCGCTCCCGCGCGGACCAGGTCTCGTGCTCCTTCAGTCGTTGCCACGTTTCCGGCGACGACATCGATTGTCCATCGCCGCTTCAGTTCTTTAACCGTTTCGATGACGTTCCTGGAATGTCCGTGGGCACTGTCCACGCACAGAACGTCAACTCCCTTTTCAATCAGTAGTGCGGCCCGCTCGTAATCACCAACTCCGATCGCGGCCCCAACTCGTAAACGACCGCGTGTGTCTTTGGCTGCTCTTGGATATCGGAGATTCTTGTCGATATCCTTGATCGTGATTAACCCCTTCAACTGGTAGTTTTCATCGACCAGTAGCAGCTTCTCCACTTTGTTTATCAGGAGTAACCGCTGCGCCTGCTCCAGCGTGGTGTCTTCACTCGCAGTCACCAGATTCACTTTTGTCATCACTTCCGATACGGGAGTATCGGTGGACGGCAGAAACCGCAGGTCGCGGCGAGTCAGGATGCCCAACAGCTTGCCATCGCGGGTGACAGGCACGCCGCCGATGTTCTTTTCTTCCATGATATCCCGAGCCTGAGCCGCGGTCGCTTCGGGCGGCAGCGTCACGGGATCAACAATCACGCCGTGCTCGGCACGTTTTACCCGTTCGACCTGAAGCGCCTGAGCCTCAGGGGTCATGTTCTTATGAATGACTCCCAGGCCCCCTTCCTGAGCCATCGCGACCGCCATGTCGCTTTCCGTGACGGTATCCATCGGGCTGGAGAGAATCGGCATACTTAGCCGAATGTTCCGCGTCAGTTGGGTCGAGACATCAGTATCGGCCGGCACGAGTTCGCTATAGCCGGGTTCCAGCAGCACGTCGTCAAACGTGACTCCCTTGTAAGCAATTCGATCTTCCATGGTCAGCTCCTGATCAGTAGTCAGGGATGCATCACGCATCCCGAGTCGGTTCGTTGGTTGTTGATTCCGGTGTTTGACTGACAAGCGCCAGCTGCAATCGGTTCGAAAGTGCGACCAACTGGTCGACTTCCAATTCCTCGGCCCGCGCCCCGGCAGGCAATTGCAACTCGGCCAAAATGGTGTCGATGACCGGCTTGGCCAGACGCCCCTTATAGTTCTGAGCCAGCACCCCACGCAGCAGCTTCCGCCTTTGCGTGAACAGGTCTCGCAAAAAGATTTGCATCGCGTGTCGGTCCACAATTTTCGTTCGCATATCGGGATCGGGATCGATCCGCACGATCGCCGAATCCACTTCCGGCCGCGGCCAAAAGACCGACGGCCCCAACTTGTGAATAATCTTGATGCGGCATTGCGCCTGCATAAAAACCGACAACGCGCTGTAGTCCGACGTATGTGGTTTCGCACACAAGCGCTGAGCCAGCTCGTACTGAATCGTGACGACCATTCGGTCCAGCGGATAATCCAACGCCAGCAGATTGGCAATGATCGGCGTGCCGACGTGATAGGGCAGGTTGGCCACTAATTTCAGCCGCCGCCCCGGCTCGGCAGCAAGCTCGCGATCGACTTCCGTAATGATCAACGGATTCAGCTGATGCTTGCTTTTCAATGCATCGCAATTCAGCAATGTGACATCGGGCAGACGAGAAACCGCTTCGCTCGCCAGCCGATACATGTTCGGATCATATTCGACTGATACGACGGCACCCGCTTCGGCAGCGAGAAAAGTCGTCAGCCCGCCGGTCCCGGCACCGATCTCCAGCACGACGTCGTCAGCACTCAGATCTGCTTCTGCGACAATACTTTCCAGCAGATTCAGATCGATGAGAAAGTTCTGTCCCAGATCCCCGCGCGGGTGCAACCCTTCCTGCTGAAACAGGGCGATGAGATGGGACCGGGTCTGACGAAGCGGCGAATTCATCCGCAGTAGTATAGCAAGAACCAGACGCCGGTGCCAGAACTTGGACTAGGTTCAATTTCCGTGACGAACATGGCCTTCTCGCTCTGCGAGAAGTAAGCCGATCAACGCCAGGCGTGATTGCCATCTTGTTCCGATATTTCAAGTCGCGCGCATTCGCGGATGGCTTTCTTCTCGGCGGGCGAGAAGGCTACTTGGGCGGATCCGGCTTGCTCTTCGGTAGTCGGGGCGCCGGCTTGAAGTCCGCATCATGGAGCAGCCCGCTGCCGCGCTGGAGCAACGACGCCCCAAAGCGAGCCCGGATCAGGTCGGCGGCCTGATCCAGATGCACCTGCTTTTCGCGTTCTTCATCGGCAAAGAGCGTTTGCTGGACCTGGCGAGCCCCTTCGAAACCACTTACTCCGACGCCCAGCAGTCGAATACGCTGGTGCGATCCCGATAAAGCCACTTCCAAAAGGTCGACTGCAGTTCGCCAGATTTCGTCCGTGATGTTGGTCGGCGCAGCCAGAGTTTTCGCGCGTGTGATCGTCTGAAAATCGGCAAACCGCAGCTTGAGATGTACTGTGCGTCCGCGACGTTCCTGCCGACGCATCCTCCAGCCGACTTGCTCCGCGAGTTCGACAAGCCACGCCCGAAGCACCTCGCGGTCATCGATATCGACAGCAAACGTCGTTTCATGCGAAATCGTTTTCGCCTCTCGATCCGCCACCACCTGCCGTTCGTCAACTCCATGAGCCAACTGCCAGAGATGTTCCCCCGTCTTTCCGAAATGCTGACGCAATGTCTCCAGAGCCATTTGTCGTACGTCGCGAATCGTGCGGATCCCTAGTTGCTCCAAGGCCAACCCTGTGACGCGGCCCACGCCCCACAATCGCCCCACCGGCAGCGGATCGAGAAACGCTTGCACACCGGCGGGGTCGACCAAGACAAGTCCATCCGGCTTTTCCAGATCGCTCGCGATCTTGGCAAGAAACATGTTGGGAGCAACTCCCACAGAGGCCACCAGCCGCACGCTCTGTCGAATGTCTTGCTTGATTCGTCGGGCGATTTCTGCAGGCGAACCAAACAGGGACTCACTCCCTGTCACATCCACAAACGCTTCATCCAGCGAAAGGGGTTCGACCAACGGCGAATAGCGATACAGGATCTCACGGATCTGCTCGGAAACCTCGGCGTAGTAACCAAGTCGCGGTGGAATCAGGATCGCGTGTGGACATCGTCGCAATGCTGCGGACGTGGGCATGGCGCTATGCACGCCAAACTTTCGAACGGCATAATTCGCCGCGGCGACCACACCGCGCCCTTGCGGTGTTCCACCGACGATGACCGGCTTGCCGACCAGTTCAGGGTTGTCCCGTTCCTCGACCGAGGCATAGAACGCGTCCATATCGACATGCAGGATCATTGAACGCAGCCAGGCTGGAATACATCGATCATTAGAACTCGGCTGGATCGGAACTTCGACAATTCCGCGCTCAAAGTCCTGATGTGATCCGCTTACGTGTCTACTGCAAGTGCTCCAAATCACAGCACATTATCATGCCAGAAGCGGGTGGCTGGGGTCGAGTCTTCGAGCCCCCAGATTGAAGAAACTCTGTGGGCCGCCCACTGCGATCGACTACAGCCGTGGGCGAATCCAGTCCCTACCGACTTTCGCGGGGGCCGTCTAGAATCGGAGCAGGGGCGACATCGCTCCGGCGAGTCAGTCACTGTCCGCGAGTTCTCGTTTGTCTTCGCCTCCCCTCGAAAGCCGCCGTATGAGATTGTTTGAAGGAACAGCCTGGGATCGCCCACCAACCTGCGGACGCTGCGGAAAGCTGGAAGCGGAATGTACGTGCCCACCAATCGTCGCCGCGAAGGAACTGATTCCTCCCCAGAAGCAGACCGCGCGTTTAACCGTTGAAAAACGCAAGAAGGGAAAGCTGGTCACCGTCATTCGTGGACTATCAGCCGAGGCGAACGATCTGCCGGCGCTACTGACGCGACTCAAAAACTCCTGCGGTGCCGGTGGAGCGATCGAAGAGGACGCCCTGGAAATCCAAGGCGATCAGTTGAATCGCCTGCAAACGATTCTTGGGGAGATCGGCTACAAGGTTGTTGCGCGGTAACCAGCGGCCCCTCTTTTGCTGGACAGGCGCCTACAATTCCGCGGGTGAAGTCCTTCCAAGTTTCGCGTGAGAACGATGAATCTTCCAGTTCAATCACCGTCGCTACCATACTATCTCGGCTGCCCTGTCTGGGGTTGTCCCGACTGGGTTGGATCGATCTTTCGGCGTGGTGCGAAGCGGCACGAGTTTCTGCACCAGTACTCGATGGCGTTCAATTCGGTTGAAGGCAACACCACGTTCTACGGTCTGCCGACACTTGAGACTGTCCAGCGCTGGTGTGACGAGACGTTGCCTGGTTTCCGATTTGCTTTGAAGTTTCCTCGTACGATCAGTCATGAAAAGCAATTGGTTGATGCTGGCGAGGAAACGCGACACTTCCTCTCGGTCCTCGAACGACTGGCCTTGGCAGATCGCCTGGGACCATCCTTCCTGCAGTTATCGCCCACATTCTCAGCCGCGCAGCTTCCGGCCCTCGCAACATATTTACGCGAACTTCCCGAAGAATTCCCATTCGCTGTCGAAGTGAGGCACCACGACTACTTTGATCACGGACCGACCGAGCAAGCCTTGGACGAACTGTTGCAACGCTTGCAAATCGACCGCGCGCTGTTTGATAGTCGCCCATTGTTCTCAGCACCGCCCACCGATCATCATGAAGCCGAAGCCCAACAGCGCAAACCCAATAGTCCTCTCTGCCACACCGTAACGGGTCAGCGACCGATGCTGAGATTCGTCGGCCGCAACAACGTCGCCGCCGCACAGCCCTGGATCGAGGAATGGGCTCCCAAGGTCGCTGATTGGATCAATCGCGGTCTGACTCCTTATGTGTTCCTGCATACGCCTCACGACCAGCACGCCCCCGAACTCGCCAAATCGTTTCACGAAGTGCTGACCCGACACCTGCCGCAGTTGCCAGCACTGCCAACATGGCCTGGCGCTCACGAACCAGCAGTTCCTCGCCAGCGACAACGCGAACTGTTTTGAAGCATGCTCGCCGTTTGCGCTGGAGCGGGAATTGACACTTGTAATCATTGTTGCTCGCTTGATTCAGCAGGCTTGAAGATCGATTCAGCAAGCTCGTTTGGGTCGACCTTCTGTAACTTGCCATCTTTCCAAATGATCACTGGCGTTCCCGTCCGAATCGCAGTTTCGATGACGGTGCGAGCCGCCTGGCGAAAGGCGGCGTCTGCCAGTTCTGTCATCGATTTCTCGTCTGGACGCCCCAATGGAATCCTCCGCTTTCGCTAGGAGTTGCTAGGGCTGCGAAATCACCAAGTAGCCTGTCAGGATCACTCCCACACAGACCAGTACCCCAGTCAGTGCCAGGCCAAGCAACGACACCTTTGGCTGCCATATTTCATGTCTCGCAAAGCGTCGCATGATTGTGATGTGCTGGACTGCGGCACTTCCGATGACGATGACTCCCAGGACGATCAGACCTGTCCCCACCCAGAATGACATCCGGGTGTTGTTGTGGGCGATCGCATGTTCCGCGACAGCGATTTCACGAAGAAACAAGCCGAAACGCGCGACGACGAAGCCGAATCCCATCAATGCAAGGCCGGTGCGGATCCAGGCGAGCAATGTTCGCTCGGCCGCGAAGCCTACTCGTGGGTCAAACTCTGGTTCATTGCGTTCGGTCGTCACAATATCGTCGCTTTCTCTTGATTCGGGGTGAGGCCGTCACCGATTGGCTTACTCGACTTTCAGCATCGTGATCGAATGCGGCGGGAACGTGTAGCTGGTGGCCTTCGTTCCCAACGCGTGCTTCCATTCGCGTTGCTGAGGTGCGATCGCGAGCGGTTGAACTGACGTATTCCTGGCAGCGAGCGGCCCCGAAAGTTCCAGCCCCTTGGCGATTTGCTGCTGGGGCACGAATCCCTTCACTTCGATTTGTGAGGTGACATCTCGATCTGTTGGGTTGATTGCCTGCAACACCAACGTTTTGCCGTCGTCGCTGATGGTGGTCAGCAGGTCGAGTCGATCGCCTGCATCGGCCACGTCGCATTGAACCCGCTTCGACTGATAGTTCGATGAAACCATCTGCGTCACATATCCAGGTGGTTGTAACCAGACTTGCGACGGGTTCAGAAACAGCAGGCCCTGGTCCCAGTCATTGTCATTCTGGCCATCGGGTTGCAAACAGTTGGCGGCGATCACTACGGGGATCCGGCCATCCCGAGCCATCGAATTGATCGCCAGCGCATTGGCGAGAGCTCGGCGTTGCGAGTGATTGCCGGAGTTCAATTCAAACACCGCCACTTTGAATTTCGCCCCATCCGCAATCCGTTCCAAGGCGTCAATGAATGAGAACGTTCCCGCCAACGTCGAATCAGGGCGCGGGCCGTCGGTTCCGACATGCACGTCGAACCAGACTTCGCGATCCGCTTTCTTCGCCAACTGCAAAATCTTCTGATGAGCCGCAAGGGTTGTGATCTGCGAGGCGGAACCTTTGAAGTTGAACGGATCGCGAATGATCTCGCCAAACAGGAAGTCACCGACAACGATCGTGATCTGGGGATTATGCTTCCAGATGACTTCGGCCAGCTTGGCGAACTTTGCGAAGTAAACGTCGTCGACTCGCTCTTCATTTCCAAGCTGGATGTACTTCAGATTGTACAACGCAGGATGGCTGCTTTCTGAACGGCGACGGCCCCAGTCAGTGGTTGCTGGGCCATTCACGTAGTCGATGAAGTCCGCCATGTCCTCAGGGGTCTCGTCCATGTTGAACGTCGGGATACTAAGAAACCCGGCCGCATCGCAGAGGTCGAGGAACTCGATGATTCCCCAGCCATTGGTCGAATACGGATACCACGTGTTGTTATGCGGAGGCCGACGGTCACTCGGGCCGATCATCTGCTTCCAACGGTACTCCGGATGATTGACCATGCTGCCGCCATAGCGAAGGACTCGGATACCCTGATCGATCAGTCCCTCGGCCACATCGCGACGGACGGGCAGGCCCTTGTAGCGACCCCATTCGCCTGGTTGCAGAAAGGCATAGCCCAATTCGACCGATCCGGGTTGTTTCAATGAGATCGCAAAGCGGCCTCGTTCGACGGTGGCGCTCGGCGTCAGCTCAAAACGAAGGCGTTGCCACTCGCCTGCCTTCACCGTGACCTTGGTCTCCGCACATGTCTGTGATCCGTCGCGACTTTGCAGCATCACCGCCAGATCAAGCGGCTTCTCGGACTTGGCCCACAGAGTTCCCTCATATGGTCGACCTTCGACGAAATGCACGCCCCAGCGATTCAAGCCTTGGTTCTCGACGCCAACGTCACCCTGACCATCGACGAATGTGACTCGTTGCGACTGTCGCCCGATAAACGGCTCTTTCTGGTCCAGACCGAATGTTCCTTTGGCAGTGCCTGTCTGGATCGCCCGCCACATGCTGCTCACTTCTGGCGTTGGCTCCGCCGGGGCTGTGAATTCCAGTTGCCGTGTTTCGTCGCCCGTCTTGATCCACAGCTTGCGGTACTTGGCTTCCTTCTGGAACTGACGCAGGCCGACTGTCCCAGACAACAACGCCTTTTCGTCGTCCTCATAGCGCAGGACGCTCTTGCCGTTGACCGAGATCTCGATGGTGCGGTCATTCAGTTTGACGGCCAGCGGCACCCATTGGCCGATCGGGATTTCGCAGGGGGTATCGCGGATGCGTTCCCAATTGTGGCGATGTCGACCGAGCAGCACCTGTTGTGCGGCCGCATTGAGCGAGACCTCATATCCATCAAAGCTGTCCATCCCGGCGGTTGCTTTACCGACTCGCACGATCAATCCGGCGTTGGTTGTCTGGCGGTCCGCGATGAAGACCTCGACATGAACCTCGCCATTCGTGAAGGACGCGGTTTCACTGACCAGCTTGTCACCAGGAATTCCCGACGCAAGTAGTTCGTCGTTGCGAACGGTCCAGTGTCCGCCAAGGACTCGAAAGCCCTTCGGCGGCGGAGTGATTGCCGGTTCCTGAAAGCTCTCGCCGAACAGCAGCTGGCTATAGATTCCGCCGTAAACTTCGTGATTCACGTCTTCCAGGCAGGCTCCGGCCAAGTACGGTGAGACGCCATGAACAACGCGGTCGGCATGGATCGTGACGTGGACATCCTGCGCATTCGCCCTCGTCGACAATACCAAACAGGCAATTCCCAATAATGCCGCTGTGGATCGCCAGCATCTCAAATCAGACATAGAACGCTCCGCGAACGAATGAAACCATTTGGGTATCGTGGGGGATTTCGGTCGCCATTGTAGTGAGCGATTGGAGGATTGCGACTTGCCGGTTCTGACTTGTGACCTCGTTGTGACCATTTGCGCCTGCAGCATTTCATCTTTCTCTTCTCATCGATCCCGCGGTCACTACGGGAAAATGAGACTGTATCTGCCAGCGTGGCTGTTGAGTGATCGCAGCGGTTGTTGGCACGAGCGACTTTCCAGTCCATTTTCGCACCGGACTTTCGATACCACTCAAGAACGAGCGGCAACCTCGTTCTTCTGCGAAGGTCGTCAGACTGGTCTCGATGCATTTTGCGGACTTCCACGGGAGTACGATGTCAGTCACGGAACAGCGTTTGCGATCGTCCACTTTCCATGGGGAACGTGATGGTGGCACTTTGCTGCCTCCGCAATAATCGAATGTAAGGGGAGTCGAATGAAAAGCTTGCTTGTTTCCGCGTCGATGTTGGCCATGTTGGTCGCCGGTGTGATGACCCAACCGTTGCGTGCCGAGGACGAAGCGAAGGGCGCTGTGCCCGCTCGGACCGATGCGAACAATCCCGATAGCGCTGTTTATCGCGCCTCGGACATCATGAACATGCCGGTCAAAAATGATGATGGTGCCGAAGTGGGCCATATCAAGGACCTGGTGATCAACGGCGAATCTCGCGAAGTCCTGTACGCCGTCGTCGCGATGAACGACGCCAAGGAAAAGGACTCGCTGTATGTTATGCCATGGCAGGTCTTCCAGCCGTACTATGGTCAGGGCAACGCGCTGCAGTACACCGTGTTGTCGCTGCCTCAATCCGTTTGGATTCAAGCTCCGTTTTACTCGGCCAATCAGTGGCGTTCGGTTGGGTATTCTCAATGGGCACCCCGCGTTAACAATTACTATGCAAGCCATATCAACAATCAGCGAGCCAGCGGGAATGGTCGATCGAACAGCGTCAAAGCCGCCAAGCCAGCGGTGAGTGACGACGATGTGAAAGACACGAAGAAGGCCGACCGCACGGACAAGAAGAACGACACCGACAAGAAAAACGACTCAGATAGCAAGGATAAGAGCGACAAGCCCGCTCCGAAGACTGATTCGGACAAGGATTCGCCAGCTCCGAAGACTGCTCCTAATACGAACCCCGTTCCGAAGACCGCACCAAATCCAGCACCACGGACGGAAGCTCCTGCTGCTCCCAGTGCTCCAAAGGCACCTGCGGTGAAGGATCCCATTCCAAACGCTCCTAAGGTTCCTGCTGCTCCACAGCCACGTGAACCCAAAACAGCAGCTCCTAAGTAATTGGCGGCTCATTACGCGATAGATCGGGAATGAAGGGTTGCGGACCTCAGCTCGCATCCAATCGTCCCACTCAGAAAGGGTGATGCTTCCACGAGCTCACCCTTTTTGACTTCTTTGCCTTCCCTTCAAAACAGTGATTGCTGAATCCGAGGCGGTTCGACTTCGATCGGTTCAATGCATTCCAACCCGAAGTGATAGTCACTGCCGCGCGTGGAATTCATCTTCGATGAGACCGGCCACAGTTGCATTTCGTGCGCATCAAACGGCACCAGCAGGTCCTTCAATCCGACCGGATCCATCTCGGGGTCGAGCCACACGTCCCACAGGTTGCTGGGCAGGATCACGGGGAGTCGGTCATGCAGCGGTTCCATGATCTCGTTCGGACCGCAGGTGATGATGGTGCAGGTTTCGATCGTCTGTTGCTCGGGCGAGATCCAAGATTCCCACAGGCCGGCGAACGTCATCGGCCGGCCATCCTGCAACGTGAAGTAATAGGGCTGTTTTGGCTTTCCTTTCACGATGTGATGCTGATCCCATTCGTAGAATCCGGTGACGGCGACCAGGCAACGTCGCTTCTTGAAGGCGGCTCGGAAGGCGGGCTTTTCGGCCACGGTGTCCGAACGAGCGTTCGAACACTGCGCCCCGATCTTCGGGTCTTTGGCCCAACTGGGGATCAGTCCCCACTTGGCGATAAACGCGGATCGCTGGCCGTCTTCGACGCGAATGCACGGCAGTGGCTGCGTCGGGGTGACGTTGTAGCTGGGCTTGAAGTTTAACCAGAGGTCGAAGCCCATCACGTGATAGTACTCGTTCCAGCTCAGTACTGGAGCCGTAGCCGCTCGTCCACACATCGTTCATCGATCCCTTCTTCATTTCCCGGCGACATCGATTTTTTCAATTTGAGTGGCACGCTCTGAGGCTTTGCGAAGGGCGTGGTCATGAACCAGGCCGAAATCCCACGCCCTTCGAAGACTCAGGGCGTGCCACACTACAGGCAACTCTCCGACATCGGCCCCGGCGGACTTGATTATCGCTGACCCTCATACTGTACACTGTCGGCAGGAGAGCCAACTGATGCTGCGTATTGTCCCAGGTATCATTCGAGAAACCGTTCTGGAATACATGTCTGACCGCATCCCGCGATTGGGAGCGGCGATTGCTTTTTACATGACCTTTTCGCTGGCACCCACGCTGATGGTTGTGGTGGCGATTGCGGGTTTTATCTTTGGGAGACAAGCGGCCGAAGGTCAGTTGTTCGACCAGATCAAATCGGTCGTCGGCAAAGACGTGGCTCTGACCTTGCAGTCGCTGCTTTCCGCAGCCGAAAAGCAGGGGGCGGGAGCACTGGCTAGCACCATCGCTGTGGTCACGGTCCTGATCGGCGCGCTGGGAGTTTTCAGCGAATTGCAGGACTCGCTGAACACGATTCTGGGGCATCCCAAGGACAGCGGCGGCATGTGGAAGCTGCTGAAGCAGCGTTTTCTGGTGTTTCTGCTGGTGATCGCCTTCGGCCTGTTGCTGCTGGCCTCGCTGGCGCTCAGTACGGCGATGAATGTCGTGAATGTCATGCTCGACAAGCACGAGTACTCGGTTTACGTGCCCGCGATCTTGAAGACGTATTTCCCGCATCTGTTTTCGCTGGTCCTCGTCACGATCGTATTCGCGATGATCTATCATAGCCTGCCCGATACCAAGGTTCCCTGGCGATCGGTCTGGGTCGGTTCGTTCACTGGTTCGGTGCTGTTTGCGATCGGCAAGACGTTGCTGGGTCTGTATCTGGCTCATGTGGCAGCGACCTCGGTCTATGGAGCCGCGGCGTCGCTGGTGGTGTTGATGCTGTGGAACTACTACACGGCTCAAATCATCCTGGTCGGAGCCGAAGTGATGAAGATTCACGCCCGTCGGCGTGCTGAGCGAGCGGCGGCGGCGTTGTTCTAAATGACTGTGGGTCATGGTGTTTGCTCTTGATTGTGTCTTTGATCAAAGACACGGCCATATCGAGGACTTTGATGCATTGAAGCTTTGCACTCTGTCATGAGGCCCAACGGGCCGGAACTTTGCCCAGCCGGGGCCCTTCGGCCCCGGAACACGACCTCCTAAAACATCTCGGGAGGCCTGAAGGGCCGGCCCATTAGTCCTGCAGTTTGACATAGCACACTCCTCAAATGTCCGGCCCTTCAGGCCTTTGGAAGTCTAGTGATGCGCGTAATTCCAGGGCCGAAGGGCCCTGGCTGGACAAAGTTCCGGCCCCTTGGGCCTGAGGACAATGAACCAACCGACGATCATTCAGTTTGCTTTGGGGAAAGATGTGTAGATACCTGTGCTCCAGGTCCATGGCACTCGCGCGTCGAGTTTCCTTACGATTTGGCAGAATTTGTCAGTCCATGGCAGGGTTTTCGGGGGGGTGTCATTTTTTTCGCATGACATCCCCCCTGGTGCAGTGCTGTTACTGACAAATGTTGATGTCGGTTGGGAGGGCGAGACGGCGAGGCTCCTGCCAAGTACGATCGTCTGACCATGAGCGGCAGGTCTGGACGAGGGGCATTGCTCTCGTGTTCGCAGTCGGCTGAGATCGACGTGAAGCGGAGCTTCGAAGACTGGCGTTCCCAAGCGGGAGCTTGGGAACGAGAAAATGTGCGTTGACGCGTCACGTGATTTCTTCATGAGAGTGCTCTCATTTTTCATCGCGTCTCCTATTCCGAGCTTGGGATGATTTCTGGGGAAAATCGAATTTGTAGTATGGAAAGAAGGTCATCTCTTGCCAGTGGGAGAGGGGTTCCAGGTGATCAAGCCGCTCCTCGCATCGACCCCATTGTTCGCCTCCCGCGAAGTAATGTCGCCAGCCTTGTTCGACGGTCCAGTCGCCGTGCATCGCCTGCATTTCTGCGAGACGTTGCTGGATCATTTCGCGCTCCTCCCGCGAGTATTCCCTGCATTTGAGATCCTCGCGAAAACCGTCCATGAACTTCCCGATGTGCACGTGAAATGGTCGGCAATGATCATAGGCCGAGCCGTCCAATTCATCGGCGATGTGCTGCGTCCGGGCTTCGAGTTTCAGGAGTCTTGCTGCGTGTCGCATAGCTCCTCCACTCGAGTGAGTCTGGTTTCGAATTCGACCATGTTTCGCAGTCGCAGCATTTGATCCAGAAGCGTTCGCGCGGCTCCGAGTTGCACGTATTCCGAGTCTGCTGTGAGCAGGATCTGCAGTCGCTCAAAGGCGTTGCTCGAGGCTTCGGCCAGACGACTGGTCAAGTAGTCCACTGATCGCTCGCGTAAGGTGACCATGGTCCGACGGAACTCTGGTTCTTCCAGACGACGATAGACAGTTCGTTCACTGACACCGGCTTCGGCAGCCGCCTCTTCAGTCGATTTCCCTGATGCCAGGCTGGCAATCAGGATGCGGTCGGTGTCTCGACGATGGGCCGACATGATGGCAATCTCCTTTCAAAAGTGTTGTCACTTCCCACTGTTTTGGATGCGCGCGGCTCTTGCGAGTCGCGCGCGTCCATGTGCGTTTGTTCATCAAGTTGTTCAACGAACCCGCCACAACAGTCAGGCGGATGCCCGAGGAGTCAGGGGGTTGAAGTCGCCCCGCTCAGGAAGGAGGTGGGCGGCGTGCTGTTGGTCTTCGTCAGATCACGATTGGACCTCTGATCTTCCGCTAAGAGAGCGGCCCAGAGGCGTGTCCGTTGGTTACGGTACACCACGAGTCATTCGTACCGTCGACGATTGTGCCATTTGGCGAGCGGTGATCAAGACGGTGTTTGGGAAACTTTGCCCATTTTGTGCGAAATCGTCACTGACAGTTTTTGACAGCCCAGGACAGTTTTTGACAATGGGGGACAAAATGGGGCTGTTTTTGGCCGTTTTCCTCAAAAAAGTGGAGGTTTTGTGACAGATCGATAAATCAGACAGAGTGACGAGATGAAGGTGACGAGTGAAGACGAATAGAGGGTTCACCACGGAACACACGGAAGGGACGGAATGGAACAAGAGTGGACCACGAATAGGGTCAATTCGCACGAATTCAGAAAGGGAGAATCGCGCGGAAGGCGAGTGCAGACATTCACGCGCCCCGCGTGCCAACAAAAAAACGCTCGCGTCGTTAGGGACGCGAGCGTCTGTCAGCCGCAGAGCTGTTGGCCCGGGCTGGCGATGATCGTCTGCATCACAGGGCAGGGTGTGTCGGCCTGCCGGAGGATACTGACGGACCAATATTTATGAGGTCAATTTGTTCCGGAAGTACTCTGTGATCTTGGCGGGGTTCTTCCCGACTTTGTCGGCCGCACATCTGATCTCTTCGGCCATCACACCCAGTCGCTGCGCGAGAGCCTCGACGTTGTAGCTTTCATGGACATTGGCCTGAGCCCGGTCCTGAACGCCTCGTTGCATTTGATCTGCCATGGAGCACCTTCCTTAGTGATGTGAGCCGCCCCCATGACAAGTGAATGCAACTCTCTTGCCAATCCCCGGAATGGGCCGCTTTTGTGCAAAAACAGGTGTCAATGAGCGACCTCATGGCACAGTCCGCATCGCACTGTGAGATCACCGACCAGAAGATGGCCGAAAAGCGAGATGAAGCCCTCTGCTGAGCCGCGAAATAGACAAAGCAGGTTCAGCAGTTTTTGCGCGTGCGTGGCTACTTGTCGCTCAATTGCACGATTGCGTGATGCGGGTCAATCATCTGAGGAATCGGTATCCCATATCGCTGCTGCCACTCGTTCAACACACCGACCAAATCCTCAGGATGCATCCGATAGGACGCCATAATTCGCATGTCCGATCCAAGCAGAGCAGCACCCATTTTGACGGGTAACGTTCTGCGAGGTGAATCCTTCACAAAATCAAACGCAATCCGCTCGCCTGACGAGACAAAGTCTGTCTTAGGTCCGTCAACCACTTTGAAGTTCTGGACTTCGCCCCAAGGGTAAAACCGGCGACCGAACGGATACTTGATCAACAAGCCCTCCGGTGTCAGCTGAAGATAGCTGAGGTGCGGTAAGACGATGTTACCGACGATCGCGAGCGAGGGTCCGCCAATCAACAACGCATAGGCCCAAGCCGGCACATCCTTCCACTGGGCGGGATTGATCAGCACCGACACGACGACCAGAATGCCGAGCGGCCCGAACATCAGCAGCATCGGGATCCGGCTGAACGGAATGATTAGTTCGGGATCGTCTTCTGGGGGGCTCACGATTGCTCCGCGGACAAGGTGAAACAGACCAAGTGAACGGGCAGCTTGAGCAACGTCAGCGCGCCATTGCGGGGATAGCTGAAGTGAGGGTTCGTTGATCATGTACAGTAAATGTTCCAGCGCGAGACCCGCTTCCCCATGATCAAGGAAATCTTCCACGATAGCCAAGCCATCACGCAGACCAAGTTGGTCAAGCGCACTACCTGCAGTGGGCGCACCGGCAGCGTACAAACGGTCTAGCTCCGCCTGGGCTTCCAAAGCGGTACGTCGGATTGCGAGCACGGGGTCCATCGCTGAACCTTCTCCGTCGAACGATCACGGTCACTTGCCCGCGATGAACAACTGGCGTTCGATTCACGAAACAAGCCCCAGCTTATCACCACACGCCATCAGGCGACGCTGATGTCCTTACACAGGTAGACATCCTGAATCGCGTTGAGCAGGGCGATGCCGTCGGCCAGGGGGCGTTGGAAGGCTTTGCGGCCGGAGATCAGTCCCATGCCGCCGGCTCGCTTGTTGATGACTGCGGTGTGAGTGGCGTCGGCAAGGTCGTTTTTGCCCGAGGCACCGCCGGAATTGATCAGGCCGGCTCGGCCCATGAAGCAGTTGGCGACCTGGTACCGGCAGAGATCGATGGGGTGGTCGCTGGTCAATTCGGTGTAGATCCGTTCGTCGAGTTTGCCATAGCTGGACGAACCGGTATTCAAGGCTTTGAAGCCGCCGTTATTTTCAGGCAGCTTCTGCTTGATGATGTCAGCCTGAATGGTGACTCCCAGGTGATTGGCCTGCCCGGTCAGATCCGCCGACACGTGATAGTCCTTGTCCTTCTTGAAGGCATCGTTGCGCAGATAGCACCAGAGGATCGTCGCCAGGCCGCGTTCATGCGCTTCGGCGAAGGCTTGGGAGACTTCGACGATCTGTCGTGTGCTTTGCTCGGAACCGAAGTAAATGGTGGCTCCGACCGCCGCCGCACCCATCTCATGCGCCTGCTTGACGGTCCCGAACATCACCTGATCGAATTTGTTCGGATAGGTGAGCAGTTCGTTGTGGTTGATCTTCACGATGAACGGGATCTTGTGAGCGTACTTGCGAGCCACAATGCCGAGCACCCCGAACGTCGACGCCACGGCATTGCAGCCCCCTTCGATCGCCAGCTTGACGATGTTTTCGGCATCGAAGTAGTCCGGGTTCTTGGCAAAGCTGGCCCCGGCTGAGTGCTCGATCCCCTGATCAACGGGCAGAATCGAAACGTAGCCGGTTCCGGCGAGGCGACCATGTCCGTACAACCGCTGCAGATTCGCCAGCACTCGGTTGTTGCGATCGGACGGAGCGAAGATCCGATCAACCCAGTCGCCACTTGGCAGATGCAGCCGATCACGCGAGATCTTGGGAGTGCTGAACTTGAGGAGTTCATCAGCCTTGTCACCCAGCAGCTTCACAATGTTATCGAGCATGGGAGGTTCCTGTGGTTGGATGGGGCGAGTTTGCACTGCAACTGCATGCAGTTGTTGTTAAAAATTTCGATGATAGATCGTAAGCAGGGGCATCACAGAAGTCGACGACGGATCGAAAGCTGTGCTGGCTCGAGAATCAACGTGACAGGTGACGGCGTTTCCGTCGAGGATGTTTTGCAAGATATCCGATCAAAGTCGGAGAGAAGACACGGCCTCGTCCGAGGATCCCGCGTCCGTGCCAACCCAGCGCAGAGGCCACGTTTTAGAGCGATGCCGCGGGTTACGCTTTCAGTGAATGAACGGGTCGAAAGATCTGCTGAATCATAACCTACAGTGCTTAATACGCCCTGATTCCCGGCCTTCGACCCTGGCTAGAGGAATGACTCGCCCTTTGGGCCGGAAGGCGAAATCCCGAATGTGCCGCTTTGTCTGGATAATTGCTGACGATTATGAAAGGCGACTGTTCTTCATCGTAACTTCATCTAACGTACATGCGTTGTTGGTCGTTGATTTTCATCATCTTGCCTGACGTTCCTGGTGGTCGAGGATTTGGGTGCTTCTGGAACGGTGTCATGAGTTGTTTTTGGGCGTTAATTAAGGAATTTGTCGATGAAGACAGCGAATCGGAAACGATCGGCAAAAGGGTTTACTCTGATCGAGCTGCTGGTGGTGATTGCCATTATCGCCGTGTTGATTGCCTTGCTCTTGCCGGCTGTCCAGCAGGCGCGTGAAGCGGCGCGAAGATCGCAATGTCTGAACAACATGAAGCAACTGGGGCTGGCCCTGATGAACTATGAAAGTAGTTACAGAGTGCTGCCGATGGAGAAGATCACTCAGACGACGCCGTTTCCTTACAACCAATGTTGGACAACGATGACGTTGCCGTTCATGGATCAGGCTCCGTTGTATCAGGCATTCAATTTCAACACCGACTTCGATAACCCGGTGAATTGGCCTGTGACGACGACTCAATTGCCCGTGTTCATCTGTCCCAGCACGCCACCCGCCCCGTCTCGCACGAATCCCGCCAACATTGCGGGGCAGGTGACCCCCAGCGGTCTTTACAGTCCCCCGCCAAACATGTTTGGAATCTGCGACTATATGGCGCTCAGCGGCGTCCGCTTCAGCCTGTATTGGGAAATCAACCAGGCCAGCCCGCCATGTCCTTCGGCAATGAGCCTGTCGTCGCCCCTGGATAACCGCTGGCCGTCGGCGATGCATTCGACTCTAGCAACTCCGATCGCGGCGATCGTCGATGGGACATCCAACACGATGATGATCGTCGAAGATGCCGGTCGTCCCGGTATCTGGATGGGCAAAACCCGTCAGCAGCTTGCGGGTACTGTGACGAAGGATGGTTGGGGCTGGGCTGATACTGGGAATTCGGGAGCGATCGATGGCGCGACATCGGATGGGATGTTCGTGAACAGTGCCAGCAAGCCGACCGTTGTCGGTAACTTGCCGACCTGTAGTGCATCCAAGTGCTCAACCTCCGCCACTTATTTCATCAATGCCGTCTCTGACAGCGAAATGTTCGGCTGGCACACCGGCGGTGTGATGACGCTGTTTGCAGACGGTTCGGTCCACTTCATCAGCGAGAACATCTCGCTCTCCACGTTGGGGGCGCTGTTGACTCGTAACGGCGGTGACATTCCTGACAGCTATTGATTCCGGAACCGCCAAGGGTCTTCGGACATGGCCGTGCTCTTTTTGTCAGTCAAATCCCCGAATCACCTGACGGAGCGCGTTTCGCCTGAAGATGTTGGGCGCGCGGGTTTCGGTATTCCGGTGAAGAAACGGCCACGTCGAGGACTCCGAGTCCGTGGCACCCCGGTGGCAAGCAAACGACCCCGTCCATTTGATTGGACGGGGTCAACGTTTTAGGCATTTCGGGACGTTGCTACTTGCTCTTCGCTTCGGCGATGCAGTAGAGGTACTTGCTGGACCGGATGTAGATGGCGCCGTCGCTGATGGCAGGGCTGGCGCTGAAGTCTTCGGTGTCTTCGGTGACTCGGTTGGTGGCGAGTTGTTCGAATTTGTCTCCGAGTTTGATCACGTGGGCTTCGCCGTTTCGCGCCACGTAGTACATCTTGTTGTCGGCGACGACGGGTGAGGAATAGTCCTGACCGCCGCCACCCCCGCCGCGACCTCCGCGTCCGCCACCACCACCACCACCCGGACCTCCACCGCCGGGGCCGCCTCGACCTGGGCCACCAGGACCGCGACCGCCGCCACCTTCATCCTGTGCGATCGGCGCCGAACCGCCTCCGAGTCGACCCTGATAGATCCGGTCACCGGTTTTCGCGTCGACGCAGGTGGCGACTCGGTTGGAAACGAAGTAGAGCTTGCCGTCCGCGAGGACGGGGGTGCCGATGCGGTTGTTGTCGCGGCCGGTCCAGAGGACATTCGACTTCGTGATGTCGTCTTTGCCGCCGGCTTTAATCGCGATCGAGCCGCTGCCCTGATCGCCCATCGCGTAGATCACCTTGTTATCGGTGATAACGCTGGAGCAGAACGAGCGGGTCTTGAGCGCTTCGCAGTACCAGCGCAGCTTGCCGGTGTCGGGATTGAAGCCCCAGATTTCATCGGGAACGCCGAGCACCAGATCGGTGCGGTCGGCATCGACTTCGACCAGGACGGGGGTTCCCCAGGTCGCTCCGAGTGCGTCGGCTTCAGCTTGCCAGACGATTTTTCCAGTGGCCTTGTCCAACGCGTAGACCTTCTGGCTTTCCATCGCGGCGGTCACGATGACCAGGTTTTTATAGAGCACCGGGCTGGAACTGGAGCCCCAGTTCATGCGGTTGGAGTCGGTCCCGAGCGCCGTTTGCCAGAGTTGATTTCCTTCCATGTCAAACGCCAGGGCTCCGGTCTTGCCGAAGAAGACGTAGACTCGCTCGCCGTCCGACGCAGGTGTGTGCGTGCAGTA
>CAIMFH010000152.1 GCA_903840265.1 uncultured Schlesneria sp. | reverse complement strand
TCACGCGGAACGGTCGCCGTTTTCGATTTGGTCGCTACGACCATTCGTCGAATGGGAGCGATCAAGAGGTGATAGAAACCATCACCGGGAAGCCAGAAAGAGCGGGTGAAGGGAATCGAACCCTCACCTAAAGCTTGGGAAGCTTTCATTCTACCATTGAACTACACCCGCGTTGCGGCCCTAAAAGTAGCAGGCACTTTCGCGCGGGTCAAGACGGACGAATGGATTGAGGATCGAACCCTACTTATGAGCGGCTTGCGTCTGCCCTTCGGCCGGACCGAATCGCAATTCGATGTCGCTGGCCTGGCCTCGTAACAGGATGCGGCCTGCTTCCCCATCGTAGTGAGCTGTCAGCAGGTGATCGAAACTCAGGTTTTCGCGAAAACCGATCGTTGTACCGGATCGGGAATCTATGACTTCAATCGTCAAGCTCTGCAGCGTGTTATTGACTCGGTCCTTGACCAGGCTGATGGTGACCAGGAAGGGAACTTGGCTGTCGGGAAAGTTCAGCAGCGTTCGATAGGGAACGGCTCGCTTCCACAATAGCTCTCCGGTCGCTCGATCGAACGCATAGAGGTCATCGCGAATCGGCATGCCTCCTGGAATCTGCGTGGTGTTAATGGGCTGATTCGAATGCGTCGTCGTGGCAGTCGGAGTCGGGCGTTGCAGGTTGACGAAAAAGCGAGAGTGATCCGAGAAGACTCTGATCACGCTGACTGGCAATAACTCGGTCGGATTCAGTTGCACGGAAAGATTCTTCCGACCACGTTGAATGTCGAAGATCTTGATTTCACCGCCGGGGCCCATGTAGACCAGTTCCCCCGTGCCAGGAACGATGAACGGCTGGCGAGCAGACTCTGAGACAAACTCGCTCACCTCGGGCCCGTCCTTCATCAGGTCGCGGATCTGCAGACGACGGCCGTCGGGTGTGTCGGCAAACCCCACGACAAAGCGTCCAAAATCTCCCTGCCATTGTCCGGGAATGAAGCCACTCCGAACTGTCGACAGCTTGCGTCCGGTCGCAGTCTCGAAGACTTCGTATGTCACTTTGCGATCGGAGTTTTGGCCGATGGGTCGCTCTGTGATGCGTACGGCCAGTGCGCTGCTGTCACCCAGCAATTCCAGACGCTGATCGGACGACGGCATCGGAATCGCCCGCTGCCAGAGCAATGCACCATCGACAGGATCGACGACGTAGATACGATTTCGCCACGAGAATGAAGCGAACGCGGGGCCCGATGGGCCGGGCAGAGCTACCGATTTTCGACCATCAAGTTCTGCAGGTGAATACTTCCAGACAGGCTGCGAATCTCCCAGTTGCAGCGTCGACACACCGAGAACTCCGCCGGGAACTCCAAAGGGGACCAAATGGCCATCGGGCAGAAACTTGTCTGCGGCTGGCGTGCGATGGGCTTGCGCAATCATCAACGACCCCAGACACAACTTGGTCCGCTGGTCGAATACCGAGAGGTGGTACTGGTCTTCCAGATTCACGGGGGACATCACAAACTCGGTCGATGGCCCGGCCCGGAAGTACCGGCCCGGCGTCGCAATATCTTGTCGATCAGAGAGGAACTGGGCAGACTCAGCCCCCTTCAGCGGCGCCTGAACCTGCTCGGCAAATTCGTACGCAGCCGTTGTCTGCCGGATTTCCACGTGATCGACGGGCCATTCCGGCGCACGCGATTGCAACCAGGCTCGCTTCGCGGGGCGATCGGAAGCCATTCGTTCGACATGCCGCTGTCCGGTGACACCATCGGAAAGCGGAACATCGGCGAACTCTGTCGTCAGTGCATTCAGTTGCTTTGCGGCATCCAAAGCAAAGCCCGACTTTTCCCATAGCTCGGCCAATCGCATCGCGGCCTCGGCAGCGACCTCGGGTTGATGGTCGCTGCGATTCCGCAACAGCAGCGTCTCGGACGCATGCAACGATCCCTCAGCCGAAAGCTTTGACGCCAAAGTCACACGCGTCCGCTTCACGGTGGGCTCGTCGTTGAAGACTCGGACGTATCGACCGAGCTCACTGAGCGAGTGCGTCCCCTGGGCCAGAGCCTGATCGTGAAGCAACCGACGAATGTCACTTCCAAACCCTTTCCGTTGAGAAGCCGACAACTGCAGCCGACACCACACCGCTGGAGAGATGATCCAATCCTCCTGGCCAGGAATCGCAGCGCCCAGCACCCCAGGGGAAAGGCGAAAGGTGCGTCTGGCGAATGGCATCGATGATTCGGCGAGATCATTCGCTCGTGATGCGGCCGCAATCAAAAATCGGAACTGTTCGGTTGGCGAACCTAGCAGTTGGTCGAGGGTCGCCACATCATCGTTGGAGAAATCAGGCTCATCGGCGAGGCGCTGAAATAGCAGCTCTTTTAGATCTTTTCGAGCACGTTCGCGATCGACAGTCGGCAGGTCACTCGCCAAGGCTACCCGCAGTTGCCGATCTGCCTCGCGAACCTTACCGATAACGAGATTGGCTTCGGCCATCAGAACACCGTGCTGTCGACCAACGTCTGGTCCCTCTCCTCTGGCCAACACCGCATCGACTTGTGGAAAGGCGACAAGACCACGCTGACTGATCGAGTAAACTCGTTCGCGGTCCGCGACAAGATGCCCCAGATCAATCTCACTGCGCAGGACTTTTGTTCCTTGATCACGCCCCGTCTTGAGATCCAATAACGCCAGGTGGCCGTCGCCCAGCGGGAGCACATATTGGTTTCTTAAAGCAACGCCCCGCCCTGCCAGCATTCCTGTCGCAGTCGTCCAGATCTCTTTGCCATCTTGCAGCGAAACACTGCGACAACTTTGCTTGCCAACGACCAGAACCTGATTATCTGCGACCGCACCGACGAACTCGGCATCGGCACGAGGGATCGACCATAAGATCTTGCCAGTCTGCAGATCGAGACAATGCAACAGCGTGGATCGAGAAGGGAGATAGATGACACGCCGATCCGAAATCATCACGTGAGGCATGAACCCAGGATAACCAAGCGCCTGCGACCGGGGATTGCCGCGGATCTGCTGACGTTTCAAATCGGGCAAGTCATCAATAAAAGTCGCCCAGAGCAGATTGAGACGAACCTGATCAACGGCCACCAGTAAGCCCGTATTCGTTGGACAAACAACAATCCCATCCGCACGCGCTGGCAGGCAGGCCGTTTCGTGTCGTTCAGGATCGAACTGTTCGAATTGCTCGACGGCACACAACGGCTGCGTCCAGAGCATGGCTCCCGAATGAGTTTCGAATCCGCTGAGATGAACTTCGTCATCGTGTTCAGTCAGACAGACTAATTCGGTAGGCCCCGGAAGCGGTGGACCAAGAAAACTGAACTGAGTGGCTCGATCGGGCTTCTTGAAACGCGCGGGAAGGCTGCCGTCTTGAACCCAGGCCACGCGACCAGCGTTGGGACCGACTGCATGAACCGCCACTAAGCGATTCAGAAATTGGCGGACATAGATGCCGGTATCCTGAACCTCTTCATACGAATCGACGGAGTTGCTATCCACGACGAAGACCAAACGCTCCACGCACGAGATCGCCCCCATCAACGAATTTTCGCCGAGTGAGTTTTGTGTCCCCTGTCGCGTGGAAGCAAATCCCATTCGACCACGAACCGCGAGTTCAGCTCGACTGACCACTGCCAATGGGTTGTAATTGCAGGCCATCGACCAATTCGTCCCACCACGAACCGCGTTCACTGAACGTAGTCCCGTCGCATCGCGGAAAATGATCTGATCGCCGATCACCAGTGGAAACGATGCGGGACAGCAAGGCTGATCGACATCCCGTCGATCCCCTTCCCAACCGCGCAGGAACTCTCGAGTCATCCATGACGATTGATTCGCAAAGAAGTCGGTTGACCATGAGGCGATCGGTATCGGTGGACTTCCGTCTACGATGCGAGTTCGACTCAGATCACCTCCGACGAGAGTCCAATCCGATTCGCTCGGATTCAGTGAGCGACGATACTTCTGCAGCTGCTGGCGGAACGGCTTCACATCGGCAAGTTCATCAACGCTCGATTCCGTTTGGAGTTCGGCAGCACCAATCGCCTTCGCACTCGCTGCCAGCGCACGAAATCGGGGAGTAATTCGTGGTCGATGCGCGGGCTCTGCCAAGACTTGCTCAGCCAGCCGAGCTGCCAGTCCGTATTCATTCGCATCCAACCAGTCCGCAATCAGGCGTTCGGATGCCGCGTATCCAGCAGGGGTTAGAAAGAAACGGCGACAGACCTGTCGCAGTTGCTGGACAGAAACTTCCGCCGTCGCATCGACAAATGCTCGATTCGCATCGACGCCAACAACAGAATCATACCGCCGCCGAACTTCATCGGTCGCAGACCTCAATCGAGCCTCAACAGACAGCCGAACCGAGGTCAGGTCGTCATTAAATGAATCGCCTTCCAGATCCAACACCAATTGGGCGACACGCAAGACTTCGGCGTCGCCGCCAGTTCCAAGCGCATCGACAACTTTGCGGGCCGCGATCGAGGCGGGTCGGTTTCGAGTAACTCTCTCCAGAGCGGGTGCCATCCGAGCGGCATCCTGAGAGAAACAGTCACCAATAAAGGGACTGAACGCCAGCCAGAAGAAGCCAATGAGGCAGCCAGCAATTCGGCCCGCTGTGCGGCCGAGTGGCGAAGTACGAACGGAAGGTCTCACCCAGCATCCTCCTGGTTGGATCATGCTGAGGATTATACCGCCATCAAAGAATAAAAGCGGCTCGCATTTCTGCGAGCCGCCTGAAAAAGAACCCGGCAACAACCTACTTTCGCGCTGTTTTGCACTATCATCGGC
>CAIMFH010000151.1 GCA_903840265.1 uncultured Schlesneria sp. | reverse complement strand
TGCATTTTCGCCAAGTTGTAAAAGAGCTTGTAGCGCATGAAGCCGACAAAATCACTCAAGGTGACTCGCGACATTCACCGCACCGACCTTCAATCTCGAAGGACGTCGCTGGCACTCGCGTGCTGCGGAGGGGAGATGATATCCGGGAGACACTTGGAGTTCAAGCCTGCGGCCCGAATTTGGATGACGCTCGCAACCCGGCCGAGAAATTGGCCGCAAAACCCGCAAAGTCCTACTCAACCCCCAAAGAGTGAATCGTATCGAATACGACCGATGGCTCAACAATCGAGGCGATGCCAAGGCTATGCACTATCCGCAATTTGCCGTGCTGGGCACCGCGTCGTAGTGTCATAGTTCCGCATCGGATCGCTTCTGCGCCTGGTCGCCCTGCTCTTCCCGCGAAGAAAGCCCCCTCTTACTTGTGTGCCTGACCCATCTCGGCGAGGACATTATCTCGCAAAGAGTCCGTATCCACTCCGGCCGATCGCAACGCAGCAACGGCAATCCCATCGGTGACCAACAACAATCCCAAAAGCGCATGCCCCCAGTGAGCCACGTTGTGACCCAATCGCTGCACCTCATCGATCGCACCGCACCACGCCTTTACGGCTTGACGTGATGAAGGGACAGAACCCGACTGCGCACACAACGAGGCGAGATTGAGATCGATCTCGTGCCGCTCCTCGCGGACACCAGCGACGACGACCCGGAGAACGGCGGCCTCAACGGACTCGCGCGTCACTCCATGGGACACCAGCGCGCGACGGGCAAGATTCGGCCCAGCCAACAGAGCGAGAAGGATGTGAGGAATCTCCACGCAATCACTCGCTACGACGGAGGCCTCAAACTGGGCCAACTCAGCGAGCGAGGGGCCTCCGGACCACCAACTTGAATGCCCGACTCCACGACTTGCTCCAGTGGCCGAACGTCAAGGCAGCTTACCAGCGATAAACCACCGAGCTCCGATCGACACACAACACTTTGACCGCCGGCGACTGCGGGTCAAGTTGACCGACTCGATCGTCAATTCCTAGAAGTCGAGCCACGATTCCGATTCGATGATTTCACGAGCGTCAATCGGCTTTTCCGGCTCATTCACCAAGCTGGCCATAAACACCGGAATTGACGACCAGGTGAATAGCGTTCGCCTGTCGTCGTCGAGTAATTGAATCACGCCATCCTTCGAGTCGAGACAAATCAAGGTGTGCCAGTCTCCGTAGAACGGGACGAGAGATGTCGGAACACCCCAATCGCTTAGCAACTTTAGCGATTTCGATATCTCTAATTCGCTCCAAAACGGATGACAAAGGCCAATCAGGGAGCCGCCAGCGCGAACTGCGTTAAACTGCTCGTTGCATCCACTGACGGATTTAAGAAACGACTGCTGCTCGGTTGTGAGTTTCACGGAATCATGCCACCAAACGCACGAGGCAATTGCAAGAGTTCGCTTTCATCGACGGTGACTCAGTGTTGCGTGACGACGATGGGGTCGCCCTCGGTAATGATCATCGTGTGCTCGTATTGCGCTGACAAGTTGTCATGCGATCCAACTAAGGTCCATCCATCGGACGACTCAGTCACCACGCGGCTTTTTGTGGAGAGGAACGGTTCGATGGTGATGACCATACCCTCTTTCAAGATGCGCCTGTCGGTCGGATCAAAGTACCCGGGAATGTGCTCGGGGGCTTCATGAAGGGCGCGACCGAGCCCGTGGCTACCGAGGTTCTCGATAATCTTGAAGCCGTATCTCTTCGCAGTCCGCTCGATGGCAGCACCGATGTGATTGAGGGACTGACCAGCGCGAGCCCCCTTCATGGCTTGCTCAAGAGCCGTACGGGTGGCATGGCACAAGCGCGTCTTCTGTGGGTTGGTCGGCGGCATAATTTTCGTTCCGCCGGTATCGGCAAAGTAGCCTCCCAACTCAGCAGAAACATCGACGTTCAAGACATCGCCAGGCCGAATCACTCGATCACCAGGGATGCCATGCGCAGCCTCCTCGTTGATGCTGATGCAGGTGCAACCAGGGAAGTCGTATGTGAGTCTCGGGGCCGACCGTGCGCCGTGTCTTTCCAGCAACTGCTCACCAAGCGAATCCAGCTCGCGCGTCGTCATGCCGGGTTCGGCGGCGTCGAGCATTTCCTGCAGCACATACGAAACAATCCTGCCGATGCGTTTGAGTGCAGCAACATCATCTTCGGTTTCGACGGTCATGTTGACCTCCTATCTAAATACGCGAGAAGACCAAGAACAGTTACACCGAAGCCGAGCCGGAAATTCGGGATCGAACCGCCGAAATGTCGCTCTAATGAAAGCGAACCGCCAAGGTGACTCGCCCGCGATTGATAATCGGTTTACTGCCACCACGCCAACGCCTTGAACCGCTACCGACTGCGGGGCAAGCTGGCCCGTCCTTTTCCACTCATTCATTCAATTCAGTATTAGTCCGGCCAAAGCGATCGAGGAGCCATTTCTCCGGCACGGGAATCCTGATCTCCGCCCCTTCGTCCACATTGATGGCTTCCTTGGGGGGAATTGTCTTTGTATTTCGCCGCCAAGTTCGCATTCACAGCCAGCAAGACTTTCTTAGGAGCATAAGGCCCCAAGTAGAAACGAGCGATGTCGCCCAATTCATCATATTGTCTCGCGTGGTAGACAAGGCTACCTTTCCATGGCTGTAGCTTGCCATCCGCAAGTTTGTACTCCAACGCGATCGTCTCATTGACCGTGGCCACGAAGATAACTTGGCCATCCAAATTTTTCCGCGGGCGCGAGAGAGCGCGGGAGCGAGAAGAACCCGTGTCCGAAGACTCATAATTGCGAGTCATTTGCTCGTGAAGGATCCCCTCTTTGGGATCGAACGAAAAGCGTGAGCAATCGATCACGCCGTCTTGAACACCACTTCTGCTCTTCGCGGTTAGAGAGCACCGACCGCGCATCAGAGCCTCAGCTCGGCGATCACTCAATTGTAGGATCGTGAAACCATGATTGTAGTCGTGTGCAGTACCACGGGCGTCAGGTTCAATGACCCAGGCGACGATGAACAGATTTGGCGAGTTTTTGATCCAGGCCACTTTGACGGCCGTCAGATCCGCCAGCCCGTAATCATACGATCCGTCCCGACCGGATGCGTCGAGCCGCACGCTGCCGAACTCGGTGAACTTGATGAAAACGTCGAACTTTTTCGAAGGAACTGGACCATCAGGTTCCGCCTCTCGGCGAACGACCCGCTCAATCTTGTAATCCGGCACCGGCCACGTATCGTCCCTCTGCACAAGGCGATTAAGATCGATCGAGTAGTCCTCCGCTTGGGAAGCGGTACTCAGAAGCATTCCGACGACAAGCACGCCAAACAAATACATGAATCGACGTATGCTCATCATCGACGTGGCTCCTTACGCCCTACTATCTGCAGTCGCTTGCAGTCGATAGACGGCGCTTATCGAGCGAGTTTGAACCAAGGAACACGTCTGTGGCCAAGTGTAACCCAGCTCAAGCCCTGGCAGTATGAAGGCGTGTGTATCGAAGGCTCCTGCAAAGAAGCGTGGCGGATTACCGACGAAACATCTCACCCAGCATCCTCCTGGTTGGATCATGCTGAGGATTATACCGCCATCAAAGAATAAAAGCGGCTCGCATTTCTGCGAGCCGCCTGAAAAAGAACCCGGCAACAACCTACTTTCGCGCTGTTTTGCACTATCATCGGC
>CAIMFH010000150.1 GCA_903840265.1 uncultured Schlesneria sp. | reverse complement strand
GTCCAGCGCTTCGCCGCACGATTGCTCAGGTGACATATACTGCGGCGTTCCGGTCACGATGCCGGTTCGAGTCAGCGATGCATCGTCGACCGCGCGAGCCAACCCGAAATCGGTCAGCATCACGCGATCGACACTTTTCTCCAGCAGGATATTCGCCGGCTTGATGTCGCGATGGACCAACCCCTGCGCATGCGACGCGGCCAACCCGTGCGACGCCTGCAGGCCGATGCGCAGAATCTCGATGATCTCCAATGGTCCCTGTCGATCAATCCGCTGCTGCAATGATTCGCAGGCGACGAATGGCATCACCAGATACGGCAACCGAGCGGTCGTGCAGACCGAATGAATCGGCATCACATGCGGATGCACGATCGCTGCCGCCGCGCGGGCTTCGCGAACAAACCGCTGCCGAGCTGCCCCGCTACTTGCAAGATGCGGAGCCATCACCTTCACCGCGACGAACCGAGCCAGTTCCCGCTGATACCCCTTCAGTACGACGCCCATGCCACCACGGCCGATCACGTCCAGGATTTCATATTCGCCGAGTTGCCCCAGCACATTCGGCTGCTCACTCGGCTCCAAAAAGTCGACCACAAAATCGGCCGTGAACGATTCATCCTCTTCGGCTGGTTCATGCAATGGACTGGCCAACCCCGCCGAGTCCGTCGTGTCCCCTGCATGAGTCCGCAGGCACGATTCCACTTCCGTCCACCAACTCTGATCTCCCGCCAGCGACTCCAGCGTTTGGCGACAACCGGCGCAGTCCACCAGATGCTCAGCCATTTCCGATTGCTGTCGCTCGGGAAGCTGATCAGTCAGCAATCGCCGCAGCCGGTCGATGTCGCACGCAGTATGAGGATAGGTCGCCATGTTCGTTGTCGGTCTGGTCAATAGGTTCAAATGAGGTGCGATCAATTCGAATTAGGACACCGAGAAATACGAAGAGGAACTGAACCACGGAATACACGAAAGGGATGCAGAAGAACGCAGAATCTGATTCATCTTCATTCCGCGTCTTTCGTGTATTCCGTCGCTCAAATCTTCTCTGTCACTCATCAGCCTGTAGTTCAGCCACTCGCGTTCGCAGTCGCGCCATGATGCGGCTGCGCGCCACATACACATTGCCCGCCGTCATTCCCAATTCGTCAGCCACGTCCGCGACTCCGCGTCCGTCGATGCAGGTCTTCCAAAACGCGAGCCACGTCGATTCGCGAAACTCGCCCCGAATCTGAGCTGCCGCGCACAACAACAATTGCTGGCGGTATTCGACTTCGAATTCAGCGGTCAGCGATTCCTGCAAATCGGGCTGAGCCGCCATTAATTCGTGAGCGTCCGTCCCTCCGGCGGCGACCGCCCACGGACGCTGACGAGTCAAGAACTTGATCACGCGGTGCCGGGCAATCTGAAACAACCACCGGCGAAACGAAGCCGCAGCCCCATCCGGCTTCCATTGATCCAGATCGCACGCCACAGCGGCCAGCACCTGCTGGCAGACATCGCGAGCATCACTGTCCTGCAAATTGTGTTTTCGCAGCAACCGCAGGATGAGCGGCTCGTAAATCGAAAGGAACTCGCTCCATGCCGCTTCATCGCCTGCGTTCAGCAAGCGCAACATCAAGCTCGGGCGTGTTTCGGGCGATGATGGCATCCACTTTTCCCTCTTTCAGAAAAGTCCAGCTCGTTCTGAAATCTTACACAGAAAAACAATTGGAATTGCTATACTTGACCACTTCCGGCAGGATTGGCTTTATCAGCGGCTTGCCGAGCGTCATCAATTTGACTTTGCAAGGATTCTGAATGGCAAATTGATGGTGTAAACCTAAGCCAGCAAACGATAAATGAGCCACGCGCTCGCACGGTTGAAGTAACTTGCAGAAAGCCCGGGATTCCTTGGAGATGACTACCGCCACCGAAATTGAAACCGTGCAGCCGGTCGCTCTTGTAGAAAGCCAAGTCGTAGAGAAAAAAGTCGTCGATAGTAAATGGAAACTCGGGCCGGAATGGCCTGCCGTCCTGTGGCTTGCGTCTCTTCACCTGGGAGCCCTGGCAGCTCCATTCTATTTCACGTGGTCTGGGCTGATCATCGGAATCGTCCTGGCGTGGATCACCGGATGCCTGGGAGTTTGCCTCGGTTTTCACCGACTGCTCACGCACTCCAGCTTCGAAACTTCAAAATTCTTGACCTGGACGTTCGCCTTGTGCGGCACTCTCGCCGGAGAAGGCCCGCCGATCATGTGGGTCTCGGCCCATCGGAAGCACCACCGCTTCAGCGATCACGATCACGATCCCCACTCCCCGCGGGATGGAAAGTGGTGGAGCCATATGGTCTGGATGCTGCCCCGTCACGGATCGCAGTATTGGGCTCAGCTTTACCGAACCTACACCCCCGACCTGTTGAAGGATAGGTTCCTGCGATTGCTCGATCGCACTTTCCTGTGGTGGCATCTGGGATTGGGCATCATCCTGCTTGGCACCGGTTGGCTGGTAGGAGGTCTGAACACGGGAATCTCGTACGTCGTCTGGGGCATGTTCGTGCGCCTGGTCTATGTGCTGCACATTACCTGGGCCGTCAATTCGGCGACGCACATCTGGGGCTACCGCACCCACGAAACATCCGATAACAGCCGCAACTTGTGGTGGGTCGGCTTACTCGCCTGGGGCGAAGGCTGGCACAACAACCATCACGCCTTCCCACGAGTCGCCAACCACGGCCACCGGTGGTGGGAACTGGACATCTCCAACTGGATTCTCACGTTCCTGGAAAAGACCGGCCTGATCTGGAACGTCGTCCGCAGATCCAAGACGACCAAAGCGCCAGTCCCTGCCTGAGCGATTTCGTAGGTTATGCTTCAGCGTAACTTTTCGCTTCTCTCGCTCATCGACTGACCATCCTGCACGGCGCGCAATTAGTCCTTGCCATTCCGATGCGCTGCGGTGCCAGCACCCGGATAATTTCGTCTTCGTTCTACTTCGCCATCTGCAGCGCGCGTCGGCTATGCTGTGGCATATCTCACACCCCCCGCGCTCCGCCGCGATCCAAAAGCGACCATCCTTGAATGGGCATTCAATGCCGCGTTCTTGGCGAAGTACTCACCCAATTGCTAACAACGAACCCGGTCGACGAATTTCAGTTCGTGGTCGGTGAAACAATTGTTGTTCGCGTTAACAGCCGTATCGTCAGTCTGGAATCCAAGCTGATGAGGCCCGCCGATACCGAAGAAGTGATGCAGTTCATCACCCCACCTCACCATCAAACCTGCCGCCAACAAGTTGGCCTGGCAGAATTCGAGTGGGCTCTCAACGACACCCTCTGCTATCTCGTGACTCTCTTCAAACCCCAAGGCGGCAATATCAGGATCTTCGCGCGACGACTCGCAGCGACAAGTTAAATGATCCGCGCAGTCGCTCGGGTGCAACGGCTTTGGAGTCATTAAGTCTCTACACAACGTGTCGTCGCAGAAAAGGAAATCTGGGTGTTCGTCTTCCGGCCCAACGAGCAACGCTGTGAAGCATTTTTCGAGGGCCAGTTTGGTTCGATATTTTCACCGTCTGCGTTCCACAGATGATGCTTTGGCCTCTATCCTCAGGCCCAAGGGGCCGGAGGAGTGCTGACACTGACCATGGTTCAGACGACGCAGGGATGGATGCGGACAATGCTTCACAGCGTTGCCCTTCAGGCCTCAAGAAACGGACTGGGGATACCCACTCCTGAACGCAGCTGCCGCCCATTTTTCGATTTGAAATGTGTCGATACCTACGGCTTTGGAGTCCTCGACAAAGCCGTGTCTTGCGTGATGACGGCCACAAAGACGAACGCGACTTCACCCCGGCCCGCGGCACACGTCGCTTGAAGCACCTCAACGGCGTCCCGTGGCCTACCACGAACAGTCAAATTGCTGCCGCACCGCTCGAATTGAGGGCCTAGCTTTCATCCGTGCTACAGGCTGATGCTCAAGGTGACGTGCCGCTAATCGGGCCCTCTCTAGTCGATAATTCGCCACATGTCGCTCGTTCACCACAGCGCACCCAACCTGAACGTTGCCTTAACGCCATGACAATCATTTTGCCAAATCAATTCGTAATCTTCGAAAAATCGCAATTCCCAAAAGAAATTTTCGCGCACGCTCTGAATTGTTGGCCTAGTTTTTACCGACGCTTCGGTCACCCGTTCAATGCGTCCGTCGGTTCAGTGGTTGATGCCGCCCTATTTCAGAATCAGGTAGGACGACATCTTTTTTCAGAAAGACCAAGACAATGACTCAGTTAATGAACAGCGTTAAGAATTTCCTGGTTTCGGAAGACGGACCAACCGCAGTCGAATATGCGATCATGCTCGCGCTGATCGTGATCGTCTGTATTGGTGCTGTCCAGAACATCGGCACGAAAGCCCAGGCTAAGTTTCAGGGTGCCGGCGACGCACTCAATTGATGCGGCCAAGCACTCGATAGCTTCAGCACCGTTTCCAGGCGATGTCCGCTGGAAACGGTGCTTTTTTGTTGCTCCTCTTCGCGCGCCAATCGCTTGCGCCTACGACTGCCCTAACCGGCAACGCCGTGAACGATTTTGGTGCTTGGAAATACGAGAGACGTGCCACTTAGTTGGCCGCTTCGGACAACCAGCTGACCGTCAAGGTGATCTCTTCGGCCGATGTGACAGGCAACAAACGATAACTCACAATCAGTGAGACGCACCTTGTCAGAGGTCTTTTCGATGTCAATCGCACTGGCTGTCCGAAGCGGCCAACCAGTGGCACGCTCGCGTGTATTCCAGCCTAACCGGGCGATCGCCGCACGTTTCTGTCGATCAATTCCAGCAACTCTATGATTCGGTCCCCCTGCTTTTCCTGCATCGCCATGAACTGCTCGGTTTTGTCCATGAGCAGCAGGCTGCGTTCAATCTGAACGAGTGCCCGACTTTGCAGGCCCCCACTTCGCCGTAAGATTCTGAAAATGAGCCACACAATCAGGATCAGTGCCACTCCATTGACCACCAGCATCATGGTGTCTTTACCCGACATCGCAGCGGCGGGTACTTCCATCTGAGCCAGCAACATCCAACCATTCATGGCCCTGTCCCTCATTGTGGAGAATCAAAATTATTGGCCAAAAGCCAGCCCACCAGACACTTCACTCCGCCGCCCTGAGCGTGGCCAACTGCAGGGCAAAGCTTTGCGCCTGAGGGGCCTGCCCCGCGGAGGTGAATTTGTCGATCGCTCGTTCCAGCATGCGCATGCAATAGGGGCTGGGATCGTTCCCTCGCTTCTGCGGGATCAGCGGGATGAACTCTTGATAGAACCGCAACAACTGTTGATCGGCTCCCTTCACGCCGCCACAAACCTTTTCCAGTTTGTCTAACAGCTTGGGGACATAGCGCCCTTCATCGGGGAATTTCTTGATCGTGAACGCCAGGCCGTCGATCACTTCCTTCGTTCGCCCCTCTTCCATCAGATAGTCGCTCAGCTTCAGCCTTGCTTCGCACGCCAGATCGGGACGGCCGGCCGCTTCGTACATCTGCACCAGTCGTTCGTAGTACTTGTTGCGCTGCTTCGGATTCTTTTGATACTGAATCAGGTCGTCGAAGATCTTCCACGTGAAGTCCGGGAAGCTGCCGAACGTCCGGAACATCTTGTCGAACATCGCCGTCATCTGCCGATTGCTATCGGCCCCGATGCGTCCCTCGCGAGCCAGCAGCGCCACCTGCCTCCACGCGGCTTCGTTACCCGGACACAGTTCCATCACTTCGTTCAGGAACGCGATCTCTTGATTGGCATTCCAACCCAGCTTCTCGCGAAGTTGCGGATAGGCCTGCATTACCAGCTTCGCTTGACGGAACGAGATCGGGCTTAGCCCCACCGCCTGTAAGCGCAGTTCCAGTTCTCGATCGGTCGTTCCTTTGCCGGTCTGCGGATCGCGCAGCGTGCCAACGTAGTACTTATCCCCGTCGTAGCGACCGTGCGACTCGAGCGTGAACGAGATACTGGTTCGCGAGACCTGTTTGATCTCAACCCACATCACCCAGGCATGCAGTTCGCCACCCGCCGCTTCTCCACCGACGTACTCGGAAGGAACGCCGATACTCTTGCCAACGCGCGACGCAAAGTCGGCCTGCATCGCGCACACGCCACCGAATTGCTTGATGTTCGGCAGCGAATAGTCTTTGCCGTCCAGCTTGCAGGTCCGACTCTCGGATTTCAGCATCGCATGGTCATAGGGAACGTCGGCGTAGCATTTGCCATACATTGTCCGCTTGGGAACATAGTTGGCTGCGGCCCATTCCCGTTCGGCTCGCGGCGTCTTGTGGTTGACGAGATAGACCAGAAATTCCCACGGCAGGAATTGAGCTCGCCCCTGCATGACACCCGCCGCGTCGACGAAATATTCAAAGTTCTCGACGCCTCCCAACAGCTTTTCGGGCATGATCGAATGCGTCCGCCGTTGATGATGATCGTAGTGTTCCAGGTTTCGATCATTGTCCCAGGTCAAGGCCGTCGCGATCGCCAGTTGGCCATAGTCATTCAGCTTCGACGGAAACTTCTTGTGAATCGCCTGCAGGATCTTCCAGGCGGCAGTTACATCGTCTTCCGGAGTGATCGCGATATAAAACTCTTCCTTGAAGTCAGCATGTTCATCCAGCCACTTCTTGAAGTCGGCCCCGTCGCCTTCGCCAAGCTGACTGAGCAATCTCTCGTTCTGGTTCTCGTAGAGGTCTGCGAAGATCTTGCGAACGCCGAGGTAGTCCTTCTTGCCTGTCAGGTTCTGCTTTTCGTGCAGTTTGACCAGCGCGTCGACTAGCTTCTCGGCCACAGTTTTCTCGACTGGCTTTTCAGGAACGGGAATCACTTTGCTGATCGCGGCGACCACGAACGGTTCCCCCAATGTTGCGTTGATCGCCTTCTCGACTTGCCGCGATTCACCCCCGTAGGCCACGATGACCGGACCTTTGCGGTACAAGCGGGTCTTCATCTTCCAGGTGGCGGGTTGCCCAAACAGCATCTGCCCCTCATCGGTGATCTGATCGACGTCTTTCTTCGCTGCGGCCTCGGAGTCGTATTCGAAGACCGTCAGCACTTCGTCATCGACGGCGATGGTCGAGGCCTTCCCTTTGAATCCCGGCAGCCCTTCGCCGACCGTGTCCTCCACGGTGATCCCTGCCGCCTGCAGCGCGGCCGTCAGGCGCAACAGCGGCGATGGCGGAGGGGCGACGATGATCTTGAAGCTAGTCGTCGCTTCGGCTCCGTCCGATTCCGCATCGGACACCGCCACGTCGACAAGTTCCTCGCCCGGACTACTCGATTCCGGCGCGGCCCACGTTAACAGACCCGATGCCGCGTCAATCTTCGCACCAGCCGGTCCCTGCTTGATGCGATAGGTCAGCGTCTGTGCAGGCTTGTCGTTGTCCTTGGCTTTGACGGCGACTCGTACCGATTCACCCGCAATAACATTTTGCGGAGTGATCTCGGTGATGACAGGCGGCCGATTCACTTCCTTCACGACAATTGTGAACGACTGCTTGTCGTTCGCAGGCTTGGCCCCTTTGGCCTGAACCGCCACCGTCACCGGAAATTCTCCCGGCCCTTGGTCTTCGGTGGGCTTCCACGTGAACAGGCCGGTCGTCGCATCGACCTTCGCACCCGGTGGGCCTGAAACCATACCGTATGTCCAGTCCCCTGCCTTCAGCCCTTCCGCCTGCGACTTTAAGCTGATTGAAAACGCTTCGTCTTCGTTGACGGTCTGATTCTCGACTGCAGCCAGAGTCAGCTTGGCGGGCTGGCCCATCGTCAGCCACATCCCCCCCACAGCCACAGCCACCAGAGCGACCCCGCCCCCAATCCAAACCAGCGGGCTGGCGCCCGACTTGCGCTTCGTTACGGGCGTGGGCTCAGAACCGTCACCGAAATCGAATTCACCCATAACCGACGCTCGTTTCAATGAGGAAACTGATCGACAAAATCGGCAGGCCGGTGACGGGAGATCGCCCGCGAAAAAGAGACTTGGGCATTGTAAAAGGGCCGTTCCAACGAATGCAATCAGTTGTCATATCCGCACCGACGATGGGTCGTAGGTATCAACACATCATACCCCAGAGCAATCTGAATGATCGTCGATCGGTTCATTGTCCTCAGGCCCAAGGGGGCCGGACATTTCAGGGGGGGCACCGATTCAAAATGAAGGACTAATGGGCCGGCCCTTCAGGCCTCAAGAAGTGTTAATAGGGGTCGTCTTCCGGGGCCGAAGGGCCCCGGCTGAGCAAAGTTCCGGCCCCTTGGGCCTCATGACAGAGGCCAAAACTTCCCAAAACGAATGCATCAGAAGAGACTTATAACGATGACCACCCGCCCGCGTGGCCAGATCTATGAGGGACGCCATCCCCTTGGAAAACGGCACCCAAATCCCCTCTGCCCGCCCACAAAACCGGCTTAACCCATCGATTTTGCCTGACATTTGACCCGGAACGGACGCTCGGTTGAGAAACTGGCCCCGTTTCACGAACATAGGGGGACTTGGAACGCCCCCGCTGCGGCGGGTTCCCCTTTGATTCTCCACTTTTGAATCCCACGGATAGACCGCAACATGGTTGTCGAACGACTGAGCAAGACCTGGTTCAACCTCGTCCACGGACGAAACATCGTCTACAACCAGTGTTGGGAAGACCCCCGGCTCGATCGCGTCGCCTTGGAGCTCACCCCCAAAGACCGCGTCGTCGTGATCACATCCGCCGGTTGCAATGCCATCGACTACGCCCTGGCCGGAGCCGGGCATGTGCATGCCGTCGACATGAACCCCAAGCAGAACCATCTGCTCGATCTGAAGCTGGTCGGTGCCAAGCACCTCGACTACGAGACCTATTGGGAACTATTTGGCAAAGGGTGCCTGCGAGACTGGAACACCGTTTATCCCAAGTTGTTGCGTCCGCACTTGGCGCCCGATGCCCGCGTCTTCTGGGATCACAAGGGGAGTCTGTTCCGAGTCGGTCGCCGCAAGTCGTTCTATTTCCGCTGCACCAGCGGCACGTTTGCCTGGTTCGTCAACTACTACATTAATCGCATCGCCAAGATGCGCGACGCCGTGAACGCGCTGCTCGCGGCCGAAAATGTCGAACAACAACGCAGCCTGTTCGAACAGTACGACCTCGCCAAGAAGCTGTGGAAGCCGATGATCAAGTTCGCGATGCGTCGCGACGTCACTCTGTCGCTGCTGGGGGTTCCGCGAGCCCAACGTCGCCAGATCGACGAAGGCTATCCCGGCGGCATCCTGCAGTTCGTGGTCGATCGCGTCGAAGCGGTCTTCACGAAGATCCCGCTGAAAGATAACTACGCCTGGCGAGTCTACTTGACCGGCGAATACTCGCCCGAAGCCTGCCCCGAATACCTCAAGCGAGAGAACTTCGAGAAACTGAAGAACGGCGTGGCCGATCAGGTGACTTCGCACACCAACACCGTGCAAGGGTTCCTGGAACAGTCCGAACACCCGATTTCGCGACTGGTGCTCCTGGATCATATGGACTGGCTCTCCAAGGATCCGGCCAAAAAGATCCTGACCGCCGAATGGCAGGCGATTGTGAACAAAGCGACCCCCGACGCTCGAGTTCTCTGGCGCAGCGCCGGACTGGACGGCACGTTCATCAACCCGATTGAAGTGAACGTGAACGGACAGAAGAAAAAGCTCGCCGATATTCTGCACTACAACCAACCGCTGGCTGACGAACTGCACGCCAAGGACCGAGTCCACACCTACGGCAGCTTCTGCATCGCCGACCTGAAGAAATAAGTCGTCATTGTTTCGATTTCTTGACGTCCGGCGGACCCACTTCGACCTTTGAATCTTGTCAGGTCGAAGTGCATAAAAGATGGGTCTAAGAGCGTAGACTTCGGGCATCCTCGTAAAATGGACGTGAAATTCGCGGCCAGTTCACGAGCCAATGCCCATGCGCCGAGCAGGTTCTCGCCATTTGGTTACTTTTTGATGACTTGGACGCGGTTTTTGCATATAGCGTTTTCCGGGCGACGGTCTGCGCGCCAAAGCATCAGTTTTCGCACATAAGGTCACACCGTGTTAGACATGAAACTCGCCTTGGGATTTCGTGGAGACGACGTCGAACTCCAGAATCGCGAGCGGAAGGAACTGCTGCGGTACATCAACCTGAAATTGGCCGCCAACGGCCTTCCCGTGGTCAAAGCGGCTGGCGGGACCGAACTGGTCGAGTTGGCGTCGAGCCTGCTCACCAACTTCCGCGAAAAGATCCGGCTCCTCGATGATCATCGCTGCCCCGTCGATCAACGAATTGAAAACTACCTGAACACGCATTTCGCCGATCAGAAGCTGGAACGCCCTCTGAAAATCCCCGGCCGAGCCATGGTGCTCGACCGCCACGGCCTCGCTCGCGAACTGTCGCTCCCTGCCGATGGCAACGAATTCGAGAATGAACTGCTGCATTCGTATCGCCTCGCCAACGGCGTGCTGCATAACCCTCGATCGGACCGACGGACCACCGTGGGGACCTTCCACGTCTGCGAAGGGGGCTTGCCCATTCCCGGCGACAAACGAGCCGTCCCTCGACACACGTTCGTCAAGCTGTTCAATGTTGCGATGGAACCCCCGCGCGATTCCCTGCTGGTTCCGTTCACCGCCAATCAGGAAGAGCAGGCGCACTACTGGATGACGATCCTGTTGCGCCCTGTCGTCTGTCCCGCCGTCCCTGGCTACTGTGCCGAAAAGACGATGGAAGTCCGGTTCTTCGCACCCGGTTCGCTCGTCAGTAACCTCGATTTTGTCGAGTCGATCTTTGGCAACGCCGGCGATCCATTCGTGCCGATCAATGACGCCGGATTGGATGTCGAACATTGGTCGGGACACACCGGCTGCGTGATCCTGGCCCCGCATCTGACCAAGCTCACCAAGCGTGAACTCGGCCTGCCGCACATCAGCGAAGCGACCGAACGCCAGAAACGCGATCGCATGTGCTGGGAAAAAGAGACCGAACTTTACAACGACGGCGATGCTTTCAAAGTCACCTGCCGCACCGAAGCGGGCGTGATTGTTACGATCATCGCCGACAATTACTTCGGCTACTGCAAGAAAGAAGTCAAAACCCAGATCAGCTACGCCACCAACCTGATGGGGGGCGTCGAAGAAGAACACGCCGGTGGAGCCCTCGTGTTCCCCAGTTGGAGTCTTGGCGAAGAGTTGCAAGTCAACAGCCGCCGCTATAACGGTCGCACGTTCGACGATGTCGTCCGCGAATACGGCGATTGGATCGATGTGAAGCCCGAAGGCTACGGCGTCGACAAGACCTATGCCGACCTCGTCTACATCCCCGAAGACGCTCTCGCCGACCTGCGACAGCAGAACATCAGTTGGAAGCGCGGCGACAAGACGCTCAGCATTCCGCTGCTGCCGGGCAAAGTCTACATGGCACCGTCGGGCTACAAAGTCCGCATGGAAAAGCATCCGTCCGCTCCGTCGTGGCGCATCATCGGCACGGCCGCGGAAGGAACCTTCTGTCACAAGCCGTGCACCGTCAGCGGAGGCGGCAAGAGCGAAATCAGCAAATCGCTCGTCGACTACATGCAATATGGCTCGGTCTTTGTCTCCGAGATTGAAAAGGATCTCGACACTGTCGAAGAGATCTTCCAGCGGAAGTTCGATGACCGCTGGACCCCAGAAGTCAAAGCGAAGCAGAACTATCAGGTTTACCCCAGCCGCGACATCCTTAGCCCCAGTCGGTCGCTCGGTAGCGTCATCAAGTTGCTGACGCCGTCCGAAGAGTACACCGACGAGTACAACGCGTGGCTGAAATCGATCCCCGATCACATCTACGCTCTGGTCTACGCGATCAAGCGGTTTTACAACCCGGCGTGGGGCGATGATTGGCGACGCCACTTCAGCGTCAACTTCGTCAACGGCAGCCCCGGCCATGAATTCAAACTCGGTGACCGCAAGATTGTCGGGACCTACCTGCGAGTCGGTCTCTCCGGCGAACACGGCTGGCGAACGTTCAAGGTTCGGCAAGACTTCGCCGCCGCCTCCAAGGTTCAGAACGAAGACGACATCAGCGCGTCGGTCGTGGTCCCGTGGAAGGCCGTCAAGGATCTCGCTCCGACTCGGCCGATGATTGACGGCAAGTACCAGGTGGATCTCGAACCGACCGCCGTCAAGTTTGTGACGAACTGCGAGTACCGCCTGTTCCAGCGGCCCGACGATGCCATTCATCGTGGCTTCGACAAACAGGCCGAAGCGGACATGGCGCGTAAGAACGTCAACTTCATCTCCAACTTCGAACCGCTCAGCCGAGACGACGTCGCCGACATGCTCAACAAGGTCGTCGACTTCGACGCCTTCACCCCACCGATGAAGAAGCTGCTCGAATCGGTGCTCGACAGCGACAGCGAATACATCGTCTGTTCTGACAACCCGCGCCGGGTCGGTGGCGTTCCGTCCAAGAACCCGCGTTATCTGCAGGATCGGCCTGACGTCGTCAAGCCGATGGATCGCTACGTCGCCCAAATGGGAACCCGCTTCTGGCGCAAGATCCCCGCGTCCGATCCGGTGCATCTGCCGGTCAATGCAGTCCTCTCCGGTCGTCGCAATAACCCGCCAGAAAAGGCCAAGGGGATCCGTAGCCTGGCGGTCTACAACCCGATCCACTACCAGGAACTCCCCGAACTGTTCATGGACTTCATCTGCTCGTTGACGGGCAAGTCGCCGTCCACGACGGGTGCCGGTAGCGAAGGGGCATTGACCAAGGGTCCGTTCAACGCGGTCATCCCCACCGCCGATATCAACACGGCCCTGGTCTCGATGATCCTGACCGATCTGCCAGGCTTCTCAACCGCCGCCGGTCACATCGGCCCGAACTCTCGCTTCGATCACGACATCAGCCTGTTGGTCCCGGAAATCTGGAGTCGCATGTCGCCCGACGAACGCGACCCGCAATACTTAATCAGCGAACGACTGCTCGAACCGATCAAGGATGTGCAGTACCAGGGCGAAACGGTTCCCGCCAGCCGCCTCGGTTATCGCATCACCGAACGATTCATCCGCCGCTACTTCGGCCGCGTGTTCGATAACCCGGACAAGGTGTTCGACAAGTCGATCCTGCAGCCCGAAACGCAAGACCCCGAATCGTTCGCCGACGGCGTCAAGTACATCATGGAAGCGCAACAACGCTCCGCGATGCAGTACTTCGACGACGGGACGATCGAATTCGCCTGCCCGCCCCTCAAGATCCTGCTGCACATCATGGCTCACGGCCATTATGAGGGTAAGACCGAACGCGACCCCGAAGTCCGCAAGCTGTTCACCAAGGAATCACTCCTGGCGAGCGACTGGTACCACGAACGCCTGGTCACCAAGCAGAAGCGAGACCTGAAGCTCTGGGAACGTCATCGAGATTACCTCACCCGCTATCTCAAAGAACGCCCCAACGCCGACCCCGCCGTCAAAGCCGCCATCATCGAACGCCAGCAGGTCGTCGCCAAAGAACTCGAACGAGTCAGCCAACCGAGCTACCTCAAAGAACTCCACGGCACCCTCGGAGCCGAACCCAGATTGTGATTTTCCAACGGTACTCTGAGCGGGGGGCTTACGCCGGCGTAAGCCCCCGCTCTTCTCTTCGTGGGATGGGCTTCCAGCCCGTCACTCTTCATCACAAGCGACGGCCCACGACTTGGTGAGCGCGTGAACTTCCAATCGCGCCACCAATCTGCCGTCATCTCTTGGCCCGACCTGCTCTCGGAAATCTTCAGCTCAGAAGTTCGCGGCATTCTTAAACGCGGTGGCAACCCATCGCGAGATTGCCTAAACTCTTTGCTTGATCATCACTCTAGAGACTCGTCTGGCATGTCGTCACCTGAGCCGCCTCCGTCGCCATTCCCCCCGAAGCCACCGCGCAAGGTGCCTCGTCGGCGAAGCATTATCGATCCGGAACTGCTCAAAGACAGCGTGCAGAACGAGACCTGGATCGAGCGTCTGCGGCGTCAATTTTTTGCCGGTGCGTTCGGCTTTGGCGTCAGCCTGACCGTGCACGCGATCGTCATGATCGTGCTGGCTTTGATCGTGATCAAAATTCAAACGGTCAAACAGGATGAGTTGGTTGCCACCTGGTCGAACGTGATCGAGAAGGGAACCAACCACGGCCGCAAATTTAAAGCGATCGACCTTCCCGTCGGAACTCCCCTCGATCTGGGCCCTGCTCCCAAGAAGGGGGCAGTCTCGAAATCAACGGGCGAAGGAACCGGCGCCACAGCCCCTGACGGAACCGGTCAAGGAGGGGTGTCACCTGTCGATGGCAGCGGGTTGCTGGGGTCTCGCAACCCGCGGATGCGAGGGTCGAACCTGGACCAGCTCGGGGGAAGTAACGACACCGAACGAGCGATCAAGCAGGGACTGATGTGGCTCTCGCGACAGCAGAAGAGCGACGGCCATTGGGAATTGCACCAAGGGTATCCCGATCATGGCTTTCCCTGGGCCAAGACAGATACCGGTGCCACGGCCTTATCATTGATGGCGTTCCTCGGACAGGGGAACACACATCAGAATGGCGAGTTCGCCGAAGTCGTCAAAAAAGGCCTGACCTGGCTGCAAGCCATCCAAGACCCCGAGACGGGTGACTTCCACGACATGCGGCGAGAAGAAGGTCGCGAAGGGGCGTTTTACGCTCATTCGATGGCGACAATTGCCATCTGCGAAGCACTCGCGTTGACAGAGGACCAGCAACTGAAGCAGTCTGCCGAGAAAGCGGTCAAGTATCTGTTGTACTCGCAGCATCCCGAAAACGGGGGCTGGAAATTTCGCCCAATCAACAAGCTGATGGTGGGCGATCTGGCTGTGACGGGTTGGGCGCTGATGGCCTTGCATACAGCTCGTATGGCCGGAATCGACGTTCCTCACGAAGACTTTGTCCGAGCCTCCGCGTTCCTGGATTCGGTCAAGGTCCGCGGCATGTCTCGCTACAAATTCGAACCGATTTCCCCGGATAATCAGGCTTCGGCCGCGATGACAGCCGAAGCGATCTTATGCCGACAATGGTTTGGCTGGCCCAAGAATCTGCCCGAGATGGTCGAGGGGGTTCGTTACATCACGACCGACGATCTGATGCCTTCGTGGACCGAAGGAAAACGCAACGTCTTCCGGTGGTACTACACGTCTCAAGTGCTGCACAACATTGGCGGCGAAGATTGGAAACGCTGGGGGATCGCTGTTCGCAACGCCATCGTGAAGAATCAAAACATCTCCGGCAGCGGCAAAGGGGCGCAGGATGTTCGCGGCAGTTGGAACTCCACGTCACCGGTAGGTGACCCTCGCGAATTCGCAGAAAAAGGCGGACGATTGTACATCACAGCCCTCTGCATCCTGATCCTCGAAACACCCTACCGCCATCAAGCGATCTACGCCGCGGACAAGTAGCCGTCCTGTTGCCAAGGTCGCCAAGACCTTGGGCGAGCGTCATTCGATGCTGTTCGGCACATCGACTTCCCCCAATCTCTTGGCGAGATTGGCTACAAAGTCCCTCTCCATTTCGTGTTTTCCGTGTCTTTCGTGGTTCCAATCTTCCAGGCGTTTGCCGGAATCACGTTGTGAGACTGGAGAAACCTGATAAACTCTGCACTCTGACATGGGTACTCGGCACGAGGCCGGGAACTTGCCGCATTTCCCCTTTCCAGTCGGCCGGGTCTGTATGCGCTTTGAGTTGTCGAAATCCACTCCACCGCATCTCAATCGCCGTTTGCAACTGCGAATGCTGGGGTTCGTCGGGCTGATCTGCGTGTTCATCGTCTTCATGATCTCCGCCCAATCCCAACGGCCCAAAAACGACATCCCCCTTCCCGGCGCACCAGATGGCACAGGCTACGAAGTCAACGGCGGGCCGACACCGGAACTGGGCGACAAAGAATCGCCGTGGCAAGAACCCCCGCCGCTTCCTGACAAGATGCCGGGCGATGCCGAGAACGATCTGGATCGCGATATCCGCCAGCGGGAAACGCAATTCGACAAATCGATTCTGCGTCGAGTCAAAGACAACACGCTTGGAATCCGCCGCGAAGAAGGCGACGCTTTCTATCGAGTGCTGAATCACACGCGCCAGATCTCGCCGCAGGCCCTGGATCGCAGCGGCGCGACCGATGTCCTGTACATCAACCTGATGACGCAGCCTGATCGGTTTCGGGGGGACCCGATTACAATTCATGGGGATCTACGCCGACTCTACGAATTCCGGGCCGGGTCCAATCCGTACCAGATCAAAACGCTCTACGAAGCCTGGATCTTCACCGCCGATTCCAGCACCCATCCGTATCGTGTCGTGTTCACGCATCTGCCGAGAGAGCTCGAGCCGGGTGAGAATCTTCGCCAGATGGTCAAGGTGACGGGCTACTTCTTCAAGCGTGAAGGCTACGCCTCCGCCGGCGGCATCCACGTCGCACCGACATTGCTGGCACGGCAGGTGACGCTGTTCCGACCACCGCACGCGCTTCCTTCAGCCGACTCGATCATGCCGTACCTGACCGGCCTGGTCTCGGCCATCGGCCTGGCCTTCCTCGTCACATTGGTCAGCTTGGTGATCAGCGATCGTCGAGCGGCCCACGCCGCCTGGCTGCGTGAGAAGAACGCGCCGCGACCTTCCTTCGCGGGCATCGAAGTCCGCCCATCCCTCAGCGTGGCCGAGTCCTTGAAACGCCTGGAAGAGCAGGAATGGCAAGCCGAAGCAGACGCTGTCGACGAGCCCTACGAAGAAGTCTCGACGCTGTTGCATGCTCGCGATCGGGTCCGCACCGAGAAGACTCTTCCAGTCACCCCCGAGCCGACTGTCGATGAACTAGACGACCGACGCCAGAGTGCCATCAAAGCGGTACGCGCCTGGACCAGCCAACACGGTTCGCACAGCGACGCTGGACCGCCCATCACCGTACCAGCAATTGAGCCCAAACCAGCCCCTTCGGCAACAATCGAATCTGCCGTTGAACCAACATCCGGAGAATCCAAGCTGGCCGCCTGGGAGAGCGAGATCCAGCAGTTCGCGGCTCAACGAAAGCCGGCACCACTGACCCCTGCACAACGAACTGCCCAAGCCGACCTCGAGCGCGACGAAAAACTCCGCGAAGAAGAACTGAACGACCGCCTGCGTCACGAACGAGCCGTCATCGATCAAGAACGCGCCGATCAGGAAGCAATCAGTCGCGAACAGATTGACCAGGATCGCCGCACCTTCAGCCTGCCCGCTCGCCACGACGAAGAAGCCCACACGCCGCCACCATCAGACCACCTGACCATCGACCGCGCCGAACGAGAAGACCTCTCGAACGAAGACGACTCATCAGACAACGAAGAGTCCGACGATGGCAATTCAGGCTCAGGCAACAAATGGTCCCCAGACCAAGGCCGTCGCTCATCAAGCCGTCAACGCCGACGAGACGGCCGATAGTTGGGAGAGCGAGGCTCCCGCCGAGCCGCGCATGTTATTGTGAGTCCATCGACATGCGCGGCTCGGCAGGAGCCTCGCCCTCCCAAAATCCGAAGGCTTTGGCAAGCTGCCGCTCTGTCTGAACCTATTTGCTCTCAGCCATCAGCCTCAACTGCCCACAAGCTGCATCAATATCAGCCCCCTTGCGTTTCCGAACGGTCGCCGGAATCCCGAACGATTCCAGCACAGCGACAAACTCATGAGTTCGCGGGTCCGATGGCTCAACAAATGGCAATTCGGTCACGCCATTCATGGGGATCAGGTTCACATGCGCGATCCGAGTCTGCAGTTCCTTCGCGAGCATCCGAGCGTGCTGCGGATCGTCGTTGACGCCTGACAGCAGCACGTATTCGTAGGTGACTCGACGACCGGTGATCTCAAAGTAGTCGTCGGCGGCTCGCAGGATCGCCGCCATGCCGATCTTATCGTTGACCGGGACCAGCTTGTCACGAATGACATCGTTGGGAGCGTGCAGCGACACCGCCAGATTGTACTGCTTGCCCGACTTAGCAAGTTCGCGAATCTTGTCCGGCAGCCCCACCGTCGAAATGGTGATCCGCCGAGCCCCCAGGCCCAGGCCTCCCTTTTCGTTCAGGCTTTCGAGTGCCGGGATGAGCGCCTTCAAATTGGCGAGTGGCTCGCCGATCCCCATCACCACCAAGTTGGTGATCTGCTCGCCCTTGGCCAGCAACCGGTCCAGCAGCAGCACCTGTTCCAGGATCTCGCCCGTCGACAGATTCCGCTTCAGCCCCAGCATGCCGCTGGCACAGAAGACGCAACCCATCGCGCAGCCGACTTGAGTCGAGATGCACACCGTCCGACGATCGGTCTCGCGCATCAGCACGCATTCAATGAACTGGCCGTCGTGCAGTTGCAGCAGCAGCTTCTCGGTCCGGTCCTTGCCCACTAGGTGCTTATCGACCGTGGCAGGAAACAGGCTGAACTCGTCGGTCATCGCTTTTCGCAACGCGGCCGGCAGGTCGTGCATGTCGTTGAAGTCGTTGACTCGTCGACCAAAGATCCAGCGCCGAATCTGCTCGGCCCGATACTTGGGAAAGCCATGAGCCTCACACCAGGTGGCTAACTGCTGGGAATCGAGTTCGTACAGGCGCGGTTTCGGAGCAGCAGTCATCAGCGGGACAAGTTCGGTCATAGCGGGCGGTCGGACTTCTAGTGCTGAGAGCACTTACGTGTCGCGTTGCAACATGGGTTAGACTAAGTGATCTTTTGCTCGCGGGACGCCACAGTGACGCGGGATGCGCTCTAACAAATGGAGTGATACGGGCATCGAACAGAGCGAATTCAAGCCAAATTCACCCCGCCAGAGTATCCGAACAGGGAACCAACTGCGAGCAGATACTTCCGCAGCGAATCAATCTGTGGAATCTGCATCATCTGTGGATCTAATTCTGAGGATCCGCAAAGTTTCGCAGAGACACCGATTTGAAGAGTGAGAATCGAAAAGACCGAGAATGAAAAGGGTTACGCGGCAATCACTGCAACGCTGAACGCATCAGCCATATTGTATTCGACCGCGCTCGCTAACTGCTAAGTCGTCTTGAGCGATTTCGCGATTTGAAATACCGTCCCGCTCGACGTGCGGGCGTACGTCAATGGATTGCGTAACACGGGGTGGTGCTGGTGGGGATTCACCTGACGACAGATCGAACGTCGGCTCTTTCGCGACGCCAATGGCTGGCCGTTGCGCTGGTGGCTGTCCAGCAGTCGGGGTGCGGCACGATCTTCTGGCCGGAACGGCGAGGTCAACCTGCCGGGCCGCTCGATTTGAAGGTCGTCGCGCTCGATGCCGTTGGCCTGCTGTTCTTTTTCATTCCCGGTGTCATCGCCTTCGCGGTCGATTTCGCCACGGGAGCCATTTATCTGCCGCCGGGCCAATACTCGTCGACGGACTCGAATAATCAGTGGAAGAAAGTTCCCACTGCCACCAAACAACCCGATCCAAAAGAGATTGAACAGGTTGTTCAAGCTCACTCCGGCAAAACGATTCGCCTGCAGCCGGGGACTTATCAAGTCGGACGATTGAAGAGCGCCCATTCGCTCGATGATCTGAATATGGATGAAGTCGAACTGGCGAGCGTTTGCGAAGCGAACACCGTCCGGTTCAGAGCTGAGTCCGAGTAACCCTCGGCGAGCGAGTGCGAGTAAAGGGATTGCCATGTTGCGACATCACTGGTCCGCCGCTGTTCTGACGCTGCTGTTCGCTATCGGCTGTGGTGGCTCGCAACCGGTCCCGAAAATGACCAGCACCGGCAAAGCTCCCGCGGACAACTCGAAGGTCGCGGAGCCCGCTTTGGAATCAGTCCCCGAGCAAGCGGAACCGGGCGACGCCGACTTCCCGCGCGGTTCCCTAGCATTCGCCACACTGGTCAAAGCGGCCGAGTCCAGCGACGCCGAAGGCTGGACCAAGGCTGAAGCTCAAATCCAGGAATTGGGAGCTCACGCGACTGCAGCACTCGCCGAACGCCTGACTGATGAAAACACGGTCGCTCGAGAACTGGCCGCGATGTTCCTCGCCCAGATCGGTCCCGAAGCGGCCCCTGCCGCCAAAGGGTTGGTCAAGCTTTTGCAAGACGAGTCGACGTTCGCCCGCGTCAATGCGGCCGCGGCCCTCTCGACCATGGAAGGCTTCGAAGAGCAAGCGGTTCCCGTGCTGATGGAACTCCTCAAAGATGCCGACGACAATATCCGCTTGACCGCCGCCACATCCCTGCGCAACGTGGGACCAGGTGCCGCACCGGCCCTGGTCGGTTTGACCCGCGCCCTCAACGATCCAAACCCTCAAATCCGCGCCGCCGCCGCTACCACCCTCGGTGAAATCGGCCCCGGTGCCGCCCGAAGCCTGACGATGCTACGCCGACTGGAAGACGACACCGAACCGGCCGTCGTAGCCGCCGCCGCCCGCGCCGTCCGCCGCATCGACGCCGCCTCCGTCGATAAGACCACTCTCGCGACTCCAGCTAGCGCGACCGAGTGATTCAGAGAATTGCGTTGCGTTGATGCAGTGGCTCATCGATTCAAGGCACCACCGCGGATGGTGAGATATTCTCTGGGCAACTCGCATCGGCAGCCTCGCCGTTGCCCTCACCAAAATAGTTTGGCCTTGGTCGAATCTGCGCGCCGGGGTGATCGTTGACGCGGAAGGCGATTTGCCATGCCTCCACCACCAGTTCCCACATTCCCCTTCCGGTCGCCACCAGTGCCGGCACCAACACCGGACGTGGGCTTCTTGCGGTCATGCAGGCAATTGTGATCGCCATGATCAGACACCCGATGATCACGAGCCATCGACCTTTTCGTCGATCATTCACGGGAACTGTGTTTACGAGCTTCGATGATGTTGGTCGGGGTGGAAACATCGGTGGCGAATTTTCGGAGCGATGCTACTCGTGGTCGTCTTCGACGAATGGAATATACCACCCGATCACGCATCAGCCATAGCGCCCAGGAACTATGAGTAGTTGGTGTCGACCGACAAAAGCGCTCAGCCACACGTCGCATTTCCAAGCAACACGACACGTGGTGGTCATTGGGAACCCGCTCTGCCGTCGAGCTTCAGTGTGTTTGTCGTCCACTGGCGGCTACGGAAGGCGTAATGATAGATGTCTTGCCTCGTCTCGCCCCAGTTGCTCCAAGGCTTCATCGTCACGACGAGACCGGCATCTTCACCGGCCGCCGCACTCGCACTCGCACTTTCAATTTGTGAGAAAGAGCGAAAACCGTGTCCGATCAGCAGTTCGCCGATCTGTAGCATTGGCACCGGCCATTTGTTGGCTTCGGTCGCGAGTTCCAAGGATTGCACGGCCAGTGGCTTCTTGTGATCAAACTGAAATGCTCTGAACTTATACCCGTCGGAAGAGTTTCCAGCGACGACGACGAAGTATTGGTTGAGTTCCGGATGAAATGCGAGAGCGGCATCCAGGGCGATGAACTCACAATACGGCGAAGGACGTGGACGTTCAGGATGAATCACGCCCAAAGCGACGGCATTCTTCAAATTGCAGTCGGGCGAACATTCGACAACCCAGAACGCTCGCACCGGCCTGTCGGCAGGCAGATGGCCATAGAATTGTTCGACGAGTGCCAGGCATCTCGGTTGCGTCGCAGAATCACTTTGTGAATCTTTCTGAAGTGGAAGGACAGTGCAGATTCTGGAGTGCGCCGGTTCAAGTTGCCAAGGTGGATTGGGCGGCGATTGTGAGACTGATGACCATTTATTTCTATCTATCGAATACCTTACCCCGCACAAGACGTATTCATTGTCGACCGAAGAGCCACGCACGCTGATATCCAGGTGGAGGCCGTCTTTCCCTCGTACCGCCTTGGTGGTGAGTCGAGCCGCCTCACGAGTAAGGCGTGGAACTGCGATCTGGGTGCTCGCCACAGATGTCATTGAATCAGAACGTTCGATTGCTGGATTGGCGGTGAGGTTCTCCCACGTAGCGAAGTTCGACGAAGCACGGCTCATCGAACTGATACGAAGCTTATAGCCTTCCTTCGCTCTCATCGCCGTGACAAGAAAGACCTCGTCAGTTCCTGGGGCTTCGACAATGGCCGCGGAGATGGCACCGGGTGACCTCATGTGAGTTCGGTAGGCACCCAGGACTTTCGCATTCTGCAGCCCAGCATACTCTGCTCGTTCGACAACTAGCAACAGATGGTCGAAGGGGCGCGGCACCGGGACGCGATTTGCCAAGACCATGCTGACACTGTCATGGGAGACCAGTGGAACCTGATGGACTTCGATCATACTGTCCGGTGACATTGACTCCGTCCTGGGACGGTCATAATGCGCACGCCACGTGATCTTTTCGGCGCGAGAGTAATCAGCAAAGAAGCTGGTAACGTCATCAGAGGCCGCTTCTGACTCATTCGACCCATCGTCGGTCTTCACCTTAGGTAAAGGCAGGATGGGTTCGGACATCGCCCCGGATTCAACAGAACCCTGAGTGTACGAGCGCGAATACCAACCTCCAGCAATCAATACTGAGGCGATGGCGATCGACAAGACGAAATCACGAAAGTTCGTCATCGGTGATTCCGATTCAGTCCGGGTCTTCAAGAATGGCTGCTTCGTGACCACAGCGAACAGCCTGTTTGCAGCAGTCTATTTCGGTTCGGTATCACAATTTGAACTTCCGGACAATGCCTTTCGTACGGACGCGAACAAGCACCATTCCCTCGACGACCCGCAGCGATTACGGTCTACTCGTTGATGCATTTGTTTGCTGCTCGGTTGCGCATCTGCGACTACCGGCCCATCGCGCAACAATCATTCCGGAATCAAGGTCACATCGATGACGCTCCAATCGTCTATTCGTATTCTGATCGCGCTGATGTGCGGGCTTTGCTCGTTGTCCGCCGAAGCCCAAGACGCCCCCTGGCGACCCAGTCAAAAGACCGCACTCGCCGACGTGAAGCAGCGCGAGGCGGAACTGAAGGATGTGAACCAGCAGATCTGGAAGTTCGCCGAAGTCGGGCTCGAAGAAATGAAGTCGTCACAACTGCTGATCGACAAACTCAAGGCCGCTGGATTTGAAGTGCAGACCGGTGTCGCCAACATGCCAAGTGCCTTTGTCGCCACCTATGGCTCGGGCAAACCGGTGATCGGCATCCTCGCCGAATACGACGCCCTGCCCGACCTGTCTCAAAAAGTTTCCACCGATCGCGAACCCGTCGAAGTGGGCCAACCGGGTCATGGCTGTGGTCATTCCGGTTTGGGAACAGGAGCCCTCGGCGCCGCCCTCGCCGTCAAAGCCGCGATGGAAAAGCACAAGCTTCCCGGCACACTGCGCCTGTACGGCACCCCCGCCGAAGAGACTCTGATCGGCAAGGTCTACATGTTGCTCGATGGCCAGTTCAACGATCTGGACGCCTGCCTGCATTGGCACCCTGCGACGAAGAACGAAGTCTGGAGCGGCAGTTCCAAAGCGATGGTCTCGGCCAAGTTCACGTTTCATGGAGTCGCCGCTCATGCTGCGGGCAGTCCCGACCAAGGCCGCAGCGCCCTCGATGCAGTCGAACTGATGAACGTCGGCGCGAACTTCATGCGCGAACACGTCAAAGAAGACTCGCGCATTCACTATGTCATCACGCAGGGTGGCGGAGCCCCCAACGTCGTCCCGGCCAGCGCCACCGTCTGGTACTACGTCCGAGCCAACGAGCACAAAGACGTCGAAACTTCCTTCGCCTGGCTGACCGATATCGCTCGCGGTGCCGCGCTGATGACTCGAACGAAGATGACCGCCGTCGTCGATACCGATTGCCACGAACTCCTTCAGAACACTCCGTTATCTGACTTGATCTTCCACAATCTGAAACGATTGCCTTCCCCCAAATTCACCGCCGACGAACAGGCCTTCGCCAAGAAGCTGCAGGAACCACTCGTCGAGCAATTCAAGTCGACGTTTGCCACCGGCATTGATGACGCGGTCTATCCGCTCCCCGCGATTCCCGAAGTGACCAAGGGATCGACAGATGTCGGCGATGTCAGTTGGTTCGTTCCTACCAGCGGCCTGAGAACCGCCTGTTTCGCCTCTGGCACTCCCGGCCACAGTTGGCAAAACGTCGCCGCGATTGGCTCGACGATCGGCGAAAAAGGAGTGATCTACGCCACGCAAGTCCTGGCCGTCACCGCCCTCGATCTGCTCGAACAACCCGATCAACTCGCCGCCGCCAAATCTGAATGGCAGGCCAGAACCAAGGACCGCCCCTACACCTCCCTGATCCCGAAAGGCCAGCACGCCCCGGCCAAGATCCGGTAATAGGTTGTCTAAACTCAGATGCATTCAAGTGAGCCGCGCTGCGTCAGCACGCGGACCGATTCGCCGCGTGCGTGTCGTTGAGGAGGAAGGCAATTTTCACGCGAAGCGGCGAAGAAGAGAAGCGAAAAAGAGAACGGGCGATGCTTGGGTTGGAGCCAAATTGATGTGGTGGCGGTTATCAACGCAAAGTCGCGAAGGGGGAAAATTCAGAGAGGTCCGCCGAATGTGTTTCCTTAGGATTGCTATCCGATATTCTTCCTCGTTCTTCTTTGCGACTTCGCGCCTTTGCGCCTTGGCGTTGATATCCCCTGGCTTGCGAATGCGGCTGCTGCCTACGCATCGCTCACTCTCTTCTCCTTCTCTTCGTGTGATCTGGCGAAGTTCTCGTTCTCGATCGTAACCGTCTCAGGTGAGTCACGCTGCGTCAGCACGCGGACTGATTTCCTAACAGTGAGTTATCCATCATGATCACCAGTGCCGTCCCGGTCATCGCGATCACCGACTCCACTCGATCCGAAGACTATTACTGCCGGGTCCTCGGCTTTCAGAAGATGTTCGCGTATCGACCTGATCCGACCAAAACCGACCCCTGCTATCTCGGGGTCGCTCGCGACGGCGTCTCGCTGCATTTGCACTCCTTCAAACCGGAACGAGCTGGGATGACCGATGCATTTCTGTGGGTTGAGGATGTAGACCTGTTGCACGACGAAGTTGCTTCGCGCGGAGCCATCATCCAGTTGCCCCCCACGGACCAGACCTGGGGGACTCGCGAGACGGGTGTGCGAGATCCCGATGGGAATGTGCTGGTCTTTGCGAAGAGGCAAGCGGATGCAACGATCTAGCATCTAGGGACATCTCGGCCTAATTTGGTTGATCTTCCTGCCGGGCTTCAGCCGGCATCTGCGTCTGCCACCAGCTTCTAGCTGGTGGTGAGAATGCCAATTAAATCGATGTCTCTGCCAGCCGGGCTTTAGCCGGCTTCCTCTTCCAGGAACATGATGAGAGCATCGCGATGCTCGAGAAGTCTCAATGAATGAATGCACGCCCACTAATCAGAGAAGCCGGCTAAAGTCCGGCTGGAAGACGAAAGCGGAAGAAGCCTTGGTCCACCAGCTAGAAGCTGGTGGCAGACGCAGATGCCGGCTGAAGCCCGGCAAGAAAGGCACTGTCACCTGCTGTGCCCAATCTCGATGGATTAGCGGCCCCGCCTACCGACCCGCCGCGCGTAACTGAACCGGCTGCAGGCTGCGGACGATGATCACATCGGCACCCCATTCCTGGCGGAAGCTGCGATCTCCCGTGACGCCAACCGATTGATTGACCGCTTTACGCAGATCGACTCCGGCAGCGGGGACCAGATAACACAATAGCTTTCCACCGGGAGCGGTCAGCGCGTACTGCGGACCACCTGGAAATGATTGAGACATCGAAACCACCAGTCCCGCTCCAGCGAACTTGGGAGCGTTTGGCGCGGCTGGTGCTGGTGTCGGCTGTGTTGGAGCGACGGGTGGACGAGATGGATCGCCGGCCGATGCGACTGCGTCCGGTTGTGATGCGATCGGAGTTGGGCCCGCGCTGGGTGCTGCTGCGACTGGCGCACCTCCGCCATTGGCCAACTGTTCGGCTTCACGTTGCACCGCCGCCAGTTGAGCGTCTCGTTGACGAGCCGCATCGCTGAGCTTCAAGAAACTGAGATAGTCGGATTGAGTCTTCTGGTAGCGCGTGATTGCATCCAGTCGCTGAGCGATCGTCTTGCTCTGCAGCGGCTGAGTCGCCTCGTTGTCCAATTGCAGATACTGCTGCTGAATGTCCTTCAGATCCCACGTGGCGGGTTCCTGCTTGATCATCTCGCGGAACTGAGCGTCCACCAGACTCAACTTGTCGGCGAACACACCGGTCTCTGTGGTCCCGGTCGCGTTTCCAATGGTCGTGCGAGGCTTCTGCGTCATCGACTCTGACCGATCGGGGCCGGTCACCGAATCGCCGGTCGAGATCGGTTGAGCGAACGCATCCGGGTCGAGTTTGTTCTGATCGGCGACGGGACCATTCTTCTTCCGAGGGGCGGCCTCGCCCGGGAACGGATCGGATTGGATGGCATCTGCCGCCACAATCGCCTTGCGCTGGATCCAGCGCCACTCACGGCGAACGGGGGCAATCTTGTACATCAACTGAAGGCCATCGTCGAACTTAAAGTTCTTCTCGCCCAGGATCTGCACTGCTTCTCCGCGCGACAGGTTTCCTTGAATCGTCGTGAATTCATCGGCACTTAGCGAACTGCCGACATGGACGACGACATTGTTGGCTTTCAGGATGCCGCCATTTTCGCCCGACCGCTGCACATGCTCTGCCTTGATCCAACTGAAGCTACCCGTTGGAGGGCTGATCATGCACCAGCCTCCCGGGTCATGACGGTGAACGGTGACTTTATCCCCTTTGCGAAGCTTGTCCGTAGGGTAAAAGCTGGGGCCAGGCCCGCTGCGAACGTATTCCCCTTCCAGTTCCACGATTGCCTGATACGGATACTTGCGATCATCCGCCTGGAGGGCGAATTGATGACAGATCACGACGAATGCAACAGCAAATATCAGGGAACGCATCGGTGGCCTCCTTGCCATCCCGGATTAAACCAGACCATCCCATTGCGACAGGCGATTCGCAGCAGCGAACAATCGGTTCAAAAGGGGAGTGGAGACGCAGTTCTAGTAGACCGGCAGAATCTGCTCAAGATCGGTTTGCGGGACGGCAGCAAGCGTAGTGCCCAGCAGCGGACTTCCTATTTCCATGAATCATGGGACGAATACGACCAATGGGACGCTTGGGACACAGGCGATATTGGTCGCATCGGTCCTATTTATCCTATCTTGTCTGCCCCTGTTTCCGTGTACTTTATGCCTGTCATCACCGACAGATTTAATTCTGATTGACGCTCGCATCGGGCATTTTTAGCATAATGAGACATTATTTCGTGCGGCTACTGCAGGGATCACCCTCGATGTCGACATTCAGCAGCCTACGTGGCGGACTACGTACGATCGGGTCCGCCCTGTTTTTCAGTGGCGTCTGCGCCCTGAACATCAGCTTGGCGGATGATGTAACGACGCCCCCACCTTTGACTTCGGCGCAACTTGATCGACTGGTCATCGACGCTGCCAAGCTGGATGACGCGGATCTGGCGGACGTTGTGACCGACGAACAATATCTGCGTCGCGTGTCGTTGGACTTGATCGGACGCCAGCCGACGCCGGATGAACTGGCTGTCTTCCTGCTCGATACTACGGAAACGAAGCGGTCTGTCGCGGTTGAGAAGTTGCTGGCGTCGCCCGAGTTTGGCAAGAACTGGGCCAGCTACTGGTCGGATGTGATCGGCTACCGCATTCCGCCCCCCGAACTGACGTTCCTCGATTACACGATCTTCGAACAGTGGCTGGCTGATCGCATTAACCAGAACGCACCGTGGGACCAGACCGTGCGAGCGATCCTGGTGGCGTCGGGCAAAGTGAAGGATCATCCCGAAGCCACGTTCGTCGGGTTTCATGGAGCCGACACGACGCGCCTGGCTGCGGAAACCGCGCGCGTGTTCCTCAGCCTGCAGATCGGCTGCGCTCAGTGTCACGATCATCCGTTTGACGAGTGGAAGCGCGAGCAGTTCCATGAACTGGCCGCCTACTTTGTGCGATCTTCGGCCAAGATGCCCTGGAACGACAGCAGCGAGATTGAAGTGAAGGATAAGGGCAAGGGTGAATACGAAATGCCCAACGTCGCCGATCCGACCAAGAAGGGAACGATGATGGTCCCGACGTTCCTGACCGGGTCGAAGCTCGAAAATGGCAAATCAGATATTGAGAGGCGAACCGAGCTGGCCGCCGTAGTCGCCAATGGGACCAATCCCTGGTTCGCGAAGGCCTATGTCAATCGCGTGTGGGCTCGACTGATGGGCCGCGGGTTCCACGAACCAGTCGACGACATCGGTGCTGGAAACGAACCACAACTCCGCGAAGTTCATAAACCGCTGACCGCGTCGTTCGTCGAATCAGGCTTCGATGCCAAAGAGCTGTTTCGCACCATCGTGAACTCGAAGGCCTATCAGCAACGGCTGACTTCCAATCCGTCTCTGGCCGAAAAGCCATTCGCGGCGGGCCGAACGACAAAGCTGCGCGGCGACGAGGTCTTTCAATCCCTGGTCACGGCGATCGAGTTGCCGAACGTCACCCCTCCCAAAATTGAGCCAACCAAAGAGATCCGCTTTCCGCCTCCGCCCAAGAGTACCAAAGACCTGGTCTCGGAAATCTTCGGATTTGACCCCAGCTTGCGTCCCGAAGACATTTCGCGAACATTGGGTCAGGCGATGTTGTTGATGAACAACGATCAACTGCAAAAGCAGATCGATGCCAAGCCCGCCAGTAGCACTGTTCTCGCCAAGCTGTTGGCGGCGGAAGAAGACAACACCAAAGCAGTGAAGCGACTGTTTCAACTAGTGCTCGCGCGACAGCCAAGCGAAGCCGAAACGACGATTGCCCTCGAACATGTTTCGTCTGTCGCCAATCGCCCCGAGGCGTTCGAGGATCTGCTGTGGAGCTTGCTGAACTCGGCTGAGTTCACGACCAAGCGATAAGCCCCTGTCTGTTGCGATCGGGATTGAAGATGCCAGCCTCGCTGCTTGATTTGACTGTCGATCGGAACGGCCTGACCCGCCGGCGCGAGTTTATGGCCAGCCTGGGTGTCGGAGCGGGTGTGCTGACGTTGGGTTGGCGCGATCTGCTGGTGGCTCAGGCGTCCGAACTACAGAAGCAAGGCAAGTCGATTATCCTGCTTTGGATGGACGGCGGGCCGAGTCAATACGACACGTTCAATCCCAAGGTCGGTTCGCCCAATCAAGGACCGGCCCGAGCGATCTCAACGACGGTCCCGGGCGTGCAGTTCGCCGACTTCTGGCCGCAGACGGCGATGATGATGGACAAGCTCGCCGTGATCCGCTCGATGCGGACTCCCGAGGCCGAGCATGATCGCGCCATCACGCATGTGCGGACCGGCTATCCCCCGACGCCCGCTTTGCGGTACCCGACGTTCGGTTCCCTGGTCGCACGCGATCGCGAAGTCCTGGATCAGGAGCTTCCGGCGTTCGTGCGCATCGGCAAGCCACGGATCAAAACACGCGATGTCGACGCCGGCGTGCTGGGGGTGAAGTACTCATCGTTTAACGTCGACGAAGCGGGGTCACTGCCACCGAATGTTCGTCCCGTCGTCCCCGCCGACACCTTGCGGCGGCGCTTGGCGCTGGCCGATCGATTCGATTCACAGTTCGAAGCCACCGGCGGTGCCAAAGAGGTGGCTGATAAAAAGTCGATCTATGATCGAACAGCCCGTTTCGTGCTAAGTCCCCGACTGGAGACGTTTGATCTGGATCGCGAACCGGCCCCGTTGCGCGATGCCTATGGCCGAACGAACTTCGGACAAGGCTGCCTGCTGGCTCGTCGGCTTGTCGAGCAAGGAGTGAGCTTCGTCGAAGTGATCAGCACTGGTGATCGAAACGACGCAGGCTGGGACACACACAACAACGGCTTTCGCGACACACCTTATCTGGCGGCGGAAGTCGACCCCGCCTATTCAACTTTGCTCACGGATCTGGCCGATCGCGGGATGCTCGACAACACCCTGGTGGTCTGGATGGGTGAGTTCGGACGGACCCCGAAAATTAAACCCGACGGCGGCCGCGATCACTACGCGAAGGGCTGGCCTGTCGTGATGTCCGGGGCTGGCGTTCGCGGCGGTCAGGTGATTGGAGCGACCGATCCCGACGGCATCGATGTGACGGATCGCGCGATCAGCGTCGCCGACCTGTGCCAGACCTTCTGCCACGTCATGGGAATGAAACCGGACGACGAGTATCAGACCACGGACAACCGACCCGTGAAACTGATTGAAGGCGGAGCGGTCATCCAAGAACTCTTCAGCTAGATGAGTGATGCGCGGCTGTTGCCTTCCTGAGCGGGGCGGCGTAAGCCGGCCGGCCTCTTTTATTGAGGTGCCAGCTCCTCTTCATGTCGTCTGCCCAGAGGCATGCCTGGACTCATGATTGCCAAGAAAATCAGCGCCCCTAACTGAGATCAGTCAGGGACGCTGGTAGATGGCAACGGATCAGCGTCGCTTCAAGTCCTCAATCGATGATTCGCAACTGCTTAAACGTGTCGAGCGACCATTCGCGAACAGTACCGTCATAGCTGCCTGAGTACAGTCGATTCATCACCGGCGAAAACTGGATCGAGCGGACGATGCCAGTATGGCCGCTCAGATTTTGATCTTGTTCTCCAGTCTCCAGATTCCAAAGCTGAATCTCAGTGGCCGTATTCGTGGCCATCGCGATCTGTTTGGCGTCACTCGAGATCGCGAAAGCCGTGACACGGGAAGCCGAAGTATTCTTGGCACTCGTGCTCTGAAACACGACCTCGTGACTGGCCAGATTGTAAACTCGAACCTTGCCTGTCGAGGTGACTACGCCAAGGAACTGCTCATCAACACTGGTCGTGAACCCGATGCATTCAGCCCCTTGTCGCCATTCATCGTCAGCCCGCAACGGCTCACCTACTTCAACTCCGGTGGTCGGTTCGTGAAACGTCACTTTTCCGTTTTGCCGCGCAACGCTCAGTCTGGTTCCTGCGGCATTCAATGAGCATCGCACGAGATGCGAATGGTCTTCCAGGGTGTACGAGAATTCTTCGGGCTCGGTTGATGATTGCCGCCATCCCATCACTTGACCAGACATGGTCACCGCCACCGCTGTCGACCCGTTCTCAGAGACAGCCGCTTCCAGAACGAAATCATCTCGCTTCTCGATTCGAGATGTTTTCGCTTCCTGATTACCGTGGAAGAGCATGACCGACCCATTCAAGCCGCACAGCAAAGTCGTCGAGCCGTCGCTGCTGTGCGAGACCGCAGTGACTTCGATCCCGGACAGTGGCAACGTCAGATCGATCTCTTTCGTCGCTAGTTCAATTCGCACGATCCCATCGTTCGGTCGATAAATCCACAGCTTCTCACCATCCTTCTCGGCCAGGATCCGATAGACGCGGCGATCTGAACACGAGTTTGCTTTTGCAGCGGAAGCAGGCACGCTGCCAACAGATGCGACCAGTTGCGAACCCAGCCAGAATAGCCCAACGAGTGCAACGACCATGACCAGCATTTCGCTGATCGCAATCAATCCTCGGCGACTTGCTGACCGAGAGAGTGTTTTAGACCGGACTGCGTTCATTCCATGATCCTTCCAAAAGCTGATCTCAGCGCAGATTTTCTACGCAGCGATCTCATCGTGAGCGAGACTGCTCATTGGCCCGAGGCGTTAATTTTCGGTTGTAGTGCCGAATCGCTGATCGACAGCGACAGGCTGGACGGTGGGATTCAGGCGGGGTCGAGCTACGGTTGGATTAATCAGGTATTAGGCTATAAGGACGTCATTCCCTTGACAGCAATCATCTGAAGCAGATGCCATGCCAGCGGCATAATTCTCTGCAATTCATATCCTCCTTCGATGCTTCTTCGACGCGGTTACAGCGAGTCGTTTCGGAAAGCAGCATAAGGGGACTGCGTGAAGAAACTGTTTGGTGGCAATGAGAATTGCGACAGATCCGTGTGGCCAGATGATTCTTTGCGGCTTGCCGAAAGCCTCTCTTTGATATCCACAAAAAATACAAGCCGATGTCGGAATCGACATCGGCTTGCACGTTGAACAGGCATTCGCGGCAAAACGAGAGACTATTTTTTGTCGCCCGCAGCGGCTTTCTTCGCAACAGCGGCCCAGTCTCCGGCGACGACCGTCAAGATCTTGGCTGGATCGATGCGTTTTCGCAGCACTTCCCGAACTTTCTCAGGAGTAAGAGCCTGAATCGTTTCTTCCTGCCTGGTGAAATATTCCATCGTCCGATTCGCCAACAGCGTCGATTCTAAGATCTGAGACAGATTGGAATCTTCGGTTCGCGAGACCTCTTGTCGCTGCAAATAACCCTTGCGGGCTTCGTCCAGTTCTTTCTGAGTCACACCCGTTTCCAGAATCTTGTCGAGTTCTTCGCTGATCGCAGTCGTCAACTTCTCCAGATTCGCGGGGTTATAGATCGCATACATCGTGAGCGTGGCTCGCTTGTCGAGCGAACTGGCTCCGAAGGATGAGCCGACGCCGTACGACAGCCCTTCCTTCTGACGGATCCGATCACCCAGTCGCGAGGACAACGCCCCGGCCCCGAGGATGTAGTTGCCGAGAACTAGCGCGGGATAGTCGGGATCATCATCTCGCATCGGGATCATGCTGCCTGAGAAGTAGAAGGCATTGGCCTTATCAGGCGTTTCGATCTTGATCGTGTCCGCCTTGATCTCGACATCGCCCTTGCGAACGATCCTTTCATACGGCTGCGACGACTTCCAGCCCTTTAGCATCGCCGAGATCGCCGACACCGTCGCGTCTTCATCGAAGTCACCCACGACCACGATTTGGCCGGCCTGGGCTCCCAGGAAGTCCGTGTAAAGCTGTTTGATCCCGCCAACCGTTAAGGAGTCGGCCAGCTTGATCTCTTCTTCGATCGTTGGATAGTAGCGAACGTCGCCCACCGGATAAGGACTGAGAGCCCGACGAACCGGACGGACAGCCAGTTGCTGCGGGTCAGTCAACGCCTGTTCGAGATCCGCTTTCTGCCCCTGCTTGAGAATGTCCAATTCGGATGCTGGGAATGCAGGCTCACGCAGGATTTGACGCAGCAGGTCCAGTACGGCTGGCAGCTTGTCTCGCTTGGTTTGCAGGACGAACGACGCTTCGCCCGGTGAACCCGAGGCCCCCAGCGACGCCGTGTTCTGGTCGAGCAAGTCGCGGATCTGCTGCCGCGTCAGATGCTTGGTCCCCTTCGTCATCATGGACGGCATAAACTCGGTGACCGTCGCCTGATTAAACAGCGACTTCTCCGTGCCGTATCGCAGTGTCATCCGCAGGACGACGGTATTACCGCGAGTCTTCTTCGGCAACAACGCAGCATCGAGTCCTTCGATCTTGGTCCGTTTGGTGCGAGCTTCGATCTTCTCGGGAGCGACATCAAAGTTCTCGCCCATGCTGGTCTCTTCGCGACCCTTATAATCCCCGATCATTTCCTTCAGATTGGGCTGCTGCGGAATCGGTGTTCGTTGAGCTTCCTTGGTGGGAACATAGATGCCGATCGTGCGATTGCTGGCCTGCAGATAGGCCGCGGCAACGCGATTGACATCCTTCACGCTCACTTGCTCCAGGCGATCGCGATAGATGAAGTACAATCGCCAATCACCTTGAGCAGCCCACTCGCTAAGTTGCACCGCGATGCGACCACTATTAGAGGCTTCGACTTCGCGATCTTTCAGCAATCGCTGCTTGGCTCGATCAACTTCTTCCTCTTTTACGCCTTGATCGACGACGACGGCGATCGTATCGAGCAACGTGTCGAGCACCGCTTCGGGCGTGTTGCCTGAAGCGACTTCGGCCATGAAGCGCAAGAATCCGGGATCGTGCAGCGCGTAAGCCGCCCCGCCAACGCTGGCCGCCTTCTTCTTTTCCACGAGCGATTTGTAGAGCCGCCCCGAAGGTTCCATCGTGAGGATCGCTTCCAGCACATCGATCGCGGCGAAATCGGCATGGCCACCGGGCGGGATGTGATACAGCGCACCGACGACGGCGACTTCACCGACGCGACGCAATGTGACAGATCGCTCTCCGTCTTGTGGCGGCTCTTCCGTATAGGTCTGGTCGAGCTTGCGGGTTGGCTTGGGGATCGCCCCGAAGTACTTGCCGATTAATTCCAGAGCTCGTTCTTTTTCGAACCGACCCGCGACGATGACCACCGCGTTGTCGGGTTGATAGTACTTCTTGTAAAACTCTCGCAGCTTCTCGACGGGGACGCGTTCGATGTCGGCTCGATTGCCGATCGTCGACTTGCCGTAGTTGTGCCAGTTGAAGGCGGCACTGGTCATGCGTTGAGCCAGAATCGAATGCGGCGAATTTTCGCCGCGCTCGAATTCATTGCGCACCACCGTCATTTCGGAAGCCAGGTCTTCTGCTTTGACGAAGCTGTTGACCATGCGATCCGCTTCCAGGCGAATCGCGAATTCCAGGTTGTCGTCATTGGCCGACAACGTCTCGAAATAGTTTGTGCGATCGAGCCACGTGGTTCCGTTGAACTGGGCTCCTCGCGCTTGCAGGGCTTTGGGGACACTGGGGTGATCGGGCGTGCCTTTGAAGAGCATATGCTCGAGCAAGTGGGCCATCCCCGCTTCGCCGTAGCCTTCATGTCGCGAACCGACGAAGACCGTCATGTTCACGGTGACGCTCGGCTTGGAGGGGTCTGGGAACAGCAGAATCTTCAGACCGTTTTCCAACCGGTATTCGCTGATGCCTTCGATGGACGTAATGCTCATGGGTTTGGATGCTTCGGCGGCGTGAAGAGGGGACCAGTTCGCTGCATAGAACAAGGCCGGCAGCAGGAACAACAGTAGACGTTTCGGCATCGAGAGCGACTCCTTCCATGTATCGATCAGAACGGCTCGAGATTGTGGTCGAATCGTAGCAGCAGCGTTCCGCCAAGGGAACTCGCGCGTTCTGATCGAACATGTTGATTGACTTGCATCAATATGACCGTGCCCAATGATTGCTGATTCAGATTTTGCTTCGTGTGCCACGGTCTCACCGTCTTCAGTGTGGCCGTGTCTTTGATCAAAGACACGGCCTTGTCGAAAGACTCCAAAACCGTGGCACCCAGAGTCGAACATCAGGCAGTCTTACTTCGATTCCGGCAAGTCGCCTGCCACAGCGTTCACCAGTCGCGAAGGATCGATGTGCTTTTGCATGGCGGCTTGGACCTGTTCTCGAGTCAACTTCTTGACGGCGTCTTCGAGCGACGCCTGGAACTTCAGCGTTCGTCCGGTGAACAAGGCATCAGCCAGCACCTGCACCAGGCGAGAATCATCGCCGCGGCTGGCCTGTTGTGAGGTCAGGTAACCGCGCTTCGATTCGTTCAGTTCTTCTTCGGTCAGACCATCCTTCAACATCCGCTCGGTCTCTTCACGAGCCAGCGTGACCACTTTGCCAATGTTGTCGTTGTTGGCAATCGCATAGATCGACAAGGTCGCCCGCTTGTCGAGTGACATCGCGCGGAACACCGAACCGACGCCATACGACAGGCCTTCCTTCTCGCGGATGCGACCCATCAAGCGTGAGGCAAAGCCGCTGCCCCCCAGAACATCGTTGCCGATGATCAAAGCAGGATAGTCGGGTGATTCGTCGCTCAGCGCCATCAACTGGCCGGCGAAGTACATCGCGTTGGCCTTATCGGGAGTTTTGATCTTGATCATCTCAGGGACAGGCAGCTTGTCGGCCGAGCGTGTGATCCGCTCGTACGATTGCTTCGACTTCCAACCGCCGAGCATGTCGGTCAACGCGGCGGTCAACGTCTTCTCATCGAAGTCGCCGACAATCGCCAGTTCGCCGTTCGAGGCTCCCAGGAAGTCGTCATAGATCTTCTTGACTGTGGACAGCTCCATGTCGTCGACGGTCTTCAACTCTTCGAGCAAGCCGGGAGCGTAACGAACATCACCCACCGGATAAGGGCTGAGCTTCTGCTGAACCGCTCGCGGTGCCAGTGCTTGCGGTTCGGCCGATTGCTCTTCCAATGTGCCGTGACGATGTTGCTTCATCACGTCGAACTCAGCCTCGGGCAGCGTCGGCTCACGCAGGACTTGCTTCAAGACGGCGAGTGCTTCGACCAGATACTCACGCTTGGTCAGCATGGTAAATTCCGCTTCGCCAGGACGACCACTGGCCACCAATGTTGTCTGCAGTGAATCGAGTCGATCCTGCAGTTGTTCGGAAGTCATCTTCTTCGTCCCGCGCGTCATCAGTTCGGGCAGGAACGAACAGGGGGTGCTCAATCCGAACAGCGACTTGGCGGTGCCGTATCGCAGGTTCAACTTCAACACGACGGAACCGCCGCGGTTCTTCTTCGTCAGCACGGCCGACTTCACGCCTTCAATCGTCGAACGCTTCACGCGTGCTTCAATCGCTTCGGGTGACGGATCGAAGACTTCGCCGACGGAGAACTCGGGACGGCCTTTGTAGTCCTTCACGAGGGCCGCGATATCGGGAGTCGCCGCGACCGGCGTGCGCTGTGGTTCCGTAGTGGGAACGTAGACGCCGACGGTGCGATTGGTGGTCTGCAGGTATTTTTTGGCAACGCGATTCACGTCAGCCACGCTGACCTTGCCGAGTCGATCGCGGAACAGGAACGCCAGGCGCCAGTCCCCTGCCCCAGTCCATTCGGTCAGGGCGACCAGGAACTTCGGCGTGTCGATCGATTGTTGATCCCAGATCTTCAGCAGTGTCCGCTTGGCTCGTTCGACTTCTTCCTCAGTCGCGGGCTTGTCGACCACTCCCTGCACGGTGTCCAGCAACCCTTCGGCCACGATATTCGGATCGTTACCCGCGGCGACTTCGGCCGAGAAGATCATCCCACTGGGATCATGCCATGGGTACGCGACCCCTTCGATCTTGGCGGCGCGTTTCGTTTCAACAAGGGACTTGTACAGTCGGCCCGTCTTATCGGCCGAGATGATCGCTTCCAGCACCGAGACCGCGGCAAAGTCGGGATCGGACGCGGCGGGGATGTGATAGACGACACTGGCGACAGCGACTTTGCCGACGCGTCGCAACGTCACCAGACGTTCGCCGTCCTGTGCGGGCTCTTCGGTGTACGTCGAACGAATCGGCTCTGCGGGAGCTTTGAGAGGTCCGAAGTATTTTTCAACCAATGCGACAGCCTTCGCCTCGTCGATGCGGCCACCGACGAACAGCACGATGTTGTCTGGACGGTAGTACTTCTTGTAGAAGGCTCGCAGGCTGTCGGCGGGAACGCGTTCAATGTCGGCTCGATTTCCGATTGTCGATTTGCCGTAGTTGTGCCATTCGAAAGCGGTCGCGAACATCCGCTGTTCGAGCACACCCTTGGGGCTGTTCTCGCCCATTTCGAATTCGTTGCGGACGACGGTCATCTCGCTCGCCAGATCCTCGGCCTTGATCGGGCAGTTCATCAGGCGATCGGCTTCCCAGGCGATGGCGAATTCCAGGTTCTCGTCGGATGCGGGGAGCGTTTCGTAGTAGTTGGTGCGATCGACCCAGGTCGTGCCGTTGTAGTCGGCTCCGCGTTCCTGCAGATCGCGATCGGGTTGCGGATGCTTTTCGGTCGGCTTGAACAGCATATGCTCGAGCAGGTGAGCCATCCCGGCTTCGCCATACCCTTCGTGACGCGAACCGACCAGCACGGTCATGTTGACAGTCAGCTTGGGCTTGGACGGTTCGACGAAGACGACCAGCTTCACGCCATTGGGGAACTGGTATTCGGTGAACCCTTCGACGCTGCCGATCTTCTTGGCATCAGCCGCGCACGCTGTGACAGCGGTGCCGAGTGCCACGACCAACCCAAATATCCAACGTCCACGCATTGAACCGACTCCTTTATGAACTGAACCTGCCCGCCAATCCCTGATGGCCAGGACAAAGGATATCCAAGCGAACGGAGCCACGCGAGAGTCGAGCCCCGAGTTCACGCTCCAAATTGCGAGATTTCTAGAACAGATCAGCGATCGTAAACCATTGGCAAAACACGGCTTATTTCCCGTGAGAGTGTGATATGGCGTATTTGGGAGGGCGAGGCTCTCGCCGAGCCGCGCGAGTTGATGGACGCACAATGACACGCACGGCTCAGCAGGAGCTTCGCCCTCCCAGGCGGAAACCATCCGCAACATTACGATTTGGCAGAATTTGTCAGTCCATGTCATGTTTTTGGGGGGGTCCCTGTTTTTGACAAAGTGTGGCTGGTGCCCTTAGTGATTTCTG
>CAIMFH010000149.1 GCA_903840265.1 uncultured Schlesneria sp. | reverse complement strand
CGTGGACCGTAACCAACGGCCACACCCATCGACTGCCCCGATTTTCGGGCGGTCAATCGGTGTGGCCGTTTTTTTTGTGCCTGAATTCGGAGTGATGCACCAAATATGTGGCACAGCACGAGAACCCAAAATCAGGAGCCATCCATGAACCTTACCACCTGACAAAGTCTTCCTGCCGGGCTTCAGCCGGCATCTGCGTCTGCCACCAGCTTCTAGCTGGTGGACCTAAGCCCCTTCCAATATTGCCTTTCAGCCGGACTTCAGCCGGCTTCTCTTTAATGGAACAAACCTGAACCTTATTTCGACTGGAGGAACTCCATGGCTCGCACACGACATCGACCGGCAAAACTGTCTGAGATATTTCCTGACTCCCGGCTCCAGGAAGTCACCGACTTATTGGGGCACGAGAATGAGCACCTCCGCTCGCTCAAAGAGATGGTCGCCGAAGAACGGTACCGTGAACGACATCGAGCTGAGTTGGACCGAGCCTCGGGCAAGGTCTCTGCCGCCGCTTCCTGCTGGCCTCCGGATGAGCCTGATCCGAAACAGGACGCGACTCTCGAGTCGTGTGCCCTGCCGGCATTCATGCCCGCCGATGTCGACGATGGCCTCCCCTGGGTCAATCTGCAGTATCTGGTCCCAGGCCAAGTCCCCGAATTCCAACCGTTCCCCGTCGAATCCCTGCCGCAACCCGTGCAGCAGTTTGTCAGCGCTCAGGCCAACTCCCTGAACTGTGATGCCGCCGCCGTCGCTCTACCGGTACTGTCAGTCCTCGCCTCGGCCATCGGAGGAACACGACGGATTGAACTGAAACGAGGCTGGTCCGAACCGGCAATCCTCTGGACCGCCCTCGTCAATGAAGGACCTTCCCCTCACGAGGCCATCTTCGAGGCCTCAGTCGTTCCCCTGCAGGCCCGTCAGGCAATAGCCGAGCAGCAGCGGCAGGAACTGTTCATGCCCTATCGTCGCAAACTGGCTGTCTACCGCGACAACCAGCGTCGCCAGCCACAACACTTGCTGCCACCGCCCGAACCGATCGCCGAGCGATCCTTAACCGTCGATTGGTCACTCCCTTCATTGACCCGCCTACTCTCCCGGCAATCCAAAGGACTCCTCGTCTGTCCCCAGGAACTGGATGGCTGGCTGAAGAGAACCTCCGGAGCGGGCGAACGCGCCGCCATCCAGCGGCAGGCCTGGCTGGATCTCTACGGCGGTCGCTCTGTCACCATCGAAGGCCGCACCACGGCGACACTCACCCCCGCGGCCGTCAGTCTGACAGGAACATTGTCCGCCGACCTCTTCACCCAGAAGTTCGCCAAGCAAGGGGGAGCCTGTGAACTGACCAGCCGCTTACTCATCGCCTCGCCCGAGGCGCGGCCGCAATGCTGGACCGATGACGAAGTCGACCAGGCCACCGAAGACGGTTTCGCCGGAGTGGTGAACAAGCTGTTCGCCCTCCCCGAGGTTGTGTCGGGCGCACCTCGCACCGGTTGTGTCACGCTCTCGCCGGAAGCGCGAGATCACATCGACATGTTCATGACCGACTTAGGCACCCGCCAAGCTCAGATCGACGAAGCCCTGTTCCACTGGACCTCCCACCTGACCAGGCAGGCCGCTCGGCTAGCCCTCGTGATCCACCTCTCCCGCTACGCCGCAGGAGAAGACGTCGATCCACTCCAGTGCGACGCCACCAGCATGCAGCACGGTATCGCCCTCGCCCGGTGGTTTGCCTATGAAGCCCAACGAGTTCTGAAAAAGGTCTCCCTCACCGCCGAACGTCGTGACCTGCAGCAACTGTACGAATGGATCCGCCGACATCCAGCAGGTTCTGTCACCATCCGCGACGTCTGCCGCTCCAACAGCCGCAAATACCCCACCGCGCAGTGTGCCATGGCCGCGATGACCAAGCTCAAAGACAGCGGCCTCTGCCAATGGCTCCACACCACCCCCGGCCCCAAAGGAGGCCGCCCCACTCACAGGATGGAGGTGATCAAAAAGAGAAAAGCGCCAACTCACGAGAGGGAAGCAGCAACCCCCAGCCAACAAACAACCGAGCCAAGCCCCAACCCCACCATCAGTCGCCCACAACCAGAGGTTGTGTCGAACACAGAAGAAAGAACCCCAACAACAGGACGACACCACTCCGTGTAGCCAATCAGACCAAGAGGTTGGGGTGCCACGGTCTTGGAGTCCTCGACATGGCCGTGTCTTTGACCGACGACAGTGATTCCGTGGCACCAGCGCCAGACATCCGACTTCCGCCCCAAAGGGGCACCCTATCCCAGCCCAGGGCAACGCCCTGGGTTCAGGTGCCCCCCAATGACGAAGCCCTGAAAGGGCGACCCAGTTCGTTCAACTGATATGGCAAACGATTTGTGTCCTTATCATCCGTCTTAGATCGCCCTTTCAGGGCTTTACGAATTGTCGTGCGGTGAAAACCCAGGGCGTTGCCCTGGGCTACGATAGACCACGCCTTTGGCGTTCAAGAATGAGAAGAGCACGACCTTGTCGTCGAGGACTCCAAGATCGTGGCACCCTTACTGAAAGCTTGTGATGCCATTTCAATGTCGGGAAAAACGCAAACTGGGAGATTGTGTTTTGACAGGGGCCAACTTGGGTACAATTGCCGCCGATGCAGTCCATTCCATTCAAAGAGAACCGCCATGACCAAGACTCACTCGCTGATTATCGGTGCCTCGATTACCCTCGGCTGCCTGATTCTCAATCTGCAGCACAGCACTCCGGTGGCGGGCCAGGTGGGACAGTTGCCTCAATCGTCGCATGGCCAGTATCAAATGATGCCGGTGTCGGGTCCTGGTTACTGCTATGTCTTTGTCACAGACTCGAAGACTGGTCAGACATGGAAACGCGACGGCATGAACGCGAATGGGGAATGGCAATCACTCGGCTCGCCTGCTAAATGAGCGGTAGCGATATCGAGTCCACTGGAACAGAGAAACATGAGCGAGTTGTTCGTGATGACTGATTGGAGTTACTTCGTACTGGCCTCACTGCCAGTTGATGCAGGCGAGGACTTGCCATTTCCGATTTCGTCGCTGATCCTGAGCACAGGCCGCAGTCGTCGGATTTATGCCAGTCAGGCCATGTCGCAACTGGACGCCATCCTGTTACGGTGGCGAGTTGCTGCAGACTATCATTGCCTCGTCGAAGCCGAAGTCGTTTACAGTCCGTTTGACGATCCATTTCAGACGGGGCGAACATCGTGACGAAGAATCGAGCCCAAAACGATCAGTGAACAAGGGAGCCCTATGCAAACTTGCATCAGGTCCATTGAAAACAAGTCTGGCGTGCCGAGTGACAAGAAGTAAGCTGAGGGGATCCGAAGTCGTCGGATTCAAACGATCCCCACTGCACCTATCGCGAGAAATCCACCCATGAAAACAATCGACCTTCGTAGTGATGCCAAGACATTTCGTCGGGAATTGGACCGAGCCGTTGCGTCCCTGGCGACCGAGAGCCCTGGAAGCATTTCTGCGATTGAGGTTGGTTACGATTGTGACCAGGGTGGTTGGATCTTCATTCACGCGGATCGACGTGCGGAGCATCAACGAGATGGGCAATGGACTGCCGAACTCGATGAGAAGCCGCTAATCAAGTTTCCGAAGTGGATCGAAGCACAAGAAGCTAATTTTGAAGGTGAAGAGATCAAGGTCACCGAATTGAACGGTGAGACATTTGTCGTACCTGGCTTTGACGAAGACGCCGATCAAGATGAAGAAGAGATAGATCCGCTGGTGGCCGCCATTGGTGAAATGATTCATGACGTCTTAATGACCGCAAAATCCGAAGGTGCGTTTGCGCCTCTCGCGGGACTCGGTCCGATCCAACTCGATATTGAAGACTTCAATGGGGGATGGGCTTGGCCGGAGCACGACGATCTTGGCGAGGTGAATCTGGTCTAGCGATCTAGTCTGCCGGAGTGATTTGGCCGAATGCCACGTGTTGATAGGAAGAAGCGATCTATGGCGACGGTCAACGGTTTGGGAACGATGCGGTATGACTGGAGCGGGCGATCTGATGGGACCGCCGAAGCGACGTTGTGGTTTGTGATATTCTTTCTGCCGATTGTTCCGTTGCGTCGTGAGCATCTTCGTGTGGTGAGCGCGCAGGTGGAACGAACGGGTTTTTTGTCGACCGTGGCCGCGTTTTGTGGAGCGGGTGCAGGCTGGAAATCCCAGATCGAGGTGCTGGGCCCCATTCCGCAATCGCCCTGGCGAGTGCTGCGGACTTATCTGATGGGGTTCATCGGCGTGCCGCTGGTGACCTTCGTCGGTCCCATGTTGCTGTTGGTCTTCGGCGTGACGATGTCGCTCAAGCGCGGGGCTCCGGTGCCCGAATGGATGAGCGGCGTGATCGGTGTCTGCTCGATCGTGATCATGCTTTGGACGGCGGTTGTCATCGCTCGCATTCTGGACCGTGCTGCGGGGCGTATGCACGCCGGAAAGAATATCGGCGTTTCGGATCGAAAGCGCCGACGAAGTGGATCTGCGGAGGGAGGTCGTCGTCGGACGAAGTCGCTTCAGGATGAAGACGATTAACGTCTGGCGAGGCAGGGCTGGGAAGAGCAGCGTTGCGAGATTGCGGAAAACGCGCGGTCGAGCACTACTTGGCCCAAAGCGGCCAAGTAGTGCCACGAAGGCGCGAGTAACATAGATTTTTGGTGACTGTTACTTGGCTTGTACGTCGTAGGCGGTCAGCGATTCTTGATCGCGGATGTACAAGCGGCCTCCGGCGACGACGGGGTGGGCCCAGCTTGGACGACCGTGGCTTTTTACTTTGAAGCGGCCTCGTTCGACGTATTCGCCGGGGCTGGCGTCGACGAGTGCGACTTCATGATTCTCACTTAGGAGATAGAGCATGCCGTCAGCGGCGACGAGGGCTCCTTTGCCGATGCTGCGGTTCTGCCACATGATTTTGCCGGACATGAAGTCCATGCAGATCAGCGGGCCGCCGCCGTTGCTATACATCCAGTCGCCGATTTTCACGATGCCGCCGTGATGGCAGTCGAGCTTCTTTTCGAAATAGACTTCGTCGGCTGCGAACTTGTCGTCCGACTTCGTCAACTTGGCCAGGCCGCCCCCGGTGCCGTAAGAACTCGAGGCGAAGACGTGATCCTGATCGACGATGGGTGAGCAGCAGTTGGCGGTTCCGTTGGCAGGCTTGGCATACTTCCACAGGAACTTGCCGTCCCTGATCGAGACACCAAAGACACTGGAGCCCGCGAATTGAACGATCTGTCGTACGCCACCGACTTCAGCCACCAGTGGAGATGAGTAATGCGCTCCTTCAGTGACTTCACCACTGCTCCAGGCCACTTCTCCGCTGAGTTTGTTGAGCGCGACGAGAGTTCCTTTCTTGCCGCCGGGTGTCACGATGACCAGGCCGTCGACAATCAGTGGCGATTCGGAATAGCCCCAGCCGGGAACGCCTCCGCCAAAGTCACGGGTCAGGCTGACATGCCAGATCGTTTCGCCGGTGGCAGCGTCCAGGCAAGTGACGTCGCCATTACCTCCTTCGGCGTAGACGCGATTGCCATCGACAGTTGGCGTTCCACGAGGACCGTCGCCCATCCCGTTGCGATAGCCACCAAAGGGGCCTCGCAACTCGTCGAGCGTCAGCTTCCCGTCGCCGAGTGGTTTGTTGCGAACGTAGAAGGCGACCAGTTCGTCTTTGGTCAGGATGCCATCGCGACCGGGTTCATGCTTCGCGAAGGAGGCTTCGATTTCTTCAGGAGTCAGTTGATCGTCGCTCTTGTTGGTCGCGGGGTCGCGCTGGTCGATCCGACCGAAATGGCGATCAAGGGCCGTGCCACGAACTTCCATGCGCGACAGCTTGCCGTCGCCATCTTTGTCGAGGGTCTTCATCCATTCGGTGATACGCTCGGTGACCAGCTTGGCGGAGTCCGCTTGCTTGTCTTCCGAATCCGTTTGTTCGAAGCGATCGCGGAGTGGACCGGATGCTTCGGCGAACGACAGCTTGCCGTCGTTATCTTTGTCGAGCTGGATGAACACGGCTTCGGCGCGGGATTTGGCTCGCGCTTCGGCGTCGCCTTCGACTGGTCGATCGAAACGATTGAAGTCCCAGCCGAATCGCTGCAGAGCTTCGAGTTCGTCGACGATGCCGTCTTTGTTGCGATCCAGGTCTTTGATCTCTTTCTGCAGGCGATCGGACAGCAAGCTCTTGGCAGGTCCGGGTTGAACGGCCCACAGCGTTTTGCCGTCTGCGGCGTTCAGCGCGATCACATGCTCGACGCCGTCCAGATCTCCTTGAGTGAAGATCTTGCCGTCTTTGATGGCGAGCGACGAATAGCCGACGCCGACGCTATCGACCTGCCAGAGCACCTTGGGGCCGGCCTCGGGCCATTCGCGGAGCAGGCCGGTTTCGGTGCTGATGCCGTCGCGATTCGGGCCACGCCATTGAGGCCAGTCGCCCGGCTTGGAGGGAACCTGTGCGAACGCGACCTGTGCTGCCAACATCCCTGCGGCGAGACTCGCCAAGCTCAACTTCATCTCCACACTCCCTTATTTTGCATCTGATTTATCCGATGCGATGAAGGCTAGCTGAGCGGGTGGGAAAACGGAAGGGGTAAGAGTTTTTCGCCACGGAGGGACACAGATTGAACACGGATAAGAAGTGACGTGGAGTGGTACATCCAGTCGCTAAGCTCGCCAGAGATTGGGCGAGGGAAGAGAGAGGCGAAATGACCGTGCGCGATTCTGATCTCGCAACAGGTAGCGTGATAGTGATTGGGATGCTCCTGCCGAGCCGCGCCTGTCGACGGACTCCAAGTCCATGGCACTCGGCTTCGCGATCAGACTAACGTAATCCCACGGGTTGCAGCGGACACTTCGATTCCACGAAGCTTTCGCGTCGGTCGCCGACTTCGAATTCGACTGTCAATGTCCGACGCCGAGACATGCCGCTCACATCGACAACGGTTCCCAAGCCATAACGTGGATGTCGAACCTGCATGCCAACGGAGAACCCCTTGGGCAGTTCAACGGCATCATTGGTTCCGGCCTGAAGTGCAGCGCCTGTGGTCAGGTTGAGACCTTCCAGGCCAGGGATGCCGAGCGACCCTTTGGTCTTCTTACGCTTCTGACTGAAGTCCGAGACTGAGGGATATCGTTCATAGGCGGGCTCAGAGTGATGCAAGTCAGACGACTGATCGATCGAGTCATGATCCGGATCGTGGAATTCACTGGAGGTGTCATCGCCGAATTGAAATTCATCAACGCCCGTATGGTCTTTCCGTGTGACGATCAACTCGTGCATGAAATCGCTGGGAATCGTGCTCAGGCTGCGGCCGTGCATTTCACGCCGCTGGGTATGTGTGAGCACCAGTTTCTCTTCGGCGCGTGTGATCCCCACAAACAGCAGGCGGCGTTCCTCTTCCAATTGCCGCGGATCGTTCTCTCGCAGAGACCGTTCGTGAGGAATCAAGTTTTGCTCGACCGCGATGATGTAAACGACGGGGAATTCTAGTCCCTTGGCGGCGTGCAAGGTCATCAATGTGACCGCTCCAGTCGCTTCATCGAGAGAGTCAATGTCCTGTGCGAGGCTGGCTGTTTCCAGAAAGCCCGTGAGAGTTGGCCCACCTTCCGTTGCGGATTCTTGCACGTCATACAGTCGAGCCGCGCTGACCAGTTCTTCGATATTCGAAAGCCGGGCCAACGCGACTTCATCGCGATCATCAGTGAACTGACTGGCATAGCCTGTGCGTTGGAGGATGGCCCGCAGAAGTCGTTCGATCAAACCGACAGCAGCATGACCTTCTTCGGACAACTCCTCGACATCCTCGTGGTCGAGGAGACTCTCTTCGTCACGTGGAGAATTGCGCGAACCGATCATCAAGTCGGTGAATTCATCGATCAAGCTGGCGAATGCTCGCAGTTGCACGGCCGCCTTCTTCGGTAGATCAGGAACTTGGCCGGGCTGACGCGCGGCATCCAGCAGCGACGTGCCGGTACTAGCGGCCCAGCGGGTCAGCCGTTCCAGCGAACTCTTCCCGATCCCACGAGTTGGGGTGTTGACCACTCGCAGGAAGGCGATTCGATCCAGCGGGTTCTCGATCAACCGCAGATAGCTCAGCAGATCTTTGACTTCCATGCGTTCGAAGAATGCCACGCCGCCAGCGACCTGGAACGGAATCTTCAGCCGTGCGAAAGCTGTCTCCAGAGTTCTCGACAGCGAGTTCACTCGATAGAAGACGGCGAAGTCTTTCCATTGTCGCTCGCCCGCTTCAACGAGAGCGCGAATCTCATTCGCGATGCCTGTCGCTTCGTCTTGTCCATCCCGGTACAGCCGCATCTCGACCGGCTCGCCACTCGCATTGCCGGTCTGCAGCCGCTTCGCCTTGCGATGGATGTTGTTCGCGATCAGGGCATCGGCGGTCTTCAAGATTTCGGGCGTGCTGCGGAAGTTGTCCTCGAGACGGATCGATTTCACTTCCGGAAAGTCTTGCTCAAACCGCAGGATGTTTTCGATGCGGGCTCCACGCCAGCCGTAGATCGACTGATCGGGATCGCCCGTGGCGCACAGGTTAGGCTGGATCTGGGAGAGAGCGGCAACGATCTGGTACTGCGCTTTGTTGGTGTCCTGATACTCGTCGACCAAGATGAATCGGTATCGCTCGTCGAGTTCGTTGCGCAATCCGTCGTTGTCGTTTAACAGGATTGCGACATGAACGAGTAGATCATCAAAGTCGACCGCGTTCGCTTCCAGCAGTCGCTTCTGATACAGCGGATAAATCTTGGCAACGACCGCCTCAAGGTGCGTGCCGATTCCTTCGCCATAGCGAAGGGCATAATTCTCGGGCGTGAGCAGTTCGTTTTTCGCTTGGCTAATGCGGTGCAGCAGCTTGCCGGGAGGAAAGTGACTGGCATCAAAATCCAGGTCGTGCAAAACCTGCTTGATCAGTTGTTGTTGATCGCCGGTGTCGAAGATCGAAAAATTGGGCTGCAGGCCGACGGCGGCACCGCGTTCACGCAGGATGCGGGAGCAGAAGCGATGAAACGTGCTGACCCAGATTCGCGAACCGGGCAGCAACGACTGGACTCGCTCGGCCATTTCTCGAGCGGCCTTGTTGGTAAATGTGATCGCCAGGATTTCCCACGGCCTGACACCGCGTTCGATCAAACGAGCAATCCGCCGCGTGATGACGCGAGTCTTGCCGGAACCGGGGCCCGCCAGCACGAGCAGAGGGCCTTCAAAGTGCTCGACGGCCGCCCGCTGGGCCGGAGTCAAATCGTCTGCGGGAACGGCCCAGTCATCATCCATCGACACGGTAAGCAGCACTCCATTCAATCGACATTGTCACGGTCGCCGCATTGTAGCAGACAATCATGCTTGTCGCTCGAAAAGATCACCGCCCGGGACGATTCGGCTCCGTTTCAGTCGACCATGGCAATCGATTGAATCTCGCGGATGAGATCTGGAAGGTCCGCGACAGAGTCGATCACGAAATGCGCGCCGGCCGATCGAAATTCATCTTGAATTGTCATCAATCGGGATCGCAGATCTTTCGGCGAGAGTGCGGCCACTGCCTCTGCCGACAGCCCCATGGAGTTGCCCGTTTGGCTGATCGCGACGGTGGTGGCCCCGGCATTGAGGCCGGCTTTGATTCCGACCTTGGTGTCATCGACAATGATAATTGATCCGAACGGATAGACATCCAGCTGTTGCGCTGCCGCAAAATTCATCCACGGTGCCGGACGACCCTCTGGAACGTCGTCGGCGCAGATCACGACATCGGGCGTATAGCCCTCCGCCGCCGCCAGCGGCACGACGACTTCCATCAACGCTCGGGTGTAGCCTGTGGTCGAGCCGATCTTCAATCCCATGTCGCGTAGCTGCGAAATAGCGGCCGGGACTCCGGGAATGACTTTGGTCTCTCGAGCCAGAACTTCCAACTGGAGGGGCAGGAATTCGTCATACATTGCCTGAATATCGCTGTCGAGCAGCGATCGTCCGTGCTGCTTGTTCCACGCATCAGCAATGCGGGGAAGCATGGCGATTTCGATGATGTGATCGCGTTTCGCTCGGCCCATCGGACCGCGAGCTTCGGCTGTCGTGATATCGACGCCGTGTCTGCGGAAGACTTCGACAAACGCCTGGGCTGGAGCGCAACTGCCGTAGTCCACGGTGACGCCAGCCCAATCCAAAATCACGGCCTTGATGGCCTTTCCGTAAATGCTCACTGCCAAGTCTCCCAATCTCGTTCGGCCAACCCAAAAGACATCGTCATGCCAGCGCCACCCGTCCCCGTCCTCACGAAGACGTTCGGCAGCGGTTCGGCACCAAAAATCGGCTGGTCCGGATGTTTCGCGTAAATTCCGTGCCACCGCTGGGTCACATTCCAGTCAGGGAGTTGAATAATCTTGCGCAATTCTCGCAGCATCAGATCGTCGATGATCGTCTTGTCGAACGGTTCGATCTCTGTGCCGTATTCGTGCGAATCGCCCAGGATCACGCAGCCCTCGTCGTTCTGCGAGGCCATGACGTGGATACCGAATTGATCCAGTTCGGGAGTCTCGACCGCGACTCGTTGCTTGAGTGCTGCCAGGCTGGGGCAGACATCAAAGTTGTGATAGTGGCGCAATGTCAGTCCACTGGCCAGGTGCGGGCCGATCCGCCAATTGTCGGACTGAGGTTCGGTCTTCAACATCTGAAGCTTACAAAGCTTAAGGCCGGACGTCGCCAGAATATCTGGGTACAACATCGCGAGGTCTGCACCACCGCAAACGATTACCCGATCGAATGGGGACCACGATCGATCGTGGGTGCGGATACTTCGATCCTGATCGATGCCGGTAACCAGTGTCTCGAACTGAAACTGCACTCCATACGTCTTGGCCAACCAAGCTGGCATGGCGCGAATGGCCGCGGGTGGATTGACGCAGACTTCGCTTGGACTAGAGAGGCCTCCCAGCAAGCGGTGGGGATTTGCGGCCGGTGTGACAGCGGCCACTTGCTGGGGGTCGAGCAACGAGCATTCATAGCCCAACGACGGGGCGAGCGAATGGAATTCCTGTAGCACTGCCCATTCATCTTCGCGATGCGCAAGATGGATCGAACCGCAAGGGTTCGCCCAGATGCCCGCTTGCTTAGAGAGTGTCAACCACCGGGCACGACTGCGGAGAGCGACGGAATACAGCTCGGCCGGTTGGCCAATGGGCCAGACCATTCCGAAATTGCGGATCGACGCGCCGCTCGCGCGGGAAGAGCGTTCGAAGACGGTGACTCGATGGCCGCGTTCCGCAGCAGACCAGGCATGAGACAAGCCAACAATTCCCGCCCCGATCACTGCGACATCCTGTTTCGGCACTATTTCTTTTCTCCAAGAACGCAATCAATGTAGTTGGCAAAGTGAGCTAGCGGCGGTGTCTGCATGTCAGGAACTTTTGCCGCATCGTCCCAGCGGCGTAAGGCGACTGCCGCCTCGCAGAACGGATGCGCCGCGAATTCCTGGCACTCGGCCTCAGACATAGGGCCTCCCTGCAACTGCAAACTTAGCAGAGACGGGGGGCTCAGTTCCTGCAGGTAAGTGGAATCGACAGCGCAGAGATATCGCTTTGCCGCCACGTGCAACCGGACGGGCTCGACAACGTCCGGTCCAAAATGCTTCCGCAGCCAGCGTGCCGCCAATGATTCATGGCGGTCATCGACGCCCTGATCGGGGGCATCCTCCGGCAGGCGATGCAGCAAGTGGCCGACATCGTGTAACAACGCGGCGGTGATCAGCGCCGGACTGGACTGCGCCTGTTCCGCGAAGAGTGCCGCCTGCAGGGCATGTTGCTGCTGCGTCACCACTTCTCCGCCGTATTCCGAGTCACCTCGTTCGGCGAACAGGCGGAGGATGTCTACGGTGATTGGCGCGTGCCACTGCGTCGGTTCGTCCTGCATTCCAACCAGTCCTCATCAATCCTTCATCATGCCGAATCGGACGACCAGTATACTGTCGCCGTAGCGAGAGACGATGAAGACTTGATGAAAAGTGTTGATCGCATTGCGGAGTCCCGAAGTTCGCGAATTGGTTTTGAGGACTGTTGCTGTTCACAATGCTAATGCGCCGCCAGTTGAACATTGACGTTGAAGGAAACTCATGAACGATGGCGGACTGACGTTGGTCAATGCTTCGGAAATCCGACAACAACGGCAGGATCTGCTCTGGGCCATTTGGGCTGCTGTCGCCGCATTCGGCTGCTATTTCTGCATGTATGCGTTTCGCAAGCCATTTACAGCAGCGAGCTTTTCCGGCACGACACTGGCGGGCATCGAGTTCAAGATCGTCCTCGTCACAGCGCAGGTCATGGGCTACATGGTGTCGAAGTTTGTCGGCATCAAACTCATTTCCGAGATGCCCCCTCATCGGCGTGCGGTGAGCATCGGCGTGCTGATCGTGATCGCTGAATTAGCATTGCTGTTGTTTGGATTGATTCCCAGACCCTGGAATGCCATCTGTCTGTTTTTGAATGGACTGCCGTTGGGGATGATCTTCGGATTGGTCCTGGGAATGCTCGAAGGGCGAAGAGTGACCGAAGCCCTAACCGCGGGGTTGTGTGCCAGCTTCATTCTGGCGGATGGTGTCACCAAGTCAGTTGGAGCATGGCTGCTGAAGCAGAATGTGACGGAAGACTGGATGCCCTGCGTCGCCGGGGCTCTGTTTTTGATCCCGCTGGGTGTCTGCGTGGCGATGTTGTCGCGAATCCCACCTCCGAGCGCGAGGGATATTGCCGCTCGCTCGGTACGGACGACAATGAATCGCGACCAGCGCCGTTCGTTTGTGCGCCGACATGCGATGGGTTTGATTCCAATCTCGCTGATGTATCTGCTGGTGACAGTCGTTCGCACCATTCGAGCCGATTTTGCGCCCGAGATTTGGCGCGGCTTGGGAAGCCCTGCTGTGCCCGCGACATTTGCTCAGTCAGAACTGTGGGTCGTGCTGGGTGTGTTGGTTGTCAACGGGTCCACATTCTTGATCAAAGACAACCGCCGAGCTTTCTTCACATCACTGGCCACGTGTGCCGGTGGGTTTTGTTTGTTGCTGATCGCGCTGCTTGCGCGACGAAATCATTCGCTGGGCGACTTCGGCTTTATGGTTGCGGTGGGCCTGGGGTTGTACCTCCCTTACGTGGCGATCCATACGACCGTTTTCGAGCGCATGCTGCCGATGACCCGCGAGCAAGGGAATATCGGGTTTCTCATGTACGTCGTCGATTCGGTCGGGTATCTCGGCTTCGTGGCGGTGATGATCGCACACAACTTCGGACCACAAGCTCACGATCTGGTACGCTTGCTGACCTCCGCGTGCTGGGTGTCAATCATTCTGTCGGCCGGATGCCTGGTGGTGAGTTGGGTCTACTTCAGCGCGATTACTTCCGCACCAATCGCTTCACACGTTGTGGAGTCAGCAGAAAGTCCCGCATGAATCAGTCTCTGGCAGCCACCTTCGATGGGACACCCGGCGCCATCACGGTCCGTGCGATTTCGCCTCTCGAGTAACACGGACTGTGGTTCGAAAAAATTGCCTGGCAGAATTGTATTGACATCCAATGCATAGCGTCACAATATATGTCGTGGCTATGCATGCGAGTGGGAGCCATGCTCGGGAGAAGGGAATCTGAAATGGATGCGATTAAGCCTGAATTGCTTCGCGGCAGCCTGGAGTTGATGGTTCTGTCAACGCTGTCCAGTGGGAAAAAATACGGCTACCTGATCCAGTCGACGCTGTGGGAATCCAGCCGAGAAACGATCGAAATGAAGGCAGGCACCCTATATCCCATCCTGCACAAGCTGGAAAAAGAGGGGTGGGTGAAGTGCCACTGGGAAAGCAACACAGGCCGGCGTCGTAAATGGTACGAACTGACTGCAGCCGGCAAGAAGCAATTGAAAAGCCAGGCGGATGAATGGTGGCGATACGTCGAATGCCTGCGACGTGTACTGGCCCCGCTTGGTGAACTGTCACCGCAAACGGCTTGAGCACGACATCACTGTTGCTGTCGCCTACGACCTCAATCACGTCTCTTCGTCAATCACATCACATCTACGACGGAGTCAATCATGCCAGAACAAGAATTCGAGATCTATCTCACGCTCCTGAGCCGATTGCTGCGGCTTAGCCCGTCGCAGAAAGCGGCTATTTCGGATGAGCTGCGCGATCACTTGGAGCAGCGTCTGGGCGACTTGCTGCAAACGGGTGTCTCACGAGAAGAGGCGATCAGGATCGCGATGGAGGAGTTCGGAGATGTCACCGGGCTGGCACTCGATTTGACTCGCGTCTCGCGAACCCCGATGAAAAAGATCGTAGTTCGATCGACGATCGCGGCATCGGTCGCAGCGGCGGGGATTGTGTTCTGGATTTCGTTGTTCGCCCCGGAACACCGCCTCGCGGCCCCTCCGGCAGTTTTGGCTCAGCAGGACAAGCCTGCGGGCAAGATCGTCGACAAGGCACCACGTCCAGCACCACCGGTCGACAGAGAGATTTCGGCGCTGTTGGACGATCAGGAATTGTTCCCCGCGTTTCTGACGAAACAGGTCGAGGCGGATTTTGAAGACACCCCGTTGTCCGAAGTCTGCGAATTTCTGCAGCAGACGCACGGCATTCCGATTATGTTTCACCAGTCGGCTTTACACGACGAAGGGATCTCACCCAGCGAAGTAAAGGTCTCGTTGCATATCAAATCGCTGACGTTCGAAGAACTGTTGAATCATCTCACGCGTCAACGTGGCCTGGCCTGGGAAGCCGCTGACGGCATTGTTCGAGTGACGACGCCAGACCGAACACAATTGGTGACTCGTCACTTTCAGTTGCATCCATTGATCAAGCGAGGACATTCTGTCAATTCGTTGTTGGGCGTTGTGCGACTTGCCACAATGGAATGGGAAGCACACGATTATGGCGCATCTGTAACTGCGCTGGTCGGTGAAACAGTTGTCGTACGACAGCCTTACCATGCCCAAAGGCTCATCGCGCGAATGCTGGCGGCGATTGAACAGCAGCGACCGTTGACACTACTCGCTACCTGTTCTGGTCGAGATCAACTGGAGGCGGCGCTCCACAAGGCAACTTCTGTCGATTTCTCTGAGGCACCATTGAGTGAGGCGCTGAGCTTCCTGTCCGATCTCCATGCCGTTCCAATCTTGATGGATAAGCAGGTCATGGACGACGAAGGAATCGTGGCCGAAACACCGGTAAAGCTGGTCCTGAAAGACCGATCGCTGAGCAAGATACTTGATCTACTACTCAACGATCTTGGCCTGACCTACGTCCTTCGCGATAACGTGATCTGGGTAACCAGTCGGGCGAACGCCGCCGACCAACTTACCTGGGTTGTCTACAATATCAGCGACCTCGCTCCTTCCGAAGAACTGCAAAGACAACTGTCGGATGCCATTCCAGTATCAACCAACAGCATGTGGATTGATATCGATCAGCAAGGGGGAACTCTATTTGCCACCGATGCTGACGGTTGCCTCCTAGTGAAGCAAACAGAACAAGTTCAAACCGAAATCCAAGCCTTATTCGAGCAGTTGCGTCGCCAAGGGATTGGCCAAATGGTTGATGTGGATCGAACGAATCGACAGCCGAAGTTGGTCACGAAGTACTATCGTATGTCG
>CAIMFH010000148.1 GCA_903840265.1 uncultured Schlesneria sp. | reverse complement strand
CAGAAATCACTAAGGGCACCAGCCACACTTTGTCAAAAACAGGGACCCCCCCAAAAACATGACATGGACTGACAAATTCTGCCAAATCGTAATGTTGCGGATGGTTTCCGCCTGGGAGGGCGAAGCTCCTGCTGAGCCGTGGGTGTGATTCGTACTCGTTCCCAAGCTCCCGCTTGGGAACGCCAGTCTTCGAAGCTCCGCTTCGCGTCGCGTCCATCAACTCGCGCTGCTCGACCGGAGCCTCGCCCTCCCAAATACCAAGACTCCGTGTCCGTGGCACTGCTAACTGGAATGGGTAACATGTCGAAGTCCACCGTCGCTCATCTCCCTCGCGCTTCATCTGGAAACGTCAACATGCGGTCGTCTGCGCGTTTGCTGTGTCTGGTTGGTCTGCTGGCCCTGACGAGTCCCCTGGGGGCTCAGCAGCCGAAGCCGGTGATCCCGCACGCTCAAGATAAGCCGCCAAACGATCCGCGCGATCCCGAGACCGCGGCCAAGTTAATGACCGTCCCCGAAGGGTTCACCGTCGAAGTCGTCGCGGCAGAACCCGACATTGTGAATCCGGTCGCGATGGCGATCGACGAACGCGGCCGATTCTGGGTGACCGAGTCGCTCGAATACCCTCGTCGCGAACCGGGGCCGGGGAAGGATCGCGTCCAGATTCTGGAGGATACCGATGGCGATGGCCGGATGGATAAGTTCACCGTCTTCCTGGATGGCCTGAACATTCCGAGCGGGATCGCCGTGGGGCATGGAGGCGTCTGGGTGGTGAACTCGCCCGACATCCTGTTCGTGCAGGACACCGACGGCGACGGCAAAGCGGACAAGCAAGAGGTCGTCGTCACCGGCTTCGGTCGCGCGGATACTCATGAGTTGCCCAACTCCTTGACCTGGGGACCGGACGGCTGGCTGTATGGACTGAACGGGGTCTTCAATCATTCGCACGTCAAGTATTCCAAGACCAACCCGAACTACAAAGAGGATCACAAAGGCTGGCCGCTGACGTGTGCGATGTTCCGCATCCACCCGAGGACGCGCGAGTTCCAGGTCTTCTGCGAAGGGACGAGTAACCCGTGGGGGATCGCCTTCAACGATGAGGGCGAAGCGTTCGTCAGTGCGTGCGTGATCGATCACCTCTGGCATCTGGTCGAGACCGGGTATTATCACCGGCAGGGGGGCCCGTATCCGCCGTTCACGTGGAAGATCGAATCGATCGTCAAGCACAAGCACCAGAAGGCGGCCTACTGCGGCATCCACTACTTCGACAGTGACGCCTATCCCGAGCAATACCGCGGCAAACTCTACATGGGCAACATCCACGGCGGCTGCCTCAACGTCGACCGAGTCGAACGTGACGGCTCAACATACAAGGGGATCGGCGAACCCGACTTCCTCACCGCCAACGACGCCTGGTTCATGCCCGTCGTCCAAAAGACCGGCCCCGACGGCAGCCTGTATGTCCTCGACTGGTACGACCGCTTCCACTGCTACCAAGACGCCAATCGAGACCCCGCCGGCATCGACCGCCTGAAAGGCCGCCTCTATCGAGTGAGATACAAGGACACGCCGCGAGTGCCGAAGGACTTTGATCTGGCGAAGGACAGTGATGAGCAACTGATCGAACGATTGGGAGCGAAGAACGATTTCATTCGCTGGACGGCGACAAGGATTCTTCAGGAGCGTAGTACCCCACAGGTCGCATCCAAATTGCTTGCGTTGCTAGCGGATCCTAAGGTGCGAGAAGAGTTGTCTCTGAAATCTCCGCTGCCCAACAGCAAAACATCAGCTTCACATCGTCGCCAAGCCCTCCACGCTCTGTTAGACGTTCCAGATCGCCGGGATGTCGAGATTGGCCGCATTAACTACCTTTTGTTCGCGTCTCTGCTCACTGACTCCGATTCGAACATCCGAGCTTGGAGCCATCGCAAGTTGGCGGACAATCTGTCTACCCGAGCTGATCTTGCGGCGATCACCGAAAAACGTGATTGGTCACAGAGCCCTGTTGATCCTGATCCCGCGGTTCGACTTCAACGACTGATCGCAATCGCCAAGCTCCCTGCTACGACAAAGACGCTGGAAGGCTTGATGTGGCATTTGACCCAGGTAGAGACAGAAGACGTACATACGCAGAAGGTCATCTGGCAAAACCTGCATCCGCGCTTGGACACGCAATTTGGCGACTTCGTCGAATTGCTGATCGCAAAGGAGTACTACCAAGATGAGGTCGTCATGAAATTGCTGCCTCGCATCTTGGACCGACTTATTGCCGTCAAGAGATTTGATGGGAAGGCAATCGGTGATCTTTTCACGTTGCTGCGAGACGATCACTCGGAGGTCGGACGCGATGTTCTTGCCGTCCTCGCGACGAAGATCCAAACTGGCGAACTGAAGGGCGAGAAACTCGATCAACTCAAAACGGCGATGTTTGAGCCGCTGACGCCATTGTTGACCAACGACGCGACTCATCCGCTCGGAAATGATGCCGCATTACTCGCCGTTTCGTGGGGCGATCAACGCGGCTTGGCCTATGTGCGGCGAACATTCGGTCTAACCGCCTTGCGTCCAGAACATCGGCTCAAAGCCTTGAGTGCCCTGGTCGCAGTTAAGGACGAAGAACTCTACGAGACCGTCAATGCGGTCCTCAAGTCGGATCCCTCCAGCGATTTCCAAGGCAAGGTTCTCGCCGTGCTGGGGCAACTCGACGATCCCCGCGTCGCGATGATCGTCCTCGCCAACTACCCGCAACTGGCAGCCGATCTGCAACCGCGAGCCATCGAACTGCTAACTCAACGCGCCGCCTGGGCCAAAGACCTGCTGACAGCCGTGGGCGAGAAAAAAATCCCCGCCACGGCGATCAATCTGAATCAGGCCCGGCGACTCAAGGACCTGAAAGATGAGCAGTTGACCAAACTGCTCGCCGCCAACTGGGGGCAGGTGCGAGAAGGGCGCGATCCGAATCGCGAGCAGTACATTGCCGAGATGAAGTCGCTGATCCGCAAGAGCCCCGGGGATGAGGCCGCTGGTGAACGGGCGTTCAAAAAGGTCTGCGCTCAGTGTCACAAGATCTATGGCGAAGGAGCCGAAGTCGGGCCAGACATCACTCGCAACGGCCGCAATGACTTCACACAACTCCTATCCAACGTCTTCGATCCCAGCCTCGTGATCGGAGCCGGCTACCGGTCATACACGGTGATCACAAACGGCGGACGAGTCCTCAACGGGCTGCTCGCCGAAGACAGCCCGCAGCGAGTCGTATTGAAGGTGCAGGGGGGCAAGCAGGAAGTGATCGCTCGTTCGGACATCGACGAGTTCAACGTCAGCGAGATCTCACTGATGCCCGAACAAGTCGAGAAGCAGTTGACTCAACAGGAGATCGTCGACCTGTTCGCCTTCATCACGCTCGACAAACATCCGAGTGACCCGACAGCCCGGCAGTTGCCAGGCGTGACTCAAGTCGCCCCGCGCGAATCAACGAACGCGGCCGAATATCCGTCGATCATCGCCGAAGTACTGCCGGGGTTCACGACCACCGAATCAGGTGAACTGGGAATCGGCCTGCTGCCGGAATACCGCGGCCGCGACAACGTCCTGCGGACTCATCCCATCAGTCGGGACAAGGCGTGCATTCTGTCGATGAAGCTGACTCCACCCGCCGGAAAGAAGACCACGCTGATCCTGGACGTCTCGCATGATCCACGAGGCGACTGGCGATTGCTGGTTGTCGGTAATGGCCAGCGGATGGCAGACGAAATGATCTCAAAGGAAACCTGCCCGAACGGCTGGCGAACCCTGACGATCGACCTTTCCAAATTCGCCGGAGAAGAACTGAAGCTGAATCTGTTCAACCAGGCCAACGACTGGGCGTGGGAGTTTGGCTACTGGGGCGGTGCCAAGATTATCAGTGAATAGCAATGAAAGCTGGAAATCGTTTGATCCGAAGTGCCCATCCAGCCGTTGTTTACGCTCAAGCTTGCTTAAGTCCGTCCAATAAGTCCTCTAGGTCCCATTCGTCCCATCGAAATAGCACTTCTACGACATCCAGTGGTCTGATCCCAAATCCCGCGATCCCGGGCAAACAAAAAGAATCCGCTTGCCCCGAAAATAACCGAAGGGTAAGCTGATTTCGGTCGATCCAAAGACAAAACGTCTACGAGGCTGTCATGTCTGAATCATCCAAAGCCTACAAACTGCTGGTCGGTGTCATCCAACGCATGCGATTGGCTGCCGTGGGTCGTAGCTTTTATATCGCCTTCCTGATTCTCTGTTCGGCGTTCGCGATTACGCTGCTGGTCGCTCGTCTGACCGGTCTGACTCCGGGGTTCCTCGCCCCGACCAATGCGACGTGGCTGGCCATGTCTGCGCTGCCGGTCCTGGCCGTGTTATTCGCGCTGGTCCTGCATCGCAAGCCGACGCTGCCCGATGCGGCACGGTTGGTCGATCAATCGACCGGCGCCAAAGACCTATACCTGACTCTGTCGCTGCTCGATACATCCGCCGGTGAATACCAGCCGCTGGTCTTGCGATCGGCCGAAGCCAAAGCGGCCGGTGTGTCGCCCGAGCGAGTCGTACCATTTACCTGGCACCAACGGTTCTGGCATGCGATCTGGTTGCCTTGCCTGATCGCGGTGGGCGTCCTGTTTGTGCCTCAGCTTGATCCCTTCGGCAAAGTGGCGAAAGCCAACCTCGTCAACAAACGCCACGAACGTCTGGCCGAAGCCAAGCACGCGACCGAAGTGCGACTGGCCGAAGTCCAACGCAAGATCGAAGAGCACGACGAAAATAATCCCACCGACGACAAGATCGAAGAGTTGAAGCTGGCCTTCAACAAGATGCAGCCCTCGAAGAAAGACGAAAACCTGAAGGCCTTGATGTCCGAGCAAAAGGACATCGGCAAGTTGTGGCGGCAACTCAGTGCCGAGCGACTGAAGGATCTGATGAGCGAATCGACCACCGGCGATCAGCAGTTCGGTTCGAACAACGAAGAAAAGCTGGAAAAGTGGCAGCAGGAACTGCAGCAGGGAAGCGCCGGCGGCATCCAGAAAGAGATGCAGGATCTGAAGCAGGCGTTGCAGAAGTTGGCACAGACGAAAGACCCCGTCAAACGGGCCGAGTTAATGCAGCAACTGAAGGAAGGCCTGGGCGATCTCGAAAAGCTGGCTCATGACAAACTGCACAACGAAGAATTAGCCTCGGCCCTTGATCGAGCCATGCAGCAACTGGAACTGTCCGAACAAAACGATCTCAGTCAGGAAGCCCTCGAATCGGCGATGCAATCGCTGGAGTTGTCGCAGGCCGAGTTGAAGGAACTTGAGCAAGCCGTGAAAGACCTGAAGGAGCTGGAACAAGCTCTGAAGACGATTCAGCAGGCGAAGAAGGTGAACGAAGGCGAAAAACTCGACGGCGAAAAAGCAGGTGACTGCAAGACGCTAGCTGACTACGAATCGCTTTACGCCAAGATCCTCGCTGAATCGGGCGAAGGTGGCGAAGAAGAAAAAGAAGGCGAAGGGATGGGGCAACGCGGATTCGGCAAGGGAGGCGAAGCTCCCGAAGACGATTCCGTGGAAACAGGCTTCAAGACCGAACAATCCAAGTCGGCCGTCGTCGCCGGTAAGATGCTGTTGTCCATGCAGCAAAAGGGTGAAGCGGAAAAAGGTGAAGTCGTTCGTGACTACAAGGCTCTCGTGCAGACGGTCAAACAAGGGGCGATGGAAGCGTTGAATACCGAGCAGATTCCACCGGGCTATCACGACGGCATCAAGGGCTATTTCGACGCTTTGGAAAAAGCCAAAGAAGCCAACAAGCCGAAATGATCCGAATCGAGTCGACAGACGTTCAGCACGCGCCCGCAATCATTGCGGGCGCGTTTTTTTATCGAGAGCGACGGAGTAGATTAGCGGCCTGTTGCGTAGATAAGTTGACGTCACTGAATCGATAGACAGGATAGTGGATTGGGATCTTCGCGTTCATCAAACGGTCCGTGGGTGCTGCTGCCGGTCGTCGCAGCTTTGATTCTGGCCGGGCTCTGGCTCTGGCCGCGATCCGACAATCAATCCGATTCGCTGGTCGTGTACTGTGCTCATGATCAAGTTTACGCCGACGAAATCATCCGCGAATTCGAGCGGCAGACCGGCATCCATGTTGATGTGCGCTACGACACCGAAGCGACCAAGTCGCTGGGGTTGATCAACCTGATCGTCCAAGAACGGCGGCACCCGCGCTGCGATGTCTTCTGGAATAACGAGATGCTCGGGACGCTCGATCTGCACTCGCGAGATCTGCTTGAACCGCACCAGGGAACAGCGTGGGAGCGATTGCCCGAGAAGTACCGCGATCCGCAGGGTTACTGGGTTGGCTTTGGAGCACGACTGCGAGTCATCATTGTGAACACCACACAGATGTCGACAGACCAGAAGTCGATTCAAAGCGCGGTCGCGTTAGACTCGTCTCGCGCCGCCATCGCGAAGCCGCTGTTTGGCACGACGTTGACTCACTATACCGTGCTCTGGGATGCGTGGGGGCCGGACCGCTTGAAGGCCTGGCACCATGAATTGCGGCTGCGAGGCATTCGCGAAGTGAATGGCAATGGGCCGGTGAAGGACGTTGTCGCCGGTGGGACTTGTGGCATCGGCCTGACAGATACCGATGACGTTTACGTGGCGATCGATGACCAACTGCCGGTCGACATGATCCCCGTGCGCGTCCGCATCGACTCAGAAGAACTCACGACATCGGCTGTCGATGCCGTCAACAAGCCAGCAGACGATGGCCCGTCGCTCGGGTTTACGGATGCGGACGGTACGAAAACAATTTGCATCCCAAACACCGCCGCCATCATTCGCGGAACCAAGCGACTGGATGCTGCTCGCAAGTTTGTCGACTTCCTCGCTTCCGCGGAAACAGAGTTGGCTCTTGCGCGTTCCAAGTCGCGTCAGGTGCCGCTGGGTCCGGTCGGCGCGAGTCAACTGCCGCCGGATGTTAGTCGGATGAAGGAATGGGCTGACGACGGTTACGACCTGCGACCGTTGTTGCCCGCTCGTCGAGCCTGTCTGGAATGGCTGAAGTCCGAGTACTTGAAATGAGCATCCCAGGCATTCGCGGAGTCACCCGATGAGTCTGACCGCCACCTGCTGGTGGACGCTGGTGCGGACCGTCGTGCTGTGTCTGTTGGCGTGGCCGGTTTGTCGTTGGATCGAGCGATCATTTCACGAAGTGACAGTGGGATCTCGTTGGTGGTTCCTGATCGCGTTGCTGATGCCATTTTGCTTTCCTGAATTGCTGGTCGGTTATGCATTCCGCGACCTGGCACTGGCACATCCCAAGTGGGCGGAAGCCTTGTGCAGCGGCCTGCTGTTCGTGCGCATCGTCCCCGTCGGAGCGATCGCGCTCCTTGCCGCACCGCCTTCGGCCGTCGATTCTTTCGCGATTCACTGTCGCAGGCTGATCGTGCGGCATCGCGGATCACGGCGTGACTGGATCGAACTCGCAAAGTGTTATTGGCACGGGCCGATCATGCGCGTGCTGCCCGCCTTGGCATTGATGAGCGTCGTGGCGTTTCAAGAGTTTGAGTTGGCGGCACTGCTGCAAACGCTGAGCTGGACCGATTGGTTCGTCACCGCACAACGACTGGGTCTGGAGCAGGGCGAAATGTGGAGGCAGGCGCTGTGGCCTTTGGCCTGGCAACTGCCGGTCCTCGTTGGAGTCTTCTGCTGGCTGACCGCGCAGCGAGCTCAGACGAGTGACAATGCCTCTCGATTGGAGTTCGCAAATGAACGCGCCAACCGCCGTGTTTACTGGCTGGGAATGTCTTGTGTTGTCGCGTTCTTGATTGCGGGATGTCTGGTTCCGTTGGGGTTCATCGGCTGGCGCACGGTGGAGGGATTCGCGATGCTGGTGAAGCAGCGATCTCAACTGACGGGGCTGATCAAAGAGATCGCGATCGCAGGGGCCATCGCGGTCAGCGCGGGACTGACGGTGTGGGCGATCAGCAGCCGTCTTCGAACGATGACGGCTTTGGGCTTGCCGGGGCTATTCGGTTCGCTGCTGCTGTCGTTGGGTTGTGTGGCGGCATTTCAATCGTCGACGCTCCATTCGCTCTACGACACACCCGTTCCCTGGGTCTTGGCATTAGTGGTGTGGCTATTGCCTCGCGCGGTGATCTTGCGACTCTGGTTAAATGCGTTACGCAACAACAGCGCGATTCACACGGCGATGCTAATTAGGCACTCAGGTGGTCGCGAATCCCAACGTGCCTCTTCGCTTCTCTGGCAACTGCGGGATCAGCCGCAGTTCCTCGCGGTCAGTCTGGTTTGCTATTGGGCCTATTGCGATTTGCCCACCGCCTATTTGTTGGCACCGACGGGCATGGCTTCTGGTCTGGTTCGGCTCTACAATTTCATGCACTTCGGCCGTTCGGCCGCGCTGTCTGCGGAAGCACTGCTCTTCTTCGGCACTCCCCTCGTCTGCGTCTTCCTGTTGTTACTGGTGAACCGAACTGCGATCGGATTGTTATCTGTTCGGCGTTGAATGACTGATAAGGCCGGTTGATGAAATCGCTGTGGACCCTGAACGACGTTTCGCTTGCAGGACGCCAGTCGCCTCGACTGGATAGCGTCACGCTGCAGATCGCGCACGGCGTGACGGCGATCATCGGACAGTCCGGTGCGGGCAAGACTTCGTTATTGAATCTGCTGGTCAACTTCGAACGATCCGATCGAGGCCACATTGAGTTCCACGGTTCGGCAACCGGCCTGCCGATCTACTGGTCGCCGCCAACTTATGGTTTGTGGCCGCATCTCTCCGTTCGCGATCATCTTTCGACAGTCAGCAGCACCCCCCATGATGCAGCGCAGGTCGAGCAACTGTTGTCAGCATTCGATCTGACTCGCCTCGCCGACGCCCGACCGGGTTCATTGTCACTCGGTGAACGATCGCGGCTGAGTGTCGCCCGTGCCTTGGCGAGCGGAGCCAGCGTGCTGGTGATGGACGAACCGCTGGCCCACGTCGATCCCGCTCGATTCGGTGCGTACTGGGATGCGATTCGCGAGCATTGCGCGGCCCATCAAACGTCGCTCGTGTTTGCCACGCATTCGCCCGAAGTTGTCTTGCGAGAAGCCGATCACGTCGTCTGTTTGACCGAAGGAAAAGTCAGCTACGCCGGTGACGTGCAGGATCTTTACGAGCAGCCCGCATCCGTCGAATTAGCATTGATGCTGGGGCCGTGCAATTGGCTGGCAGGTGACGACGTATCACATTGGATTCCCTCGGGACAGCAGAACTCCGTCGACACGAGTCCCTGTATTCGGCCCGAACGATTGTCGATCTGTCTGGATCAAAGCGGCCCCGCAAAGGTGGAGGCGGCCCGGTTTGCCGGGTCGAGCGAAGAGGTCGATTTGGTACATCTGCAGGACGGATCGCGGCGGACGTTTATTCATCGGCCTGTGGGTCGTCGTCTGCGAGCGGGTGATCAAGTCCTGTTGAAGGTCTGGCTGTTGCTGCTCGCCCTGGTCTTGCCAGGCTGCGATTTGGGGTACGAACCGACGCTGGCTGTGAAACACGAATCCAATTGGTCGATGCCGCCCGAAGGACTGCGTGTTCCCGCTCCACGCGGCATGACCGTCTCGCCGGATGGAGAATACCTGGTCCTCGACAATGCCGGCCGGATCCTCGTGTTCGATTCCACCGGCAAGCTGCAGCGTCAGTGGTGGATGCCCGATTATTCCGTGGGCAAGCCGGAAGGAGTCTGCGTTCTCAAGGATGGCCGCATCGCCGTCGCCGACACTCATTATCACCGCGTCGTCTTCTTCAATCACGATGGGGAAGTCGTCGGGATGTTTGGCAAGCTGGGAACCGGACCGGGCGAATTCATCTATCCCGTCTGCGTCGTGCAGGATGACAAAGAGAATCTCTATGTCTGCGAATACGGCAACTTCAACGATCGAGCTCAGAAGTTTAAGCCTGACGGGACCTACATCAGTCAGATTGGAGCCTATGGAACCGAGGACGGTCAGTTCCAGCGGCCCAGCGGAGCAGCTTGGTTTGATGGCCGAATCTACATCGTCGATGCCTTCAATAATCGGATCCAGGTCTTCGATGAAGCGGGGAAACTGGTTGCAATCCTGGGAACTTCAGACAAAATATCTGACCTGTACTATCCGTACGACATTGCGATGACCCAAACCGGGGATTTGTACGTTGTGGAATACGGGGCAGGCCGCGTGTCGAAGTATGATCGTTCGGGTAAGCTGCTGGGGCGATACGGAAAGCCGGGGCCAGGATCCGCCGAATTCATGACCCCCTGGGGCTTGGCCATTGATAGTCGGGGCCGACTGTATGTGTGCGACACCGGCAATCGCCGGATTGTGGAACTAGAACTGTGATGCAACTCACTTCGCCGGCGAGGATTCGATGAGGCAACTGCGTCACCTGGGCCGGTTCTTCGCGAGTTTTCTACCCGCGCCACGCAATAAACCGCGCTGGCCCGATGCGATTCCGTTGATTGTTTTCGCGGTCCTCTTTATCGGCGGCTGCCTGTGGTTGGAATACAGCCACACGTTGATGTTCGTCCGCCCGATCATGCTGGGCCTGGCCTTGCTGGCCCCGTGGTTCTGGTGGATGCATGTCGCTGGCTACGGCGGACTGCCAAAAGGCCGCGCTCAAGTCGCTGTCTTCGTGCGCATGGTGTTACTCGGTCTGTTCGCGATGGTGCTGGCCGAGCCGCGCGCGGTGCGAACCAATGACACGCTGTCGGTCGTGTTCGCGCTGGATGTCAGCGACTCGATTTACAGTCCTGATGACGCGATCAAGTACATCACGGAAACGGTGCAGAACCAGCGTCCCAAGGGAAACAAAGACGAACAGAGTCTGATCATCTTCGGCAAATCTCCCGCCGTGGAATTGCCGCCCACGAAGAATTTCCCGCTGGAGGCCTTGAACTCGCAGATTGACCGCGGCGCGACGAATCTGGAACAAGCCCTCTCGATGTCTTCGGCCGTCATCAAGGAAGAGGTGCAAGGTCGCATCGTGCTGGTCAGCGACGGGGTGCAGACGGAAGGAAATCTGTCGCGAACGCTGGCGGATCTTAAAGCCCGCGGCGTGGCGGTCGATGTCCTGCCGATCGACTACACCTACAACAACGAAGTCTGGCTGGAACGCCTCGATCTCCCTTCCGCAGTCAAGCTGGGCGAAACCTACGAAGCGGCGATGGTGCTGTCTTCGTTAAGTGACGGCGAAGGGAATCTGGTCCTGCGCGAGAACGGCAACATCATCGCGCAAACTCAGGTGAAGTATAAAGCGGGCAAGAACCGGTTCACTGTGCCGCTCACCTTGCGATCGGCCGGTTACTACGAATACACCGCGACGATTGAAGTCCCGAAGACCGAGGACAGTCTGGCTCAGAACAATACCGTGCTGAACTACATCTTCGTCGAAGGCGAAGGCAAGGTGTTGCTCGTGAAAGACACGGTCGGCGACAAACGCGATTGGGATCGGTTGGAGAAAGCGATTCGCGAAGGAGAACGAGCCGTCGAGGTGATCAATGGTTCGGACATGCCGCGCGATGCGACCTCGCTGATGCCCTACGATGCGATCATCTTCTGCAATGTCCCGCATGACGAGTTCGATGCCCAGCAACTGCAGGCCGTGCGAGACGCCGTCTATAACATGGGGGCTGGATTCCTGATGACCGGCGGTCCGCAAAGCTTCGGGCCGGGCGGCTATCATCGCACGGTGATCGAAGAGATCCTGCCGGTCTCGATGGATATCTCGCAAAAGAAGGTGCTGCCCAAGGGAGCCCTCGCCATCATTCTGCACACCTGCGAATTCCCCGAAGGAAACACGTGGGGCAAGCGCATCACCAAGCAGGCGATCAAAGTCTTGGGGGCTCAGGATGAAGTCGGCGTGCTGGCCTACACCGAAAAGGGTGAAGACTGGCTGTTTCAGCTTACCCCCGCCGCCAAGTACGAGGATCTGGTGCCGCTGATCAACGGGGCATCAATCGGCGACATGCCGAGCTTCCAGAATACGATGCAGCTCGGCCTGAACGGACTCAAGAAGAGTGACGCGGCGACACGGCATATGATCATCATCTCCGATGGTGACCCGGCTCCGCCAACGCCCAAGTTGATTCAGGATTTCCTCGACGCCCAGATCAGCGTCTCGATGGTCGCGATCTTCCCGCACGGGGGATTGGACATCTCGAAGATGCAGGGTGTCGCCGAAGTGACCGGTGGCCGCTACTACTTCCCCGAAGACCCTAATCAGTTGCCAGCGATCTTTATCAAAGAATCCAAGACGCTGAAACGTAGTCTGCTGCAGAACAAAACCTTCGTCCCCTCGATCGGCTTCCCATCGCCCGTCATCAAGGGGCTGGAAGGGATGCCCGAGTTGAAAGGCTATGTGATCACGACCGCCAAGGGGCATCCCGCGATGCAGATCCTGAATGGTCCGCCCGACGCCGAAGACTCAGACTCGCTCGATCCCGTGTTATCAGTCTGGCAGCACGGGCTGGGGAAGTCAGCCGCGTTTACATCCGACTTCAGCACCAACTGGGGAGCGAACTGGCAGAACTGGGATCGCTTTCAGCCGTTCGTCAAACAGTTAATGACCGACATCAGTCGCGTGAAAAAAGACGGGCATCTGCGGATGTCGACGCATACATCCGGTGGCGAAGCGGTGATTGTTGTCGAAGACTTTCATCCCGAAGAACAATTCCTGGAACTGCATGCCAAGCTGTCCGGCCCGAATCAGAAGTCCGAGAATGTGACGTTGAAGCAGGTCGGGCCGCGGCGCTATCAGGGGACGGTGCCGTTGTGGGGGCATGGACGCTATCACGCGATTGCTCAGGGGACGGGTGGCGATCGCAAAGACTTGGCTTTCGGCGGGTTCATCGTTTCGTACTCGCCCGAATACTTGCGGTTCCGTTCGAACCGGCAGCAGCTTCAGGAGATCGCCGATCGAACGGGTGGCCGAGTCCTCACGGGCGACCCGACCAAAGACGCAATCTATACGACCAATCGCGTCCCGAAGCGAAGTTCGCAGCCGATCTTCGACTGGTTCCTGATCGCCCTCGCAATCCTGATCCCGCTGGATGTCGCTTTGCGTCGCGTGCAGATCGATGTCGTCGGCATGTGGAAGACGCTGACATTGCAACGCCGAGCCCCCGCCACGGCGACGATGGGAACGCTGCTGCAGACCAAGAAAACAGTGAGTGCCGCGTTGAAATCGAAACGCGAAGAACGTCCGCTGCCACCGCAGTCCAGTTCCATACCGCCGCGATCCGCCTCGTCGACCCCGTCTACCTCAGCACCAAAAACCGATCGGCCCGCCCCTCCGACTCCGGAACAGGGGAAGGGCGAATCTCCAACGTCGACAACCGAAAGATTGTTGGCAATGAAACGCAAACGCGACGAAGATAAATAGCGCCTCTCGCCGTTGATTTAAAGAACCAGTCATGGTCCATCCCGCCAGTACGCCGCCGCAGCGCCACAAGGTCGCGCTCTGGGTGCGCCTGCTGCTGGCCGGACTGATGGTCTCGGTGCTGACCAGCTCTCACGCTGTGACCTCAGCAAATCCCAGGACCGTCGTTTTCGCTCTCGATGTCAGTGATTCGATCCCCTCGACCGATCAGGCGCTGGCCTATTTCACGGAGACTGCCGAACGAAGCCTGACGAAGCCAGATCAACTGGGGCTGGTTGTGTTCGGTCAACAGGCGACGGTGGAAGTCCCCCCTGTCAGCAAAATTCAAGTGGAACCAATTGAATCCCGAGTTAGCAGCAATGCGACAAATCTTGAAGAGGCCTTGAAACTGTCCGCAGAGTTGGTCAGCAAGGCAGCGACCGGGCGAATCGTACTCATCAGTGACGGCTCAGCGACCGACGGCGACGTGACGCGGATCCTGCCGGAATTGAAATCGCGCGGCATCGTCGTCGACGTCTTACCGGTTGAATATGCGTACGCAAACGAAGTCTGGTTGGATGATTTACAGCTTCCTTCCCGTGATCGCACGGGACGATCCGACGAAGCCACCGTTCTCTTGTCTGCCCTGACCGAAGGCGTGGGAACGCTGACAGTTGGTGACAACGGCGTCGTGGTGGCCGAGCAGCAGGTGACCTACAAATCGGGCACCAATCAATTCGTGGTCCCGCTGCCCGAAGCCCGGCCGGGCTATCATCAATACTTTGCGAACATTGAAGTGGGTCCGTCGCAGGATGCTCTCAAGCAGAACAATACGGTGTCGAATGCGCTGTTCGTCGACGGAGTTCGAAAGGTATTGCTGGTCACAAATGGCCTCAGCCAGCGGCTGGCCTTGCCCCCTTTGGAAGCTGCCATCAGCCACGCGGCCCGTCAGATCGAAATGATTGGTCCTCGGGATCTGGCAGCGGACGTTTCTCAATTAGGATCGTACGACTCGATCATCTTTTGCGATGTTCATCGTAATCAGTTCGAAGCCGCGCAGCTTCAAGCCGTTCACGACGCTGTCTGCGATCAGGGTGTCGGGTTTCTGATGACAGGGGGAGCGAATAGTTTCGAGCCGGGTGGGTATCACGAGACGGCCATCGAACAGATTCTGCCCGTTTCGCTGGGCACTCCCGACACATCGCACACCAGAATCGCCGTTGCGATTGTCATGGATCGGCTGCAGTTCAGTGAAGGAATCACCCTAGGCAAGCGATTCACCAAACTAGCAATCAAACTGCTGCGCCGGGATGACGAGTCTTGTGTGCTGATTGACGATGGCTTGAAGGGGAAGGTCCTTTGTCCGCTGGCGCCCGCTGCGGAGTACGAACGGCAAGTGCCGCATATTAATGGTGCCGCGATCGGTTCGATTCAACAGTTGGAAACCGTGATGGAATTGGGGCTGCGCGAACTGCAGAAAAGCACTGCAGGTGCCCGCCACATGCTCATCGTTTCCGGCTTGGGATTCGGACAACCCTCCCAGACGCTGGTTGAACAATTCGTCGCCGCCCAGGCTTCGGTCTCGATCATCGCCACCCCTGGTTGGGGTAAAACTCGCGACAACTGGATGCAAGCCGTCACCGAAGCGACCGGTGGTCGATTCTATCGAGCGGATGATCCGCCCCAGCTGTTGCAGATTTTGGATCAAGAGGCGAGGTTCTTCAGTCACGGTGCGCTCTGCCGCAGAATCTTTACTCCATCGGTGGAAGCGGAATCAGGGATTGTCAGTGATCTCGGGAAATTGCCAGCGTTGGGCGGATATGTGGCGACCACCCTCAAACGCGGTAACGTGACTCGCGTCATGGGCGTGCCACCGGAAGGTGACGTACCCGAATCGGTTCACCCATTGCTGGCGATCTACAGGCCCGGATTCGGAAAAACGGCCGTGTTGATGACCGATCTCAATTCTACTTGGGGTCGAGAATGGCAGAAGTGGGAACAGTTTCCACGGTTCGTCCATCAGTTACTCGCCGAATTGCATCGTTCAGAATATCTCTGGATGTCAACGCGTGTGACCGGCGACGAAGCTCAGATCGTACTGAATGATATCCATCCCGACGAATCGCGACTGGCGATCGAAGTGGATGTGATCGGGCCTGATCAGAAGTTAGTAACCGTGACACCAGAGCAGATTGGCCCCAGAACTTATCAAGTGCGCGTGCCACTGTGGGGGTATGGACATTATCGAGTCGCAGCGAAAACCGCGCGGGGGGACATCCAGGAATCTTCGTATGGTGGATTCGCTTATGCGGCGAAGTATTCGCCCGAATTTCTGCAGTTTCGTTCCCAGCCTCAGGTGCTGCAGCAAATCGCCGCTGCCACGGGAGGGACCATCCTGACTGGCGATCCAGCTCGGGATGCGGTGTACTCGCGTATCCCGCGTACTTATCAGCAAACGCCGGAAGCCAGCTTCGACTGGTTCTTGATTGCCTTGGCGCTGCTGGTCCCGCTGAATGTACTCGCTCGTCGAATGTGGGCTGATGTAGCGGAAGCGCTGGAAGAACGGAGACACCCCAATCCCGCATCCACGTCGCCCACAATGCTTGCTCTGATTCACACGAAAGAATGGGTCGCCGCGGCGCTTTCCACGAAGGGAACTGCCAGAATGCTGGTTCAGATCTGGTCCCCACCTCCCATGCGAACGGCAAGCGTGCCGCCGCCCACGAACACCGTGGATCAAACGGCTTTCACCGACAATAGTTCTGCCTCGACAATCGAGAAACTGCTGATCCTGAAACGACAAAATAACGAACATTCGTAGTCTGATTTACTTGCCAGATGGAGTCGAAAATGAGTGTTGCCAATGCACCTGTGGAAGCGGTCAGCGCTGAGATGCTCGAGGCGGAAGCCAAGCAGTTCCAACAGGAATTTGCGGCCGTGCGCCAGGCGGTCGGTCGAGTGATCGTCGGTCAGGAACGCACAATCGAAGCGGCGCTGACGGCGATCTTTTGCGGCGGCAACGTGCTGCTGGAAGGGGTCCCGGGACTCGGCAAGACCGAGCTTGTGAAGGCCTTATCACGAGTGCTGGAGCTCCATTTTCAACGCATCCAGTTTACACCCGACTTGATGCCGGCCGACATCATCGGGACCAGCGTCATGTCTAGTGACGAGCATGGCAAGTATCGGTTCGAATTCCGCAAGGGACCGATCTTCACCCAACTGCTGCTGGCCGACGAAATCAACCGCGCCTCGCCCAAGACGCAGTCGGCGTTACTGGAAACGATGCAGGAACATTCCGTCACGACCAGCGGCACGATGCATCAGTTGAAAGAACCGTTCTTCGTGCTGGCAACACAGAACCCCATCGAGCAGGAAGGAACTTATCCGCTGCCCGAAGCGCAACTCGACCGCTTCATGTTCAAAGTGGTCGTCCCTTTCCTGAACCGCGACGAACTGAACGAAGTCGTCAGTCGTACGATCCTGAAGACCGCGGTCGAGATTCCCAAGATCATCGACGGCGATCGAATCATGACACTCCGCAAGACGCTCGATAAGGTCGTCGTGACCGATGCCCTGCGCGACTATGCCGTGCGACTGGTGCTGGCGACGCATCCCGGCACCGACTTCGCACCGCCACGAGTCCGTCAGTTCGTCAAGTGGGGAGCCAGCCCGCGAGCGGCCCAGGCGCTGATTCGCGCGGCCCGCGTGCGAGCGCTCGCCGAAGGCCGGGCGCATGTCGCCTTCGAAGACATCCGGCATTTCGCGACCGAAGTGCTCGGTCACCGCATGCTGCTGAACTACGACGGCCAGGCCGAAAATCTCGACCTCGCCGAGTTGGTAGGCGAATGCGTGAAGGGCCTGCAGGAAAGAATGTAGCGTGCGCGTCGATGTGTCGTTTAACCGCGTGGGCATCGCCCCGCGCGTCATGGCCGCAAAGCAGAAAATGCTCACCACACGCCGATCGAAGAAATGTGCCTGTCTTCCCATCACGCGCGGGGCGATGCCCACGCGGTTAAACGACCTAGATCAATACCGCGATTGATGGCTCTCCTCGGTTTTCTCTTCTGGTTTCACTGAACTTTGTTTGCGATTGGATTGGGTGAATGGCGGTTTGTCCGATTTGTCATGCTGAATTTGAATCTCCTCTCGAAGGGCGGCTATGTGACCGTTGCGCGGCCGAGGTGATTGCTCGCGATACGTATCGTCCGGGTGATTTGCGATTTGTCGGGATCCTGGCGGGCTGGTTGTGTGCCGCGATCCTGTCGATGCCCGGTGCCTTTTTCGGTTACTACGTGGGCCGAGTCTTTGATCGGGCATCGACCGGATGCCTGCTCGGTGTGATCGTGATGTCGCTGATCGGGTTGGGTCTCGGCTACCTGATCGGTCCTCGAATCTGCTTGAAGATGGAAGCTCGTCGTCGGTCTCAAATGTAACGTTGGAACGTCATGGATAACACCAGTCAATTCACGTCGCTGCTGACAAACGCGACGCTCTCACGTGTGGAGCGGATGCGGATGCTGCCGATGCGCCGTCGCACCAATCGCAGTCGCGGTGAACACCTCGCCGGGAAGGGTGGGACCAGCACCGAGTTCAACGACTACCGTGACTATGTCGCAGGTGACGACATGCGCTATGTCGACTGGAACATCTTCTCACGCTTGAATCGTCCGTACGTGAAGCAGTACCGCCACGAAGAAGAAATGCACGTCGTGGTGCTGGTCGACGCCTCGGCCTCGATGCAGTTTGGCGATAAGTTTCAACGAGCCAAGCAACTGGCCGCATGCTTCGCGGTGATGGGCTTGATGAACATCGAAAAGGTCAGCGTGTTCGCCTGCCAGCACGCGGGCCAGACGCCACTGATCCTGTGGCCCTGCACGGGCCGGATCAGCATGAAACGCGTCTTTAAGTTTCTGGAAGACATCCCTCCCGGTGGCGACTTTCCGATTGAGGAAGCAGTCGAATCGGTGCTGATTCAACATCGTGGCCGCGGCATCGCGGTGCTGTTGTCCGACTTCCTGACATTCGGCGCGATGGAACGGCCGATGAACATGCTGTTCAGTGCCGGCCTGGAAGTCTTCGCCGTGCAGTTACTGAGCGGGATTGAACTCAATCCGGAACTGACGGGCGATCTGCGGTTCGTCGACTCCGAGAACGGCCACACGCTGGATGTCTCATCGGTCGGCGATCTGCTCGGCTTTTATCACGAACATCTGAATGGTCTACAGGACTATCTTTCGACGCTCTGCCGCCAGCGCAGCGGCCGCTTCATCTGTCTCGATTCATCGCAAGCGATCGACGACATCCTGTTCGACGTGCTGAAGCGCAAAGGATGGGTCCAATGAGGAAGGGGAATTGCAAATTGAGAAATGCAAATCGCAAATTGCAAATTGGAAGACATGAAGAATTGGAGACGTTGGCTGGGGTCTTCTCTGCTCTTCATCAATTTTCAATTTGCAATTCGCAATTCGCAATTTGCAATGTCTTCTCATTCGAAGGAGCAGCCCAATGACCTGGCCCGGCTTCTCCGCCTTGATCCACGCCTGGTGGTTCCTCCTGCTAATCCCGCTGATCATCTTCTATTTCTTGAAGCTGCGTCGTCCGCGGATGGAGATTCCGTCGCTCGCGCTATGGCGGCAGGTGGTCAACGATCAACGCGTGAATTCACCGTTCCAGAAGTTCAAGCGAAATCTGTTACTGCTGTTTCAGATCCTGCTCTTGTGCTGCCTGGTGCTGGCCGCGATGCAGCCGTACCTGTCGAGTGGCACGCAGCAACATCAGAACCTGCCGGTGCTGATCGACACCTCGGCCAGTATGGGTGCGTTAGACGGCCCCGGTGGGAAGTCGCGCCTGGATGAGGCGAAGGAAAAGGTCGGCAAACTGATCGACGATCTATTGCCAGGTCAGCAGTTGTGCTTGATCTCAGTCAATGGTGGGGCACGTCGCCTGACGGACTTCACTAGTAACAAGCGACTACTGCACGAATCGCTCTCTCAACTGAAGGTCAGTCAGGTGGCCAGTCACCTGGAAGATGGGTTCCGCTTGGCCCAAGCCTTGTCGCGAGCCTTCCCCATCGATTCCGTGATGTTGTTGTCCGATGGAAATGTCCCTCACGAAGTCGAATTTGAGTTGCCCTTCAAACTGAACTTTCAGCGACTGAAGGCGGGCGGCCCGAACATCGGGATTACTGATCTGAACGCTCGTCGTTCACGAAACGGTTGGGATGTGTTCGCTCGTGTCGAAGGATCGAAGGATGCGAAGACGCTGGCTGAGTATGAGTTGCTGCAGAACGGGAATGTCATCAAGTCGGATTCGATTTCGATCGAGGGAACGAAGGCTGAGCGGTTGGTGTTTAAGGTGGCGGCCGAGGTGGCGATGTCGATTGAAGTTCGAATCAAACCCGATGGGTTCGATTCGCTGCAGACCGACAATGTCGCCTATCTGGACTTGCCCAAGCCTCGGCCGCTGGCGGTTTATTGTCCCACGGACATGGAGAGCTTCCGCAAGGCATTGGCGATCATTCCCGATATCAACCTGTATCCTGGGGACGACAGAAGTCCGACGGCCGTCGATCTGAAATTCGCTCAGGGCCCCTTGTCGTCCGGGCCCGAAGCGCGAGTCAATTTCAACGTGGGATATGTTCCCGATGACATCGCCTCGTTGGTCGAGATCGAATCCGGCCTGGCCGACATTGTCGACTGGCAACGAACCGCTCCACTGTTGCAGCATGTGCAATTGCTGGATGTCCAGATTGGTGATCAACCGAAGCTCACCAAGGGCGTGACCGAGCGAGACTTTGAATTGGCCGGGTACGAGATCCTGGCTCAATCGCGGACTGGACCACTGATCTTGGAGCGAAGCGGTGGTGGTCGCACGGACTTTCAGTTCCTGTTTCATCCCGATCGATCATCGCTGGTCTATCGCGTCGGCTTTCCCATCTTGGTGCAGAATGCGGCTCAGGTGGCGTTGACTCGTGCGGCTCTCTCCGAAGCGAAGGCTCTTCCCGCCGGATCGTTGCCGCCGCGAAGGGTGCAGCCTGAAACCGAGTATCGTGTCTCGGGCCCAGAAGGCTTTACGGACTCGGCGAAGAGCGACAAGGATGGTTTTCTGATGGGGCTGGGGGCTCCTTACGTTGGGATGTATGAAGTGACCGGCGAATCGGAGCCGCAGCGGATCGGAGTCAGCTTGCTGTCGTCGCAAGAATCGTCGATGAGCTCTGTCGAGAAGTTGAACTTCCCCGAAGTCTCGGTTGGTGCGGCCACGCAAACCGTGAAGACCGACCAGCCGCTGTGGACCTGGTTTGCGTTCGCGGGATTATTGTTCTTGATCCTGGAGTGGTGGTACTTCCAGAAGAAGCCCGCGGGAGTTCCAGGATGAACGCATTCGCTGCTTGGAACTGCTGTTTTCGAGTTCGCCGCTGGAGCTATACCATTGGTTTGTTCGCATTGCTGCTGCAGCTGGTCAGCGCGACAGCGCGGGCTCAGGACAAGCCGATTGAGATCGAGCAATCGGGGATGCAGCCCACGATCCAGGTCGGTCGCCCGATCCCGACGTGGTGGGATGTCAAAATTCGCGGCAGTGCGCTGGTCGAGGGACGGATCGAATTTCAGTTAAAGAACATGTCTAAGCTGCTGGCCACCGTCACGACGGAAGACATCGCACTGACTGGGCCTCAACAGCGTATCAAAGTGATGCTCCCTCCGATCAGTGACGATGAACCGATCGATCAACTGCAACTGCAGATCAAGTTCTACGGGAAGCGATTTAACCAGGATCTCGGCGCGCACATTCTGCGCGTGGCGATGTCGAAGTCGCGATCGTTCATGGTGCTGATGGGCGTGTCGCGACTCACCCCGAAGCGATCCGCGGAACGGGACCGGATCAATCGGCGCTTGGCGTTTGAATCCATGGCCAGCGGGATGGATGAGTCGGTCAAGACGATCGTCACGTCCCTGGAACCAGCGGATATGCCTCAGGAACCGCTGGGCTATTGTGCCTACGAACTGGTGGTGCTGACGGGCCCCGAGTTCAGATTGCTCAAGAAGCCGCAGTTGGAATCGCTCGCCGCTTGGGTCCGTGCCGGGGGGAGCTTGTATCTGGAGCCGACGGGCGTTTTAGAAGCGTATCACGTCGAGTTCCTGCGGAACCTGACGGCGCATGGTCCAAGTGATCTGGTGATTCAACCCGATTCGAAGGGACGATTGATCCCAGGCACGATCTGGAATGACGAACGACTGCTGCTGCTGCGAAATGGCTTGGGGCGGATTGCGTTGCGAGTCGACGATGAACATCCCGATGAAACCTTTGAGACGCCCGCCTGGCGAGAAGCGACCGCCTTCTTATGGAGGCTACATGCCAAGCAGATCCAGCTGGTTAAAGAGACTCCAAAGTTGAGGATGAGTGAGCTGCTGGGAACGAATCTGGTCGACACGCCCGTGGGTCAATTCAACATTCAGTCAGGACGACTATCGCTCCCGCTACTGACTTCGACGACAGAGTTGCTCGACTGGCTGATGCCGGACGGCGTGCGGATGGTCCCGTTGTGGGTGCTGGCCGCCATCCTGTTTTCGTTTGTGATTGTGATCGGCCCGGTGGACTACTTCGTGTTGGGCAAACTGAAGGCCCGGAAATTCACCTGGATCACGTTTCCGCTGGCGACGTTGCTGGTCACCGGGCTGACCGTCTGGATCACGAATCGCTACATGTCGTCGTCGGAAACGCGTCGCGGCATGGTGTTGCAGGATCTCGGCGACGATGGCTCGATCGTTCGCTCCAGTCGCTTCGAACTGCTGTTCATTGCCTCGTCGCGGGCGATCACGACTGACGTGCGCAAGGGCGTGTTTTCGGCGTTGGGCAAGGGGCAGCCGATCAGTGAAGATCAATTGTACCAGCAGCAGATGGCGTCTCGAATGATTCGCCGCGGACGCGGAATGGGTGAGGTGACCGAGAAGAAGCCGCCTCAAATGGCAGGTCGCATTCCAACCGAGTTCACCGTGACTCAAGAGCTGGCCAAGTGGACGCCTCAGTTGAATCGCCTGTTCTGGATTCCCGGGCCCGCGCAGGAAAACAAGATTGACTGGCAAGCTCTGTCGGACGGGATCACTGATGAGATGCTGCAGAGTCACAATCTGTCCGGTGAATTTCAGGGGTTGGTCACACAGCAGTTTGGTCCCCAGACGCTCGTCGCTTGTCTGGGCGGGCAGACGAGATGGGCGTTCAATCAGCAGCAGCTTGGCTGGCGGGCTCGGAACGGCGGACAATTTTACCCTGTCAGTCCTTACGATCAGATGAATGGAATGTATCAGCAGCCACAACTCCCGGGGGAGATGCAGCACCAGCCGCAATTGTTTCGCTGGTTGTATCAGCATTCGGTCGCTGCCTCTTTTGGTCTGTTCACGGTAACCTCGCAAGTCGGTCCGACGGGCGGGGCTGACCTGAACGACCTGCCGATTATGGATGACACCGATCCCGACCAGCGGCTGTTGATCGTGGTTGTCCCGCGCGAGGACGACTATCTGGTCTATCGGAAATTGATTCGCAAACAGAAATAGATTTGGACGTGGTGAACGACATTTCAAATACGGAGGTTCCGGCAGCGCAACCACAACCCAGCTTGCTCGCTCGCTGGTGGCCCGCGATCAAATGGACGTTGTTCGCGGCGACGATGTATTTCGTCTGCAAGCGGGCCGTCGGGCTCTGGCAGTCGAGTCCCCCGACGGAGTTGCGTGTCGATGTCTGGTGGTTGATCCCTGCCGCGGCTCTGTATCTGATCGGCTGGTTTCCTTCGATCTGGTTCTGGCATGCGTTGCTAAAACGATTGGACCAGCACGCCGGTGCGTACGAGACGACTCGCGCTTACTTCATCGGGCATCTGGGGAAGTACGTGCCGGGCAAAGCGATGGTGCTGCTGATCCGAGGTGCGTTGCTGAAACAGGCCAATGTCAGTCCGGTCCTGGCCGCGCTGACTGCGGCTTATGAAACCCTGGTTTCCATGGCGGCGGCGGTCGCGATCTCGGTCGCCTTGGCCCCGATGGTGATTCCCGACGCGATGTGGGAACGTCTGCCATCTTATCTCCACTTTCTGCGGCAGCAGCCATTCTGGGTTCCGTTGCTGGTCGTGATCGCCACCGTGGTGAGCACGCCCTTCAGTGCCTGGTTGTTTACTCGAGTGGGACACAAAGCGTTGCCGCGCGGGACGGAAGCGCCGGCCGCGCGGATCACCGCGACGCTGGTGCTGCAGGGCCTGGCGGTGACATCGCTGAGCTGGATTTGCAATGCGTTCAGTCTGGGCTGCACGATTCAATCGATCTCCGATGAACAAGTGAGTCTGTCACAATTTCCGCTCTGGCTGGCCAGCGTGACACTGTCGACCTTTCTTGGTTTCGTGGTCCTGATCGCCCCCGGAGGACTGGGCGTCCGCGAATGGGTGCTGGTTGAGGTCTTGAAGGATCAGCCGTCCATTGGAAGTGACAAAGCGATCGTTGCCGCCGGTCTGTTGCGACTGGTCTGGTTCGTAGCAGAGCTGGTCGTTGCGGGGGTGCTGTATCCGATCAAGCCGCGGCGGGATGTTCCTGCGGCCGCCAGCAAGCCGCTCTAACGACGTCCATCGGGGAGTGTTAGCTTTCATACCTGCGGCACCTATTACTTCTCCGCGGCGGGCCGTTCCGGTGGCAAGCTTCCGGGGCTGATTGTTTCGAATAACTTCACCGCTTCGGCATCGCGACGCTGCGTTCCCACGGCATAGGTGCCGATGACGGCTCCGCCGCGAGCATAGTGACCAATCGCAACACCTCCGCAGGCGATCCCTCCGACCGCGATTCCGCCCAGGATCAGACCTCCCACCGCTATCCCCCCGATGGCCAGGCCGCCGAGCGAAACGCCACCGATCGCGATGGCACCTCCGGCAACACCGCCGATGGCGATCACGCCGGTGGCCATGTCGCCGATCGCGATGATGCCTCGAGCCAAGCCGATCGATTGCTTGGTACACGAGTCCGGGCCGAACGCGATCGAGATCAGCGGCAGTCCAAGGACGTTCCACTTGGAGCGATAGCGAACGGTTCGTTTTTGTTTGGCGGCTTGAGTCATGGGATCAATCTATAGTAGACGGCACACTCCGTGTGCCGCACGCCTTCGGTGAGCCGCGCTGCGTCAGCACGCGGACTCTTCGCTGTTGAGTGTTTATGGTGACGGAGGATCAAGTCGGTATTAAGGAAATAGAAAGTCTGGCCTTGGTTTTATGGCCCCGTGTTATTCGGTCCACGTGCTGACGCAGCGCGGCTCACCTAGTATTGTTTGAATGTTCGTCACGACTGACCCCTGACGTTTGCCGTTGTGACATTGCCGAGCGTCATGTGAATCTGTTGCTCGACCATCGTGCGGTATTTGCCTCCTTCTGACATCAGTTCCTGATGCGTGCCGGTCTGACTGATGCGGCCGTTTTCCATGACGACGATCAGGTCGGCGCCAGCGATCGTGCTCAGGCGATGCGCGATCACGAAACTGGTGCGGCCCTTCATCAGCAGGCTGAGGCTTTGTTGAATCAATCGCTCGCTCTCGGTGTCCAGGTTGCTGGTGGCTTCGTCGAGCACCAGCAGCTTGGGGTCGGCCAGGACCGCTCGCGCGATGGCCAGTCGTTGCCGCTGGCCGCCACTGAGGCGGACGCCTCGTTCGCCGATCAAAGTGTTCAGTCCGTCGCTGAGGCGGTCGATGAACTCCATCGCATTGGCGGCTTCAGCCGCGGCGCGAACCTCGGCATCCGATGCATCGCGGCGAGCGTACGCGATGTTCTGACGGATCGTGCCGTCGAACAGAAACACATCCTGCTCGACCACGCCCAAGAGCGCCCGGAACGATTCCACGTCGTAGTCGCGCAGGTCACGGCCATCGAGTGTCACGCGACCTGATGTCGGATCATAGAACCGAGCCACCAGATTGCTGAGCGTCGTCTTGCCGGCCCCACTGGGACCAACGAGGGCAACGGTCTGACCGGCCTTTACAGACAATGAGACATTGGTCAGTGCGAGGATGTCGTTGCCGGGGTAGGTGAACGAAACATCTTCAAAGGCGACGGCACCGGCCACGTCACGCTTTTCGGCTCGCAATGAATCGGGGTTGGACGGCATCTCGCGCGATTCGGCGAGCAGATCCAAGACGCGATCCAAACCGCTGAGGCTGTTCTGGAACTGAGTCGCGCTGGAGGCCAACGTCGCGAGTGGTTCCAGCAGCATCAGCAGATAGACCAGAAACATCATCAGGTCACCGACGGTCATGTGTCCTTCGAGGACTCGCCAGCCCCCGTAGAAGAGCAGGGCGGCACTGGCCATCGGGATCAGGGCTTCCCACACCATCTCGACGATCCGCATCCACCACCAGGCGTACAGTTCTTGTCGAGCCATCAGGTTGTTTTCAGTCGTGAACCGAGCCGCTTCGCGCTTCTGCCGACTGAACGCGCGGACGATCCGCATCCCGGCGAAAGCTTCCGTCGCCGAGGCGTCGATCATTTCGCGCTGCTTGCGGATCACGCGGAATTGCGGGCGAATGCTGTTGATCCAGGCGCGATGAGTCAGAAAGACCATCGGCAGCAGGATTACCGCACCCAGCAGCAACGTCCAATCGACCCAGGCCAGGATGATCAGACTGCCGATCAGCTGGATGACGGCTCGCCAGGGGTTGAACAACATGCCGAAGACCAGTTCCCCCACGCTGCCACCGTCTTCGCGCAGTATCGACGCGACGCCGCCGGATCGAAGCTCTTGCACACGATGCAGCGGCAAGCGGACGGCATGTTCAAATACCGCGCGGCGCAGGTTCAACTGAATTTGCTTGGAGATCCGCGTCGCATACCACCGGCCCCAGATATGAATCAGCAGCTTGAGCAGCGTGACGGCCGACACCGCCAGCACGGTGGCCAGCAATAGCGACTTGGGATCGGCCAGTGACGGAAACCGCTTCAGCCAGTACTCGGGCAGCGTCTTCCCGGTCAGGCCGTAGTCGATAATGAACTTTGTTCCCGCTGGTGGCAGCAAACCGAGCACCGTCGAAATCGTGACCGAAGCCAGGATCGCAATCACGGCACCACGGAACGGGACGAGCAATTGCAGAAACTGACCGACGAGTTTACTGGACGAGCGGGCTCGATCCTTTGGCTTGCGATGGTCTCCGCTGCCATGAATCGAACCGCCGGGCAGTTCTTTGCGATTCAGTTTGCGACGGTACTGTTCAAAGCGAGACCGGCTGGAAGTGGGCTCGGGGCCAGTGGTTGAAGCGGCCGTTGGCGTGGAGGCAGGTGCGGCGGTCTGTTCAGCGGATTTTGTTTGCATGGCCCATTCTACGACGGCGTCCGCCTGCAAGGAAATGTGAGCACCCGGCACGGAGAAGAGGTGAACCACAGAAGATATTGAAGGGGCGAAAAGAAGAGGAAAAACGGGACCACGAATCGGACGAATTCGCACGAATAAAGACGATGAAGGAATGCCGAATGTGAGTGAAGGGAGATTGCAAATTTAAAATGGAAGACGAGACGAGGTTTCGCAGATGTATGACACAACCGACTGGAAGATGCTGAGGGGCAAGGGCTGAGGGCCGAGCGACAGACAGTTCGCGCACACGTCTTTCGTCACGACTCTGCATGACACAACCCCTGTTGCTGGTCTCTTTCGACAGGATTCTTTCTCGTAGCCAACGTCGCCAAGAACTTGGGTCAGTGTTGTTCGACGTTGTTGGCACATCGACTTCCGCCCAAGGTCTTGGCGACCTTAGCTACGGGAAGGCGAGATTGGCTATGCTGAATGGGGCCTTCCTGTTGCTGTGGTTCGTTCTTCTGTCGCCGCCGAAAGCTCTGATGGGGACCGTCCGTCCGACACAAAGATGAGTCAGCTATCGAAGATAACGTCACTGCTGGGGAATCGGACAGGGCTCTCATTCTTCTTCCACTGACTTGGACTGAGAGTTCGACTGCATCTCACCTGGGAGGCTCCCGCTGGTCGACCCGGCCACGCGTCTGTGCTGCGGCTACGAACATTCGAAGTGGCTGATGGATGAAGCTTCTGCGGCAGAATTCGAATATTTTCTGCCGGCCCATGAGCAAACAGAGGAGTGGGATGGCTCGTTTCTTCCCTCTTATTGCGACTTCAAACGAAGCCGTTAGTCACGATGGCAATGGTCTTTGTGATCTTTTGTGTCGCCGCATTCTTCCACGTTCATCCAGCGTGAAGCGGGTGTGCCTTGTTGATGGCTTTACCCCAGCCCGCTGACGAATCTTGGATGGACGAGTCGGTCACTTTCGTGATGTCGCGACATATGATGCTAGTGAATCGCAGCTTGTGCGCTTCTCGAATTCGGCAATTGAACCGTCCTGACGATGGTTCGTGAGGTTTCATTTTGGTGACTGACCCACCCGTCACAACGAACACGAATGATCGGCACGAGGAATTCGTCACCTTGTTGACGGCTGCGCATGGCAAGTTGTTTGGGTATCTGATGTCGTTGCTGGGTCGTTGGCATGATGCGCAGGATGTTTTGCAGAGTTCCAGTCTGCTGATGTGGCGAAAATTCGAGACCTATGAATCGGGGAGCAATTTCGTGGCGTGGGCCAGCACGATTTGTTTTTTCGAGGCGAAGAACTTTCAGCGGCTAACGGCGCGATCTCAGTTGAAGTTCGATGACGACTTGCTTGCGACTTTGGCTTCGGAACGGCTCGTCGATCTCGATCTCCAGGGGCGACGGATCGCAGCACTGGAGCAATGTTTGAATGAAGTGGGGCTCGCCGAACGCGAGTTTTTACGGACGGCCTATGCGGAACACGGTGGGATCACCGAATTGGCCGCAAAACTGCAGCGAGCGCCGCGGACGCTGTACAACAAATTGACTCTACTTCGGCGACGTTTGACCGAGTGCGTACAACGTCGTCTACAAGAGGGGGCCCTATGACGCCCGACCAGGAGGGTCGCCTGCTGGATCTGTTTGTGGCTTGGACACAAGAGACTCTTACGGAGGCAGACTACCGAGAACTACAAGCCGTGCTGCGTGCGGACGTGGACGCTCGGAAGCTGTGGTTTCTACATCAGGATCTGGAGTTGGGGCTGCAATGCCTGACTCAGGTCGTTAATGAAGCCGCGGACCATCAAGGGGAAGACTTACCTGTCAGCAAGGGTGCCGTAAACACGGACGTTGAGCCCGGCATTCATTTGCCAACGAGCAGCGCCAACCCGTCGCGAGTTGCTTCGCTCGCACGACGACATCCCGCGATGACAGCCATTGCCTTGTTGTGTCTGTCTGCGATGGCGATGTTCGGTGTTCACATGTGGAGCCTGCCGCCAAGCGATTTCATGGTCGAATCGCCGACTCATGGGACAACATTTGCGCTGTCGGAGCAGAAGGGCAAATTGATCGTATTGCACTTTTTGCTGAAGACCGAATGTCCGTTTTGCCTCAAGCTGACGAACGACTATGCCCGGCTGGGGGCTTCCGAACCCAATGTGTTGCATCTCTTCCTCAAACCCGACAGTGCTGAGGAGATCAAAGTCTGGGCCAAGCGGATCAGCCAGGAAGGGCTGAAGAGTCCCCCTGTTATCTATCGCGACCCCGACGCTCGGCTGGCCAACGAATATGGCATTCCGGGCGGCTATGAATTTCACGGTTCTATCACCCATTACCCGGCACTCGTGTTGCTTGATGGTTCAGGCCAGGAAGTGTTCCGCTATGTTGGCAAAAGCAATTCCGACCGCATGAAGCCAGACGACTTCATCACCAGGCTGGCGATGGTGACGGATCACAAATGAACGTTGTTTCGAGCACACGCTCGCAGGTTGTTGATCGAAAGTGAGGCCCTGTGATGAAGGCATTCTGCTGTCTCGTGAGCGTCGTCGCCTTGCTTCTGTCGATCCAGGGACACCTTGCCGCTCAGGAAAAGAATGGTGCCTACGGCAATCTGGTTCCTCAATACCTGCTTGGTCTTGTCCACGCGCCGGAGGTTCACAAAGAGTTGAAGCTGTCCGTCAAGCAGATTGGCGATCTGGAAGCCCTGCTTCGCAAAGTGGATGCGCAGTGGTTTCCCGCCCGCAACTTGCCTGCCGACACGCAACGTGCGGTGACTGTCAAATTGGAATCGCAGGTTTGGGATTGGTTCGGCAAATCCGCAACGGAAGAGCAGCGACAACGACTTCGGCAACTGGAATACTACGCGCAAGGAAACAGGATGCTGTTGCGCAGCGACATGGCGGAGCGGGTCGGCCTGCAGTCGTCTCAGCAACAGAAACTGGCCGTGCTAGTCCGCGCGACCGATGAATCGAAAGTGGCCTTGGCACGCGTCGCGTTTGGTGACCCGGAGCTCAAGGGTCTTCAAGAAAGGGCGGAAAAGGCGAGCAGAGCCGAACGAGATGGACTGACAAAGATCGTACGACCGGAACAACGGGAGAAGCTGAAGTCCTTGCTGGGCGATCCGTTCGACCCCGCCAGGCTGAAGCGCGTCCATGCGATGGCTCCGGAGTTTGCCCCCGTGGAACACTGGCTCAACTCTTCGCCGCTCACCATGCGGGAGTTACGAGGCAAAGTGGTGCTGATTCACTTCTATGCGTTTCAGTGTCACAACTGTCACGCCAACTATGGAATCTACCGGCGATGGCACAAGGAATTGACCGACAAAGGCGTAGTCGTGGTCGGCATTCAAACGCCAGAAACGAATCGCGAGCGGGATGCAGATGCTGTGAAAGCCGCGGCTCGCGAAAGTGATTTGAAGTTTCCAATCATGGTCGACCTGCAATCTGAAAATTGGAAAGCCTGGGGCAATACGATGTGGCCATGCGTCTACGTTGTGGACAAGCAAGGCTATATCCGGCTGTGGTGGCCAGGCGAATTAAATTGGAAAGGTGCGACAGGCGACAAAACCATCGAAGCGGCCGTGGACAGTCTGCTGGCGGAAGAGTGACCTCCGCTCGTCGATTTGATGTCCGCCAGCGAGTCGATGCCCACGCCTGGCAGTCAGCATTCGCGACACAAGATCTGGACCTTGGACAATTGGATTCCAACATTCCCTTATCGACTAGAAACAAAATCACCCCGATGACAACAAACAACAGAAGAGCTGGACTGGTCTTGATTCTCTCGCTGATCGCCGTCACGGCCCGCGCAGAGAATCCAACGGACTTTACCATCGAATCGCCGACTCATGGCAAAACATTGACGCTGTCGGAGCAGAAGGGGAAAGTGATCGCACTGCACTTCCTGCTGAAGACGGAATGTCCATACTGCATCAAACACACAAATGAATATGCCAAGCTGGCTAGTAAGACTCCCGAAGTGTTGCATGTGTTTCTGAAGCCCGACAGTGCTGATGAGATCAAAGCCTGGGCCGGGAAGCTCAGCCAGGACGACCTTAAGGACCTCCCTGTCATTTACCGCGACCCCGACGCCGGTTTGGCAAAAGAGTTTGGCATTCCTGACGGTTACAAGTTTCATGGCCAGACCGTGCATTATCCGGCGCTTGTGGTGCTGGGTGGTTCAGGCCAGGAACTGTTCCGCTACGTCGGAAAGAGCAACACCGACCGCATGAAGCCAGACGACTTCGTCGCCAAGCTGAAGTCTGTGAAGGCAAAGCAGTCGAAATAGAACCACGGAAGTGAGTTGCACGAACTCGATCGTATTGGGGGATTTCCAAGCCTTTCGCACGTCGGTGATGCATCGTTCGATATCGGCAGGTCTGTAAAAAGGAAGTCAGAATGAGAACACTTGCATTTGTCGCCCTGGTCTGTTGTGGAGTGACGTCTCGCGAAGCCGCCGCTCAGGATTTCTATTATGCTCCGCCCGGCTCTGGATACGGCGACTATTACGGCGCTAATCTCGGAAATGGAATTGGTGTTGGGTACGGGATTGGCGTCGGAGTGTCGCCGAACCTGTTGAACTCGAGCGTGACGGATACTTACATTCCCCCTTTTCAAGAACTCTGCGATAGCAATCCGTCATTCATCTCGAGAGGCGCGGTCGCTCCGTCATCGACTTCAGTTCAGCCGAATAGTACGAAGAAAAAGACGAAGGTGACCGCGACAAAGAAGAGCGTTCCAAAAGTCGTGATCGCAAAGGCAAAGCCGACCAAGAAGGGCGCTGCTAAGTGATTTTATGTGGGCTGATGTCTTACTGAAGAGCAGGCGACCTTTGGCGTTCTCAAGAGGATCAAGGATCCGGTTGAAGACCTAATAGTCGAAGGAGCGGCCCTACAGGCCTGAGAACACTTGCATCCGGGTCTGAACTGATAGGTGGATGTCGGTACTGAGCAGCCTAATTTAGACACGACTCACGCTCGCTTCCGCGGTTTCCAGAGAATCAGGCAGGCGGAGAGCAGGGTGAGGGGGATGACGATCGCGTAGAAGTAAATTCGTACTTCGTAGCCGGCTGCAACCTGTAGCACTTCATCGACGATGCTTTCCTCAATTGGCTGGACGTCGAAAAACCAGACACCATCGAGTGTGTCCAGTGTGACGATGGGATCGACTTCGCCGAAAACGAATAGCCACCCGGTACTTCGCTGAAGAAGGATCTCCATCTGGTTAGGGCTGGTATACACATTGATGCGGCCACCAAATGGAAATTCGAATTCAATGAACATGAATTCGCGCGCACGCAGACTCCGCACCCAGCCTGCGGCGAACACGCATGCGATCAGGAGTGTCACGCACCCGACCTTCCGTCTCCAACCTCGAAAAAACTCACGCATGGGGTTGGCTTGCGGACGGAGGGTGTTTGAAGTCACGAGCCTCGTGGAGTTGGCGCTATCTGTTCGTGCGATCGGTTTGCCAGCGGAAGGCTCGATCTGCTTCGGGGCTGAGGTAGACGATCAGACCGAAGATGAGCAGTCCGATGGAGAAGGGGAGGCACCAGCAGAAGAAGATGGAGCCCATGTTGAGGATCATGGTGATGATGCCCAGGATTCGATTCTGATAGCCATAGTTCCGGATGCCCGCGTAGATCCCCAGGATGCCGATGACGAACAGGAAGGCCGACATGGCTCCATAGGTGCCGTACAAGAGTGCGGTCATCCCCTCTTTTGGGAATTGCGGCGCGTTGGGGTTTTCCTGACGTTGCATCTGCTGCTGTTTCTCGATTTGCTCAGTCATTTGAGGAACCAAAAACACGATCATGACAATGAAGCCGATGGCGGCGATCAGCATCAACCCGCCGTGAACGATCATCGAAACCGCGACCCAGGGGACGTATTTGGCCTTGCCGATCGTGCGTGGGTCGACATCGTCATCCACGTCGGGAGGGATCGCGGCAGGGGTCGTGTCGTCACTGCTGGGAGGAAGATAGGGATTCTCAAAGTCATCCACGAGGCGGCCCTGCTTTCTGATTCAACGGTGAGGATGAGAACGTTGTTCTAAGTATCGCAGCTAGTCAGGATGAATGGAATCGACTGAGTCTTCGGGGTGCGCGCCGAGGGTCTTCGAATCATCTTGAGCGAGCGACGCGATTGCGTGAGGCGGCGTGCCAAGTTCATTTGGCTGGACAACTGCAAGGAGACGCGTGGTCGTCGTGTTTCACTTTCTGACGTATGAGCGGTATATCATTACAGAGTGATCCCAAATCTTGAACATCGCGCCGGATCTGGTTGAGGCTGGATTTGCGTTTCGCTTGGCAGTCGGAAGACATCGCTTTGGGAATTTAATCATGACGACGGTGACGATCGAAGAAGCGCAGGCGAATTTAAAAGAACTCATCCATCAGATGACTCCTGGTGAGGAGCTGATTATCACGGAAAACCAGCAGACAGTCGCAAAGCTGGTGAGTCAACCAGCGCCGAAACCTCGACTTCGTCCCGCACCTGGATTGGGAAAGGGAATGATTTCCATTGTTGCGGAGGATGACGAACACCTGCAGGACTTCGAGGAATACATGCCGTGAGACTGCTACTCGACACGCATACTTTGTTTTGGTACATCGACGGCGATCAGAAACTGACTGGGACGGCTCAGACGCTGATCCAGAACTTCACAAATGAAGTTTTCATCAGCCCCGCTTCATACTGGGAAATTGCGATCAAAGTGAACTTGGGGAAATGGACTTTGAATCGGCCCTACGAAGAGTTCATCGAACTGGCGCAAGTTCAGTATGGATTCAATGTGCTACCCATCTTGCCGGTACACACCGCTCGACTGATCGGATTGCCGTATCCGGACAACCACAGAGATCCGTTTGATCGATTGCTCGTGGTCCAGGCAATGGTTGAATCGATGCCGATTGTCAGTGCCGATTCCAAATTAGACGCTTATGGCGTCATTCGGCTTTGGTAAATCGTGTCTTCCGATTGCCACTCGTCGCCTCTGGCGAGAGAGTCGATTTGAGGGAGTGGAGAGTAGAGCCTGGAGTCGATTCAGATGAACCAGAATGAGATGATCGCAATCAGAGTGGGCAGGAGGGCTCCGAGGAACAGGCCTAGTGGGCTGATTCCCTGATTCTCGAAGACCTTCGCTGTTTGAAGAATGCCGACGCCGGCCGGGTTGGGGGCGTTGGCGATGACTGTTAACCCGCCTCCGGTGACAGCACCCGCCACCAGGGCGTACTGGAGGTCGGGGCTGATCCCTTTGACCAGCGAACCGAGGTAGGTTAACGCCGCGTTGTCGGTGGCGGCGGTCAACGCGATGGCTCCGAAGTACAATGTCGACCCGCTGAGATTGCTGATGAGGGGACGCAGCCAGTATTCCTGCAGGCCGCCGAGTGTCACCAGGCCCGCGAGGAAAAAGCCGACGAGCAAGCCTTCTCGCAACTTCAGTTCGTCCTGGTACTCATGCGTCGCTGTCACGACTCCGAGAAAGAGCATGAAGATGCCGAAGCAGACATCGGGATAGTGCGAGAAATAAACGATCGCGGCCAGAAACAGCAGGTGCAGCACGGTGAGCCAGGCGGGCACGTTGCCAGCGGGATTTTCAACGAGTTCTATGGACGACAGTTCTTGTCGAAATGCGATGGCGGTCAGTGCGGTGGAGACCACGCAACTGAGGACGGCTCGCCAGCCAAAGTGGGTCAACATGAAAGTGGTGTTCCAGCCCCAGGCGTCGGCGACCATCAAGACTGGCGGTGCCGCGAAGTGTGTGAGCGTGCCTCCAATCGAAATGTTGACAAAGAGCAGGCCCAGCGTGGCGTAGGCCAGTCTGCGGCTGATTCCTTGATCGAAGTAGCGGCGTTTCAGCATGATGGCCAGCAAAGTCATGGCGGCTGGTTCGGTGATCAACGAGCCGATCAGCGTTCCCAGACTTAGTGCGGAGACGTAGAACGCTAACCCCGGTGGCAGCGGCAGCAACGCGGCCACTTTCGTGAGGATGGTCTCGGCGAGTCTGACGACCGGTCGTGTGGCAGCGACCACCATAATCACCAGCACAAATTTCGGTTCGTTATAGTTCAACCCTTCGATGTAGTGGACCGCTTCGGCGATCGACTGCTGAAGGCAAGCGATTCCCGCAAACAGCACGGCTCCCCACAGGCCAAAGACGACTTCGGTCTCGGCCAGAAAGTGCAGTGCGTTCTCGGCAACGGATCCGCTGGGGTAACGATGAGCCCAGCGAGCGAAGTAGCCCACCATGAAGCTGTGCAGCACGGCCAGCACCAGCAGAACTGTGGCAAGGACTTCAATGGACGACGGATTCATGTTTGCAGCACAAGCTCGCGAATGGCAGTGGATCTCGCGGCTACGTCGCAGCCATTGAGTGGAAGTAGAGTAAGTGCTTCCGGCTCAAAAGGGCAGGGTGGGGCGGCTGTTTATCGCGGTGAGGTGAGTCGGCCGTGCCACATCCGGTGCACGACCCTCGACTCAGTTCAGACCAAATGAGTCGATAAAGCGATTGATGACTGGGTCGTCGTGAAATTGGGCCGTTGAGACTGCGAAAACGGCATAGACCATTTTCGGCGTTATGGCGACTCGCATTACCATCCGCATTTGTCCGTTGTCCTTTTCCATGACCATACGACAGCCAGGGGTTTCACCATGTTCTTCAGAGACACGGGTAATTAATTTGTAGCCCTTCTTCGTGGAGAGCCCGATCATGTGATCGAACTGTTCCTCGATGGGGACGGTCTCAGATCCGGGGGGCATAGGGCTGTCGGTGAGGGCCAGGCTGATATCCCGTTCCGGGACCATGCATTTGACGGTATGTCGTTCCGCTTTGCCGCCAAGGTCGAGGTAGGTTTCTGTTTGTTTGTTGATGGGGGCCGGAAACTTGGCAAATGCTCGCTGGTCACTGCTCAAGGCCCGCTTCCACGGAAAGACCGTCTGACGTGGGCTCACTGGCTGAAGTGCGCTGGCTGGTCGAGGCTCAACAGCCAGTTGAGAAGTCAGAACGATTCGTCCGATCCCGGTAAGGATGAGAAGGAGACCAAAAGGAAGCGAGTTGCGGCTGAAGTTTTTCGTCTTGCGCAACCGTGGATACTCCCGCCAATAGTAGACCAACAGAAATAGCCCGATTACGATCGTAATTAGGGCGTCAATGTGCTTGATGAGTAGCTGGGGCATGCGGGTTTCCGGATCGAATGATTGAAGGGAGTGCGCGGAAGAATATCCAACTGTCAATTCATCGGCGACCCCGACGGCATTCGACATTGCTGCAGGATCGAGCCGCTCTGCGGAGATCAATGTGTGTCGATGAGATGGGGTGGTGCGGAATTTGCTTTGAATGATTCCGGATGCACAACTGCAGCCTTGCTGCATCGTAATCTCTCACGATGTGCAGCAATCGTCCAATGCGAGTCCCTAACTAGAAACAAGCGACATGCGATTTCAGGTTTCCTCCAAACTGCAGTACAGCGTCAAGTTTCCTTCGACGCTGATTCTCAATATTCATGCTCAGAAGAGCTCGTCGCAGACGATTGTGGAGGAGCACTTTTCAGTAACTCCGCAAGTTCCGATTGAGGAATTCCATCTGGAGAATGATGGGAATCGATTTGTCAGGCTCGAAACGGGGAATGCCGCCACGCTGGACGTCGAGTACTCGGCGACCGTGGACAGCACGAATGCGATGGTGCAGGCCAGCGGTGTTGATCCGATCTCCATCGCGGAGCTGGATCGTGAGGCGATTCCTTATCTATTCCCCAGTCGCTATTGTCAGTCGGATCGCCTGGCGAAACTGGCGTGGGACCATTTCGGTAACATCGCGGATACGTATCAGAAGGTGACTGCCATCGAGGAGTGGATTCACTCGAATGTCGAATATGCCATCGGCAGTACGGATTCGGAAACGTCGGCGTATGATACTGTGGTCCAGCGACAGGGGGTTTGCCGAGACTTTGCTCACCTTGGAATCGCGCTTTGCCGAGCGCTCAACATCCCTGCTCGCTATTTTTCTGGATATGCTTATCAACTTTCTCCTCCCGATTTTCACGCGTGTTTCGAATCCTACATCGGTGGGCAATGGCTGATTTTTGACGCAACGCGGCTAGTCCCCTTGAACGGCTTAGTCCGCATCGGTACTGGTCGAGACGCTGCCGATGCGGCCGTCGCCAGCATTTTTGGTGGTGCCCGAGGCACTTCCATGACAGTGGATTGCCAGTTAGCGCCTGGTGAGAAGTTCACCCCACTGGGTCGGAATCAACTGAGCAACAAGGGTATTTCGCTTGAGTCCGCCAATGTCACGCCTGCGAATTGAACACAGTACGGTCTATAACTATCGGAAGCCGGTTGCGTTCGGTCGACATCGATTGGTCCTTCGCCCGCGCGAGGGACACGATCTGAGAGTGGAGAGGATGGACCTGGAGATTACTCCGGGACATCGGATCGTTTGGGCTCGCGATGTTTACAACAACTCCGTCGCGATCGTGGACTTTACTGAGGATGCGGCCGAGCTGGCGATTCGCAGCACCACGGTTGTTCAACGATCGCTTCCGTTCCCACAACAAGAGCTTCATAAGCCCTGGAGCGTCGCGCTGCCGATTGAGTACGACGTTCTTGAAACTCAGATTGCATCGGTCTACCAGGTGCTGTCGTACCCGGATGATCTGAATGAGGTTCGTTTGTGGCTGGCGCGCTTCCCGGAGATTGCTGCAGCGACTGATGCGGAAAGTCTGTTGATCGCGTTGTGCTTAGCCATCACCCGCGAAATTAAATATCAGCGACGTGATATCAAAGGTGTCCAATCTCCTGCACAGACTCTGAAATTGGGAAGCGGATCTTGTCGGGATATGGCGACCTTGATGATGGACGCCTCGCGGTGCATTGGCTTGTCCGCTCGTTTTGCCAGTGGTTACCTCGATTGTCCTGCCTCCGAAGCGGGACGGGCTGCGATGCATGCCTGGACTGAAGTCTACCTGCCGGTTCTTGGCTGGCGAGGTTTTGATCCGACGATTGGTGAGCCGGCATCATTAAAGCACATCGTAGTTGGCGTAAGCCATCACCCGCGAGGCGTGATGCCGATTTCCGGTCTCTTTACTGGGTCGACATCGGACTACATCGGAATGAACGCCCAGGTGAAGATTGAGCAGATGGGGGAGAGCGATCTGAACAGTGGCGCAGGTGCGACCTAGTACTTCCTTGTCGCATTCCAAGCTGCTCGATACGGTGAGTCTGTACTGTGCTCAGTCATCATTATTCGACATGAAAGTGTCGTGCCCTCTTTTTCAGGAGTTACATCTTGCAGCAGTTCACCGATCAAGGGTGGCAGAAGATTTGCGACCTCGCTCAACGCTACGGCGTTAGCACGGATGCCGTGACAAGCATGCTTCAGTCCGTGATGAACGGAAATGGAACCATGGCTCAGTTCTTCCATCATGAATTGGGAGGTGGAGGGCAATGGATGCAGGGTGGTATGACCATGGTCGGGGACATGTTCAACCACGGATTGAAATCGAAAGTGGATGGCTTGTGCTCGGAGCTGTCCCAGCTGTTGTCTCAGCAACCATTTGTCCCTGTGCCACAGAGTAGTCAATCGCAATGGCAGGGTGGCGGTGGCCAGCAGCAGCAGGGCGGGGGCTTTGGGGCGGGGTCCAGCATGGGGGGAAGCCCTGTCAGTCTGTTCGTGCCCAGCCCACAAGGACAAGGAGCCTGGGGATCGTGGTGGCCGTCCGACTTAGGGAGTCCCAATGGCAGCGGCGGACAGAATAATGTTCGCTACGCTTATTTCTCGAATGCTCGCCGACTGGCGGTGGATATTAATGGAGTTATCACCGTTTACGACACGCTGGATCACCAGATTGGTGGTGTTTCTCAGCAGCAGGGGGCGGGTGGATCGGTCACGCTGAATAGTCAATATGGCACGATCGACGTTTCCAGTTTGCCGGTGATCTCGGTGAATGGAGTTGCACCTCAAGCATCGCAGGCAAACCCTGTGACACAGTCGTACGAGTCCCCGCCGCAGACATGGAATCCGTCGGGCTCCAGCAGCAATCAGGAAGAGGATATTTTCGCCAAGATCGAGCGTTTGGCCGAACTGCAAACGAAGGGAATCCTCACGCCAGAAGAATTTGCCGCAAAGAAGACGGAGCTTCTGAAACGGTTATGACGTTCGATCTAGTGCGGGTCGCACTTACGTGCCGCGAGGTGGCGGTGAGCGCGATTAAGGCCGCCAGACGATCGTTGTTGATTTCAACGACTGCTTCAACTGCGAATCGACGACGTCCATCTTATTACGATTGCTAATCGTCAGAGTTTGCAAGTGCGGCATGCGGCAGAGAGATTGGAAGGCGTCTTCGTCGAAGGCCTCCTGCTGATGAATTGATAGCGACTTGATGTTCTGGCAGTTTTCAATTTGCTTGAGAACTTGACTCAACTGGGAAATACTATTCAACGAAAGTGAGTGCAGGTGCGGATGTTGATCGAGCTGATCCAGGTCCGAAATCGTTCCCTTGAAGCCACTGAGTGCCAGTGATTCGAGTTGGGGAATCAACAGGAAGTGCCGGCCCGAGATTGTGGAGTCGATGTGGTCGATCCAGTTTCGAATGATCGTCATCTGCGATCCGCTGACACTGATCATTTTGAGGTCCGGCAAGTCCGCCAGGTTCTGCAGGCCCGGGCCGATCTGACCACCATCGAGTGCTGCATTTGCCAGTCTGGGGAACCGACGTAATCGGACAAGCCACTGGTCGTTGACCGCCGTGTTGAACAACAAGACAGTGACGACGTCGCGATCTTGAATGAAGAACTCGCTGACGTAGTGGCCCAGGCCTGAGCTTCGTCGCAACGATTGCAGAGGTGAATTTTGCGATGTCTCCGCCAATCCGTTCACGCGGAAGACCGCCCATGCGGATCGGCAGTGGGACCACAAAAACAGACCCGTGATGATCCACATCAGTGCGACGATGGCGAGGATTCGAACCCACAACGAACGCCACCATTTCCAGCGACGCTTGATCAAGATTTCAGATTCGACCGGGGAGCTTGACGCCAATGCGTTCATGGCTGAAACCGCTTTGCATCTGAATGACTTGCTGAGCACGGTTCTCGGATGTTTCAAACTTGTTCTCGACGAACCAAGGCGATCCAGGATCTTGTCGATGATCGGCATCTTATCTGATTCTTGCAGAGAACTGTGATACTGAAGCATAACCTTCGACGTAGAGCGTGTTAGAATCTCGCTGGGAGTGAATCATGCGTTGGCTGATTTATCTGCATCTGGGGGCGGTGGCGATCTGTGCGTGCTTCAGCTTGGCAGATTGCCGACTGCTGTGGTCGTTGCCATTCTCGGAAGTGGTGTTGCCGATTGCCCATGTGATGCTGCTCCCCGCGCTGATCGCTTGGATCGTCTGCCCGCTGGGAGCGCTTGTCATCGCCGGTCGTTCAGCCAACGCTCGTCAGATGGCTGTGCCGATTCTGGCGGAGGTGGCTCTGTTTTTCGCTCAGTTTGCGGCGCTGCTGCCGGCTGTGCAGTGACGTGCGGCGGGGTTTCGCGAAGCGCTCCAACCCTGTCCTCGCGTTCGGCGAGTCCCTTATTGGGGTCGACCACGACCCTCATTTGGTCGGATGGGAATGTTTTTCGGTGAGGATCTCTTTGACGCGCGCCATGAACCAATATTGCTCAACGCCTGTCCAGTTGTCATGCTCAGGACAGGAGGATGCATGAATCGACTGCCAATGCTTTGCATGTTTTGTGGCAAGGATGAAACGCACGGACCGATGAATCGCGAGGACTTTGCTCCCCGTGGTCTGTGGGAAAAGGGGCACAGGCCACCGTTCGTGCGAAAGGTTCCGGCGCACATAGCCTGCAACAGCGCCTTCTCAGAGGACAACGAGTATTTCAGGGATGTCCTAGCACTGGAACTCGGGGCTGTCGAGAAATGCGATGCGGCAAAGCTCGTTGTCGAGGGAGCAATTGATCGGAAGCTAGCGAAACGCCCAGGGAGCATCGCCAAAACGCTCAAGAACTTTCGCAACCGACCGATCGTTACGCCGTCAGGACTGTTGATTGGAGAAATGCCCGGCTTCGAGGTTGATCCAACTCGGATTCAGCGAGTGCTATTCAATGTGATGAAAGGGATTTATTTCACTGCCCAGAAAACACCCATGCCTCTGGATTTTCAACTGGAAGTGTACGACACCCAGTGCATAGAAGAAGATCCTTACCGTCGTACGGTGGAATCAATGGTGCCTTGGCAGACGTTTGGTGACGATGCTTTCATGTGTCGATATCGAATGTTCGGCAAACCGACCAAAGGAATGGCCTGTCTGATGCACTTCTACAAGAACCGCATGTTTTACGGGATTGCCATGTCCCCGCAGATGGAAGAAGAGGAGAAGAACAGAGAAATGTTCCTTCCCGCAAGCCCTAAGTCTCCAATTCTCGTCCCAAGGCATCGGGCAGAGTACTGATTCACGCGGGGTGGTACGGCTGCCTTACTTCAGAGCAATAAAATGTATGTTGTCTGCATTTCCAATCCGTAATCCGGCTCAAGCCAAAATGTTTTGGACGATGTTGCCGTGGACGTCGGTGAGGCGGAAGTCTCGGCCGCTGTGGCGGTAGGTGAGTTTGGTGTGGTCCAGGCCCATCAGGTGCAGGATGGTGGCGTGAAAGTCGTGGACGTGGACGCCGTCGGTGGCCACTCGGACGCCGTATTCGTCGGTTTCGCCGTGGGTGACGCCGCGCTTGACTCCACCACCGGCCATCCAGGAAGAGAAGGCCCAGTTGTGGTGTTCGCGGCCCCTGGCGTCGGCGGTGTTGTTGAACGGCGTGCGACCGAATTCGGTGGTCCAGACGACGAGGGTTTCATCGAGCAGGCCGTGGGATTTGAGATCCTTGAGCAACGCGGCGATCGGCTGATCGACGTTCTTGGCCAGGCGGGCGTGGTCCATCATATCGCCGTGTGAATCCCAGTTGCCGGATGAGCCGGTATCGATCAGTTCGATGAACCGGACGCCTCGTTCGACTAATCGGCGGGCCATCAGGCATTGCCAGGCGAAGCCGGAGGAGCTGCCGCGTTGCAGGCCGTAGAGATCGAGTGTGGCGTCTGATTCCTTGGCGAGGTCGAAGGCGTCGGGGACGGCCATCTGCATGCCGAAGGCGGTTTCGAACGTCTTGATGCGCGCAGCCAATTGAGGGTCGTCGTTACGGCCAGCCAGATGCTTTTGGTTCATCCGGGCCAAGGCGGCCAGTTCTTTTTCCTGCTGCGATCGGCCGATGCGCGGGGCGACGTTGGAGATCGGTTCGGCTCCGGGAACGACCAGCGTTCCCTGATGAGCGCCGGGCAGGAAGTCGCTGGCGTAGACTTGCGTGCCAGCATAGGTCTGGGCGGGGGCGATCGTCACGAAGGAGGGGAGGTTACGGTTCTCGGTTCCCAGACCGTAGCTGGTCCAGGCCCCGAGGCTGGGGCGAGCGAACGCGAACGAGCCGGTGTGCATGCCGAGCGTCGCGTTGTAGTGGTTCGAGTGGTCGGTGTGCATTGAACGAATCAGGGCGATGTCGTCAACGCAGCCAGCGATGTGTGGGAACAGGCCACTGACTTCGGTGCCGCATTCGCCATGCTTCTGGAAGTCCCACTGCGGACGCTTCAGGAAGATCCGTTCATAGCCGGGGCGGTTTTTGATTTCGGGATGATCGAGTTTGACTTCCTTGCCGACATCCTGATACAGGCGCGGCTTGTGATCAAACGAATCGACGTGCGAGACGCCGCCGGTCATGAACAGGAAGATGACGTGCTTGGCTTTGGCCGGAAAGTGGCTTTGCTTGGGGGCGAGCGGGTCACCTTTGGCCGCGACTTCGCCTTCATTCGCCAATAGTTCGTGCAGGATACCGGGCATCAGCAGCGAACTGGCGACGGCGGATTGCAGCACTTGCCGACGGGTGGCTCGTGGATTCGAAGACTGATGTTGATCGTACATATCGTTAGTCCACAAACAGGAATTCATTGCTGCTGAGCATCACGCGACACAAGGCCGGCCAGGAGGCATCTCGCAAAAATTCGGTGGCGTCGGCCACTTGATCGTCCGTCGGCGGATGGCCGAACAGCGTGCGATAGGCCAAGTCGATCTTTTCGCGATCAGTCGGGACCGTAGCGAGCTTCGCCGCGAGCTTCTCGGCACTGGTATGCAAGAACTGGTCATTGAGGAAGAACAAGGCCTGCGTCGGCACGATGGTCACGTCGCGAACGGGGGTGCTGGTGTTGGGGTCTGGTCCATCGAACAGCGTGAAGAAGCGGGTCCGTCGATTTCGCTTCTGCATCACATAGACAGACCGCTTGGCGGTGTCGTATTCGGCAGCGAATGGTCCGTGTTGCGAGAAGCCCCAGGTGGCTTCCGGAGGGAAGGGATGACTCAGCCCTGGTTGCCGATCAAGCTGGCCACTCACGGAGAGCAGGGCGTCTCGCAATTCTTCGGCGGTCAGACGGCGACGTGGAAATGTCGTGTAGAGTTCCGCAGGGGCGGTCGTGTCTGCGGTCGACGTGATTTGATAGGCGTTGCTGAGCATGATCAGACGATGCAGTTCATTGATGTTCCAGCCGCTGCGGATGAACTGCGAGGCGAGATAGTCGAGTAATTCCGGATGGGTCGGGGGGATACCGCGCGAGCCGAAGTCGTTCGAGGATGTGACCAGACCGCGACCGAAGTGCCACTGCCAGACGCGATTGACGAAGACTCGCGCGGTCAGTGGATTGGTGGGGTCGGTCAGCCACTGAGCCAGCTCTTTGCGACCACTGGAATTGGGATCCTGGAGCTTCTGGCCTCCGAGGACATCCAGGAACTTGCGGGGGACTTCGTCTCCCAGGTCGGCGGGTTCGCCGCGTTTTTGCAGGCGGGTGTTCTTGGGCTGGCCCTCGGTGACGGCGTAGCCGACGGGGACGGTCAACTGCGGAGCGAGGTCGGCTCGTTGCTTTTTGGCGATCTCGAGAGCTTGACGTTGTTCGGAGGTTTTGGTGAAGAGAGTCGTGAAGTCGACGGCTTGTTCTTCGCCGGGTGTGCCTGCATGAAATTGTTCGAGGTTCCAGCCGATTCCGTCGGGTCCGCCGGGATGGGCATCGGTGACTCGGCCAGTGATGGTGACAACGCCATCGAACGGACAGAGCCAGGCGAGTGCGACAGGCCCCGCAGCACCGGGATGCATGAAGAGGGAGCGGGGGGCGAGAGTCGACCAGACTTTGACGGGTTCTTTCGAGGTGTTGACGAACATCGATGGCGTGTCGCCGTTTCGCCAGGCTTTCAATTCGCGCCGACCGTCGATGGCGTCGAGACTTTCGGGGAGCAGGGCCATGCCGTCGCGGGTATCGAAGAACGACCAGGTCGCGACGTTGCCGTAGCGGTCCGAGTGCGGATTGGCGGCGGTGAAGTCGTCGATCAGATCGGAGACGTTCCATTGTCGCGAACTGCCGCCGAGCTCGGTGATCGCGAACTCGACCAGCGTCGTGTCGGCGCCATGATTCGTCGGTCCCGTGATCGAGAGTTGAATCAGATCGCCACGCTTTACGGGGATCTGATCTGTCGAGTTGTTGTCGCGTTTTAGTTGGGCTGCGAAGGGAGCCGCGCTGCTGTCTGCGATGATGCCCGTCGAAAGTGATGTGACCTTCTTCGAGGTCAGTTCTTTCAACTTGCGTGCGGATCCGGCGATTTCGTCGGAGAGCTGTTTGATGGCCGTGTCGAGTGCGGCAGCCTGGTCGAGGGCCGGCTTGATCGTGCGGGCGAATTCATCGGGCGGGAGCAGCGGGATCAGATCGCGTGGCTGTTGTTGTGGTTCGCAACCAGGGAACGCAAACTTAGTGCTTTCGAGGATCCCGTACAGGCCGTAATAGTCGCGGGCGGAGATCACGTCGAACTTGTGGTCGTGACATCGAGCGCAGGCGACCGTCAGGCCGAGCATCGACTTGCCCAATGTATCGATCGAATCTTCGAAGGTGAGATGCATGTCCTTATCGATGTCGTGTCCGAAGCGACGAGCGATCGCCAGATAGCCGGTGGCGATGACTTTATCAGAGTATTCTGCGGCGGGGCCTTCGGCGGCGAGTAAATCTCCGGCGATCTGATCGCGGACGAATTGATCGAACGGCTGATTGCGATTGAAGGCTTGAATGACCCAGTTGCGATAGCGCCAGGCATGCGGCAGCGGGTGGTCGGAGTTCTCGCCCGCGGTATCGGCATAGCGGACCAGATCAAGCCAATGTCGACCCCATTGTTCTCCGTATTGAGGTGACTTGAGCAGGCGGTCGACGACGGTCACGAAGGCTTGAGGCGATTGATCCTGTTCGAACGCCTGAATCTCTTCCGGGGTGGGAGGTAGGCCGGTCAGGTCAAAGGTGGCTCGGCGGATCAAGGCTTGTTTGCTGGCGGCCGGGGCGGGTTGAACGCCGGCCGCTTCCTGCTTGGCGCGGATGAATGCATCGATGCTGGTGGCGATCCACTGCTTGTCTTGAACTTCGGGAATGGCGGCGTCACGAATCGGTTCGAAGGCCCAGTGACGAGCGACCTCGAAACGAGCTGTCGCCGCAGGCCAGTTCGCGCCGTTTTTGACCCACGTGACAAAGGACGCAATTTGATCGGGACGGAGCGCCTTTTCTTTTTCCGGCGGCATGGCCGAGACATCTTCGTGCCGCTGAATCGCTTGAATCAGTCGGCTCTCGACGGGGTTGCCCGGGATGATTGCGGGACCAGACTCGCCACCTTTCATCAGGGCGTCGCGCGAGTCGACTCGCAGTTCGCCGGACGACTTCAATTCGCCGTGGCAGCGTAAGCAGCTATTGATAAGGACCGGCCGAATCTTCGTTTCGAAGAAGTCATCCCGCTCATCGGCTCGCACGAGTCCGCCCGTCACGACGAGGGCGAGGACCAGGATTCGAAAACCAGCGTCAGCGATTCGATTCATCAGCGTTGCCTTCAACACGGTAAATGCCATCGTCAGGGCAACGACCGCAGGACTGCATTATCGGATAAATCCAATCGCATGCAATCGTGATTTGCGGAAGCGGCCGGACAAAGTGAAGTACGACGTTGACATTGCCAGTGGATACGGATTCGCTCATCTGCACCGAACACTAAAGATGGTCTCCCCACGCATCGGCGATACAATGGCCGATTCAACCAGTTGCTCAATTGGCCTCGTCCGCACCAGTCTCAAGGAGCCCGTCAGAAATGCGAACACTCTTATCTTCGCGGTGTGTACTGGTCGTTGTCTGGCAACTGGTCGTCGCCGTGTCCATCGCTCACAGTGCCGACAAGTCGAATCGGACGTTGTTCGGCAACTCGGCGGTTCAGCGGGAATTGAAGTTGACGGATGAACAAAAGGCGAAGATCAACGCGATCTTGTCAGAGATGGAAGTGCAGATCGCGAAGGCCGTGAAGGCTGTCGAGGGCGATCCGGAGCAAGAGGCGGACATCATTGATTCGATGCTGGTTCAGCAGGGGCCGCAGTTGGAAGCGGTGCTCGATAGGCAGCAGGCGTTGCGGATCTGGCAGATTGGACTGCAGGCGGGTGGGTCTGCGATGTTCAACAGTGGTCGCGTCCGCCGGGTTCTGAACCTGACGCCGGAGCAACTGACGAAGATGTCGGATGAATCGGAGAAGACCGTCAAACGCGTCACTCTGTTGGCGAAAGATCCGACTGTCGATCGTGAGACGGTTGAAGAGCAGGCGGAGATTGCGAAACAGGAGTCTATGAAGTCGAGCCTGGCCATCTTGACGGCGCGACAGCGGGCCGATCTGCAGGTGTTGCTGGGCAAGCCATTTGATGTCGAGTTGCTCAAGTATCCCGACGGTCAGGCTCCACGACCTTTGACGTTTGTGTTCGGGATTAATGGGAAGAACGCGTTCCTGCTGGTGAATTCGTCGTTGAAGCAGGAGCTTGAGCTTTCGGAATCTCAATCGAAGCAGATTAAAGAGGCGCTCCAGAAGAACGACAAGAACCTGACGGCCATCCGACTGTCAGTTCTGAAGGGGGCCGATAAGAGCTTTCCAGACATGAGTGTCGATGAACAGCGTCGGCTCGTGCATACGATTCTGACCGAATCGGCCCGCGTCCATGGCGAGACGAAGCAGGAAGTGCTGCAGATCTTGTCGACCGAGCAACTTCATCAACTGGAGCAGGCCATCGTGCGCTCGATTGGGGCACGTGCGATTGAGTTCGACACGATCGCAGCGCGGCTGCAACTCACCGCAGAACAAGCAGCCACCGTGGCGAAGCTGATCGCGGAGTTTGAGGAGACCACAGCGCCGCTGCGTGTGGTGCGCGACCAATCCAGATTTGACAGCCTGACTTTCGACAGGCATCTTGGAAAACTGGAAGCGGCATTGCGAGGAATACTGACGCCGGAACAGGCCAAGGCTCTGGTTCAGATCCGGAAGTGAATTTGCGCTGATCGACGCGGCCACGGAGAAGCAGAAGGCGAGCCACGGATGAACACGGATCAAACACGGATAAGATTCAAATCAAATCAGATTTCAGATTGACCTGATGCGGTTCGACGTAGGCGATCTTTGATCGCCTTTTGCTCCTATCCGTGTTTGATCTGTTTCAATCCGTGGCTCGCCTTCAGATTTTGAATTGCTGCCTCCGAGGTCATGGCATGGTTGCAATCGTCGAGAGGCGTCTCTACAACGGCGAGTGACCGTGTTGACCTAAAGACTGTGGAGAAATCGATGGCGCTCGTTAACGATAATTACCTGAAATTGAAGGCCGGATACCTCTTTCCTGAGATTGGTCGGCGAGTTGCCAAGTTTGCCTCTGAGAATCCCTCGGCGAAGATCATCCGCATGGGGATCGGCGATGTGACCGAACCGTTGCCGACGGCGTGCATTGATGCGATGCACAAGGCCGTCGATGAGATGGGCCATCGGGAAACGTTCCGGGGCTATGGGCCAGAGCAGGGGTTTGATTTCCTGCGGAACGCTATTGCAACTAATGACTTCCAAAGCCGGGGGGCTCACGTTGCCGCGGATGAAATCTTCGTGTCGGACGGTTCAAAGTGCGACACGGGCAACATTCTGGATATTTTCGGTGGTGCCAATGTTGTCGCAGTGACTGACCCAGTTTACCCAGTCTACGTCGATACCAATGTCATGGCAGGGCGAACGGGTGACTCCGACGAAGCAGGTCGCTACGCCGGGCTGGTTTATCTGCCTGTTACCGCGGCCAACAATTTCACCCCGGAACTCCCCAGCGGTAAAGTCGATCTGCTCTACCTGTGTTATCCCAACAACCCGACGGGGACCGTCGCGACGAAGGAGACGTTGAAGAAGTTCGTCGACTACGCTCGCGCGAACGACACGATCATTTTCTTCGATGCCGCGTACGAAGCGTACATTACCGATTCATCGATTCCCCATTCGATCTATGAGATCGAAGGGGCTCGCGACGTGGCGATCGAGTTCCGCAGCTTCAGCAAGACGGCGGGTTTCACTGGAACGCGGTGTGCCTTTACGGTCGTGCCCAAGGGACTGAAGGCGAAGAACGCCGCCGGCGAATCGGTGGATCTGCATGCTCTGTGGAATCGCCGTCACTCGACGAAGTTCAACGGCGTGAGCTACATCGTGCAGCGGGGTGCGGAAGCTGTTTACAGTCCGGCCGGTCGCCAGCAGGTGCGAGCATTGATTGATTTCTATCTGCAGAACGCGGCGATCCTGTGTCAGGGTCTGCGAGATGCGGGTCAAACTGTCTACGGTGGCACGAACGCTCCGTATGTCTGGTTGAAGACTCCGGGCGGAATGACCAGTTGGCAGTTCTTCGATCATTTGTTGTCGAAGGCCAATGTCGTAGGGACGCCTGGCAGCGGGTTCGGTGCCAGTGGTGAAGGCTACTTCCGATTGAGCGCCTTCAACAGCCGCGCGAATGTCGAAGAAGCTGTTGCTCGCATCAAGCAGTTGCTTAAGTAGACTGACGACTGGGATCGCCGTCATTCCCGCGATGGCGATTCTGTTTGCCACCTTTGATCATCAACTTCTCTAAGGTCAACCATGCGTCTTGCGAAGCTCAAACTGGCCGACAGTACCATTCGTGTGTCGCTGGTCGAAGACGATGGCAAGCTGCGCGTGCTGGACATGCTGCAGGTCGAGAACGTCCGCAGTTTGATGGACTTGTTACATGCACCCGACCCGATCGGATTGGCGAAGTTCCTGGTCGATACGAAAGCTCCGGCGCTCGATCCCAAACTGGTAACAGTTCTTGCTCCGATCGATCGGCAAGAAGTTTGGGCGGCGGGAGTGACATACAAGCGCAGCCAGGTCGCTCGCATGGAAGAGTCGAAGGCGGGGGCGTCGCACTACGACAAAGTCTACACGGCACCGCGTCCGGAGATCTTCTTCAAGGCGACCCCCAATCGCGTTTCGGGGCCGGGGCAGCCATTGCGAGTTCGCGCGGATAGCAACTGGTCAGTCCCCGAACCGGAGTTGGCGCTGGTCGTGTCGCCCGTGGGGAAGCTGGTGGGATTCACCGTCGGCAATGATATGTCAGCTCGCGACATCGAGGGGGAGAACCCGCTGTATTTGCCTCAGGCCAAGGTCTACAACCAATGCTGCGGCCTGGGACCGTATGTCTGGATTCCCGAGGGACCGGTGGATCGTCCGGCGACGAAGATCCGGTTGAAGATCGAACGCGGTCGCGCCGCCGTCTTCCAGGGGGAATCGGATCTGGATCAGATGAAACGTGGATTCGAAGAACTGATCGGCTGGCTGGTCAAAGAGAACGATTTGGCCACCGGTGCCTTCCTGCTGACGGGAACGGGAGTCGTTCCGCCCGATAACTTTACGTTGGAAGACGGCGATTCGGTCAGCATCGAAATTACGGGGATCGGCACGTTGACGAATCCCATCGTCAAAGCTCGCTAGATTAACCACGTCCAAAAACGGCAACATCGAACTCGAAATCGTGATGTATAATCCCTATCAAGCGGGCGGATGACTGCGCCTGCGGTGATCCGATTTGATCGGGTCTGTTCGGGATTGGATTGGTGTCAAACTGATCATTGGTCACTGGTTACAACTTTGTTGGATCGGTCGATGCTGCGATGGGCTCGACATACCTCTTGTTCCGAAAACATCGTTGATGCAGGTTAGACCGATAATGCTGCGCCAACCGCAGCTGGTTTCATTTTTCGAACATGCGCACGACGAGCGATAGACACGAATAAGGGCTTCAGAATGTCGACCCACGGACTGCAGGAAAAGATCGCGGAAAAGCGAGCTATCATTGGCGTGATCGGTTTGGGCTACGTTGGGCTGCCCCTGATTCGGGCGTTCACGCGAGCCGGGTTCAGGACCATGGGCTTCGACGTCGATCAGACCAAAGTCGACAAGTTGAAGGCCGGCAAGAGTTACATCAAGCACATCGACAGCGGCGCGATCTCGAAGTTGATCTCCGAAAAGCAATTCGAGCCGACAGCCGATATGGGCCGACTCGGCGAAGCCGACTGCATCATCATCTGCGTGCCGACCCCGCTCAACGAAAGCCGTGACCCGGATCTAAGCTATATCGAAGGGACGGCCCATTCGATCGCCAAGACACTGCGACCGGGTCAGCTGGTTGTGCTAGAGAGCACGACGCATCCGACGACGACTCGCGAGAATGTGCTGCCGGTCCTCAATGCCACAGGACTACAAGCGGGCAAAGACTATTTCCTGGCGTTCAGTCCTGAACGAGAAGATCCAGGCAACCCGAATTTCGAAGCCTCCACGATTCCGAAAGTGGTCGGCGGGTACGATGACACCAGCGGTGATCTAGCCTGCGCCATGTATGGTCACGCCGTGGTGAAGATCGTTCGCGTGTCGACGATGGAAGTCGCTGAAGCGTGCAAGATCCTCGAGAACACCTACCGTGCCGTGAACATCGCGCTGGTCAATGAACTGAAGATGCTCTACGACAAGATGGGCATCGATGTCTGGGAAGTGATCGACGCCGCCAAGACGAAGCCGTTCGGCTTCCAGGCGTTCTATCCCGGCCCTGGCTTGGGTGGCCACTGCATTCCGATCGACCCGTTCTATCTGACCTGGCTGGCTCGCAAGTGGGGTGAGCAAACGCGGTTCATCGAACTGGCCGGTGAGATCAACACTCACATGCCACACTATGTGGTGAATCAACTGGCGGGAATGTTGAATGATGACGCCAAGCCGATCAAAGGGAGCAAGATCTGCATCCTGGGAGCAGCCTACAAGAAAGACGTGGACGATCCGCGCGAAAGCCCGACATTCGAATTGATGAAGCTCCTGATGAAACGTGGTGCCGTGCTGAGCTACAACGATCCGCACGTTCCCTCGCTGCCCAAGATGCGACACTACCCGGACCTGCCAGCGATGGAGAGTCAGGAGTTGACTCCCGAGTTCCTGGCATCGCAGGATTGCATCCTGGTCTCGACCGATCACTCGGCGTACGACTTCAATCACATCGTGAAGCACGCCAAGATGGTTCTCGACACTCGCAATGCGACGAAGAAGGTGAGTGAGGGGCGAGACAAGATTAAGAAGGCCTGAATGGCCGCCCCAAGGAGCATGGCCTCAGTGAGCTGCGAGGCCCACGTTTCGCGAAACCCGGGGCATCGTCCGAAGCGACTCCTGCCCGGCTACCCGGGCGCCGAGTACGACCTCGGCCACCCATGTCGGTCGTTAAGGACCTGCGAAGCGGGTGAGTTCTAGTCGGATGACGTTGGAGCAGACGGTACAAAATGGCTGGCCAAGTGCCCTCATCTTACAGTTGTACTCCGGACGGTAGGCTCCGCAGTGATAGTAGTGCGCTCCTTCGAACGCTCCGACAGTACCAGCGGGAGCCGAACTTGGACGGCTATCGCAATTGGCGCAATTCGGGTTTCGCATTGTTGGGACCGCTGTCGTCGGTGCGATCAGATTGCCCCACTTGATTGTGTTGCGATTGTTGTTCACGGTGACATTTGGCTCGCTTGGCTCGCTCGCCGGGTGGTGATTGTTGGCTGTGTCTATTCCGCACCCCTGATAGTATTCGTACTCATCGGCCAGATGGAAGGCAGTATGTCCCATCTCGTGTAGACCGATATCATTAGCGCTCGGTGCCACCGAGAACACGGCCACGTGTCCTCCTGTTCCGCCATAGATCGTCGAATTGACCAAGACCATCAGCATCGACCAGGCGGGAACCAGACTATTCGCCGTTTGGATCACCAGGGAATTGTTCACTACGAGTGCACGACGCAACCCGCCATTGCCAAATGTGGCATCGAAGTATGTCCTCGCCGTGGCTCCCGTACCCCCTGCGGCAACAGGATCGTCTGCTCCACTATCGGTAGACCGCACGTCGATTCGATGCACGTTGATTGCGTTCATGCTGCCGTTGAAAGGGACCGTTGCTCGGAGGTTTTCGACGAACGCATGGGCATCCGCTGAAAATTGCGTGAGCTGCACCTGCTGATAGCCCTCGCTCAGCAGGACCAGGTTGAACCTGCGATTATCTGGCCCGTTGTTGACGATTTTGGTCGCCCCGATCACTCCGCCGTCCGCCGTTCCCATCGGTTCATCCTTCTTATTTGGACAGTTTGAATCTGCCGATTTCCGTAGCCCCGCTGCCAGCTCCCAGTGCCGTGGGGGCAATCCCTGGAGCCGTCCCAGCCCGCATCAGCACGACCGAGTCCGCATCCGGCAGAGACGGCAGGACGACGCTGAATGCTTGCTCGGTGCGCGGATCGTGCACATGACGGGCTGACTGCAAAGGGTCGTCCGAGAAGACCTCGATGGTATTGGGCAGCGGATCTCGCATCGGCTGTGCCATCAATGTGCTGTCCGCTGCATCACGCATTTCGAGCCAGAATGGATGCTGTGCATCTTGCGATGCGCCCGGAGCAGAGGTGGTCTGCATATCCACTTCCTGCTCGGAAATGAGCTTGATGACTCCGTTTTCAGCCGCAAAAGTGAGTCGTCTCACGTTGGTTCCTCCTCGTGCCTAAGCAAAAGAGTATTGGGCACAGTCCACATCGATGATTCTAACTTCGGTTCGGCACGGAGTAATCGCAGCGGCAGGACTTCCCCAACCTTTTTGAAAAAACGGTCTTGATCAACGCGCGGCTTAAATTCGCAGTCGTTATCCAGCGACATGCCTTAGTTGACATTGTCGGGTTAAGAAACCGTGTCAAATCGCGCCGGTTTTGAGTGCTCTACAGCCGCTTGAAACGTGAGACATCGCCACCATTGGATTGGGGCAGAAATGTTGCCGGTGCCGGCATTCCCGGTGCAAACATTTTTGTCCCACCAAATGGCGTCGCTGCCGGGGTAGAATTATCCGTTGACTTTGCTTTGGGCGTGATTTGGACAGTGAGGAGAACCCGATGATTGTCTCCCGGAATTCCGCCAATCTCGTTTTCACCCCAATGGTATTCGAAACCAACGCTCAACTGATCGCTGTTTCGATAGATCAGATTCGCCCAGGCGTTCTGAGCTTTGTGGAAAGGGACGGCAGGGGTGCTGTCTCCACGCGCAATTCCGTATGCGGTGTTAAACTGCAAGTGGTCGGAAAATAACTGAGTGAATCCGAGGTATCCCCCATAGTCGGTCTGGTTTTGAAGAAGATTTGATGGATCAGAGGCAACGCCAGCAACTGTCTGCAACCCGAATATGTCACCACCCAGGCCACGTCCTCCCACAGCTCCATATTGGATCGCGGAACAGGGCGCAATCAGGGTTCGGCAATTCGCGGTAATCCCCCAACCCGTTCGTACTTGCTCCTGGCCGAGATTCGTCTCGATGCCGAGGCCGCGAATCAATGCACCGACAGAGCAACTGTTATATCTCGTCTCGCTATCCAAGTATCTGATCCGCATTGCCAAGTCGGGATAGCGTTGCAAGACAGCATTCGGTGTCGGAGGAGCAGGTGGTGCTGGGTCGGTCGGGTCCGTTGAATCAATTGTGCTGGACAATGGATTTTGAATTGCTACCGATGCGAGCACTTCATCGCTCAGGGACGTCGCCAATCGCAACTGCGGAACGATCGAATAAACGGTTCCTGCCGCCGTGGAATTGAGAGTGAGAGAATGAGGAAGCGTGCCTTCATCGCCCCAAGCGGTCCAGAACTGGCCTGCCAATATCGCGATGTTGGAGAGATCCGTTCGACCGAAGGCGTGACGAACGACCAACTGACCTGAGTTGTCGATCTGAGTTTCGAGATAGGCCTGAGCCTGGACATCATCCCCCGTCTCGGTGAATTGCTTTTGCAGGTCAACGGCCAGATTTCCTTTGGCATCAGTCATCTGGAAAAATCCTGACTGATGACGAGCAGCGCTTCCGCGAAGCGCAATCGTGCCAGGATCCATTTCCAGAGGCTTTCCGCCAACAAACCCCGTGTCATAGGTTCCGCTGACCGAGCCTTGAAATACCGTTCGGAAGATGAACCCGCTATCACCCAGACGTGACCCCGCCCCGAAACGCGTCTGAGTCGGGGCGATATCGTTTTCCCCCATCAGGTTCGTGTTCACGGCTCCAGGAAAGAAATCCGCGGCTGAGACTCGTGAATTCACTCGTTGGGATGCGTCGATTGATGCTGTCCACAGAGATTGATTCTGGATCTGTGCCTCATCCAACTTCCGCTCAGACTCTTTCAGCCTCGTCTCGGAGGCATCGAACCTCGTCTTTAACGACGAAAAGTCCTCTTGCAGTTGGGGGAGTGACATGGCGGATGGAGGGAGCGATGCCTCAGTTTTGTTTGCGATAGTCGCAGGTTCGACTTGAGGAGCGGGTTCATCCGCGTTTGCGCTGACCGCAATGAATGGATTGAAAGCACACCCCACGATCAGCATCCGGAAGCAGTTTCGCAACATATAGACATCCCTGGCCCAAGAATGAACTAGTGAGACATTAGTTAATCGTCAGGATTTGTCTAAAAATAGAACAATAAGTAGCGAAAGTAGCGATTTTGACAATTATAGCGACAGCGATGTATTTGCGGTGTGTCAACCAGACTAAATGTCACAGTGGTTTTCAGCAGGTGGTGAATGATTTGGATTGCTTGCAAAACTCTGGTGCGCGACAGCGCGCTGTCAGGCTCATGTAAAGAGGCCCGTGGCTGACACCGCCCTGCTCAGACGGGTTGGGGGGCTGTGTGGCTGGGAACGGAGCGTTTCGCGAAACACCGGGGCTTCGTCCAAAGCGGCTCCAGCAAGGCTGGGCCAGCGGGAAGGCCCGGTTGAAAGTCGAATGCCGTTGATCAAAGGCTGCGTGAACACACCGGGGTTTCGCGAAACGCTTCAACCCCTGCCACGCCGCCATCGAAAGCGACTCCAACCTTGCCACGCTGCTCAGGGTGGCAAGCCGGTTCGAGCGGGCCTAGGCCGCTTGACGATCGAATTCGGCGCCCTCGGCGATGAAGCCGGCGATCACGTCGCCCAGCGTTTTCCGAGCTTCAGCTCGATTGCCTTGAATCGCACGTTCCAGTCGGCTGATGTTTTGCTTGATCGCCAGCAGCGAAATCGGTTCGCGTTCGGCGCAGAAGATTTTCGGATGCACCTTCTGAGCGCGTTTCTCGTTTCCGTAGAACAATTCTTCGTACATCTTCTCACCGGGACGCAGGCCTGTGAATTCGATATCGATATCGTCGGGATAACGCAGGCCGGATAGCGAGATCATGTCGCGTGCCAGATCCAGAATCTTGACGGGTTCGCCCATGTCCAGGATCAAGACCTGGCCCGAGTCTCCCAAGGCACTGGCTTGCAGCACCAGTTGCACAGCTTCGGGAATCGTCATGAAGAATCGCGTCATCTCGGGATGGGTGACCGTGACGGGGCCCCCTTCCAGAATCTGTCGGCGAAACGTGGGGACGACGCTACCGGCCGAGTTGAGGACATTGCCGAATCGGACGGTAATGAACTTGGTCTTGGAAGTGGCGGCGACGGCCTGCAGGTATTTTTCGGCGACCAGCTTGGTCGATCCCATGATGCTGGTTGGTCGGACGGCCTTATCGGTCGAGATGAGCACGAAGTGTTGCACTCCAAACCGGTCGGCCAGATCGACGACACTCTTCGTGCCCAACACATTGTTGCGGATGGCGATCTGCGGATTGTCTTCCATCAACGGGACGTGCTTGTACGCTGCCGCATGAAATACCATGTCAGGTTGGTGCTCGCTGAACACGCGAGACAGCGTCGGTTGGTCATTTACGTCGGCAATGACGTAGACCAGTTCGACACCCTTAAGGTCCTGAACAACGAATCCCTGCTCGATTTGGAACATCCCAAACTCAGATTGATCGACCAACACGACTTTGGTGGGATTGAACTCAATAATCTGGCGACACAATTCTGAGCCGATGCTACCGGCGGCTCCCGTGACCAGCACCACTTTCTCGGTGATGAATCCCGCGATCCCTTCCATATCCAATTGAGTCGGTTCGCGACGCAGCAGATCGGAAATGGTGACATCACTGATGGACAGCTTGACGCGACCGCTGACGATTTCGCTGATCGCGGGGATGACATGCGCCTTCACCCCGGCGTCCTGGCAATATTGGTAAAGCCCACGAACCGTTCGGCCCGAAACGGAACCAGGGATGAACAGGTGGCCGGCTTTGTACTTCGCGGCTGCACCAGCGATATCGTCGCAGTAGTTGACGACCGGAATTCCACCGATCAGCGTATGTTCCGCAGAATCGAAGGGGTCGAGGAACGCGACGATCTCGTGGTCTGCCGCTGTCGTTCGCAAAAGGCGAACAATGGAGACCGCATTGATGTCGGCTCCGTAGACCAATGTTCGCTTACGTTCGCACTTGCGCATCTGCAGGCCATATTGTTCTCGCACGTATCGGATCGAAGCGCGCAGCACGATTGTGCCTAAAATAGATAACACCCAATCAATTGCCATGACAGATCGAGGGGGAACAACGTCACTGATTCCCGTCGAGAAGAAACTGAAGACCAGTAACGAACCAATCGTCCGCAGGCCGATGATGTACGCCAGATCAGACATCGTCGTATAGCGATGGTAGCGATTCCATTCGCGGCCCATCACAAAAACAATGCTTTTGATCAACAGCGTGAAGGGGAGCACGGCGAAGAGGGTACGCCAGGTCTCGGCACTCATTCGCAGATCGAAGCGCAGCAGAAAGGCGACCGTGAGTGAGACGGTATATAGCGTCAGATAGACCGGTAAGGCGGCGACTAGCCGGAATCTCATCGAGTTATCTCTCTAATAATGCCGGAAAGCGAACTACGCCTGCCGAGCCACAGCGTTCATCGTGAATGGCAGAGGCCGGCCCAAGCCCCAGATCTGTCGTTCCAACGCGAAACGACGATTTCATTCTTTGGAAAGCTGCGACGACTAAACGGAATGTCAGGCGTTTCGGACGGGTGAACGTCAATTCGTGAAGGTAATCGTAGGCTGGCTACACAATATTCAACCGAGCGATTCGGAAACCCTCGGCCATTCAGGCGGAACTCACCGAAGGATCGGCAGAAAGTTCCGGAGCGGTCTGTATCTGACCTCTGAAATTGTGTCCAGACGAGATCATCCTCGATTCCGACTCATCAGTCAGAACTCAGGATCGTGGAGTCGCACGGTCTGATGATCGAGGCGAGCATGATTGCTTGAACGAGAATCGGCAAAAACCACCACTCTTTCCGTCGTTATCGGGCAATGACGAGCCGTCCGCTGATCGGTAGGTGGCATGACGGGCAGATTCTGCCGGTGCAACGAGTTACGCCAGAATGTCACTCGCATTCCACTGGACACTAGATTCCGTTTTCGATATCAACCCGCCGCCTTTCTCCCCCAATTCAATTTGTTGCAATTCACATCACTTCCAAGTGGGCCGAAGCCACTTTGGCGGAGACACGAATGTCTACCGACAGCGCTCATCGTCCGCGCGGCGTTGCAGGAACCCTGACCGGGTTCGTCCTGCCCGTGCTGCTGATCGCGTCGCTGCTGGTCGTGATCGTTCCCGTCTCTCCCGCAGTGCTGGATTTGTTACTCGCAGCAAACTTGACGGCGGCGGTTGTGCTGCTGCTGACAACCTTGTTTGTGGCCCGTCCGTCCGATTTCAGCGCGTTCCCGTCACTGTTGTTACTGACCACGCTGGCTCGGCTTGTCCTTAATATCGCCTCGACTCGGTTACTGCTGACTCGAGCAGCGACTCATGGAACATCTGCTGCTGGCGAAGTCATCAACACCTTCGCCAAGTTCGTTGCTCAAGATCAGATCGCCGTCGGACTGATCCTGTTTTCAATCATCGCAGTCATCCAGTTCGTGGTAGTCACGAAAGGTGCGACACGGCTGAGTGAAGTGGCCGCACGTTTCGCCTTGGATGGGATGCCCGGCCGACAGATGGCTGTCGACGGAGATCTAAACGCGGGCGTCATTTCCGGTGACGAAGCGCGCCGCCTGCGTGCGGAAATTACGGCTCAGGCTGATTTTCATGCCGCCATGGACGGAGCCGGCAAGTTTGTTCGCGGCGATGCCCTGGCTGGTATTCTGATTACGGCCGTCAATCTGATCGGTGGCATCCTGATTGGCGTCATCCAATATAAGATGGCTCCGCAACGAGCCGTCGAAGTCTTTACGTTGCTGACAATTGGCGATGGTCTGGTCACACAGATCCCCAGTTTCCTGATCGGGCTGTCGGCCGCCTTGCTGGCGACTCGATCTTCATCACAAGCCAATCTCTCGCAAGATGTCATCGGACAAACATTCGGCGATCCGAGTGTCCTGTTCCTGGCCGCAGCGGCCGCGATCGGTCTGGCCTTCACCGGTCTGCCGATGATTCCGATGCTGGCGATGGGAACAGGATGCATGCTCGTCGGACTGCAACTGCAGCGGAAACGTCAGCAGCTCGAAGTTGTGACTGCTCAAGCTGCTTCCGATGCGGCTCGACAGGCCCAACCTGCAAAGTCGGCCACTCGTCCAGAAGATCAATTGGCGATCGAACCCATTGAACTGGAATTGGGATACAAGCTGATTCGACTCGCCGAATCCGCCAATGGCGGAGGCCTGATGGAACGAATTGGCCAACTGCGACAACGGATCGCTCAAGAGTTGGGAATCCTGCTACCCAAAGTCAAAATTCGAGATAGCCTGCGACTCAAAGATCGGTCCTACCAGATCAAGCTGCGTGGTGTGACAGTCGCCACGGGCGAGATTCGTCCGGACGCTTTGTTCGCCATCGATACGGGTTCGACGAGCGGAACGTTACCTGGAGCCGATGCACGAGACCCCGTCTCGAATCGCGCCGGCCAGTGGATCGAACCTGCGCAAGCCGAACAGGCTCGCGAACTCGGCTATCAAGTCATCGAACCCGCACAGCTTTTGATCAGTCATCTGACAGAAGTCGTCCGCAGCCACGCTGACGAACTGTTGACGCGAGAGCATGTGCATCAGCTGCTGGATAATTTGCGTCAGACATCTCCCCGAGTTGTCGACGAGCTGATCCCGGAACTGTTGAAGCCATCTCATGTCCATCAGGTTCTGACGAATCTGCTGCGAGAACGAGTGCCTGTTCGCGATCTGGAAACGATTCTGGAGACACTCGGCGACTATGCCGAGCGAACGAAGGAAATTGCGATCCTGTCTGAATACGTACGACACGCTCTCAGTCGCACGATCTGTCAGCCTTATCGAGATTCACAGGGCGTCATCCACGCGATCACTATTGATCCTGCGTTGGAAGATGTGCTGGCGAATGGCTTCGAATACGCCGAACGTGGCCTGATCATCAAGCTGACTCCGCAAGTCGTCGAAGGGGTTCGCCACGAACTGTCGCGACAAACTCAGAAGTTGGTTCGAGCCGGTTTGCCAATGGTCGCCGTGTGCGGTCCACGCGTCAGGCAAGTGCTGCGACAACTGACGAGTGGTTCGCTTCCGAAGCTGGCCGTGCTCAGTCTGAACGAAGTCCCTCGCGACACGACGATCCGCTCAGCCGGTCAAGTTCCTTTGAATGCGGTCAAGATTCCGATCCCCGTCACAAAAAGCACATGGCAGCCCGCTGCCAGGAACGTGCCTGATTTAATCGCCAGTGCCACTTAGTCACGCTTTATTGTCCCGATCAAACGCTCGGCCCAAGAGAATAATATGAGCAATACAATTCGAACTTTTCGAGCAGCGACTACTGACGAAGCACTGGCACAAGTGCGACGTGAGATGGGACTCGATGCGGTCATCGTGGAAGTGAAGCAAGTCGCGAAGACCGGCCTCTTCAGTTGGCTGTCAGCGAAGCCGCAAGTGGAAGTGAAGGCGCAACGATCGACGATCGTTCCTCGGGCACGCCTCATCGCTGAAATGGACAAAGTCGCCGTCACAATCGATACCTCAACTGTGGCCGCCGCTTCCGTGAAACGGGCGTCATTGGCTGACACCGCTAAACACGAACAAGCATCTGTTGGGGGTTTCGATTGGACGCCAAGCGAGTTTGTCGCAGTGCCGCCAGCTGCACAATTTGAGGAACTCGCCCCGCCATCGTCACTTCTCCAACCAGTGCGGACGCCGGTCAATCGAGTCAGGATTGCACAACAACGAAGTGCGACGCCCAGTCGCACTCTGCCGGTGAGTGACCTGGATGTCACCTCACCAGCATCCATCGAGAAGCGACTGGATGCATTGCAACAAATGATCGCAGACCTGAGCCGTCGATCGACGCGAGGTCTGGTCGAGATTCCGCCGGAACTGTTCCCTCACTATCTTTCTCTGGTCGAAGCCGATGTCGCCGACGATGTGGCGCGAGAGCTGGTTCAGCAACTCAGCCGCCATGCGACATCAGGCCAACTGGCGGAGACTTCGGCGACGACTGCTTTGTTGACCGCGTTGATCGAACGACAGATTCCCTGCCGCCATGCGATTACTCCCGTCACTGGACGACGACAGATCGCGATGATGGTGGGGCCGACGGGTGTCGGCAAGACGACGACACTTGCGAAGCTGGCGGGACGATTCGGGCTGCAGCAAGACTGCCGGCTTGGCCTGATCACCGTGGACACTTATCGTGTCGCCGCAGTCGAACAGCTTCGCACCTATGCCGAAATCATCGATCTGCCGATGCGAATCGTGACGAGCCCTGCGGAAATGCAAGAGGCGCTCGATGCCTTCGCCGACTGCGACCTGGTACTCATCGACACCGCCGGCCGTAGTCCTCACGACGATCGCCGATTGGCCGAACTCAAAGAATTGATTGCGGTTGCCAAACCGGACTACGTCTATCTGGTTCTCAGCCTGGCTTCCGGCGCGAGTTCACTGCGTGCGGCCGCAGACCGTTTTGCGGCCGTATCGCCGACTGCTGTTGTGTTCACCAAGTTGGACGAAACGGCCGGCTGCGGCGGGTTGCTGTCGGCCAGCCGTGAGATCGGACTCCCTATTTCGTATTTCGCCACCGGACAAGAAGTCCCACGTGACATCGAGCCTGCCGACTCCTGTCGAGCCGCTCGGTTGATCATGGGACTCGACACCGTAAACCCGACAAATCACTAGTTTTTCACTGATGGCATCGCTAATTCCTTTTGCTCTCCAGACTTGATTGCAGACCTTTGTTGACCACTCTCCATCACAATAGTTCGAGCAGCGATCAGGCTCGCGAACTGCGCAACCTGGCCTCGCTGCGTCGAGGCGACATCTGTCAGTTCGCTGACAAGCCAGCGCAGATCTGCCGGTCGGTCGTCATCGTCAGTGGTAAGGGTGGCGTCGGTAAGAGTGTCATCGCGTTCAATCTGGCTGCGACGCTGGCTCGGCAGAATGCGGCCGTCGGCATGCTGGATATCAGCGATGGAGCGGGCAGCCTTGGTCTGCTTGCGAATCAAAACGGATACTGGAATCTGGAGCATGTACTGGCGGGCAGCCGATCACTTCACGAAGTGACCCTCAGCGGTTCCGGCGGTACACAAATCATTCCCGGCGGTCGACACCTACTGAACACTGCGACGATTCGCACCGCCGCGTGGCGCGACCTGAATGAGTTCGAACAGCGTCAGGCCTGGTTGATTTCGGACCTCGGCTTCGACGTGGCTCGCGCACGATCCATCGCAGCCGTTGTCGATCACGCAGTGCTCGTCACAACTCCCGAACCAACTTCGGTGGCGGAAGCTTACGGAACTTTGAAGAGCCTGGCAGTGGCTGGTGTGGCCAGGGTTTCGGTGCTCATCAATCAGGCCGACTCCAACGAACAAGCGGCCCGGATCATGGACCGGCTACGTCACGCCGCTCGGACTTTTCTGAGCAGTGATATCAGCCTGGCAGGAATCATTCCGTTTGATCCGGTCGTCGCGCAGTCCGTGTTTCGCCGTGTTCCGTGGATCGAAGTCGACCCTGGATGCCCAGCGCAACTGGCCATCGAGCAAGTGGCTCAGCGACTGAATCGAACAGTGTCGGGACAGTCTGAAGGTTTCTTCGAGCGGTTGAATGGGCGATCAGCAAGCCGTGCCGCTTAATGTGAACAGTTTGATCAAAGCGTTTTTGTGAGAAGTCGGTCCGGTTGCATGATCTTGGAGAAATAAGGTGAATTAACTGAACTTTAACGCTCTGCCCGGTCGATAAAGACTGTGCGGAACTCTGCCCGCGAGGATGGCGTTTTGAACCATCACAACGGACGGACGACTGCCAGGATGGAACCGAGCATGGCACGACGAGACGCTTGGCGTTGGGCCTTATTGGCTTTTGTTTTGACGATTGGACGTGGACTGTTTTTGTCGGTGGGCTTCGATGCCACGGTGCAGGCCGCTCTTCTGTCACTGATCGCAGGTTACGGTCTGGGACTGATGTGCGGGACACTCTGGCAAGAAGCATTTGAAATGACCGGGACGGAAGTCCCAGCGAGCCGCCGTTAGCGGTATATCATCTGACGGCAACGACGTCATTTCGCAGTGAATGATTCACTGTGGAACAATGACAACCATGGAGGGTTGGATGGTCACGAGAGTATCCGAAGAAGATATTGCCCAGATTTGGGCAAATTTCAAATGCGATCAAACGAACCAGTCGTTGCGCAATAAACTGATCGAACGCTTTTTGCCCTTGGTCCGCTACAACGCGGAACGAGTCTGGGCGAAGCTGCCGGATGGAGTCGACCTGAACGACTTGATCTCGGCTGGCGTCTTCGGGCTGATCGATGCGATTGAAGCATTCGATCTGGAACGAGGCGTCAAGTTCGAGACGTATTGTGTGCCGCGTATTCGTGGAGCGATGCTCGACGAACTACGCACGATGGACTGGGTGCCGCGCCTGGTGCGCAGTAAAGCCAGCAAGGTGGAAGCGGCCCGCAAGGAAGCCGAAGCCGAATTTGGACGCCCGCCGACAGACGTAGAAGTCTCTCGCAAGATGGGTGTTCCGGTCGAGGAATACGAAAAACTCAAGCAGGAAGCCAGCGCGGTCAACCTGGTCAGCTTGAACAAGAAGTGGTACGAGACTGACAGCTACAAGGATGTCCGCGAGATCGATATCATCGAGGACACCAAGGGCGAAGACCCCACACGCTGCATTCAAAAGCGCGATGTGATGAAGCTGGTCACCAAAGGCCTGAATCGCAACGAACGCCTCATCATCATCCTCTACTATTACGAGGAACTGACGATGAAGGAAATCGGCACGACGCTGGGTCTGTCCGAATCGCGAGTCAGCCAGATGCATTCGAGCATCGTGAATCGCCTGAAAGAACAACTCGGCCGCCGCCGTCCCGAATTCGCTCAGCAATAAGCTTGAGCACGGGTCTGAACATCAAAGCCCCGACGAAGACTCATCTTCGTCGGGGCTTGTTCATTGATACCCGCGATCGCGAGCGAAGCGTTGCGAGATACGCCCAGGCGAGCGGCGCTGCGTCCGCACTCGAAGGTGTGGCACGTCCCTGAGTCTTCGAAGGACGGGGGATAAACGCGAAGACCACGCCCTTCACAAAGCTTCAGGGACGTGCCACCCACCCGCGGTTTCTCGACACTTTCTTGACATTTTCTCGGCAGCGGCTAGTCTCACCTTCTTGGAGCTGCCGCATGTTTTCACCGACCTATCGAATCACGGGCAAAGTTGCCAAAGCGTTAATGAGCTTAGAGGCCGACCGTCAGTTGGTTGCCACGCTGCCTCTATCAGCTCGGATGCTCGATTCTCTCCGCCGAACTGCGCGGCTGCTTTCTACTCATCTGTCGACGCAGATTGAAGGTAATCGGCTCACGGCCCTGCAAGTGGAAGCCGTATTCGAAGGCGAGGGGAACTTTCCCGGTCGCGAACGAGACGAAGCCGAGGTTCGTCACTACTTCGCCGCCATGGAATATGTGGAACGGATCAGCAGTAATTCAACCAAACTGATCGAGAAAGAAGTCCGCACGATTCATTCACTGGTGATGTGTGGCAAGTCGCAACCGAGTCGTTATCGCGATGGGCAGAATGTCATTCGCGATTCACGGACGAATCGAATTGTTTATATGCCGCCCGAGCCCAAAGATGTTCCCGCCATGATGCGCGAACTGGTGCGCTGGATCAATAGCTCGATCGTTGAAGACGACATCCCCGTGCCCGTAGTCGCGGCTCTGGCGCACTATCAGTTTGCGACGATCCATCCCTACTTTGACGGAAACGGTCGAACCGCCCGGCTATTGACCAACTTGATCCTGCATCGCAATGGCTATGGTTTGAATGGTATCTATTCGCTCGAAGAGTACTACGCTGACAACCTGAGCGATTACTACAGCGGCCTGGCCGTCGGAAATAGCCATAACTACTACTTCGGACGTGCCGAAGCCGACGTGACTTCGTTTGTGACGTACTTCTGCCTGGGCATGGCAGAGTCATTTGCCACGGTCCGATCACGAGCGGAACTCGCGAGTCGGCACTCCACGCCTGAACAGAGCGTCGTCCTGCGAGATCTTTCTGCGCAGCAACGACGAGTGTTGGGTCTATTCTTTCGCATGAAGGAAGTCACGCGAAACGACGTGGCGAAGTTCTTCAAGCTTCCCGCCCGACAAGCTTACTTACTCTGCCAGCGATGGCTGAAGTCCGGGTTTCTGGTGATCGGAAACCCAGCCACCAAGTCACGAACCTATCGGCTGGCGAAAGAGTACGAGACCTTGTTGGTTGACAGTGGGCACGAAATCCCCGGCAAACGACGACTCAGCTAAATCCAACGTTACAAGCGGATGAGTGTTCAATTATCATCGCCGGTCTGCGGGACCACCTGCGCCATCTGGATCTCGGGCCGCTTCTCCAGACCCAGGTCGTAAGCCGCTTCTTTCAATCGAGCGGCGAATGATTTTTCGGCAGGTGATTCGACGGCGAATCCGGCTTGGATCATCCGCGGAACTTCGTCGCGAGTGGCCCACAGCAACGACTGCTTCACCGGTTCATCGCGGCTGGCCTTGTCTTTGACTTCGGCCAGAATTTTCTTGGCTGTCGTACCGAGCTTCTCTTGCAGCGAGGCGAGTTCCCCCGGGCTGGAGCGTTTCGTTTGGATCTCATCATGGATCTGCTTGAGCGCCTGATACCGCTTGATATCCGCTCCGCGGCTCTTTGGCATGGCAACCCAGCCGACAACCAGCAACACCGCGACGGCCGCTCCCAGGATCTTGGGCTGCTTCAAGGTGTCCAGCATGTCAGAGAACCACGTCGAATCAGAAGCCGATGACCTCTTCTTCGGGTACGACTTCGCCACCGCCACCGGTGCCGGGCGGCTCGTGGCATAGGACGAACTCGACGAAGAACCGAATCCGCTCGTCGATGCCATGGGCGATGAATAGCCCATTGGTCGAGCAGGGGTTGGTCTAGCCGGCTCTGGCGAGACGGGAACTACGTCAGCAGGCGTATTGATCGAAAGGTTGGAAGCAGCGCGATTCGAAGCGGGAACTGTGTCTAACTCGGGATTCGACCGAGGTTTCGGGGCCGATGCGGTCACGGCGATGACAGCATCCGATTGTCGTCGAGGCGTCGCGGGCTGCGGTGACGATTCCTTGACCACGCGCACTGGTTCGCTGGTCTGCACTGGCCTTATCGCCATGATCGGAACGACCGGAGGTGCGACAGCCGCCGCAGCCGCTTGAGCCTGACTGGCCGCCAGATCGCGTTGCTGTTTGGCTTGCATCAACATCGCGACCGCGTTGAATAGTCCCGGCAAATTCGAGGCGGGAACATATTGTCCAAACTGGCCGTTACGAACGAAGTCCGTCGCCTTCAGCTGACCCGCCTTGGCCAAACCAAAGACCTGAGTAAATTCGACGGGGCCAAATTCAACTCCGTTCGACCAGCCCCACCAGTGCCGATCCATCTCGGGTTTCGCGGACCACGCGATCAGTCCCTGCGCCTGCTGTTCGGCCGCCTGATACGTCGCTTCGGCTTGCGCCAGGATCGTCTCTGCGACTTTGGCCTTGGCGTCTTCGTAGGCGGCTCGGTAGGTTGCTTCCAGATCGGGTTCGGGAAGAGCTTGAGGAGCGACGACGATTTCAGGGGGTTGCCGATCAAGGGGACGGCTCACCGGAGTCGGCGCAATCGTCTTCTCAACGGCTCTGTAGGGCATTGCGGCCATCAAACGTCCGATGGAGCCAGCTCGTCGCCATTTCCCCTGCGCGCCAAGCTTGATCTGGTCATCGGCGCTGATCTGTTCCTGCTCGGCAAACGTCAACAGTTCGTCGAATGTAATCGGGCCCAGTTCCTGCCCACCCATCTCGTAGTACCAGTCATCGTTGCTGGTGGTGGTGGCGATCTCAAGATCGCTCATCGTCATCGTCGCCATGTTGGAATTGGTGTGACGTTCGCTGGTGGACAGCCCCAGTTCATCAATCGTGGCCGCGGCAACCCAGTCGGACGAACCTGATCGAACATCATCCAGAGCTCGGATCGTTCCACTGTCGGCCAACTCGCGCAGTTTTTCCAGCGGCATGGGCCCTACGACTTGACCGAACACCCGATAGAACCATTGATCTGCCATGGGCAAGTTCCTTCAACATTCGCTCGGCCACACTCGACGGCTGCTCGACGACAACATCTGTCGAAAAGCTGGAGTGGAACAAACGTCTTTCACTAACGAGAGCAGGGGCTCGATGGAGTATCAAACACCACGCTCAAGGGGCGGGATTTCAAGCTGGCTGAATCTGGCTGGCAAGTTGAGACTGAGTCTCAATGTCGGAGATGGTAGTAGATCGACAGGCCTCTTGCAAGAGATTGCAGCGGCTCTTCGCGGGGAGAGAGCGTTTTGCGGAGGCAAGATGTAATGTATTTATGGAAAAGCAATTAGGTCCTGTTCGATTTGCTAAAAGATGATTTCGCGAAGTAACTAATCGCGGCGTGCGATGACTTCATGATCGGAAGGCGAAAAATCTCGTTTTGAGATCTCGGAGGTTGAGGGAAGCGCGCTAGCATCGCTTTTGCGGACCGCGTGCCCGCCGAAAGACTGCTGTTGAAGTCTTGGTATCGTTTGGAGAGGGTGATGTGGAAGAGAGTTGTTTTCGACTTTGTACGTAAGGAGTTCACCGGACCAAGCGGCATTTGGAGTCTGATCATGTATGGCCTCAGCACAACGCCTCTCGTCGCACTGGCAGGAGTTGTCGTTGTCGTGAAATTGATCGACCACCCTGCGGCGCTGGTTCTATGCAAAGAACCTCTATTCACATTTCTGCTCGTTCAGCCAATGATCGCTTGGATGGGAATCATCGCGACACGTTTCGTCGCTTACCTACGTTCGGACAGGAGCATCGCGCCAAAGTAGCCGATTAGGTTGCCACTCAACTGTCCTCATCTCACTTGGACGGCTGATCGCTGTATTCCACCTTCTCGCCATCGTGAACGTGCAGAACTCCGTCGACGATGATCTTCTCGTCGACCTGAAGCCCTTCCTTGATGACATAGAGGTCGTCCGTCTCATCGTCGATGACGATCTTGCGTCGCCGGGCGACATCGTCCTTGTCGACCACGAATACGTAGCGATCGTCACTGATTTCGAATGTCGCTCGGTGAGGAATGACGATGGCATGATGCTGGATTCGGCCGATCAGCAGAGTGGCCGTCTGGCCATGTTGCAGCAGGTGATCCGGGTTGGCAAAGTCGGCCCGGAAACTTACCGTTCCGGTCTCGGTATTGAAGTTGGCACCGATTGCAGCAAGTTGGCCGATGTGATCGTATTTTTTGCCGTTGGGCAAGAAAAGTTCGATGTGCGGTTCATCCTTGTGCTCTTCCAACTCGGTCTTGAATTCCAGGTAGCGGGCTTCGGAGAGGTGAAAATAGGCCCGCATTGTGTCGTTATCGGATAACGTCGTTAAGGCTTCACCTTTCTGGATGATGCTGCCGACCTCCAGCGAGATTCGTCCCACCATTCCATCAAAAGGTGCCGTCAGCGGGGCGATACCCAATGCCACCGTCGCCGCGTCGGCACCGGCTCGGGCTTTCGTCACATTGGCACCGTCCGGCGAAGGCCCCTCCGAAGCGGCGGCCTTGTCTTGGAACAGCTTCTTGTAATTGATCTGAAACAGGACATCACCCTGTTTCACCATCTGGCGCTCTTTCACTTCAATCGCGTCAAGATACCCGACCTCCTGGGCGCGAATGTCAATATGGTGGTCCGCACGAAGCTGGCAGACGTATTTCTCCGAGAGCGTGACTGTTTTGGACTGAACCAGGCCGACCGTGACCTGAGGAGCCCTGCGCGGAGGCTTTGCCTTGGGTGAACTACAGGCAAAAAGGGAGAGAGAAACCACGAACAGGATAAGTGTCCGGACCCGCGAACCTTTCATGGTACCCTCCGCTTGTGATTTGCCCGAACGACTCCCGCTCTGTCGACTCCACCGCAGAAAGGCAAAGCAGAATCACACAAAAACCATCTCAAAGCTATTCTCCTATCGGCGGCAGGTCAATTTGAGATGCGATTCTTGACTCGTCTTTAAGAAATCTTCAGCCGTTTGCGTCAACAAGTCCATGAAGGCGGTGAAAGACGATCATAGACGATGGCGGCGTCTGTCGCACTGCTGGCGGAACGTCGTTATCGTAGTGACCACGTTCCAGCGATCCCGCAGAGTCGGCGCGTCAGCGGCCCTGCCAGTCTTCCATTTCGATAGAGGCGAACCATGTCTGCTGCATGGATACGATATTGTCAGTATCTGATCACCGATGACGACCTGGGCTTCTCGCTGGATGTCAGTCGCGTGCGGTTCGAACAGAGCGACCTGGCTCCGCTGCTGCCTCGCATGCAGCAGGCGCTGGCCGCAATGAAAGCTCTGGAAGAAGGGGCGATTGCCAATCCTGATGAAAATCGGATGGTCGGCCACTACTGGCTGCGAGCCCCCGAACTGGCGCCAACCCCCGAGATCACCGCGGAAATCCGCGACACTCAGGCCGCGATCGCCAAGTTTGCGGAAGACATTCACGAGAATCGCATCACCTCGGCCGACGAAGAGTTCCAGTTCCTGATCGTGTGCGGCATCGGTGGCTCGGCCCTCGGCCCGCAGTTTGTCGCGCAAGGGTTGGGGTCTCCGTTCGACGCGATGATGCCGTTCTTTATCGACAACACCGATCCCGACGGGATTGATCAGATCCTCGGCGAACTGGACGGCCAACTCGGTAAGACGCTGGTCGTGGTCGTTTCTAAGTCCGGTGGGACGCCCGAAACTCGCAACGGGATGCTCGAAGTCCAGAAGGCCTACCGCGATGCCGGGGTCGACTTCGCCAAGCACGCGGTCGCGATCACACAAGTGGGCAGCAAACTCGACAAGGTTGCCAAGTCCGAAGGCTGGCTGACCACGTTCCCGATGTGGGACTGGGTCGGCGGACGGACATCGGTGCTGTCGGCCGTGGGACTGCTTCCCGCTGCGCTGCAAGGTCTCTACACCGGAGATCTGCTCGACGGTGCCGCCGCAATGGACCGGCTGACGCGCGAATCCGACCCCATGAAGAACCCGGCCGCGCTGCTGGCATTGATGTGGTACCACATCGGCAACGGACGCGGCACGAAAGACATGGTGATCCTGCCGTACAAGGATCGGCTCTGTCTGTTCAGCCGCTACTTGCAGCAACTGGTCATGGAATCGCTGGGCAAGGAACTGGATCGAGACGGCAAGACTGTCCATCAAGGGATTGCCGTCTACGGCAACAAGGGCTCGACCGACCAGCATGCTTACGTGCAACAACTGCGAGACGGCATCCCCAACTTCTTCGCGACGTTTATTCAGGTGCTGAAGGACCGAGACCTCGATACCGACGATCAGGGCGAACTCTCCGAATTCGACTTCGAAGTGGAACCGGGGATCACGGCGGGCGATTACCTGCAAGGCTTCTTGTTGGGAACGCGCGAGGCACTCTACGACAGCGGTCGCGATTCGATCACGATCTCGGTCTACGAAGTCGATGGTCGCAGCATCGGTGCCTTGATCGCACTGTACGAACGGGCTGTCGGTCTCTACGCCGAACTGGTCAACATCAACGCCTATCACCAGCCCGGTGTCGAAGCGGGCAAGAAGGCGGCGGCATCAGTCCTCGATCTGCAATCCCGGCTGGTGGCTCACCTCAAGCAAGTCGACGAACCGCAAACGGCCGAACAAGTCGCTGCCGCGATTGGGCTGCCCGACCGAACAGAGTGGGTCTACAAGCTGTTGCAGCATCTGGCCGCAAACATCGGACGTGGTGTCGATCACGTGGACGGCGACACGCCCGAAACGGCGACGTTTCGTGAAGTGATTCACGAAGAATAACTGCTGTTTCGAATCCAAGTGGAAACAGTCTCGCTGAGAGATTAGGACTAAAGGGGCAAGAGCAGATTTGGTCTCCACGCCGGGCCAATTGGCCGTAGTGACAAACAGTCCCTAGATTTTGCAAAGCATGACGCGGGTCTCTCGATACGAGAGACCCGCATCGTGCCACAATCCGAAAATACTGAGAGTTGACGGCTAGTGTGCGCCTTTGTGACTGCGAGGCAAATGCTGAGAAATGGGTTGGCTGAACATCGCAGGCCAGCACTCGGACGAGACGAAGGACAAACAAACCGCAAGCGTCAAAACAAATCGAAACATCGTTCTTTCCTTAATGCGAATTGACCAACATTGTGTAACGCGACTCATCACAACAAGCCCCAAACAAACGTCAACTGGTAAGTGCGGGTGCTCTTCGCTGCTTTTCGCCCTGATCGCCCCAGACAGGCGACCAGATCATTTCTGATCTGATCCAAGTACTGATTTTGAAACTCTTTGATCGCTGTATCGTCGAGTGCATAACGATACGGCAGAATTTCGAACTCTCGATTCTGCCAGTTGTCGTAGCAATCGCGATAGTGCGAAATCGGCTCACGTCGTCCATCAGTGGGACTGAACACCAGCATCGCGCCAATGGTGGAACTGCTTGGCAACGTTCCCCGATGTCGACTCTCTGCGTGGAGTTGATCAAGTACTTTTTCTGCATATGGTACTTGTTTGTAGTCTCTGAGCTGCTCATAAAGCGGAGCTGCTCCTTCCACAGTCAGTTCTGCTTTGTACGAGAAGCACTTCGCTTCCGCAGCTTGTCTCACGATGACTTCCGCGCGATCTCGACGAATCAATAATCCTTTGTCATCTTGGGGGTATTCGTGGATAATCTGGCCACGACCATCGCAACAGCTGTACTGTTGTGGTGCGGTTCCGGGAACTTCTTCGAGATATTTATCTCTTACCAACAAGGCACAACGAGGCGTCAGGTCTTTGGGTTCATCCGACTATTTGGGGGGATGAGTTGAAAAAAGCGGACATGCTGGTCACCCCTGGAGTTGTGTTTAGCGGCACGACATTCCAGAGGAGAGTTCAGCATGTCCACAGACTCATTGTATCGTGAGATGGGGTTG